>NZ_JBVISM010000002.1:133130-977595 GCF_055575515.1 Streptomyces sp. NPDC034086 | reverse complement strand
ATCCACCGGAGTGGACGGGGTATCAACTTCTGGCGTTGATTTTTGGCACGCTGTTGAGTTCTCAAGGAACGGACGCTTCCTTCGTACTCACCCTCGCGGGCTTTCCTCCGGGCTTTCGTTCTTCGTTCTTGCGTTTCCGACTCTATCAGAGTCTTTCTCGCTTCCTTTCCAGGTCCTGCGCTTTCGCGCTTTCCCTTTCCGGCGGTTCCGACTCTATCAGATTCTTTTCCCTGTCGTTTCCGACTTGGTTTCGAATTCCGATGGCCTTCGGAGGGCCTTTCCCTTTCGAGCGGATCAGACTTTATCAGGTCTCCCTGAGTGCTGATGGCCACCCGCTCGCGTGCGGCAGCGGGCACACGTGTGTGCCCGGTCCCTGCGAGGTGGAGCCGTAAACGTACTGGAGCGGGGCCCCCGGATGCAAATCCGGTTGCCCCGCTCCAGGAGGGTCGCTACGTAGGCCGAGGTCAGACCTCGACCACGACCGGGAGGATCATCGGGCGGCGGCGGTAGCTGTCCGACACCCACTTGCCCATGGTCCGGCGGATGAGCTGCTGGATCTGGTGCGGCTCCGCGACGCCGTCGGCCGCGGCGCGGGCGATGGCTTCCTCGATCTTCGCGCTGACCGGCCCGAAGGCCGAGTCCTCGATGCCGGAACCGCGGGCCTGGATGTTCGGGCCGCTGACGACCTTGCCCGTGGTGCTGTCGACCACGACGTAGACCGAGACGATGCCCTCGTCACCGAGGATGCGACGGTCCTTGAGGGAGGCCTCGGTGACGTCGCCGACCGAGAGGCCGTCCACGTACACGTAGCCGGCCTGGACCTTGCCGGAGATACGGGCCTTGCCGTCGATGAGGTCGACGACCACGCCGTCCTCGGCGATGACGATGCGGTCCTTCGGGACGCCCGTCATGGCGCCGAGCTCGGCGTTGGCGCGCAGGTGGCGCCATTCGCCGTGGACCGGCATCAGGTTCCGCGGCTTGCAGATGTTGTAGAAGTACAGCAGCTCGCCGGCGGAGGCGTGGCCGGAGACGTGCACCTTGGCGTTGCCCTTGTGCACGACGTTGGCGCCCCAGCGGGTCAGGCCGTTGATCACGCGGTAGACCGCGTTCTCGTTGCCCGGGATCAGGGACGACGCCAGGATGACGGTGTCGCCGGGGACGATCCGGATCTGGTGGTCGCGGTTCGCCATCCGGGACAGGGCCGCCATCGGCTCGCCCTGGGAGCCCGTGCAGACGAGCACGACCTCGTCGTCCGGCAGGTCGTCGAGGGTCTTGACGTCGACGACGAGGCCGGCCGGCACGCGCAGGTAGCCCAGGTCACGGGCGATGCCCATATTGCGGACCATCGAGCGGCCGACGAAGGCGACGCGACGGCCGTACTCGTGGGCGGCGTCCAGGACCTGCTGGATGCGGTGCACGTGGCTCGCGAAGGAGGCCACGATGATCCGCTTCTGCGCGCCCGCGAACACGCCGCGGATCACGTTGGAGATGTCGCGCTCCGGCGGGACGAAGCCCGGGACCTCGGCGTTCGTCGAGTCCGAGAGGAGGAGGTCGATGCCCTCTTCGCTCAGACGCGCGAAGGCGTGCAGGTCCGTGAGGCGGTTGTCCATCGGAAGCTGGTCCATCTTGAAGTCGCCGGTGGCGACGACGAGACCCGCACCGGTGCGGATGGCGACGGCCAGGGCGTCCGGGATGGAGTGGTTGACGGCGATGAACTCGCAGTCGAAGGGGCCCAGGTTCTCGCGCTCGCCTTCCTTCACCTCGAGGGTGTAGGGGCGGATGCGGTGCTCCTGGAGCTTGGCCTCGATGAGCGCCAGCGTCAGCTTGGAGCCGATCAGCGGGATGTCCGGCTTCTCCCGGAGGAGGTACGGGACGGCGCCGATGTGGTCCTCGTGACCGTGGGTGAGGACGATGCCCTCGATGTCGTCGAGACGGTCCCGGATCGACGTGAAGTCCGGCAGGATCAGGTCGATGCCCGGCTGCTCCTCCTCGGGGAAGAGCACGCCGCAGTCGACGATCAGCAGGCGGCCGTCGAACTCGAAGACGGTCATGTTGCGGCCGATCTCGCCGAGACCGCCCAGCGGGGTGACCCGGAGGCCGCCCTTGGGAAGCTTGGGCGGCGGGCCGAGTTCAGGGTGCGGATGGCTCAAAGGTTCTCCTTCACCACGCGCGCCACGTACCCCTCAGGCACGTGGCGCGCATGTCAATCGTGCACTTGCTCTTGTCTGTTTCGGTCTTGCTTGTTCAGTTGTGAAGTCTGTTGTCAGAGCTGTACCCCGCCCGCGGCAAGATCGATCTTGAGCTGGGCCGTCTCTTCGTCGGTCAGACCGATGAGGGGCAGGCGCAGCGGGCCCGCGGGCAGGCCCTGGAGGGACAGGGCGGCCTTGGTGGTCATCACGCCCTGGGTGCGGAACATACCCGTGAAGACCGGGAGCAGCTTCTGGTGGATCTCGGTGGCCTTCTGGACGTCGCCGCCGAGGTGGGCCTCGAGCATCGCCCGCAGCTCGGGGCTGACCACGTGGCTGACCACGGAGACGAAGCCGACGGCGCCGACCGACAGGAGCGGCAGGTTCAGCATGTCGTCGCCGGAGTACCAGGCCAGGCCGCTCTGGGCGATGGCCCAGCTGGCGCGGCCGAGGTCGCCCTTGGCGTCCTTGTTGGCCACGATCCGGGGGTGCTCGGCCAGCCTGACCAGCGTTTCCGTGTTGATCGGGACGCCGCTGCGGCCGGGGATGTCGTAGAGCATGACCGGCAGGCCCGTGGCGTCGGCGATGGCCGTGAAGTGCTGGAAGAGGCCTTCCTGCGGGGGCTTGCTGTAGTACGGCGTCACGGCGAGGAGGCCGTGGGCCCCGGTGCGCTCGGCCTGGCGGGCCAGCTCGAGGGTGTGGCGGGTGTCGTTGGTGCCGATGCCGGCCACGACGTGGGCGCGGTCGCCGACCGCCTCCAGTACGGCTCGTACGAGGTCGTTTTTCTCCGCGTCGGTGGTGGTGGGCGACTCACCGGTGGTGCCGTTGATGATCAGGCCGTCGTTGCCTGCGTCCACCAGGTGGACGGCGAGACGCTGCGCGCCGTCGAGGTCAAGTGCGCCATCAGCCGTGAACGGCGTGATCATGGCGGTGAGGACCCGCCCGAAGGGGGTCTGCGGAGTCGAGATCGGAGCCATGGGTAACACGCTACTCGCTGCCATGCTCGCGGTGTCCCCTCGGGGGACGTCAACAGGCGGTGCCGTCCGGCGGGAGCCGGGTGGGTGTGGGATCCCGGCACTGCCTGCTCGGGGGTTCAAGCAGTGCCGGGTCCGTTTGATCAGCCTAGATGAACTTTACGAAACGCCGCAATACGGACACTTGGGACTTGTCCCGCACATGCGTACGCCAGCCGTGCATCGGCCCTTACGGGGCAACGCGACCGTTGGCGTTGAAGGCCGCGTAGGTCAGCGGCATGAGCTTCGCCCAGTGCTGCTCCATCTTCTCGCCGACCATCTCGATCTCCCGCTGCGGGAAGGACGGGACCTTCGCCAGCTCGTGCTGGGTGCGCAGGCCGAGGAAGTGCATCAGCGAGCGGGCGTTGCAGGTGGCGTACATCGAGGAGAAGAGTCCGACCGGCAGGACCGAACGGGCCACCTCGCGGGCCACGCCGGCCGCGAGCATCTCCTGGTACGCCTCGTAGGCCTGACGGTAGGAGTCCTCCATGAGGCGGCCGGTGAGCTCCAGCTGCGCCTCGGTGCCCTCGACGAAGACGTACTTGCCCGGGCGGCCCTCCTGGACGAGCTTGCGCTCGGCGTCCGGGACGTAGAAGACCGGCTCCAGCTCCCTGTAACGGCCGGACTCCTCGTTGTAGGACCAGCCCACGCGGTGGCGCATGAACTCCCGGAACACGAAGATCGGGGCGCTGATGAAGAAGGTCATCGAGTTGTGCTCGAAGGGGCTGCCGTGGCGGTCGCGCATCAGGTAGTTGATGAGGCCCTTGGAACGCTCCGGGTCCTTCTGGAGCTCCTCCAGGGACTGCTCGCCGGCCGTGGACACGCGGGCGGCCCACAGCACGTCGCTGTCGGTGGCGGCGTGCTTCACCAGCTCCACCGTCACGTCACTGCGGAAGCTGGGTTTCGGGTCTGAGGCGGCGGTGTCGCTCACACGGGGTCCTTCCGAACGGGTCTTTCGAGGGGCGCGCCCACTCTACGGCGGATCGGGCGGACGCCCCGACCGGCCACCGCCCGGAGCGGTCACCGCCCGGATGGCGGCGGTCCGGCGGTGAGATGCGCGGGGCTGACGGGCCGCCACGAATTCCGCTCGATGTGCCGAAAACGGGCACCCCTCGGGCCCCTCGTTCGTCTGACCGGGAGAAAGCACACCATCCGTCAGGATCCGGGCCCAGGGCCCCCGACCCCAAGGAGAGCCGCCACCGTGTTCCGCCGGCGCGAACCCGTTCCCTTCGCCTTCGTCGCCGAGGCCGAGCGTTTCCGAAGCAATGTCACTCCGCCGCCGCGCGAGAGTCTGAGCGTCACCCAGATCACCGCCCGTAGTCTGGTCGGACTGACCGTGGTGGCGGGGCTCGTGGGCTCGCTGCTCTTCGGCATACCCGCGCTGCAGCCGTACCAGGCGTCCGACCGGCCCGCGGGGACGGCGCAGCAATCGGAGGTGTCCGGGGAGCGGTAGCCTCTCGGGCACAGCCCAACCGAACGTGCATGTGAGTGAGGTCCTGCCGTGCCCCTGCCCTTCTTGACGGCCGACGGCGTCTTCGACGCACACGAGGACGAAGCCCTCCCCCATGTGGATCCCGAGCGCTGGCGCCGCCCCTACCGGCCCGGACCGTGGCGGGTCGCGGGTGCGGCGGTGCTGCTGCTGCTCTCGGCCTTCATGCTGCTGGCCACGGTGATCATCGCCTTCGCGGGCACCTGGACCGGTGCCGGCATCGCCGGGGCCGCCTCGCTGGCCGTGGTCGGCTCCGCGCTGCGGATCCTGCGCGCGGGCGTGTGGGTGAGTCCCGCCGGGCTGCGCCGGGTCGGGTTCTTCGGGACCCGGTCCATCGCCTGGAGCGAGATCGAGAAGGTCCGTACGGTGCAGCAGCCGGTGCGCTGGCTGGGGCTGCCGCGGACGGTGCAGGGTCAGGCGCTGACGGTGGACGCGCGCGGCCGGGAGCTGACGGTGCTGCTGACCGACCACAGCGCCGACTTCCTGGCGCGGGGCGAGGCCTTCGACCGGGCCGCCGGACAGCTGGAGGCGTGGGCCGACCAGTACCGGGCGGTGCCCGCCTGACGGGCCGGGAACGCCACGAGGGCCCGTACGGGGATCGTCCTGTACGGGCCCTTCCGTTCCGGCGTCCGCGCGCCTAGGCGCGCGCCTGGTGCAGGGCGATGGCCCGCTGCATGGCCTTGCGGGCCCGCGGGGTGTCGCGGGCGTCGTGGTAGGCGACGGCGAGGCGGAACCAGGTGCGCCAGTCCCCCGGGGCGTCCTCGGTCTCCGCCTTGCGGCGCGCGAACACCTCGTCGGCGGAGTCGCGCAGGATCCGGCCGTACTGGTCCCGTTCCAGCTCGTCGGCGGGCAGGCCGCCCTCGGCCTCCAGTTCGGAGGCGAGCTGGTTGGCCCGGGTGACGAAGCGGGTGTTCATCCAGAGGAACCAGATGCCGATGACCGGCATGACGAGCACGGCCGCACCGAAGGTGACGGTGAGCCAGGTGCCCTGCTGGATCAGCAACAGGCCCCGGCTGCCGACCAGGAGGAAGTAGACGACCAGGACGGCGGCCGTGACGAGGTAGGTGATCTTCGCGCGCATCGTGCTACTGCCTCATCAGCCGAGGTCGAGGAAGTTTTCCAGGCCGAAGGTGAGGCCCGGGGTCTGCGTCACGCGGCGGGCGCCGAGCAGGATGCCCGGCATGAAGCTGCTGTGGTGCAGGGAGTCGTGACGGATCGTCAGGGTCTCGCCCTCGCCGCCGAGCAGCACCTCCTGGTGGGCCAGCAGGCCGCGCAGGCGGATGGCGTGGACCGGGACGCCGTCGACGTCGGCCCCGCGGGCGCCGTCGAGGCCCGTGGCGGTGGCGTCGGGCTGGGCGCCGAGGCCGGCCTCGGCCCGCGCGGCCGCGATGAGCTGGGCCGTACGGGTCGCCGTGCCGGACGGGGCGTCGACCTTCTTGGGGTGGTGGAGTTCGACGACCTCGACGGACTCGAAGTAGCGGGCGGCCTGGGCGGCGAACTTCATGGTGAGGACGGCGCCGATGGAGAAGTTCGGGGCGATGAGCACACCGGTCTCCGGGGAGGCGGCCAGCCAGGTGTTCAGCCGGGCGAGGCGGTCCTCGTTCCAGCCGGTGGTGCCGACCACGGCGTGGATGCCGTGGCTGACGAGGAAGTCCAGGTTCCCCATCACCGAGTCGGGGGTGGTCAGCTCGACCGCGACCTGGGCTCCCGCCTCGGCCACCGTCTCCAGCTTGTCGCCCCGGCCGAGGGCCGCCACCAGCTCCATGTCCTCGGCGGCCTCCACCGCCCTGACCGCCTCGGAGCCGATGCGGCCCCGGGCGCCGAGGACTGCCACGCGCAGCTTGCTCATTGTTGCTTCCTTAGGGTGCGTGCGTACGGTTCTGGGCGACCGCTTCGTCGAGGCGGGCGGCCTGCTTCTCCTTGAGGGGGCCGATCACCGCCAGCGAGGGCCGCTGGGCCAGTACATCCCGGGCGACCGCGCGGACGTCGTCCGGGGTGACCTCGGAGATGCGGGCCAGCATGTCGTCGACGGACATCTGGTCGCCCCAGCACAGCTCGCTCTTGCCGATGCGGTTCATGATCGCGCCGGTGTCCTCCAGGCCGAGGACGGTGGAGCCGGAGAGCTGGCCGACGGCCCGCCGGATCTCCTCGTCCGTGAGGCCCTCGGAGGCGACGGTGTCGAGTTCCTGGCGGCAGATCCGCAGCACGTCGTGGACCTGGCTGGGCCGGCAGCCGGCGTAGACGCCGAAGAGGCCGGTGTCGGCGAAGGCCGAGGTGTACGAGTACACGCTGTAGGCCAGGCCGCGCTTCTCGCGGACCTCCTGGAAGAGCCGGGAGGACATGCCGCCGCCGAGGGCGGTGTTCAGCACGCCGAGGGCCCAGCGGCGGTCGTCGGTGCGGGCGAGGCCGGGCATGCCGAGGACCACGTGGGCCTGCTCGGTCTTGCGGTTGACCAGCTCGACGCGGCCGGCGGTGCGGATCCGCTTGGTGCCGGTGCGCGGGCCGACGGGCCGGGCGTCGGTGTGCTCGAGGGCTCCGGCCTTCTCGAAGGCGGCGCGGACCTGGCGCACGACCTTGGTGTGGTCGACGTTGCCGGCGGCGGCCACCACGAGGCGGGTCGGGTCGTAGTGCTTCTTCCAGAAGCGGCGGATCCGGTCGGCGCCGAGGGCGTTGATGGTGTCGACGGTGCCGAGGACGGGGCGGCCGAGCGGCGAGTCCCCGTACATCGTCTGGGCGAACAGGTCGTGGACCACGTCGCCCGGGTCGTCCTCGGTCATCGCGATCTCTTCGAGGATGACCCCGCGCTCGGCGTCGACGTCCTCCTCGCGGATCAGCGAGCCGGTCAGCATGTCGCAGACCACGTCGATGGCGAGCGGCAGGTCGGTGTCGAGGACCCGGGCGTAGTAGCAGGTGTACTCCTTCGCCGTGAAGGCGTTCATCTCGCCGCCGACCGCGTCGATCGCGGAGGAGATGTCGAGGGCGCTGCGCCGGGCGGTGCCCTTGAAGAGGAGGTGCTCCAGGTAGTGGGTGGCGCCGTTGAGACTGGGCGTCTCGTCGCGCGAGCCCACGTTGGCCCAGATGCCGAAGGTGGCGGAGCGGACGGAGGGCAGCGTCTCGGTGACGACGCGCAGTCCGCCGGGCAGGACCGTGCGCCGGACGGTGCCGATGCCGCTGCGGCCCTTGAGGAGTGTTTGGGTACGGGCGACGGCCCGCCCCTCCGAAGAGGGGCGGGCCGTCACACGGGAACTACGCGACGTCACTTGTCGGAGTCGTCCTTGTCGGCCTCGGCGGTGTCGGCCTCGCCCTCGATCACGGGGACCAGGGAGAGCTTGCCGCGCTGGTCGATCTCGGCGATCTCGACCTGCACCTTGGTGCCGACCGCGAGCACGTCCTCGACGTTCTCCACGCGCTTGCCGCCGGCGAGCTTGCGGATCTGCGAGATGTGCAGCAGGCCGTCCTTGCCGGGCATGAGGGAGACGAAGGCACCGAAGGTGGTGGTCTTGACGACCGTACCCAGGTAGCGCTCGCCGACCTCCGGCATGGTCGGGTTGGCGATCGCGTTGATCGTGGCGCGGGCGGCCTCGGCGGCCGGGCCGTCGGAGGCACCGATGTAGATGGTGCCGTCGTCCTCGATCGTGATCTCGGCGCCGGTGTCCTCCTGGATCTGGTTGATCATCTTGCCCTTGGGGCCGATGACCTCGCCGATCTTGTCCACGGGGATCTTGACGGTGATGATCCGCGGGGCGTTGGGGGACATCTCGTCCGGCGTGTCGATCGCTTCCATCATCACGTCGAGGATGTGGAGGCGGGCGTCGCGGGCCTGGGTCAGGGCCGCGGCCAGGACGGAGGCCGGGATGCCGTCCAGCTTGGTGTCGAGCTGGAGGGCGGTGACGAACTCCTTGGTGCCGGCGACCTTGAAGTCCATGTCGCCGAAGGCGTCCTCCGCACCGAGGATGTCGGTGAGGGCGACGTAGTGGGTCTTGCCGTCGATCTCCTGGGAGATCAGGCCCATGGCGATACCGGCGACGGGGGCCTTGAGGGGCACACCGGCGTTCAGCAGCGACATGGTGGAGGCGCAGACCGAGCCCATGGACGTCGAACCGTTGGAGCCGAGGGCCTCGGACACCTGGCGGATCGCGTAGGGGAACTCCTCGCGCGTCGGCAGGACCGGCACGATCGCGCGCTCGGCGAGCGCGCCGTGGCCGATCTCGCGGCGCTTGGGGGAGCCCACGCGGCCGGTCTCGCCGACGGAGTACGGCGGGAAGTTGTAGTTGTGCATGTAGCGCTTGCGGGTCACCGGGGAGAGGGTGTCCAGCTGCTGCTCCATGCGGAGCATGTTGAGGGTGGTGACGCCCAGGATCTGGGTCTCGCCACGCTCGAACAGCGCCGAGCCGTGCACGCGCGGGATGGCCTCGACCTCGGCGGCGAGGGTGCGGATGTCCGTCAGGCCGCGGCCGTCGATGCGGACCTTGTCCTTGATGACGCGCTCGCGCACCAGGGCCTTGGTCAGGCTGCGGTAGGCGGCGGAGATCTCCTTCTCGCGGCCCTCGAAGGCCGGGAGGAGCTTCTCGGCGGCGATGTCCTTGACGCGGTCCAGCTCGGCCTCGCGGTCCTGCTTGCCCGCGATGGTCAGCGCCTGGGAGAGCTCGCCCTTGACGGCGGCCGCGAGGGCCTCGTACACGTCGTCCTGGTAGTCCAGGAAGACGGGGAACTCGCCCTCGGGCTTGGCGGCCTTGGCGGCCAGGTCGGCCTGGGCCTTGCACAGGACCTTGATGAAGGGCTTCGAGGCGTCGAGGCCAGCGGCCACGATCTCCTCGGTGGGCGCCTCGGCGCCGCCCTTGACCAGGGCGATGGTCCGCTCGGTGGCCTCGGCCTCGACCATCATGATCGCGACGTCGCCGTCCTCCAGGACGCGGCCCGCGACGACCATGTCGAAGACGGCGTCCTCGAGCTCGGTGTGCGTCGGGAAGGCCACCCACTGGCCGCGGATCAGCGCGACGCGGACGCCGCCGATCGGGCCGGAGAAGGGCAGGCCGGCCAGCTGGGTGGACGCGGACGCGGCGTTGATCGCGATGACGTCGTACAGGTGGTCCGGGTTGAGCGCCATGACGGTGGCGACGACCTGGATCTCGTTGCGCAGGCCCTTCTTGAAGGACGGGCGCAGCGGGCGGTCGATCAGGCGGCAGGTGAGGATCGCGTCCTCGGAGGGGCGGCCCTCGCGGCGGAAGAACGAGCCGGGGATCTTGCCGGCCGCGTACTGGCGCTCCTCGACGTCCACCGTCAGGGGGAAGAAGTCGAGCTGGTCCTTGGGCTTCTTCGACGCGGTGGTCGCGGACAGCACCATCGTGTCGTCGTCCAGGTAGGCGACGGCGGAGCCGGCGGCCTGGCGGGCGAGGCGGCCCGTCTCGAAGCGGATGGTGCGGGTGCCGAAGGAGCCGTTGTCGATGACGGCCTCGGCGTAGTGGGTCTCGTTCTCCACTAGCGTTTTCTCCATTTTCGTCGTCTCCGTCCGCCACCCGTGTGGTGGTGGACGGTTGCGGAGAAGCGCTCCTGGCGTGCGGGCCGGTCTTCGATCGAAGCACCCGGTTCTCGGCCCCTCCGACGGGGCTTTCCGGATGCCACTACCGAGGACCGGCGGCGTGGGAGGGCGCTCCTCCTCTTCAGTTGTGCGCTGTGTCCCAGACTACAAAGCGTCCGGTACGTCGCGCACGTACGGCAAAGGGAGCGGCCCCATCGGTGTGGGAACCGCTCCCTTCACAGTGTGCTTACTTGGCGCCGGCCGCACCGCGGCGGATGCCGAGGCGCTCGACCAGCGTACGGAAGCGCTGGATGTCCTTCTTGGCCAGGTACTGCAGCAGGCGGCGGCGCTGGCCGACCAGGATCAGCAGACCACGACGGGAGTGGTGGTCGTGCTTGTGGGTCTTGAGGTGCTCGGTCAGGTCCGAGATGCGGCGGGAGAGCATCGCGACCTGGACCTCGGGAGAGCCGGTGTCGCCCTCCTTGGCACCGAACTCGGCGATGATCTGCTTCTTCGTAGCGGCGTCGAGCGGCACGCTTACTCCTCGTGTAGGTCTTCGTGGCCACCGAGTGCCCCAGGTCGAATTCTCTGGGGAGCTTCCGTAACTCGGGAGGCGGGGTCCGCTGAGCGCTGTCTCCAGAGGACTCCGGGGACGCGTACACAAACGGCCGTCACACAGCGTACCAGGCTGCCGGGACTCGACGTCTCAGCTGGTGAGAGAGCGGGCGCGGCCGTACATGTCGAGCACGGCCAGGGCCAGCGGCACCAGGGCGAGCAGGACGGCGGCCTCGGTGAGGTCGAGCAGCCTTCCCCAGAAGGGTGACAGACCCTTGCTGGGGATGACAAGCGAGATTCCCACGAGGAGGGCGGCGCCCGCGGCGACGGCGGCCGAGAGCCAGACCGTACGCAGGTCCAGGCCGCCGCGGTCGTGGTGGCGCGTCAGCTCGAACACCAGATCGGCCGGCGGGTGCAGGGCCAGGCCGAGAACCAGCAGCCCGACGGCGGCGAGGCCCGCGGCCAGGGCGCACACCACCTGGGAGGTGGAGCGGAAGAGGCGGGCGCGCAGGAGCATCGCCAGGCCGGTGGCCAGGGCCAGCAGCCGGCTCCAGGTGCCGTCGGAGAAGCCGAGGACGGCGCAGGCTCCGACGGCGACGGCCGCGCACCCCCCGACGAGGCCGAGCAGCATCTCGTGCCCGCGCCGGGCCTGGGCGGCGATGGCCTCCGCGTCGAGCGGGGCCGCCTGCTGGCCGGCCGCGCCCCGGTCGGCGTACGGGTCGGCGTACGGGTCGGCGTCGTAGTGCTCCGGGGCCCCGTGGCCCGGGGCGGCGCTCCGCGGGGCCTCGTACCCGATGGGCAGCCGGGCGAAGCGGGCGGAGAGGCCCGGCAGGAAGGCGACGAGCCCGATGCAGGCGGGGGCGCACACCGCGGCGGCGGCCGTGGCGGAGGCGCCGGTGGCGATGGCGCCGAAGGCGGCCAGGGTCCCGGTGGCGGCGAGGAAGGCGGCGGCGACGAAGGGTGCGTCCCCGTCCGGGGTGAGCGCGACCAGGGCGGCGGAGGCGACCAGGACGCAGGCGCAGCCGAGCAGGAACTGCAGCCGTCCGGGTCCCTGGCCGGCGCCGGCGGCGACGATGCCGGAGCCGGCGATCAGCAGGTGGGGCAGGGCGCCGAGGCCGAGGGCGACGGCGGAGCCGCGGTCCCGGTAGACGCGGGCGCGCACTCCGGCCGCGGCGGTGAGCAGGAGGCCGACGGCGCCGGCGATGATCCCGGGGAGGCCGTGCGCGTCGTGCCGGACCGGGTCGGCGTACCAGAGGACGAAGCCGAGCAGGACGAGCAGCAGCGCGGCGCCGGCCAGGCCCGCCCCGCGCAGCATGTCGTCGCTCCAGCGGTGCCGGTCGCGGACGACGGCGGAGGCGACGGCGTCGGAGACGTCGTCGAAGACGGCCGGCGGCAGGGACTCGGCGAAGGGGCGCAGGATGAGCACCTCGCCGTCGAGCACCTGCTGGGCGGCGAGGGTGCGGGCGCCGTCGAGGACGGTGCCGGAGCGCCGGACCAGGTGGAAGCCGGTGGGGGCGCCGACGGGCTGGGTCTGGCCGGTGAGGCGCAGCAGTTCGGGGTAGACGTCGGCGACGGCGAGGTCCTCCGGGAGGGCGACGTCGACGCGGCTGTCGGGGGCCACGACGGTGACCCTGCAGAAACCGGTCGCCTCGGCCGTACTCACCTGTGTGGCCCTCCTGTTGGCGCCGCGCCGCCGCGACGGCGACCGGTCGCGGACGCGCCGGTGCGGGCGTCACCCTACCCCGGCGGCCGTCCCGCTCACGGCGAGTAGGATCGCCGTTCGCGTCGGGCGCCGGATGCGGAAGTGGCCCCGGACGTCCGGGACTCGGGGGCGCCGTCCGCGGCGTCCCGCCCGTGTTCGAGGGATTGATGCTCCGGTGAGCCAGATCGTCGTCAAACGCCCGCCGCGGTCCCTGCCTCCCGCGGTCCCTTCGGACGAGCTGAGGCTGGAGGCGCCGCCGGAACTCCCCCGGGGGCAGCAGGAGGGCATGCTGATGCAGCTCCTGCCGATGCTGGGCATGGGTTCCTCGGTCGTCTTCTTCTTCGTGCCGGGCGCCGCGCCGTTCCTGCGCGTCATGGGCGTGCTGATGCTGGCGTCGACGGCGGGGATGGTCATCGCCCAGCTGGTGCGCCACCGGCGCGGTACGCAGGGGCACGTGGCCGAGGTGCGGCGGGACTACCTGAAGTACCTCGCGCGGACGCGCCGCCGGGTCCGCCGCACCGCGCGGGCGCAGCGCGACGCGCAGCTGTACCTGCATCCGGCGCCCGAGCAGCTGTGGTCGGTGGTGGCGGAGGGTTCGCGCCTGTGGGAGCGGCGGGCCGGTGACGCGGACTTCGGGCAGGCCCGGCTGGGGCTGGGCGCGCAGCGGCTCGCGACCGCGCTGGTGGCTCCGGACACGGCCCCGGTGGACGAGCTGGAGCCGCTGGCGGCCGGCGCGATGCAGCGCTTCCTGAAGGCGCACTCCTCGCTGGAGGGGATGCCGGTGGCGGTGTCGGTCCGGGCGTTCCACCACCTGACGGTGGCCGGGGAGGCGGAGTCGGCGCGCGGCGTCGCGCGGGCGATGGTGGCGCAACTGGTGACGCTGCACTCCCCCGAGGACCTGGTGGTGGCGGTGGCGGCCGCGCCGGGTGCGGTGCCGTCGTGGGACTGGGTGAAGTGGCTGCCGCACGCGCAGGTGCCCGGGCAGCTCGACGGTGCCGGGACGAAGCGGCTGTTCGGCGACGACCTGGGGGAGCTGGAGGGGCTGCTGGGGTCGCGGCTGGAGGGCCGGCCGCGGTTCGGCCGGGAGGTGTCGCCGGTGCCGGACCAGCCGCACCTGGTGGTGGTCCTCGACGGTGGCGCGGTGCCGCCGGACTCGGTGTTCGCGGCGCCCGAGGGGCTCCAGGGCGTGACCGTGGTGGAGGTGACCGCGGGTGAGCCGGGCGGATCCCCTCGCTCCGCCGGGGAGGCCCCGGGGCGCGGCGGGCTGTCGGTCGTGGTGCGGCCGGGCCGGCTGCGGCTGGAGTCGGGCGCCGGGGTCGCGTACGAGGGCGTGCCGGACACCCTGTCGCTGCCCGCGGCGGAGGCCCTGGCCCGGCAGCTGGCGCCGTTGCGTACGGGCGGCGGGGACGACGACGAGCCGCTGCTGGCCAATCTGGACTTCACCGACCTGCTCGACCTGGGTGACGCGGCCTCGGTCGACGTGTCCCGCACCTGGCGGCCGAGGTCGGCAGGGGAGCGGCTCCGGGTGCCGATCGGAGTGGGCGAGGACGGCGCGCCGGTGATGCTGGACCTGAAGGAGGCGGCGCAGGAGGGCATGGGCCCGCACGGGCTGTGCGTGGGGGCGACCGGTTCGGGCAAGTCGGAGCTGCTGCGCACGCTGGTGCTGGGGCTGGCGGTCACGCACACGTCGGAGACGCTGAACTTCGTCCTCGCGGACTTCAAGGGCGGTGCCACCTTCACGGGCATGGGGCAGATGCCGCACGTCGCGGCCGTGATCACCAACCTGGCGGACGACCTGACGCTGGTCGACCGGATGGGCGACTCGGTCCGCGGCGAGCTCCAGCGCCGGCAGGAGCTGCTGCGTTCGGCGGGCAACTACGCGAACGTCCACGACTACGAGAAGGCCCGCGCGGCGGGTGCCCCGCTGGAGCCGCTGGCCTCGCTGGTGCTGGTCATCGACGAGTTCAGCGAGCTGCTGACCGCGAAGCCCGACTTCATCGACATGTTCCTCCAGATCGGCCGGATCGGTCGCTCGCTGGGGGTGCACCTGCTGCTGGCCTCGCAGCGGCTGGAGGAGGGCAAACTGCGCGGCCTGGACACGTACCTCTCCTACCGGATCGGTCTGCGCACCTTCTCGGCGGCGGAGTCGCGGACGGCGATCGGGGTGCCGGACGCGTACCACCTCCCGCCGGTGCCGGGATCGGGCTACCTGAAGTCCGGCACGGACGAGATGACCCGTTTCAAGGCCGCCTACGTCTCGGGGGCGTACCGCTCGGGCGGGCCGGACCCGGCGGTGGGGCCGTTCCCGGGGGAGCGCCGTCCCGTGCTGTTCACGGCGGCTCCGGTGCCGGTGGTGTACGCGGCCCCGGACCCGGCGGTCCCGGCGGAGCGGGAGGCGCGGGAGGGGCGGGAGGACGACGCCCTGGCGGACACGGTGCTCGACGTGATCGTGGGCCGGCTGGAGGGCCGGGGCGTACCGGCGCACCAGGTGTGGCTGCCGCCGCTGGACCGGGCGCCGTCCCTGGAGCAGCTGCTGCCGGCCCTGGCGCCCTCGGCGGAACGCGGGCTGCACGCGCGGGGGTACACGCGGCCGGGCGGGCTGGTGGTGCCGCTCGGGCTGATCGACAAGCCCTTCGAGCAGCGGCGCGAGGTGCTCTACCGGGACTTCTCGGGCGCCGCGGGCCACCTGATGGTGGTGGGCGGTCCGCAGTCGGGCAAGTCGACGCTGATGCGGACGCTGATCTGCTCGTTCGCGCTGACGCACACCCCGCGCGAGGTGCAGTTCTACGGGCTGGACTTCGGCGGCGGAGCGATGTCCCAGGTGGCCGGGCTGCCGCACGTGGGCGGGATCGCCTCCCGGCTGGATCCCGAGCGGGTGCGGCGCACGGTCGCGGAGGTGGCGGGGGTCCTGGCCCGGCGCGAGGAGTTCTTCCGCGCGAACGGCATCGACTCCATGGGCACCTACCGGAGCCGGCGCGCGGCGGGGGAGCTGCCGGGCGAGGCGTGGGGCGACGTGTTCCTGATCGTCGACGGCTGGGGCGGCTTCCGCGGCGAGTACGAGGGCCTGGAGGCGGTGGTCACGGACATCGCGGCCCGCGGGCTGGGCTACGGCATCCACGTGGTGGTCACGGCGGCCCGGTACATGGAGGTGCGGGCGGCGCTCAAGGACCAGATGCCGGGCCGGCTCGAGCTGCGGCTCGGCGACGTGATGGATTCCGAGTTCGACCGGCGGGTGGCGGCCAACGTGCCCGCGGGGATGCCGGGGCGCGGCCAGGTGCCGGAGAAGCTGCACTTCCTGGGGGCGCTGCCGCGGATCGACGGCTCGCACGACGCGGAGACCCTCGCGCGGGGCACGGAGGAGTTCGTGGCGGCGGTGCGCGCGGGCTGGGCGGGTCCCTCCGCGCCCGCGGTCCGGCTGCTGCCGCGGCTGCTGCACGCGGACCGGCTGCCCGGGGGCGGGGAGTTCCCCGACCGCGGGATCGCGATCGGCATCGACGAGATCGCCCTGGAGCCGGTGTTCGTCGACTTCGAGAGCGACCCCTTCTTCCTGGTGTTCGGCGAGGGCGAGTCGGGCAAGACGAACCTGCTGCGGCTCGTCGCGCGGCAGATCGCCCTGCGCTACCGTCCGGACCAGGCCAAACTGGTCGTCGGTGACTACCGGCGCGGGCTGCTGGGGGCGCTGCCGGAGGAGCACCTGCTCGAGTACGCGCCGATGGCGGACTCCCTGCGGACGCACATGGAGGCGCTGGCCGGGCTGTTCTCGCGCAGGCAGCCGCCGCCGGACGTCACCCCGCGGCAGCTGCGGGACCGCAGCTGGTGGACGGGTCCGGACGTGTACATCGTGATCGACGACTACGACCTGGTCGCCACCAGCCAGGGCAACCCGCTGGCGCAGCTGGTGGAGTTCCTGCCGTTCGCCCGGGACACCGGGATCCGGTTCGTGATCGCCCGCGGTTCGGCGGGGGCCTCGCGGGCGATGTACGAGCCCTTCATGCAGCGGATCAAGGAGCTGGGGGCGCAGGGCGTGGTCCTGTCGGGCGACCCCTCGGAGGGAGAGCTGCTCGGCAGTGCCCGTGCCCGCCCGATGCCGCCGGGCCGCGGCTCCTACGTGTCGCGCCGGCGCGGTACCTCGCTGGTCCAGCTGGGCCGGATGCCCGGGCTGTAGGACCCGGGGGGCCTCGGGGCTCCCGGTGATCGGGCGGAAACGGCTCCCCACGGGGCCGGGTTGCGCCGATAATCGGCAGCGAAGACCGAGCAGCACCGCACGACCGACGGGAAGGGCCGCACATGGGCACCCAGCAGGAGAAGGACGAGCTGTACGCGCTCGACATCAGCGACGTCGAGTGGCAGGGGCCGCCCGGGACCAGCCCGGACGAGGAGCGGGTGGAGATCGCCAAGCTGCCCGAGGGCGCGGTGGCGATGCGGTCCTCGCTGGACCGTGAGACCGTGCTGCGCTACACGGCGGCCGAGTGGGAGGCCTTCGTGCTCGGGGCCCGGGACGGGGAGTTCGACCTCACCTGAGACGCCCGGGGCCCGCGGGGCCCCCGGGCCGGGTACGGCGAAGGGGGCGCGCCCCGTGCGGGCGCGCCCCCTCGGCGTGCCGGGCGGGACTCAGAAGGCCTCGGTGAACAGGCGCGAGGCCTTCACGTCGGTGCTGCGGTAGTCGCCCTTGCCCCGCTCGATGAGCTGGGCGACCGACTCCAGCTGCTTCTGCATGTGGTCGGCGCGGGCGTGGTACTTCCTCTGGAGGTCGAGGTACGCGACGTGCGCCTCGCCCTCCCAGGTGTCGGTGACGACCTTCACGGCCGACTCCATCTCCTCCAGGTCCTTGAGGATGTTCCTGGAGACGACGCGGATGCGGTCCGCCATCTGCTGGACGCTCTCGTACCGTACCCGGGTGTGGCCGTCGTGGTTGCCTGCCATGTCCTTGCTCCTTCGGGCTGGGGGTGTGCGGGGGCGGACGGGCGTCAGAGGCCGTCGAGGCCCGAGCGGCCGCCGGTCCCGGCGCCGGCGTGGACGGTGTGGAACGCCGCGCGGACGTCCTCGTCCTGCGCGTTGGTCAGGTTCTTCGTCCGCGCGACGGCGTCGTGCAGGACGGTGAGCAGGCGGCGGATCTCGTCGTGGTCGAGGTTGAGGTCCGACTGGGCCTTCTGGAAGCCGGCCGCGCCGACACCGGTCCAGCCCGCGTGCGCGGTGGCGAGGATGTCGGCCAGTTCACGGGCCTGCCTGGTCACGGCGCCGGCCGTCTCGGAGATCTTGTCGGCCGCCTTGACGACCGGATCGTCCGCGAGTCCGAAATTGTTCGTCATCCGAAGCTCCTCACTCTCAATTCCCCGGCAGCACCGGCGGATTGCGCGGCGGAGCGGATGCCGGGGGCGGCCGTTCACGCCGATGACACCGGACTTGTCCCCTCCGCTTCACACGGATCCCCGATCACGTTCGTGAAGCCGGGCGTCACTCTAGCCAGTTCGGTTGCCGTGCCCAACACCACCGGCGCGCCGCCGCGGCCCGCTCCGTGCGCGTTCACTGCAAACGGTTCCGGCGGCCGCGGCGGGTGTCGCGCACGACGGTCGCGGTCCCCGCGATGGCGGCGATGAGCACTCCCGCGGCCGCCAGCGCGTACGTGCCGATCCGCTCCTCGCGCTCCTGCGGTGTCTCCGACGTCGCGAGGGCCGCCGCGCGCGGTGCGGGCGCCGGGGGCGGGCCGGGGTCCGGGGCGGGGGGCCCGGGGGTCCCCCGGTCCTGGGTGACGGCCCGCACGGGGTCCACCACTCCCCAGCCGACGTAGTCGTCACGGCCGTTGACGGAACGTTCGGCGGTGTTCTGGATCTGCCAGACCACCTCCTGCGGAGTCCACTGCGGGTGCTCGGCGCGCAGCAGGGCGGCGACGCCGGCGACGTAGGGGGCGGAGAAGCTGGTGCCGTGGTCGACGCACTGGCCGAAGCCGGGGACGGTGGAGACCATGTCGACGCCGGGGGCGGCGACCCCGATGAAGTCGCCGGGCTGGGAGAACGGGGCCCGCTCGTTGCTGCGGTCGGAGGAGGCCACGGCCAGGACCCCGGGGAAGGCCGCGGGGTAGGTCCTGCGCTTCTGTCCGTTCAGGCCGTCGTTGCCCGCGGAGGCGATGACCACGGCCTTGGCCAGGGCACGCCGGACGGCCCCGCCCAGTTCGGAGTCGGCGGTCAGCGGGGCGTCGGTGTCCTGGGAGATGTTGATGACGTGGGCGCCCTCGGCGACGGCGTGGTCGACGGCCCGGGCCAGGGTGGCCGCGTCGCCGTTGCCCTGGCCGTCGTTCTGCCGGATGGGGATGACGGTGGCCTCGGGGGCGAGGCCGACGAAACCGGTGCCCTGCTGGGGGCGGGCCGCGATCAGACCGGCGACCTTGGTCCCGTGCCCGACGGTGTCGTTCGTCCCGTCGCCGCCCGAGGCATCGACGAAGTCGCGGCCCGCGCCGGTGTCGAGGGCACCGGACAGCTGCGGGTTGGCGCGGTCCACACCGGTGTCGATGACCGCGACCCGTACCCCCTCGCCCCTGGTACGCGCCCACAGCGCGTCCAGCATGACCCGCTGGAGGGCCCAGGGCCGGCCGGCGATCTGCTTCCTCATCGGGAAGGTGCACTCGCCCGCACCGTCCAGGGCGAGGGCGTACGGGGACCCCGGCGCGGCCGCCGCGCCGCCGAGGGCGGCCAGGACGAGGGCGGCGGCCGCCACGGCGGCGCGGGAGGGCCGTGACACGGCGGGCTCCTTCACTTCACGAGCCCTGCGGCTGGCGGGCGGCGTTGGTGTCCAGGCGCGGCCCCTTGGAGAGGAACTCCGACCAGGCGATCGGCACCGTGGCGGGCACGATCCCGCCGTAGCCGAGCCGCACCTGGGCCTGGCTGGGCTCGGGCCGGCCGTCGCCGGTGCCGCCCCGCGCCCCCGCGGCCGGCGCCCCGATCGCCGACCGCCCGGCGTCACTGTCCCCGTTCGCCTGGACGGCGTACCGCAGGCCGGTGTCGGTGACCAGGAAGAGGGCGCCGCCGGGGGTGGCCCGGCGGCCCTGGGTCTGGGTGTAGAGCAGACCCGTGCCGGGGGTGACGTAGGCGCTGGTGCCGCTGGCGGTGATGTCGACGGGGAAGCCGGTGCCGGCCCAGGTGCTCAGCGTCCGGTCGCCCTGGCCGTCGACGGAGCGCAGGACGTTGCACACGGTGTCGCGCCGGGCGCCGCCCCGGGCGGCGCCCGGGGTGTCCGCGACCCGGTTGACCTGGGTGCCGCGGCGGTGGGGCCACTTGGCGTCGTTCTTGAAGGGGGGCGCGTCCGGGTCCAGGGACTCCAGGCCGGTCTCGCGGGCCTTGCCGTGCATGCCGAGGCCGCCGGCCGCCGGCGAGGAGATCAGCAGCCAGGCCACGAACTCCGAGACGGGGGCGACGCGGTCGGGCAGCACCACGTAGTACTGGGTGCCGGAGCCGGTCTGCGCGGTCAGCACCGTGCCGACCCGGCCGGCGCGGTTGCCCGGCCCCGGGGCGGCGGAGGCCGCTCCGGGGGTGCCGGGGAGCTGCGGGAAGGCCAGGTCGTCACCGGGGTCGAGGGTGGCCAGCCACTCCTCGGTCACCGGCTGCGGGGTGGCGCCGGTGCCGACCAGGGCCGTCGTGAGGGTCGCGGAGTCCGGCCGCCCCTCGGGGAACTTGTACTTCCGGCCGCCCGAGTCGACGAGGTAGCGCTCCTTGGCCCCGCCGGTGCTCTGGACGTACAGCACCTGGGTGTCGGTGGTGCGGTTCGCTCCGTCCGTCAGGCCCGCCTCCCGCTCGGCGAGCACGAAGGCCGCGGTCTGCACACCGCGGCCGTTGCCGCCGGGCCGCTGGCACACGGCCCAGCGCTTGGGCGCGGCCGCGTCCGCCGCGGCGGGGAGCCGGTCGGGGGCGTAGGGGATCCCGATGACGGGGCCCCGCGGGGGCCTGCCCGCGTCCAGCACCTTGTCGTCGACGTGGACGACCCTGGACCTGCGCGGGTCGAGCAGCAGGCGCGCCGAGGCGAGGTTCAGCACGGGGTGCAGCCGGGCCTGGTCCTTGCCGTTCACCCTCGTGGTCAACACCACGTACCGGGTCGTCGACTGCTTGCCGACGACGACCGCGGCCCCGGGCTCGTTCCACCCCTTGGGGGCCTGCGGTCTGAACATGCCCCAGGCGCCGAAGCCCGCGACCAGCAGCGCACCGGTCACCACTCCGGGCAGGACCGCGCGGAGCGGCCGGGGGGCGCCCTCCTCGGTACCGGTGGCGGAGGGCTGGAGGAACGCGGCCACGGTGCGCCGCTTCGCAAAGGTGTACGCGTTGAGCTCATCACGCCGTGACGTCATGACCGCCTGCTCCTCCCCCGCACGGCCCGGCCGGCGGGGCCGCTCCCCGGCCGTGGTGTCCGGTCCGGGGACCTACTATGCCTCTTGACGGAGGGTCAGCGGTTCCGGGGTGGGCCGGCAGGCCCTACGGGCCGGAGCATGCAGGGATGTTGGGGTGGATGCGGGAATTCCGGGGCCGGGGGCGTCCGCACCCGCGCCGGCGGGAACTCCCGCGCGCCGCCCCCGGGTCGGGGAGGTGCGCGAGTGAGGTCCACCGCGACGGCGCCACGGGCGGCCGCGGCCGCTCCCGCACCCGGCGGGGTCACGCCGCGGCCGCGGTCGGGCCCGGGCCGCTGGGGTCCGTTCCGACTGCAACAGGTCGTCCTCCTCCAGCTGGCGGTCGCCGCGCTGCTCGTGGCCCGGGCGGCCGGACCGCTGCTGCTGGCGCCCGCCGGCGCCCTGGCGGTGGTCCTGGTCCCGCTCGCCCTCGTACGCCGCCGCCGGCGCTCCCTGCCCGAATGGATCGGCGGCGCCCTCGCGCTGCGCGCCAGACGGCGCAGGGCCGCCTCCTTCATCCTGCCCTCGGGCACCGAACCGGGGCTGGCGCCGCTCGTCGAGGCCGATCCGGCACTGCGGACCACGGCCTTCGGGGACCGCGACCGGCGCCCGGTCGGGCTGGTCGGCGACGGGACCTTCCTGACGGCCGTGGTCCAGGTGGACACGGACGCCACCGCGCTGCGGCCCGACCGCACGGAGCGGCCGCTGCCGCTGTCCCTGGTCCGGGACGTCCTCGAGGTGGACGGCATCCGGCTGGAGTCGGCGCAGCTGGTCCAGCACACCCAGCCCGCCCCGGCCCCGCACCTGCCTCCCCGTTCACTGGCGGCGCTCAACTACGCCCCCCTTCAGGCGAGTACGGGCAGCCCGGCGGTGCGGCTGACGTGGATCGCGCTCAAGCTCGACCCCGAGCTGTGCCCGGAGGCCGTCGCCGCGCGCGGCGGCGGCCTCACGGGCGCGCGGCGCTGTGTGGTGCGGGCGGCCGACCAGCTGGCGAGCCGGCTCACCGGGGCCGGATTCCGGGCCACCGTACTGACGGAGCAGGAGCTGACGGGCGCGCTGGCGACCTCCTCGTGCGCGAACCCGATGGCGATCACCCGGGCGGGGCGTTCGGCGGGTGGCGGCCGGCGCACGGAGGAGACCCCGCGGACCTGGCGCTGCGACGACCGGCGCCACACCACCTACTGGATCGGCCGCTGGCCGCAGCTGGGCGGGGACGGGCCCGGGCTCCCCCAGTTCGTGGCGCTGCTCACCTCGCTGCCGGCGCTGGCGACCAACTTCAGCCTGACGATGGCCCCGGCCGGGCGGCGGGGCGTGACGCTGACCGGGCACGTGCGGGTCACCGGACGCAGCGACGGGGAACTGGTCGCGGCCCGGCGGGAACTGGAGCGGACCGCGCGGGGCGTACGGACCGGACTGGTACGGCTCGACCGGGAACAGGTGCCGGGGCTGCTGGCCTCGCTGCCGCTGGGAGGAGCGCGATGAGCGGCGGGGTGCGGGGCGGTTTCGGGCTGGTCGGCCCCCGCCGGGACCGGCACGTGCTCCCCGCGGCGGACCTGGACGCGCTGGCGCTGCCCGTCGGGGACGACGGGGTCGTCATCGGCGTGGACGCCGGGGGAAGGCCTGCGGTGCTCGGCGTGAACCGGCCCACGCCGTACGAGATCACGCTGATCGGCGGGCTGTGGACCGCCCAGGTACTGGCCCTGCGCACGGCCGCGACCGGGGCCCGGGTCGCGGTGGAGACGGGGCGCGCGCCGGTGTGGTCCGCGCTGGCCCGGGCGGCCGGCGGCGGCCAGCCGTGCGTGACCCTGCACGACGTGGGCCGGGTCCCGCCGCAGGGCGCCTCGGCGGGGAGCCCGGTGCTGGTGGTCCGGGACTGCGGGATGCGGCCGCCGAGGGGACGGGTGGCGGCGGGACCCTGGCAGTCGGTGCTGACCCTGCTGCCGTACCTGAGCCCGGCCGCGCCCCGGCTGCTGCGGAACGCGTCACTGGCCGGGGTGCAGCGGGTGTCGCCGGACGAGGCGGCGCGGATCGGGGCGCTGATGCGGCTGCCGGAGGCGGTGGTGGAGTCGCTGCCGACCCTGGGGGACGGGGTGACGCTGTGGTGCACGCCGCGGGACCGGAGGTTCGTGATGACGCGGGGCACGGAAGCGGAGACCGGACTGCTCGGCGCGGCGCGGCGGATCGACTGACGCGGTACGGGATGACGGTTGCCCCGGGCCCGGGCGGCCTGTAGGCAGGAGTACGGGGGCCCGGCCTCGGGGGCTTTCGGGCGCCGGGCGCGATTAGGCTGGGCGCGGGCGCGGCGTCGAGGTGGGCGCCGACCGGTGTTCGACAGACCAGGAGGACCAGTGAGCGGCGATCGGAACGAGAGGCGCGGCGGGACGTGGGACGTCCCGACGGACGATCAGTCCGACGCGGAGCCCGAAGTGACGGGCGAGTTCACCATCGACTACACCCCGCCGGCCTGGTACACCCAGGGCGCTCCCGCGCCGGCCGCGCCGGTGGCGGGGCTGCCCGGGCCGCCCGAGGGCAGCGGCTTCGAACCCCACCGCCCGGCCGACGTGGTCTCGGCGCCGACGATGCGGATCGCGCCGGTGTCGCAGCGCCCGGCCGGCGCCGACGCGCCCGCGGTGCCGTCCGGTTCCCACGCGGCGTCCGCGCCGGCGGCGTCGCCCGACCCGTTGGCCGCCTTCCCGGCGCAGGGCGGGGCCGCGTCGGGGGCGCCCGCGTTCCCCGCGCAGGAGGCGCCGGGCCGGGGACCGGCGTTCCCCGCGCAGGGGGCCGGGGCACCCGAGGCGGGACGCCCCGACGCGGCTCCGGCACCGTTCCCCACCCCGGCCGGGACCCCGGCGGCGCCCCCGGCCGGGCCGGCCGGGCCGGCCGGCGCGCCGGACCCGGCGGCCCTCGCCGCCTCGGGCGAAGCGGGACCCGCGGAGCCCTCCGCCGCCCGGCAGGACGCGGGCACCGCCGAGGCGTCCCGGGGACCGGCGCCGCTGCCCGCGCTGCCCGCGGACACCCCGGCGGGCTTTGCCGCCGCACCCGCGCAGGCGGAGCCCCCGGCCCCCTTCACGGTGCCCACCGTGGCCCCCGTCGCCGTGCCGGCTCCGTTCGCCGGGGCCGAGCCCCCGGCCGGCGACACCGCGGCGCCCGCGCCGTCCGAAGCCCCGGCGGCGCCGGCCGCACCCGTCGCCGCGTCCGGGCCGGACGGGGCCGACGGACCCGACGGGCCGGACGGGACGGCGTCCCGCGCGGAGGCGGCCCCCGCCGCCGCGCCCGCCCCGGTGGACGCCGTACCCCCGGGGTTCGCGGCGGCCGCCGGGGAAGCGGCGCCCGCGCCCGCGCGGACGCCCACCCCGACCGGGGGAACTCCGGTCCCCGGGCCCGCGGATACCCCGTTCGGGGGACCCGGTGCCGAACTCCCGCCGCTGCCGCCCGCGTTCGCCTCCTCGGACGCGCCCCGGGGCTACGGCTTCCCGCCCTCCGCCCCGGAACAGCAGCCGCAGCAGCAGGCGCAGCCCGAGGCGCAGTCCGAGGCACCCCAGGGCTACGGTTTCCCGCCCGTCGCCCCCGACGCCCAGCCGCAGCCGCAGCCGCAGGCACCGCACGCACCGCAGGGCTACGGCTTCCCGCCCCTCCCGCCGCAGCAGCAGCACGCCGCGCAGCCCCCGCAGGAGTACGGCTTCCCCCAGCAGCACCAGCAACCGCAGCAGCCCCAGCCGCCGCAGCCGCAGTGGCAGCAGGGTCCGTACCAGCAGCAGCCCCACCCCGGCCAGGGCCCCGGCGCTCCGCTCGGCTACACCGCCGCCGTGGAGCTGTCCTCCGACCGCCTGCTGCGGGCCAAGCAGAGGCCGAAGCCCACCCGCTCCGGGTTCCGCTTCGGCGGCAAGGCGGCCGAGGCCGACCGCCAGCGCAAGCTGGAACTCATCCGGACCCCGGTGATGTCCTGCTACCGCATCGCCGTCATCAGCCTCAAGGGCGGCGTCGGCAAGACCACGACCACCACCGCCCTCGGCGCCACCCTCGCGACCGAGCGCCAGGACAAGATCCTGGCCATCGACGCGAACCCGGACGCCGGCACCCTCGGCCGCCGCGTCCGCCGCGAGACCGGCGCGACGATCCGCGACCTGGTCCAGGCGATCCCGTACCTCAACTCGTACATGGACATCCGGCGGTTCACCTCGCAGGCCCCCTCGGGCCTGGAGATCATCGCCAACGACGTGGACCCGGCGGTCTCGACGACCTTCAACGACGAGGACTACCGCCGCGTCATAGACACCCTGGGCCGCCAGTACCCGATCATCCTGACCGACTCCGGCACCGGACTGCTCTACTCCGCCATGCGCGGCGTCCTGGACCTCGCCGATCAGCTGATCATCATCTCCACGCCGTCCGTCGACGGCGCGAGCAGCGCGAGCACCACGCTCGACTGGCTCTCCGCACACGGGTACGCCGACCTCGTCTCGCGGTCGCTCACCGTCATCTCCGGCGTCCGCGAGACCGCGAAGATGATCAAGGTCGAGGACATCGTGCAGCACTTCGAGACCCGCTGCCGCGGCGTCGTCGTGGTGCCGTTCGACGAGCACCTCGCGGCCGGCGCCGAGGTGGACCTCGACCTGATGCGGCCCAAGACCCGGGAGGCGTACTTCAACCTCTCCGCCCTGGTCGCGGAGGACTTCGCACGCGCCCAGCAGCAGGCCGCGCAGGCCCACTGGGGCGCGCCCCAGGGCCAGCCGCCGGCGCCGCACCCCCAGCAGCAGCCGCAGGGCGGCCCGTACCAGCAGCCGTACGGTCAGCAGCCGCAGGCCCAGCAGCCGTACGGTCAGCAGCCCTACCCGCAGCCCGGCCAGCCCTGGCAGCAGCAGCCGCCGGCCGCCCAGCCGCCGCAGTACCCCGGTCAGCCCCCGCGCGACCCGCGCCTCGGCTAGCGGATCCGGATACGCGGAAGGGCCCCTGCCGTCCTGGGACGGAAGGGGCCCTTCGCCGTGTGTCAGGAGCGCCGTTCAGCGCCGCGCGGCGTCGAAGGCGTCCGTCAGGACCCGCGCCCGCTTCACGTCGTCCGCGATGGCCTCCAGCAGCCCGTCGAGCGACTCGAACTTCGCCATCCCCCGCACGTAGGACAGGAAGTCGACGGACACGTGCTTGCCGTACAGGTCCAGTCCGACACGGTCGATCGCGTACGCCTCCACGGTCCGCTCGGTGGCGTCGAACTGCACGTTCGTACCGACCGAGATCGCCGCGGGCATCCGCTCGCCGTCGGCCGTCAGCCAGCCCGCGTACACCCCGTCGGCCGGGATCGCGGTGTGCGGCTGCGTCTCCACGTTGGCCGTCGGGTAGCCGAGCTCGCGCCCGCGCTGCGCGCCGCGGACGACGATGCCCTCGACCCGGTGCGGGCGGCCCAGGATCTCGGCGGCGCCCTCCATGTCCCCCTCGGCGACGAGCCTGCGGGCCAGGGTGGAGGAGAACGGCACGCCGCCGCCCGCCTCGCCGCGCTCGACCAGGTCCACGACCTCCACCTCGTAGTCGTAGGTGGAGCCCAGCTCACTCAGGAAGTCGACGTTCCCGGCGGCCCGGTGGCCGAAGCGGAAGTTCGGGCCCTCGATCACGGCGCGCGCGTGCAGCTTGTCGACCAGCACCTTCACGATGAAGTCGGCCGGGGACAGCTGCGAGAACTCCGCCGTGAACGGCAGGATGAGCAGCGCGTCGACACCGAGACCGGCCATCAGTTCGGCCCGCCGGTCGTACGGGGCCAGGATCGGCGGGTGGCTGCCGGGGCGCACGACCTCGCTCGGGTGCGGGCTGAAGGTGACGACGACCGCCGGGAGGCCCAGCTCGTGGGCTTTCGCCACGGCGCGTCCGATGATCAGCTGGTGTCCCCGGTGCACGCCGTCGTAGGAGCCGATGGTGACGACGCTGCGTCCCCAGTCCTGGGGGATGTCCTCCAAGCCACGCCAGCGCTGCACTGTGACCGCTCCTCGCCCGAACCCGTGTAGTCCCTGTACCGATTGCCGATTGCAGGTCTAAGACTGCCATGCCGTCGGCCGGTGCCCCGCATCGGCTCTGGCCGGAATCCCTCCCCGCCTCACGTAATGTCCGGCGCGGCCCTACGAAGAGTCTCCACGGTACGCCGGGCGCCCGGCCCGAGCAGCGCCGCCGCCTCCGTCGCGGCCTCGGTGAGCCAGCGGGACACCAGCGCCCCGAACACCGGATCGGCCCGGGCCAGCTCCACCGTGCGGTGCTCGAAGACGGCCGGCCCGCCCGGTGCCCGCAACAGCTGCCGGCCGGTGCGCCGCAGCAGCTCGCGGGTACGGACCTCCGGGCGCCGGTGGCTCCCGGCGGCGAGCCCCGCCAGGAAGGCTCCGAGCACGTGCGGGTCGGTCTCCTCGCGCAGCAGTACGTCGGCCAGCTCGGCCCGCAGCGGGTACGAGACCTGCGCCCCGGGCGCGGCCAGCACCCCGGCCAGCGCGGCCCGCACCTGCTGCGGGCCGCCCCGCAGCAGGCCGAGGACCAGGGGCCGCAGCACCGGGCCGGCCGCCGGGCCCTGGTCCAGGCGCCGGTCCACGAAGGCGGCGGCGTGCGGGGCGTCCCCGGGGCGGCGGACGAGGTGGTCCCGTACGAGGTCCCCCGCGCGGCGGGCCAGGCCCGGGGTGGTGAGCCCGGCGAGGGCGCGGATCACCTCCCCGTCGGCCCGGTCCCGCAGCGCGGCGAACACGGCGTCCTGGTCGGGCAGTACGGGCAGTGCCGCGACCAGCGCCGAGGCCGGCAGCCGGGTACCGCCCGCGGGGTCGCGGAAGCAGTCGAGGGCCTCGGGCAGGCGGCGGGCCCGCGCCTGGGGGTCGCGGAGCAGGATCGCGAGGGCGCTGCCGCGCAGGCCGGTGTCGCCGGGGCGGTCGAGGAGCGCCTCGGCCGCGCGGCGCAGCAGCTCCCGGTCGGCGGGGGTGCGCACGTGCGGGGCGGTGGCGGCTCCGTACGCGGCGGCGGCCACCCGCCGTTCGGGCCGCTCGTCCCGCGCCCAGCGGGCGACGGCCCGGCACAGGGCGGACGGCTCGTCCTCCGCGAGGACGGCGAGGAGTTCGTCGGCCCGCGGGTGCGCGGCGGCGACCAGGGCCTCGGTGAGGTCGTCCACCGCGAGGCGGCGGTGGGTGTGCAGCAGGGCCTGTGCCGCGGTGGCGACGGTGGCCCCGGGCCGGCCGCGCAGCCGGCGCTCGTCGGTGAACCAGGCGCAGACCAGCGGCTGGACGGTCCGCGGGGCTCGGGTGAGGCGGCGGGCGGCGGCCTCGAGGTAGCGGTGGTCGGAGGGCAGCAGGCGGCGCAGCAGGTCGAGGCGGTCGGACTCGGGGAGCCGCAGCCCGTTCCAGAACCAGCCGCCGAACTCGCCGGAGCCGGCCCGCGCCACGTGTTCGGCGAGGGCGTGCAGGACGGGCAGGTGGGCGGTGGCGTCGGGAGCGCCGAGCAGGGTGCCGCGCAGCAGCCGGGAGGCCCACCACGGCCGGTCGGGGTGGACGGGGTCCGGGGATCCGGCGGCGCGTCGTTCGGCGAAGGTGTTCAGGGCGCCCACCAGGGCGTCCAGCGGGGCGCGCGCCTCGGCGGGCGGGAGCCTGCGCAGGGCTTCCAGCACGGGTCCGATGCGGTGCCGGGGCACGGGCGGCCCCGCCGCGGCCGGACCGCGGTGCACGAGGTGGTCCAGGGCGCTCGGGACGTCGAGGTGCGCGGACTGGAGCCAGTCGGACAGCTCCTCGTGGGCGAAGCGGTAGCCGGGGCCCGCCGGGACCAGCAGGCCCTCGGCGAGGACGGCGGAGGCCCAGCCGGTGCGCCAGGGGAACAGTTCCTCGAAGACGGCCCGGTCCAGCTGGCCCTGCCCGGGGCCGAGGCACCGGCGGGCGGCCTCGTGCACCCGCCCCGCCACCCGGGCGGCCAGCCGCCGCACCCCGGGGCCGTGCACCCCGGCTCCGCGCCCCGCGGCGGCCGCCGCCGCGATCCGGACGGCGACGCGCAGGGCGACCAGGTCCAGGTGCGCCGCGAAGACCTCGTCACGGCCCGGGCGGCCCGTCGTGACCTCGGCGGCGCGGATCCCCGCGAGCAGGCGCAGGGTCAGCGGGTGCCCGGCGTCGGCCTCGCTCACCGCGTCGTCCGGGATCCCCAGCCGGGCGCGGGCCGTGCGCGCCTCCTCGGGGGTCAGGTCGCCGACGGGCAGCGCGGGCGGCAGCCGCCGGGCGGGACGGGCCGGGGTGTGCAGCAGCTCCGGCGGGTAGAGGCCGCCGGCCCGCTCCCAGTACTCGGGCCGGGCCGCGACCACCAGACGGGCCCCGGTGCGGCGCAGCCAGTCGGCGGTGGCCGCGGTCCACGGCTCCAGGCGGTGGGCGAGGCCGGGCGGCATCTCCTCGGGGGCGTCCAGCACCACCAGCAGCGCCCGTCCGGCGGCGGCCGCGAGCCGGGCCACGCGCTCGGCGGTGCCCCCGGGGGACGGGTCCGCCGGCGGGGCGAAGCCGGCCGGGGTCCCGGGGAAGGCGAAGCCGGAGGGCGCGCCCCCGGAGGGCCCTGCCGGGGCTCCCCCGGCGCCGCCCGGCCGGACGCCCCCGGGCGGCCCGGGCGCGGGCGCGGCCGGCCCGGGCGGCGGGGGCGCCGGCCGGGCCGGTGCGGCGCCCGCGGCGGAGACGATGCGGCCGGCCGCCGCCAGCGCCCGGGCGGCGGCGTCGGCCAGCGAGCCGTCGCCGTCGCGCAGGTCGGCTCCGCGCAGCCAGAGCGTCGGCGCGGGACGGGGTCCGCGGGCCCGGTCGGCGGCCAGGGCGGCGAGGGCGGTGGTGCGGCCGGTTCCGGGCATTCCGACGAGGCCGAGTACGGGGGCCTCCCCGGCGGTGAAGGCGGCCAGTGCGGCGGCGATCCGGGGGCGCGGCACGTGCTCCGGCGCGGGTTCGGCGGCGCCGGACGGGGGGAACGCCGTGCCGAGGGTGGTGGCGGTCAGCTCCAGGGCGCCGGCCAGGTTGAGGTCGTCGCCGTAGCCAGGCACGGTGGCGTAGTTGCGCTCCAGCAGCGTCGCGAGGGGGCTCCCGGGGGCGGCCGCGGCGGCCGCGCGCAGGGGGACGGCGAAGCTCCCGGAGCGGTGCTCCGCCCGGAGAGCGGTGCCCAGTACCGCGAGCACCGCTCCGGTCGCCGCGTCGAGGACCGGTCCCCCGCGGACCTCGCCGCCCAGCCGCAGGGCGTCCCGGCCGGCCGTCCCGATGGCCAGCTCGACGGTGGCGGGCAGCCGTCGGGAACCGTCCGCCGAGGTGTAGGTGACCTCCGCACCGGCCCCGAGCACCCGCGCCTGGCGCCAGCCCCGCGCGGGCAGGCGTACGTACGTCCCCGGAGTGATCGCCTCGCGCATCGCCACGGGCAGCGGCCGCACGCCCAGTCCGTCGCTGCGCACGAGGGCCAGCCCGAGCTCCGGCAGGGCGGTCACGTCATCGGCCCCGGCCAGCCAGGTCCGCTCCCCGGCGCCGGACGCGCGCAGCACCACCCGTTCGAGGCCGTCGACGGCCTCGTGGCTGGTGATCACGGTGCCGCGGTCGTCGGCGACGAAGCCGGTGCCGCGCGGCCGTCCGGCCGCGTCCCGGACCGTCACGAGTTCCGCGGCGCCCGCGAAGGGGCCGGAGCGGGCACCCCTCGTACCGCCTGTGACCTCGTCCCTCATCGCCGCACCACTCTCCCGCCGCGGGACCCGTGTGCACGACGGTAGGCAAGTGAAGATCAGCGCCGGAAGGACGCCCGGCGAAAGCGCCCCCCTACGCTCCCCGCCTTCACTCCGAGCGCCTGCTCGAAGGGGTGAATCCGGGGCCGCGTGTGGATAGACAGTTATCCGAGGGGGGTCGTGGAGCGGTGAGCACGGTCCGTGCGCGCTCACCGCTCCACGTCAGGCCCACGACCCCACGCCGTTAGGGCGAGCGGCCGGGCGGACGGACGCGGCCGGACGGCCGGACGAACGTCAGACGAAGACCGCCAGGGACTTGGCCTTGCCGCCCTTGCTCTCCACGAGCCCGAGCAGCTTGCCCTCCGGCCCGTAGACGGCGACGGTCCGCCCGTCCTGGTAGGCGTCCGGCATCTCGATCCGCACGCCGTTGGCGAGCAGCGAGGCCCGCCGGGCGTCCAGGTCCCAGCGCGCGAACGCGGCGGCGGCCGCCTCGCCGATCGGCATGACGGTCAGCTCCTCCTGGAGCTGGTCCAGCGTGCGCGCCCGGTCGAGCTTGTACGGGCCCACCCGCGTGCGCCGCAGCGCCGTGAGGTGGCCGCCCACACCCAGGTCGGCGCCCAGGTCGCGGGCGAGGGCGCGGATGTACGTACCGCTGGAGCAGACGACGGAGACGACGAGGTCGACGACCTTGGTGCCGTCCTCGGCCTCGCCCTCGCGCATGTCGTACACCTGGAACGACGAGATGGTGACCGGCCGGGCCGGGATCTCGAAGTCCTCGCCGTCACGGGCGCGCTTGTAGGAGCGCACGCCCTTGATCTTGATGGCGCTGACCTTGGACGGGACCTGCATGATGTCGCCGGTCAGCTTGGCGATGCCGGCGTCCACGGCCTCGCGGGTCACCCCGGAGGCGTCGGCGGACGAGGTGATCTCGCCCTCGGCGTCGTCCGTGAGGGTGTTCTGCCCGAGCCGGATGGTGCCGAGGTACTCCTTCTCGGTCAGCGCGAGGTGGCCGAGGAGCTTGGTGGCCTTCTCGACGCCGAGGACGAGGACGCCCGTCGCCATCGGGTCGAGGGTGCCGGCGTGGCCGACGCGCCGGGTCTTGGCGATCCCGCGCATCTTGGCGACCACGTCGTGCGAAGTGAAGCCGGACGGCTTGTCGACGATGACAAGCCCGTCCCGGGGGCCCCTCCCGGCGCTAGCCGGGGGAGTCTGACCTGCGTTGGTGCTCATTCCGCGGCTGCGTCCTCGTCGTCCTCGTCGCCCGGCTTCTTGTACGGGTCGGCGTCGCCGGCGTACTTCGCGCCGGAGGACACCTCGCGCACCTGGGCGTCGGAGGCCCGGGCCTTGTCGAGGAGGTCCTCGATGGTCTTGGCGTTCTCCGGGAGGGCGTCCGCGACGAAGGTCAGGGTGGGCGTGAACTTGGTTCCCGCCGCCCGGCCGACCGCGGAGCGCAGCACGCCCTTGGCGCTCTCCAGGCCCGCTGCCGCGCTGGCCCGGTCCTCGTCGTCGCCGTAGACCGTGTAGAAGACCGTGGCCTCCCGCAGATCGCCGGTGACCCGGGTGTCCGTGATGGTCACGTGCGTACCGAGGCGGGGGTCCTTGACTCCGCGCTGCAGCTTCTCGGCCACCACCTCCCGGATGAGGTCCGCCAGCTTCTTCGCCCGCGCATTGTCGGCCACTGGTCCGTCTCCTTCTTTGTTGCAGACAAGCAATCAGTCTTCATCACCGTGGTACCGCCGTCTCACGGACAGCAGCTCCACTTCCGGACGCGCCGCGACCAGCCGCTCACAGCGGTCGAGCACGTCCGATACGAACGCCGCGTCCCCGCTCACCAGGGCGACGCCCAGACGGGCCCTGCGGTGCAGGTCCTGGTCTCCCACCTCGGCGGCGCTCACGGCGAACTTGCGCTGGAGCTCGGCGACGATGGGCCGGACGACGGAGCGTTTCTCCTTCAGCGAATGAACGTCGCCGAGGAGCAGGTCGAAGGACAGAGTCCCCACGTACATGCAGTTCCGGATATCCCGCCGGTGCGGGTTCGGTGGCCTGCCGGCCGACGCTCGGCAGGGTCACCAGAACCGTACACGCAACGGCCGGGGCCGATCGACGGATATTCCGCCGACCGGCCCCGGGGGTCACGACACGGTGCGATGTGCCTCGCGCTTACGCGCGGGGCTTCTCGCGCATCTCGTACGTCGCGATGACGTCGTCGATCTTGATGTCGTTGAAGGAACCGAGGTTGATACCGCCCTCGAAGCCTTCGCGGATCTCGGTGACGTCGTCCTTGAAGCGGCGCAGACCGGAGATGGTGAGGTTCTCGGCGATGACCTTGCCATCGCGCAGGAGCCGCGCCTTGGTGTTGCGCTTGACCTCGCCCGAGCGGACCAGGACACCGGCGATGTTGCCCAGCTTGGACGAGCGGAAGATCTCGCGGATCTCCGCCGTACCGAGCTCGACCTCTTCGTACTCCGGCTTGAGCAGACCCTTCAGGGCCGCCTCGATCTCCTCGATGGCCTGGTAGATCACCGAGTAGTACCGGACGTCGACGCCCTCGCGGTCCGCCATCTGCGCGGCACGGCCGGCCGCACGGACGTTGTAACCGATGACGATGGCGTCGGAGCCCATCGCCAGCGAGATGTCGGACTCGGTGACCGCACCCACACCGCGGTGCAGGACCCGGATGTCGACCTCTTCACCGACGTCGAGCTGGAGCAGTGAGGACTCGAGGGCCTCGACCGCACCGGACGCGTCGCCCTTGATGATGAGGTTGAGTTCCTGGACCAGACCGGCCTTGAGCACGGAGTCGAGGTCCTCGAGGGACACGCGACGGACGCGCTTGGCGAAGTTGGCGTTGCGCTCGCGCGCCGCCCGCTTCTCGGCGATCTGGCGGGCCGTGCGGTCCTCGTCGACGACGAGGAAGTTGTCGCCGGCGCCGGGGACGTTGGTGAGACCCAGGACCAGGACGGGGGTCGACGGACCCGCTTCCTCGACGTTGTTGCCCTTGTCGTCGAGCATGGCGCGCACGCGGCCGTAGGCGTCGCCCACGACCATCGTGTCGCCGACGCGGAGGGTACCGCGCTGGACGAGGACGGTGGCGACGGCACCGCGGCCGCGGTCGAGGTGGGACTCGATCGCGATGCCCTGAGCGTCCTGCTCGGGGTTGGCGCGCAGGTCGAGGGAGGCGTCGGCGGTGAGGACGACGGCCTCGAGCAGGGAGTCGATGTGCAGACCCTGCTTGGCGGAGATGTCGACGAACATCGTGTCGCCGCCGTACTCCTCGGCGACCAGACCGAACTCGGTGAGCTGACCGCGCACCTTGGTCGGGTCGGCACCCTCGACGTCGATCTTGTTGACCGCGACGACGATCGGGACGCCGGCGGCCTTGGCGTGGTTGAGCGCCTCGATCGTCTGCGGCATGACGCCGTCGTTGGCCGCGACCACGAGGATCGCGATGTCGGTCGACTTGGCACCACGGGCACGCATGGCGGTGAACGCCTCGTGACCGGGGGTGTCGATGAAGGTGATGCGACGCTCTTCGTCGTTGACCTCGGTGGAGACCTGGTACGCACCGATGTGCTGCGTGATGCCGCCGGCCTCGCCCGCGACGACGTTCGTCTTGCGGATGGCGTCGAGCAGTCGGGTCTTACCGTGGTCGACGTGACCCATGACGGTCACGACCGGCGGACGCGGGAGCAGGAACTCCTCGCCGCCCTCGTCCTCGCCGAACTCGATGTCGAAGCCCTCGAGGAGCTCGCGGTCCTCCTCCTCCGGGCTGACGATCTGAACGGTGTAGTTCATCTCGTCGGCGAGGAGCTGGAGGGTCTCGTCGGAGACGGACTGCGTGGCCGTGACCATCTCGCCGAGGTTCATCATCACGGCGACGAGCGACGCCGGGTTGGCGTTGATCTTCTCCGCGAAGTCGGTGAGGGAGGCACCGCGCGACAGGCGCACGGTCTCGCCGCCGCCGCGCGGCAGCATCACGCCGCCGACCGACGGGGCCTGCATGGCCTCGTACTCCTGGCGACGCTGGCGCTTGGACTTGCGGCCGCGACGGGCCGGACCGCCGGGACGGCCGAAGGCGCCCTGCGTGCCGCCACGGGCACCGGGACCGCCGGGACGGCCACCGAAGCCGGGACGACCGCCGCCACCGGCACCGGCCGGGCCGCCGCCGAAGCCGCCGCCACCCGGACGCGGGCCGCCGAAGCCGCCGCCCGCCGGGCGGGAGCCCGGACCGGCCGGACGGCCGGCGAAGCCGCCGCCGGGACGACCGGCGCCACCGCCGGGACGCGGGCCACCGGCACCGGGACCACGGCCACCGGGGCCGCCGCCGGGACGGGGACCGGGACCACCGGCAGCGGGACGCTGCGGCATCATGCCCGGGTTCGGACGGTTGCCGCCCGGAGCCGGACGCGGAGCGCCGCCCTGGGGACGGGGCATGCCGCCCGGGGTGGGACGGGCGCCGCCGGGACCCTGCGGACGCGGGGCGCCGCCGGGACCGGCCTGCGGACGCGGAGCACCCTGACCGCCGGCGCCGGGGGCACCGGGACGGGGAGCGCCGGCCGGACGGGGCGCCTGCGGGCGCGCCATGCCGGTCGAGCCGCCGGAGGTGAAGGGGTTGTTGCCCGGACGGGGACCGGCCGGACGGGCGCCGCCGGGACGCGGGGCCTGGGAGCCGCCGGCCGGGCGCTGGCCCTGGCCGCCGGGGGTGGAGCCGGCCGGACGCGGGGCGCCGGGACGGGCACCCTGGCCCGGGGCGGCCGGGCGCTGCTGCGCCGGACGCGGGCCGGGGGCCGCGGCGGGACGCGCCGGGGAGGCGGGAGCCGCCGGGGGCGCGGAGAACTCGGTCGCCACGGGAGCCGCCGGAGCGGGCTTCGGGGCGGGAGCCTTGGGACCGGGACGCGGGCCGGGGGCGGCCGGGGTCACCGGGGTGGCCGCGGGGGCCTCGGCGGCGGCGGGCTTGGGGGCCACCGGTGCGCCGGGCTTGGGGGCGGCGGGACGTGCCGCGGCGGCCGGGGAGGGCGCCGCGGGCTTGGCGGGCGCGGCCTTGCGGGGCGCGCCGGGCTTCGCAGCGGACTTGCCGGCGTTGCCGCCGGGCCCCTGCAGTGCGTCAGTCAACTTGCGTACAACCGGCGCCTCGATCGTCGAGGACGCCGAACGGACGAATTCACCGAGTTCTTGGAGCTTGGCCATGACGACCTTGCTCTCGACTCCGAACTCCTTGGCGAGTTCGTATACCCGGACCTTAGCCACTTCGCTCCTTTGAGGTCCGGGTTACGCCGGACCGTCGCTACTTCATGGGCGTACTCATCGCGTACTCATCGAGTGCTCATCGCAATCTCGACCTACTTCCAACTCGCGAGGTACCTGACCGCACGGGGTTTCCGTGCCGTACTACTTCTTACGGTGTCGCCTCGGCCTGTGCGGCCAGAGCCTTGCGCAGTTCCTCCGTGTCGAGCGTTCCGGCGGACCTGAGGGCCCGGGGGAACGCCCGGCGGCGGACCGCCTGGTCGAGGCAGACCACGGCGGGGTGCACGTAGGCACCCCGGCCGGGCAGCGTACCGCGAGGATCAGGGACGCATTCGTCCCCGATCGCCACGATCCGCAGCAGATCGCTCTTGGCCGCTCGCTCCCGGCACCCCACACAGGTGCGTTCGGGGCATGCGCGGGCTTGCGTCCGGCCAGACACGCCTAAGTCTACCTCCCCGTACCGACCTCACCCCTTCAGGCGAAAAATCGAACGGATGTCGTCGTGTTGTTCCCGTGCGCGGGGACTCCCCGAGCACCTGTCTACCCGCCGGGAACCTCCGGCGGGTAGCGGTTTATTCCCGGTCAGTCACGGGCGTCCGCGTCGGCGGGCGCCTCCGTGTCGGGCCGGATGTCGATGCGCCAGCCGGTGAGCCGGGCGGCCAGGCGGGCGTTCTGGCCCTCCTTGCCGATCGCCAGCGACAGCTGGTAGTCGGGCACGGTCACCCGGGCGGACCGGGTGTCCCAGTCGACGACCTCGACCTTGCTCACCCGGGCGGGTGAGAGGGCGTTCGCCACCATCTCCGCCGGGTCGTCCGACCAGTCGACGATGTCGATCTTCTCACCGTGCAGCTCGGCCATCACGTTGCGCACGCGGGCGCCCATCGGGCCGATGCAGGCGCCCTTCGGGTTGAGGCCCGAGCGGGTGGACCGGACGGCGATCTTGGTGCGGTGGCCGGCCTCGCGGGCGATCGCGGAGATCTCGACGCTGCCGTCGGCGATCTCCGGGACCTCCAGCGCGAAGAGCTTCTTCACGAGGTTGGGGTGGGTCCGCGACAGGGTCACGGACGGACCGCGGACACCCTTCGCCACCCGCACGACGTACGCCTTGAGGCGGAGACCGTGCGTGTACTCCTCGCCCGGCACCTGCTCCTGCACCGGCAGGATGGCCTCCAGCTTGCCGATGTCGACGAGGACGTTCTTGGGGTCCTTGCCCTGCTGGACCACGCCGGTGATGACGTCGCCCTCGCGGCCGGCGAACTCGCCGAAGGTCAGGTCGTCCTCGGCGTCGCGCAGACGCTGGAGGATCACCTGCTTGGCGGTCGTCGCGGCGATCCGCCCGAAGTCCGACGGGGTGTCGTCGAACTCCTTGGGCTCCTGTCCCTCTTCGAGGTCCCTCGGGTCCTCCGTCGCCCACACGACCACGTGACCGTTGGTGCGGTCGAGCACGACACGGGCGCGCCGGAAGCTGCCCTCGGTGCGGTGGTACGCGATGAGGAGGGCCGACTCGATCGCCTCGACGAGCAGGTCGAAGGAGATCTCCTTCTCCCGGACCAGACCCCGCAGGGCACTCATGTCGATGTCCACGGCTACGCCTCCTCTTCCTTCTTGTCCTTGCGGCTGAACTCGATCTCGACTCGCGCCTTGGCGATGTCGGTGAAAGCGATACGACGGGCGGTCGCCTTGCGGCCCTTCACACCCGGGATTTCGAGGTCCATGCCCTCGTCGTCGACGCCGAGGATGCGGGCGACCAGTTCGCCGGCATCCTTTCCACCTTCGGCGGACAGCTGGAACTTCACGAGGCGGCCGGTCGCCCGAACGTAGTGACGGTGCTCGCTGAGCGGGCGGTCGGCGCCCGGGGAACTGACTTCGAGGTTGTACTCGTCCTCGCCCATCACGTCGGACTCGTCGAGCCGGTCGGAGATCTCACGGCTCAGCTCGGCGCATTCGTCCAGGTCGACACCCTCATCGGAATCCACGATGACGCGCAGCATCCGGCGCTTGCCCGCCTTGGAGAGCTCGATGTCCTCGAGGTCCAGGCCCTTGGCGGCGACGAGTGGCTCCAGCAGTCCGCGCAGCCTGTCGCTCTGGGTGGTGCTCATCCGGGTGACTCCTCGGCCGCGTGTGCTGTTGTGGTTTCCGTCGTGTCAGGTCAAAGGGTATCCGGTCGTGGAGGGTGTTGCCGTCCGCGCTGCGGGCGGGACCCCCGGGTACCGTGATCACACCTGCCCCGCCGTCACCCCCCGAGGACGCCGCCGTGCCCTGGACCACGCCCTTGAGGCCCTCGCCCTCACGAAGAAGCCTGCTCGCCGGAGCAGCCGGTGCGGCCGGGGCCGTGCTGCTCACCGGGTGCACCGGTGGCGGTGACGCCGCCGGCGCCGACGGCGGGATTCCGCTCGAACGGCGGATGCGGGAGGGCGCCGTCCGTGACAGCGAGCGACTGCTGGAACGTTACGACGCCACCGCGGCCGCCCATCCCGGGCTCGCCGGGCGGCTCGCGCCGCTGCGCGCCGCCGTCGCGGCGCACACCGCGGCCCTGGCCTTCTCGGACCCGGCGGCCCGCGAGCCCGCCGCCCGGCCGGGTCCGCCCTCCGCCGCCGCGTCGGGGGTCGCCGCGCCGGCTCCCGGTGCGCCCGCCGCGGGCGGCGAACCGATTCCGCAGCAGCCGGCCGAGGCCCTGAGCGCGCTCGCGGACGCCGAGCGGAGCCTGTCCGAGGCCCGGACCATCGCCCTGGCCGGCGCCCCGGGGGAACTGGCCCGGATGCTCGCCTCGGTGGCGGCCTGCGGGGCCGTCCACGCCTACCTGCTGACCTCCGCCCCGGGAGCCGCCTCGTGAAGCCCTCGTCCTCCCCCTCCCCCGCCGGCGGGGCCCTGCCCGCCGCCCAGGCCGCGCTGGCCGCCGAGCACGCGGCGGCGTACGGGTACGGGGTGATCGGGGCGCGGATCGCGCCCGCCCGCGCGACCGAGGCCCGGGAGGCGTACGCCGGCCACCTGGCCCGCCGCGACCGGCTGACCCGGACCGTGCGGGAGCTGGGCGGCGCGCCGCGGCCCGCCGAGGCCGCGTACGCCCTGCCCTTCGAGCTGCGCACCCCGGCCGACACCGAGCGGCTGGCCGCCGTGATCGAGGACCGGGTGGCGGGCGCGTACTCGGACCTGGTGCGGTCGGCGGACGGCCAGTTGCGCCGTGAGGCGGCTGACGCGCTGAGCGCCGCGGCCGTGCGCGCGGCGCGCTGGCGCGGTGTCGGCGTAGCCTTCCCTGGGCTCACGGAACGCTCGTAGGGGGCCCGTACCGGCTGAAAGGGACCACGCACGCATGGCTTTCGAACCGCCGCAGCGGCTCGTACGGGCGCTCGGCGAGCTGCCGCCGACCGAGCGGGACACGGAGTGGCTGGAGCGCGTGCCCGAGCTGGCCGAGGAGGCGCTGAAGCGGCGGGACGTGACGGCGCAGCGGGTCCAGGCCCCGGGCGGACGCAGCAGTGTGGTGCTTCTGGTCCGCTACCCGGACGGCACCCCTGCCGTCCTGAAGCTGGCGCCGCCGGGGGCCGCTCCCGGCCGGGAGCTGGCGGCGCTCGCCCACTGGGGCGGCTTCGGGGCCGTACGGGTCCTCGACTCGCGCCACCACGAGGAGGACGGGGCGCTGCTGCTGGAGCGGCTGCACCCGGACGTGTCGCTGCGTTCGCTGCCGGAGGCCAAGGCCCTGCTGGAGGCCTGCGGTACGCTGCGCCGGCTGTGGGTGGCACCGCCGCAGGGCCATCCGTTCGAGACGGTGGCCGAGCGCACCGCCGTCCAGTGCGCGCTGCTGCGGTCGGCGCCGCCGGAGGTGCGGACCCTGGCGGACACGGCGCTGGAGCTGCGGGAGGAGCTGACCGGGGCGCCCGGCGAGGAGCTGCTGCTGCACGGGAACTTCCGGCAGGGAAAGGTGCTGGCCGGTGAGCGCGCGCCGTGGCTGACGGTGGGCCCCGACCCGTTGGTCGGCGAGCGGGCCTATGACCTGGCCCGGCTGGTCCGGGACCGGCTGGAGGACCAGGTCGCCGCCTCGGCGGGGGCGGCCGGGGCGCGGCGGCGGGTGAACAAGCTCGCCGACTCGCTGGAGGTGGACCGGGAGCGGCTGCGGGGCTGGACGGTGTTCCGGGCCGTGGAGTCGGGCTGCCGGGCGCTGGCGGCGGGACGGCGGCGGGACGCGGAACTGCTGCTGGAGTTCGCGGCCTGGTTGTAGGGCGGATCGCGGGGCATACCGTGAATAGGTAGGTATGTCCTGTACGTCCCGTCCGGCGGGGGGCCGCCATGGTCGAGGAACTGCTGACAGCGGGAATCGCCGCCGCCACCGGCGCCGCGGTCTACCTGGGCGCGGCCGCCCGGGTGGTGAAGCAGTACGAGCGGGGCGTGGTCTTCCGCTTCGGCCGGCTGCGCGAGGGCGTCCGGCCCCCCGGGTTCACCGTGATCGTTCCGGGCGTGGACCGGCTGCGGAAGGTGAACCTGCAGATCGTGACGCTGCCGGTGCCGGCCCAGGAGGGCATCACGCGGGACAACGTCACGGTGCGGGTGGACGCGGTCGTGTACTTCAAGGTCATCGATCCCGCGAGCGCGATCATCGCGGTGGAGGACTACCGGTTCGCCGTGTCCCAGATGGCGCAGACCTCGCTGCGGTCGATCATCGGCAAGAGCGATCTGGACGACCTGCTGTCGAACCGCGAGAAGCTCAACCAGGGGCTGGAGCTGATGATCGACAGCCCGGCGATGGGGTGGGGCGTGCAGATCGACCGGGTGGAGATCAAGGACGTGTCGCTGCCGGAGACGATGAAGCGCTCGATGGCCCGGCAGGCGGAGGCCGACCGGGAGCGGCGGGCGCGGGTCATCAACGCGGACGCGGAGCTCCAGGCCTCGCACAAGCTGGCGGAGGCGGCGGCGGTGATGTCCGACCAGCCGGCCGCGCTCCAGCTGAGGCTGCTCCAGACCGTGATCGCGGTGGCGGCGGAGAAGAACTCCACCCTGGTCCTCCCCTTCCCGGTGGAGCTGCTGCGCTTCCTGGAACGCGCGGCCCCCGTCCCTCCAGGGGCCCCCGTTCCCGGGGCCCCCGTTCCCGGGGCTGCCGCCCCTTCCGGCGCTTCCGCCCCTCCCGCGGCCCGGGACCCCGCCGGGCCCGCCGTCCCGCCGTCGCGGGCCACGCCCCCCGAACCGCCGGCGGCTTCCTGACGGGCCCGGCCGCGGGTCAGGTCAGGCGGGAGAGCGCCTCGGTGAGGGGCAGTTCCTCGCGGGTGCCGCAGGCGCGGTCCTGGAGTTCGACGACGCCCTCGGCGGAGCGCCTGCCCGCCACCAGGATCCACGGCACGCCGATCAGCTCCGCGTCGGTCAGCTTGACCCCGGGCGACAGCCCCGGACGGTCGTCCAGGAGGACCCGCCGCCCCGCCGCGGCCAGCGCCTCCGCCGCCTCCTCGGCCAGCGCGAGCGGCCCCGCCTTGCCGGCCGCCACCACGTGGACGTCGGCCGGCGCCACCGAGGCGGGCCAGCGCAGGCCCCGCTCGTCGGCCGTCTGCTCGGCCAGCGCGGCCACCGCCCGGGACACGCCGATGCCGTAGGAGCCCATCGTCACCCGGACCGGCTTGCCCTCCTTGCCGAGGACGTCCAGCCCGAAGGCGTCGGCGTACTTGCGGCCCAGCTGGAAGATGTGCCCGATCTCGATGGCCCGGTCCAGCTTCAGCCCCGCCCCGCAGGACGGGCAGGGGTCGCCGGGCTCGACGACGACCACGTCCAGGTAGCGGTCCACCTCGAAGTCCCGGCCGCAGACCACGTTGAGGGCGTGGGTGCCCGGCTTGTTGGCCCCCGTCACCCAGGCCGTGCCGGGTGCGACGCGGGGGTCGGCGACGTAGCGCACCCCGCTCAGGCCCTGCGGGCCGACGTAGCCGCGCACCAGGTCGGGCCGGTCCGCGAAGTCTTCCGCCGTCACCAGCTCCACCACCGCCGGGGCCAGGTGCTCGCCCAGCTTGCCGAGGTCCACCTCGCGGTCCCCCGGCACGCCGACGGCGGTGATCTCGCCGTCCACCTTGACCAGGAGGTTCTTCAGGGTCGCGGAGGCGGGCACGCCGAGGTGCGCGGCCAGGGTCTCGATGGTGGGGGTGTCGGGGGTGGGGACCTCCTCCAGCGGGGCGTGGTCCGCGCCGGCGGGGGCGGGCGCCGGGACGAAGGTGACCGCCTCCGTGTTCGCCGCGTAGTCGCAGGAGGGGCAGTCCACGAACGTGTCCTCGCCCGCGCCGGCCGGCGCCAGGAACTCCTCCGACGCCGAGCCGCCCATCGCCCCCGACACCGCCGCCACGATCCGGTGGTCCAGGCCGAGGCGCTCGAAGATGCGTACGTAGGCCTCGCGGTGGAGCCGGTAGGACTCCTCCAGGCCCTCCTGGGACACGTCGAAGGAGTACGAGTCCTTCATCTGGAACTCGCGGCCGCGCAGGACGCCGGACCGCGGCCGGGCCTCGTCCCGGTATTTGGTCTGGATCTGGTACAGCATGACCGGCAGGTCCTTGTAGGACGTGCACTGGTCCTTCACCACGAGCGTGAAGATCTCCTCGTGGGTGGGGCCGAGGAGGTAGTCGGCGCCCTTGCGGTCCCTGAGCCGGAACAGCTGGTCCCCGTACTCCGACCAGCGGCCGCTGACCTCGTACGGCTCCTTCGGCAGCAGCGCCGGCAGCAGCACCTCCTGCGCGCCGATCGCGTCCATCTCCTCGCGGACGACGCGCGCCACGTTGTCCAGGACCTTCTTGCCGAGCGGCAGCCAGGTCCACACCCCGGCGGAGCTGCGCCGGACGTAGCCGGCCCGGACCAGGAGGCGGTGGCTGAGGGTCTCGGCGTCGGCCGGGTCCTCGCGGAGGGTCCTGGCCATGAGCCGGGACATGCGCTGCACGTGGTGAGTGGACATGGCGGGAGGCTACCGGGGGCGGCCCGGAGCCCGGAAACGGTTTCAGCGCGCCCGCGGGGGCCTCAGGAGGGGCAGCGGGGCGCCCATGACGGCGTACGGCAGGCTCGCGCTCGGGAAGTGGACCCTGCGGGCCAGGTCCCGGTAGCCGAGGGCGGCGTAGAGCCCGCGGGCCGGGCTGTCGGTGTCGATGGCGGAGAGGATCGAGCGGGGCTCGGCGGCGCCGTCGGTGATCCGGGTGATGAGGGCGCGGCCGACGCCGCGGCCCTGGAAGCCGGGGTGGACGTGCAGTTCCGTGATGACGAAGGAGTCGTCGAGCCAGGAGTCGCTGCCGCCCGCCCGCAGGTAGGGCTCGACGATCGTGGACCACCAGTGGCCGCGGTCGTTGGGCATGCCGTACACGAAGCCGGCCAGCGCCCCGTCGTCGGTGAACGCGCCGAGGGCGCGGGCCCCGGGGCAGGTCATGTGGCGCTGGACGATGTAGCGGCGGATGCCGACCTCTTCCTCGCTGAGCCCGAAGGCGACGGCCTGGACGCGCAGGGCTTCGTCCACCCGGCCGGCCAGGTCGAGGTGTCCGATGCGGAGTCCGGCGGGCCGTGCGGGGTCGTCGCCCGGGGAAGTAGGCAGCATGCGGCGACCTTACTTCGGGGTAGGGCGCCGCGGTACGGCTTCCGGGACGAAACCGGCCGCCCATGCCGCGGTCAGAACAGGACGCTCATGAACGCGCCGACCTCCCGGAAGCCGACGCGGCGGTAGGCGGCGCGGGCGGCGGTGTTGAAGTCGTTGACGTAGAGGCTGACCAGGGGCGCCACGTCGCGCAGCGCGTACGCGACGACCGCTGCCATGCCGGTCTCGGAGTGCCCCCGGCCGCGGAACTCCGGGGCCACCCACACGCCCTGGATCTGGCAGGCGGCGGCGGTGGCGGCGCCGATCTCGGCCTTGAAGACGACCTTGCCGTTCTCGACGCGGGCGAAGGAACGGCCGCTGCCGACGAGTTCGGCGACGCGGGCCTGGTAGAGCAGGCCGCCGTCGCCGGCCAGGGGCGAGATGCCGACCTCCTCGGTGAACATGGCCACGCAGGCGGGCATGATCAGGTCCATCTCGTCCTTGCGGATCCGGCGGACCATGGGGTCGGGGGCGATCTCGGCGGACGGCCGATCGGTGACCATGAGCGGCTGGTGGGCGCGGACGTCGCGGGCCGGTCCCCAGCTGGGTTCCAGGAGCTGCCACAGCAGCCGGGTGGGCTCGGCGGGGCCGACGATGGAGGAGCAGCGGCGGCCGGTGCGGCGGGCCCGGTCGGCGAAGGCGCGTACGGCGTCGGGTCCGGCGCAGACGGGGACGAGGTTGGCTCCCGCGTAGCACAGGGAGCGCAGCTCGCCGTCGGCGTACCAGCCCCACATCTCGCCGCCCAGGCGCCACGGATCGAGCCCGGCGACCTGGACCCGTGAGGTGACGAAGGCGTTCTCGACGGGCTCGCGTCCGAGGATGCCGAGCGCGGCGTCGAGATCACTGGGTTCCAGGACCCTGGTCGTGGTCTGCGTCAACACCGGTGCCTCACCATGCAGGTCTGCTGATCTCCGCACTGTACCCGCCGCGACCTGCGCCCGCCCGGCCGCGCAGGTCACGAAAGGGCCCGGCCCCGTCCGCGAGCTGCGGGAACGGGGCCGGGCCCTTTCGTGACGGTGCGGGTCAGACGCCGATGGCGACGCTCGGCTCGCCGGAGGTGACGCCGTCCTTCTCCATCTGCTCGGCGATCTTCAGCGCCTCTTCGATCAGGGTCTCCACGATCTTGGACTCGGGCACGGTCTTGATGACCTCGCCCTTGACGAAGATCTGGCCCTTGCCGTTGCCGGAGGCGACGCCGAGGTCGGCCTCGCGGGCCTCGCCGGGGCCGTTGACGACGCAGCCCATGACGGCGACGCGCAGCGGGACGGTCATGCCCTCCAGGCCCGCCGTGACCTCCTCGGCCAGCTTGTAGACGTCGACCTGGGCGCGGCCGCAGGAGGGGCAGGAGACGATCTCCAGGCGGCGCGGCTTGAGGTTCAGCGACTCCAGGATCTGGTTGCCGACCTTGACCTCCTCGACCGGCGGCGCGGAGAGGGAGACGCGGATGGTGTCGCCGATGCCCTCGGAGAGCAGCGCGCCGAAGGCGACGGCGGACTTGATGGTGCCCTGGAAGGCGGGGCCGGCCTCGGTCACGCCGAGGTGCAGCGGGTAGTCGCACTGGGCGGCGAGCTGGCGGTAGGCGTTGACCATGACGACCGGGTCGTTGTGCTTGACCGAGATCTTGATGTCGCCGAAGCCGTGCTCCTCGAAGAGGGAGGCCTCCCACAGCGCGGACTCGACGAGCGCCTCGGGGGTGGCCTTGCCGTACTTCTTCAGCAGGCGGGCGTCGAGGGAGCCGGCGTTGACGCCGATGCGGATCGGCGTGCCCGCCTCCTTGGCGGCGTACGCGATCTCCTTGACCTTGTCGTCGAACTGCTTGATGTTGCCCGGGTTGACGCGGACGGCGGCGCAGCCGGCGTCGATCGCCGCGAAGACGTACTTGGGCTGGAAGTGGATGTCGGCGATGACCGGGATCTGCGACTTCTTCGCGATGACGGCCAGCGCGTCGGCGTCGTCCTGCGTCGGGCAGGCGACGCGGACGATCTGGCAGCCGGACGCGGTCAGCTCGGCGATCTGCTGGAGCGTGGCACCGATGTCGGAGGTGCGGGTCGTCGTCATCGACTGCACCGAGATCGGCGCGTCGCCGCCGACGGCCACGGAACCGACCTGGATCTTGCGGCTGACCCGGCGGTCGGCAAGCTTCGTCGGCACGGACGGCATTCCGAGAGAGATGGCGGTCATCTGCTGTGCAACCCCAAGGTGTGGATCGAGGTCCCGAGATCGGCGGGCTCCAGCCTTCGAGGTTACGCCAAGCGGCGCGCGCCCCGTGCATCCGAGGGGCCGCGCCACCCGAACGTAGGGAGCCGGGCACGATGCGTGCCCGGCTCCGGCGGCCGCCGTCGGGCGGGGCCGTACCGCTAGGTGATCTTGATGGGGTTGACCACGTCCGCGACGAGCACCAGCAGGGTGAAGGCGACGAAGACGCCGGCGACCACGTACGCGGCGGGCATCAGCTTCGCCACGTCGAAGGGGCCGGGGTCGGCGCGCCGGAAGACCTTCGCGACGGTGCGGCGCAGGGACTCCCACAGGGCGCCGGCGATGTGCCCGCCGTCCAGGGGCAGCAGGGGCAGCATGTTGAACAGGAAGAGCGAGAGGTTGAACATGCCCAGCACGTTGAGCAGGATCGACATCCTCTGCTCGCTGGGCAGGTCCAGCGCGGCGATGTCCCCGCTGATCCGGGCCGCTCCGACGATGCCCATCGGGGAGTCGGCCTCGCGCTCGCCGCCGCTGAAGGCCGCGTTCCACAGGGCGGGGATCTTGGCGGGGAGCTTGAGCAGGCCCTGGACGCTGCTGTCGACGACCTCGGCCATGTGGTCGACGGACTCGCCGAAGGACAGGGCGGCGATCTCGTTCTTCGGGCTGAAGCCGAGCCAGCCGGCGGTGATGTACTCGCCCTTGACGTAGCCACCGTGGCCGTCGGTCTTGGCGACCTGGTTCGCGATCAGGGTGACGGGGACGCTGAGCTGCTGCCCGTCGCGCACGACGGTGACGGTGGCGGGGCCGACGGTGTCGCGGATCCGCTTCTGGAGGGCGGCCCAGTCGGCCACCTTCTTGCCGTTGAAGGCGACGATGCGGTCGTCCGCCCGCAGTCCGGCCTTCTTCGCCGGGGCCACCGGGTCGCCCTCCTTGCAGACGTCGCGCTTCTCGCTCTGCTGGATGACGCAGGGCGAGACGGTCGCGATCTGGGTGGTCGTCCGGTTGACGCCGAAGGTCATCCAGACGCCGAAGAAGATCGCGAGGGCGAGCACCAGGTTCATGAAGGGGCCCGCGAACATCACGATCACGCGCTTCCACGGCTTGCGCGTGTAGAAGAGCCGGCTCTCGTCGCCGGGCCGCAGCTCCTCGTAGGCCGCCGAGCGGGCGTCCTCGATCATCGACCGGAACGGCGAGGTGGAGCGGGCGGTGACCTTGCCGTCCTCGCCGGGCGGGAACATCCCGATCATGCGGATGTAGCCGCCCATGGGGATGGCCTTGATCCCGTACTCGGTCTCGCCCTTCTGGCGGGACCAGACGGTCCTGCCGAAGCCGACCATGTACTGCGGCACGCGGATGCCGAAGAGCTTGGCCGTGGAGAGGTGGCCGAGCTCGTGCCAGGCGATGGAGAACAGCAGCCCGATCACGAAGACGAGGATGCCGATCACCGTGAGCAGTACCGTCATGCGCCCGCCTCCACGGCGGCGCGCGCCGCCATCTCCCGTGCCCGGGCCCTGGCCCAGGTCTCCGCTTCGAGGACGTCCGCCACCGTCAGGGAAGTTCCCGCGGCGGGCGATCCGTGCTCGTCGACCACTGCGCAGACGGTATCCATGATTGCTGTGAACGGCAGCCGACCGGCCAGGAAGGCGTCCACGCACTCCTCGTTCGCCGCATTGAAGACGGCGGGGGCGGTGCCGCCCAGGGAGCCGACGTGCCGGGCGAGGCCGACCGCCGGGAAGGCCTCCGTGTCCAGCGGGAAGAACTCCCAGGTGGAGGCCTTGGTCCAGTCGAAGGAGCGGGAGGCGTCCGGCACCCGCTGGGGCCAGCCGAGGCCGATCGCGATCGGGCCGCGCATGTCCGGCGGGGTGGCCTGGGCGAGGGTGGAGCCGTCCGTGAACTCGACCATGGAGTGCACGTAGGACTGGGGGTGGACCACGACCTCGATGCGGTCGAAGGGGATGTCGTAGAGCAGGTGCGCCTCGATGACCTCCAGCCCCTTGTTGACCAGGGTCGCCGAGTTCACGGTGATGACCGGGCCCATGGCCCAGGTGGGGTGCGCGAGGGCGTCCTGGACGGTCACCGAGGCCAGCTCCGCGCGGGTGCGGCCGCGGAAGGGACCGCCGGAGGCGGTCACCACGAGCTTGCGGACATCGGCGCGGGTGCCGGCGGCGAGCGCCTGGAACAGGGCCGCGTGCTCGGAGTCCACGGGGATGATCTGGCCGGGGGCGGCGAGGGCCTTGACCAGCGGGCCGCCGACGATCAGCGACTCCTTGTTGGCCAGGGCGAGGGTGCGGCCCGCGCGCAGTGCCGCGAGGGTGGGCGCGAGGCCGATGGAGCCGGTGATGCCGTTGAGGACGGTGTGGCAGGGCGAGGCGGCGAGTTCGGTCGCCGCGTCGGGCCCGGCCAGGATCTCGGGCAGCGGCTCGGATGCGCCGTACTGCTCGCCCAGCGCCTCCTTCAGGGCCGGTACGGCGTCCTCGCGGGCGACGGCCACGGCCTGGACCCGCAGCTTCCGTGCCTGCTCGGCCAGCAGCCCGACGCGCCCGCCCGCGGCGGACAGCGCGGTGACCCGGAACCGGTCCGGGTGGCGCAGGGCGAGGTCGATGGCCTGGGTACCGATGGAGCCGGTCGACCCGAGGATCACGATGTCCCGGCGGCCGGCCGCGGCGTCGAAGAGGAGGTGCGGATCGGCGAGGGGGGCTGGACTGTCGCTCATGCCCCCCATTGTTGCCGCAACTCACGGACGCTTGGACACGGAGTCCCCGTCCGTGACGCGCGCCAGGAGTTCGGGCAGGGTGCCGGCGAAGTCGGGGAGCGCCCGGGCGGCCCGCCACCACGCCCCGGCGTCGTTCCCGAGGGCCGCGTCGAAGAGCCGGTCGGCCTCCGCGCGGGCGGCGAGCACGGCGGCCGGGCGGTCGTGGCGGTCGGGGTGGCCCGTCTCCCCGAGCCACTGGTCCTCGTCGAGCGCCCAGCAGGCGGGGACCTTGTGCCGGACCACGTCGGCGCCGGTGAGCAGGCCCCGGTCCAGGCAGTCGCGGACCCAGCGGACGTCCTCGGCGGCCGTCTCCATCGGCACGGCCAGGCTGACCAGGGCCAGTTCGCGTTCCCACGCGCCGGCCGGCTCGGCGGGGGCCGGGTCCGGGGCGAGGTGGCGGACGGCGCGGGCCAGCGCCGGGTCGTGGCGTACGTCGCCGGGCGCGGCCGGGGCCCCCGCGGCCAGCGCGGCCGCCAGTTCGGGCAGGGTGCCGCGGAAGGCGGGGGCCCGGCGGCCCAGTTCGGCCCACAGCCGGGGGTCGTCGCCGAGGGCGGGGCGCAGGGCGCGGTGCACGGCCGACTGCATCTCGGCCTGTTCGGGCAGGCTCCAGCGCAGCCCGTGGGCGACGGGGAGGTGGCCGAGCAGCAGGGTGCGGGGCGCGGGGGCCACGTACGCGACGAGTTCGTCGCAGGTCAGCAGCCCCATCCGGACGGCGCGGACGGCGGGCCGGTACCAGTGGCGGCCGTACGGGTCCCCCGTGCGCGCGTCGAGCAGCGCCCGGCACGCCCGCCGGGGCAGTCCGCCCGCCAGCAGCAGCGCCTCGACCGCGCCGGCCGGAAGCGGGGCGCGGGCGTGGGCGCGCAGCAGCGGTTCGGGGTCGTGGAGGTCGAGCAGGTGCGGCATGCGGAGCAGGGTGAGCGGGATCCGGGGGCGGCGGCCGTGCCGGCGCAGCAGGCGGATCAGCTCGTCGGGGGCGAGGGGGCCGGGGCCGGTCTCGGCGAGCAGTTCGGGCGAGGGCCCCGGCCGGGCGGCGTACCGCGCGGGCCCGGGCAGGCCGGGCAGCGGGCGGCCGACGACGTGCGGATTGCGGGCGATGTAGTGCCGGTCGGTGTCGGTGCCGTGGCGCAGCAGCAGGGTGACGGCGGCGGCGGGCAGCCACTGGTCGCGGCACAGGTACGTGCGGGTGGGCCCGTCGAGCCGGTCGACCAGGTCGGCCACCACGGCGTGCGGTGCGTGGCGCAGCAGGTGCGCCACGCACCAGGCCAGCCGTCGGCGGGCCCGGTCCTCCTCGGCCGTCGCCATCGTCCTCGCCCGCCTCGCGCTCGTGCCGGTACCGGTGCTGCTGCCCGTACGCCCGTACTCGTACATCCGTCCGGTCTGCTGCCGATGATGGCAGGTCAGCGCAGGGGACGGTGAACGTTTTCCCGGGTGGAGGGGCCGGGGGCGGCGTCCGCGATCCACGGGCCGTCGCCGGAGGGGTCGAGGACGCCCTCCTCCAGCCAGGTGTAGGCGCCGCCGAGGACCCCTTCGACGACCTTGCGGTCGAGCTCGTCGGTGTTGGACCACAGGCGGCCGAAGAGCTCCTCGACGCGCAGCCGGGACTGGCGGCAGAAGGCGTCGGCGAGCTGGTAGGCCTCGCGGCCGTGGTCGCCGCTCTCGCGCAGGTGCTCGGCGCGCACGCAGGCGGCGCTCATCGCGAAGAGTTCGGCGCCGATGTCGACGATCCGGCCGAGGAAGCCCTGTTTGGTCTCCATGCGGCCCTGCCAGCGGGACATCGCGTAGAAGGTGGAGCGGGCCAGTCTGCGGGCGCCGCGTTCGACGTAACGCAGGTGGGTGGCGAGGTCGGGGTGGCCGGCCGGGTGGAATTCCCGGTAGGTGCCGGGCACCTGGCCGGGGCCGGTGGCCAGCTTGGGCAGCCAGCGGGCGTAGAAGCCGGCGGCGCGGGCGCCGGCCTTCGCCTTGTCCCCGAGGGCCTTCTCCGGGTCGATGAGGTCCCCGGCGACGGACAGGTGGGCGTCGACGGCCTCGCGGGCGATCAGCAGGTGCATGATCTCGGTGGAGCCCTCGAAGATCCGGTTGATCCGCAGGTCGCGCAGGAGCTGTTCGGCGGGCACGGCGCGTTCGCCGCGGGCGGCGAGGGACTCGGCCGTCTCGAAGCCGCGGCCGCCGCGGATCTGGACCAGTTCGTCGGCCATCAGGCAGGCCATCTCGGAGCCGTAGAGCTTGGCGAGGGCGGCCTCGATGCGGATGTCGTTGCGGTCCTCGTCGGCCATCTGGGAGGCGAGGTCCACCACCGCCTCCAGGGCGAAGGTGGTGGCGGCGATGAAGGAGATCTTCGCCCCGACGGCCTCGTGCCGGGCGACGGGGCGGCCCCACTGCTCGCGCACGCCGGACCATTCCCGGGCGATCTTCAGGCACCACTTGCCGGCGCCGACGCACATGGCGGGCAGGGAGAGCCGGCCGGTGTTGAGGGTGGTCAGCGCGATCTTGAGGCCGGCTCCCTCGGCGCCGATCCGCTGGGCAGCGGGCACCCGGACGCGGTGGAAGCGGGTGACGCCGTTCTCCAGGCCGCGCAGGCCCATGAAGGCGTTGCGGTGCTCGACGGTGATGCCCGGCGAGTCGGCCTCCACGACGAAGGCGGTGATGCCGCCGCGGTGGTTCTCGCTCCGGGGGACGCGGGCCATGACCACGAGCAGGTCGGCGACCACCCCGTTGGTGGTCCAGAGCTTCACCCCGTCGAGGACGTAGGTGTCGTCGTCCTCCGGGTCGGGAACGGCGGTGGTGGCCAGCCGTGCCGGGTCGGAGCCCACGTCCGGCTCGGTGAGCAGGAACGCGCTGATCGCGGAGGTGGCGCAGCGCGGCAGGTAGGCGTCCTTCTGTTCCTTCGTGCCGAACATCTTCAGGGGCTGCGGCACGCCGATCGACTGGTGCGCGGAGAGCAGGGCGCCGATGGCAGGGCTGACCGAGCCGACGAGGGCGAGCGCCTTGTTGTAGTAGACCTGGGTGAGGCCGAGGCCGCCGTACTCGGTGCCGATCTTCATGCCGAGCGCGCCGAGTTCCTTGAGCCCGCGCACCGTCTCGTCGGGGATCCGCGCCTCCCGCTCGATGCGCCGCCCGTCGATCTCGTTCTCGCAGAAGTCCCGCAGCCGGGCCAGGAAGGCCTCGCCGCGCCGGACGTCCTCGTCGGCGGGCGACGGGTGGGGGTGGATCAGGTCGAGCCGGAAGCGGCCGAGGAAGAGCTCCTTGGCGAAGCTGGGTTTGCGCCAGTCCTGCTCGCGGGCCGCTTCCGCGACCTGCCTCGCCTCGCGCTCGGTCACCTTGGGCTGTACGGGCCGTGTTGCCGACATCCGGGTACTCACCTCGCCGCATCGGGGGGCCTACCGATCGGTGCTACCTGTCAGTCGTACCCGCTCCGGGGGCCGGGGAAAATACGGGCGCCTGCAAAAGGGGGATCCCCGCCCCGGAGGGCGGGGAGGAAAAGGGGGACGGCCGGAGCCCCCGCACAGTAGGCTCCGGCCGTCGGTCTGGGACCGTACGAGTCGGTCAGATGTCGAGGCCCGTGAGGACCAGGACGCGCTCGTAGGTGTAGTCGTCCATCGCGTAGCGGACGCCCTCGCGGCCCACGCCGGACTGCTTGACGCCGCCGTACGGCATCTGGTCGGCGCGGTAGGAGGGGGCGTCGCCGATGATCACGCCGCCGACCTCGAGCTCGCGGTGCGCGCGGAAGGCGACCTGGACGTCGCGGGTGAAGACGCCGGTCTGCAGGCCGAACTTCGAGTCGTTGACGGCGGCGAAGGCCTCGTCGGTGTTCTCGACCCTGGTCAGGGTCAGGACCGGGCCGAAGACCTCCTCGGTGGCGAGCTTCACGCCGGCCGGGACGTCCGCGAGGACGGTCGGCTCGACCGTGGCGCCGTCGCGCTTGCCGCCCGTGAGCAGCTTGGCGCCGGCGGAGACGGCCTCGTCCACCCAGGACTCGACGCGCTTGGCGGCGTCCTCGGAGACGAGCGGGCCGACGTCGGTGGCGTCGTCGGAGGGGTCGCCGGTGACCTGGGCCCGGACCTTCTCGACGACCTTCTCGACGAGGCGGTCGTAGACGGAGGCGTCGGCGATCACGCGCTGCACGGAGATGCAGGACTGGCCGGCCTGGTAGTTCGAGAAGGTCGCGATGCGGGTCGCGGCCCAGTCGAGGTCGGCCTCGGAGGACCAGTCGGCGAGGACGACGGCCGCGGCGTTGCCGCCCAGCTCCAGGGTGCAGTGCTTGTGGGGCACCGACTGCTGGATGGCGTAGCCGACGGTGTCGGAGCCGGTGAAGGAGATGACCGGGAGGCGGTCGTCCTTGACCAGGGCCGGCATCTTGTCGTTGGCGACGGGCAGCACGGACCAGGAGCCGGCCGGCAGGTCGGTCTCGGCGAGCAGCTCGCCGAGGATCAGGCCGGAGAGCGGGGTGGCCGGGGCCGGCTTCAGGATGATCGGCGCGCCGACGGCGATGGCGGGGGCCACCTTGTGGGCGCACAGGTTCAGCGGGAAGTTGAACGGCGCGATGCCGAGGACCGGGCCCTTGACGAAGCGGCGGGTCAGGGCCAGGCGGCCGACGCCGCCGGCGTCGGTGTCCAGGCGCTGGGCCTCTCCGCCGTTGAAGCGGCGGGCCTCTTCGGCTGCGAAACGGAACACGGACACCGCACGGCCGACCTCACCGCGGGCCCACTTGACGGGCTTGCCGTTCTCGGCGGAGATCAGCTGGGCGATCTCCTCGGTGCGCTCCGCGAGCCGCTTGGACACGTGGTCCAGGGCGGCGGCGCGTACGTGGGCGGGGGTCGCGGAGAACTCCGCCGTCACGGCGTACGCCGCGGCCACGGCCTCTTCGACCTGGGCGTCGGTGGGCACGCTGACCGTGCCGACCAGGCGTCCGTCCCACGGGTTGTGGACGTCGAAGCTGTCCTGGCCGGTGGCCTGGCGGCCGGCGAGCCAGAAGGCGTGGGTGGAAGTCATGCGAATCCCGGCCCTTCGGAGTGTGCGGTGGGTCGTTGTCCCCACCACGGTAGGACTCCGCCGGGCTTTCGGTGTTTATCCGGCATGGAGCACCTTCCCGCGCCCCTGCTCCGCTTTGGCACTGTCCCTCTCCCGGTACTCCGGTCAGGAGGCCGGCGGGCTGGCCTTCAGGGCGAGCCACAGCTCCATCCGGACGTCCGGGTCGTCCAGGGAACGGCCGAGGATCTCCTCGACGCGCTTCATGCGGTAGCGCAGGGTGTGGCGGTGGACGCCGAGGTCGGCGGCGGCCGCGTCCCACTGGCCGTGGCGGGAGAGCCACGCCTGCAGGGAGGCCACCAGGTCGCCGCGGCCGGTCGCGTCGTGTTCCCGCAGGGCCCGCAGGGTGCCGTCCGCGAAGGCGCGTACGGCGTCGTCGGCGAGCAGCGGCAGGACGGAGCCCGCCGCGAGGTCCTCGTGCTCGACCAGCGCCCTCCCCCGCCGCCGGGCCACCGCGAGGGACTGGTCGGCCTGCTTGAGGGCCGCCGCGACCCCGGCCGGGCCGGCCGGCGCCGACAGGCCGACCACCAGTTCGTCGGGCTCCGGCCCGGCCGCGTCCCGGCCGCGCCGGGACTCCTGGGCCTCCGCGTGGTCGGCGCACGCCTGTGCCGCCGAGCCGCCGTCGGCGGCCAGCACCACCAGCCGGCCCGGCTCCGGGACCACCAGCAGCGTCTCCCCGGTCCGCGCCGCCGCCGACTCCACCGCGTCGGCCAGCAGCGCCAGCCCCTCCGGCTGGGCCGTCCCGGGCAGCGCCGGCTCGGCGACGATGATGCGGAACGGTGCCTCCAGCAGGGCCCCGTACAGATCACCGGCCACGGCCCGCGCGTGCTCCGGCTCCCCCTCCAGCAGCATCCGCAGCACCGCCGCGCCCAGCCGGGACTCCGCGTCGTGCAGCGACCGGGAGCGCTCCGTGGTCAGGGTCAGCAGCGCGACGGCAGAGTGCACCGCGTACCGCTCGGCGGTGCCCAGCGGGGCCGCGGTCCCGACGGCGAGGGCGCCCCGGGCCCGGCGCCCGGTGCCGAGGGACTGGAGCTCGACCCGGTCCTCGGCGCCGCCCACCACCGCGCTCGCCGGCGCGGGCCGCTCCCGCAGCCGCTCCACGTCGGGGGTGAGCCGGGCGGCCCGCCGCGCCGCCCAGTCGGGGGCGGCGGCGACGACCGCGCCGGAGGTGTCGTACAGCGCGGCCCAGCCGTGCACGTGGGCCGCCAGCCTCGCCAGCAGGTCGGCGGGGCCGTCGGAGGACAGCGCGGCCCGGGTCAGCTCCCGCTGCGCCTCGAAGCCGGCGGTCACGGCCCGGTACTGGTCGGCGGCCAGCGCGGCGGAGACGGCCTTGCTGATGGCGAGGAACGGGGTGCGCCGCGGCACCTCCAGCAGCGGCAGGTCCTCCTCGCGGGCGGCCTGGAGCAGTGCTTCGGGGATGGCCTCGTAGTTGACCCCGACGGCGAAGCCGATGCCGACGACCCCGGCGGCGGCCAGCCGCCGTACGTAGCGGCGCATCTCCTCGGGGTCGTCCGCGTCGAGCTTCATCGCGGTGACGAGCAACAGCTCGCCGCCCTCCATGTACGGCACGGGGTCGGCGAGTTCGCTGACGTGGGCCCAGCGCACGGGGGTCTCGAGGCGGTTCTCCCCGGCCCGGACGGTGAGCTTGAGCGCCGAGTGCTGGACGAGCGAGGCAAGGGTGAGCGGCATCGGGTTCCAGACGGGGAGGGAGGGGGACGGGGCCGCGGAGCGGGTCTTCGCCGTGTCGTATGAACGACCCTTTCGATTCTGCCATCCCGTACGGGTCCCCTCAGCCGGTGCGCACGCCGGTGCTCAGCCGGTCCCCGACAGCCGGAGCAGCAGCGGAGCGGCCCGTTCCCCCCGTACGGAGGTCAGTGACAGCACCGCGCAGCCGGGCGGCACGGCATGTGCCAGCTCGGAGGCGGACCAGCGTTCGCGCTCGACCTGGCGCACGGTGACCGCGTCGGTGGTCACGGCCTTCCCGGTGACCAGCTTGCGGAAGGCGTGCAGGGCCCGGGTCAGCGGCTGGTCGGCGAAGACCGTCCGGTGGGTGACGTCCCGGGTCTCGACCCACTCGGTGCCCCAGGCCTCGGCGAAGCGCTGCCCGTCCCAGGTGGTGACCCCGGAGAACGCCATCCGGCAGCCGACCGCGCCCAGCAGCGGCGTGCGCAGGGGCTCCGGTACGTCGTCCAGGGTGCGCAGGGTGAGCAGGACCCCGGCGTTGGCCGAGCGCAGGCGCTGTACGCCGCGGACGGTCTCCGGGGTCAGGGTGTGCGCGGCGTCGTCCAGGGCGAGGAAGGCGAACAGCGAGCGGTCGGCGCGGGCGGCGGCGGAGGCGTTGAACTGGGCGAGGAGCAGCCGGGCCAGCATCCGGGAGGCGTCGGCGTGCCCGCGTTCGGGGAGGTCGACGCGGACCCGTACGGGGTGTTCGAGGGCGCGCAGGGAGAAGGGGCGCCCCCGCCGCTCGGAGCCGCCGGCGGCCGCCCGGGCGTCGTAGGCCCCGACGTCGAAGAAGCCGGCGAAGGCGGGCCGGTCCAGGAGGGCGGCCCGGCCGGCGAGCGCCGGTCCGGGGTCCCCGGGGGCACCCTGCTGGCGCAGGCGCGCGTCGAGTTCGCGGAGCATGGCCTGCCGGCCGGTGCCCTCCAGTGCCTGGCGGAGCGCGGTGAGGGCGGAGGGCACCCCGTCGAGCAGTTCGCGCAGTTCGGGTACGGCGGGGAAGCGGCCGTACGCCTCCCGGAAGGGGCCGATCAGCTGGGCGAGGGTGGTCGCGGCCCGGCGTACGTCGACGCCGGGGACGTCTCCGACGAAGGCCTCGGCGAGGAGGCCGGCGGCTTCGTCGGGGTCGGCGGTGCCGCCGTAGAGGTCGAGGTCGTGGACGGAGGCGGGGTCGCCGACGCGCACGACGATGTCGTAGGCGCTGTCGGGGCCGAGCTGCGCACCGGCCGCGCCGACGGCGACGACGGCGGCGCGGCCGGCCAGCGCCTGGAGCGCGAGCGATTCGACGACGGGCCGGACGAGGCGGGCGGTCTTGCCGGTGCCGGAGGGGCCGACGGCCAGCAGGGAGGTGCCGAGCACGCCGGGATCGAGGGCGAGGCCGGTGCCCCGGCGGGCGTAGGGGTTGCGCTCCCCGTCCTCGACGGTGCCGAGCAGCACCTGCCGGGCCAGCAGGTCGTGGCGGGCGGCCCGGGCCGGCAGGTCGCGGTCGCCGGAGGGGTGGACGCAGGCGGCGGCGCCCTTCTCCCGGACGGCGGTGTCGAAGGCCCGCAGCCGGGTGGGGTCGGCCCGTACGGACTCCCAGGCGCGCCGGATGCGGGTGTAGTCCACGTCGTTCATCCGCCCGGCCGCGGCTTCGGCGCCCAGCCGCTCGGCGGCCGCGGCGAGTCCCGCCGCGCGCAGCTCCGGCCAGTCGGCGGGGTCGGCGCCGGGGGCGGCCTGCACGGGGGCCGTCCCGGCCCCCGGAGCGGGGGCGGGCCGGCGGGCCAGCCGGGCGAAGAAGACCAGGACCGGTGCCAGCACCACCCCGTACACGAGCCAGGTGACCAGCTGCTGCACGCCGGGGCTCATCTGCGCGTAGGGCAGGTGGCCCCCGACGAGGCCGAGGAGGGGCACGGTCCGGGTCCAGATGATCACCACGACGAACAGGGCCAGCGCCGCCGCGCCGAGGACCCGCGCGCGGGGGCCGCGGGCCGCGACGAGCCGTTCGAAGGCCAGGCCCCAGGAGCCGAGGCGGCTGAACCACACCACCAGCGCCGCGGTGACGAGCAGCATGTACGCCTGGAGCGCGGCGACGCCGGGCCCGGGTCTGGGCGCGCCGCCGAGTTCCCACCAGTCGTGCGGGGTGAGCAGTTTGACCGGCAGGTCGGTGTACGGGATGTAGTTGTCGGTGATCAGCGACCACAGCAGGACGCAGGCGAGGAAGGAGATGACCACCCCGCTGAGCAGCGACCGGTCCGTGACGGGGTCCTCCTCGCTCCCGGCGCGCGGGACGTGTCCGAAGCGCCAGACGCCCGGTTCGGCCCCCGGGCGCGGGGTGCGCAGCCAGTCGGTGAAGGGGGAGGCTGTGGCGGGGGCGTGCCGGGGCTTCGGCGGCGTCCCGGGCGGCGGCTGCGGCCCCGCCGGCCGTGGGACGTGACCCTCGCGGGTCGACGGTCCGTCGTGCGTGCCCTCGGTGTTCATGAAACCCCTGCCCCCTGCCCGTTCCCAACGCGCCGCGGCGCTCAATCTAGTGCCCGGGCGGGCCCTTGGCCCCGCACCCCGCGGTGATCCGCGGGACGGGCGCCGGTTCCTTCCTATGGCCGTCACGGACAAGGACACGCGGGCACCACTCCCGAACGGAGCATGCCCTACCCCCTCCGGCGGGCCTAGCCTGCGGACAAAGACACAAGTGCGTCCGAAAACACCCCCCAGGAGCCCTCCATGACCGCTGTCCCGCAGGAGCGTCGCATCGTCACCGCGATCCCCGGCCCCAAGTCTCGGGAGCTGCAGGCCCGCCGCCTCGAGACGGTGGCCGGCGGCGTGGGCTCCGTGCTCCCCGTCTTCACGGCCCGCGCGGGCGGCGGCATCATCGAGGACGTCGACGGCAACCGCCTGATCGACTTCGGCTCCGGCATCGCCGTGACCTCGGTCGGCGCCTCCGCCGAGGCCGTGGTGCGCCGCGCGTCCGCGCAGCTCGCCGACTTCACGCACACCTGCTTCATGGTCACGCCGTACGAGGGCTACGTCGAGGTCTGCGAGGCGCTCGCCGAGCTGACCCCGGGCGACCACGCCAAGAAGTCGGCGCTGTTCAACTCGGGCGCCGAGGCCGTCGAGAACGCCGTCAAGATCGCCCGTTCGTACACCAAGCGCCAGGCCGTCGTCGTCTTCGACCACGGCTACCACGGCCGTACGAACCTGACGATGGCGCTGACCTCGAAGAACATGCCGTACAAGCAGGGCTTCGGCCCGTTCGCCCCCGAGGTCTACCGCGTCCCGGTCGCCTACGGCTACCGCTGGCCCACCGGCGCCGAGAACTGCGGCCCCGAGGCCGCCGCCCAGGCGATCGACCAGATCACCAAGCAGATCGGCGCCGACAACGTCGCCGCGATCATCATCGAGCCGGTCCTCGGCGAGGGCGGCTTCATCGAGCCGGCCAAGGGCTTCCTCCCGGCGATCGTGAAGTTCGCCAACGACAACGGCATCGTCTTCGTCGCCGACGAGATCCAGTCCGGCTTCTGCCGCACCGGCCAGTGGTTCGCGTGCGAGGACGAGGGCATCGTCCCGGACCTGATCACCACCGCCAAGGGCATCGCGGGCGGTCTGCCGCTGGCCGCCGTGACCGGCCGGGCCGAGATCATGGACTCCGCCCACGCGGGCGGTCTGGGCGGCACCTACGGCGGCAACCCGGTGGCGTGCGCCGGCGCGCTCGGCTCCATCGAGACCATGAAGGAACTCGACCTCAACGCCGCGGCGAAGAAGATCGAGTCCGTCATGAAGGCCCGCCTGACGGCCATGCAGGAGAAGTACGAGATCATCGGCGACATCCGCGGCCGCGGCGCCATGATCGCGATCGAGCTGGTGAAGGACCCGGTCTCCAAGACCCCGTTCCCGGAGGCGGCCGGCGCGCTCGCCAAGGCCTGCCACGCCGAGGGCCTGCTCGTCCTCACCTGCGGCACCTACGGCAACGTGCTCCGCTTCCTCCCGCCGATCGTCATCGGCGAGGACCTGCTCAACGAGGGCCTGGACATCATCGAGGGTGCTTTCGCGGCGCTCTGACCGAACGTCAGTTCCGCAGGCCTAGAACGCCTGGACGCGGCGCCCGCCCCCTACCACCGGTAACGGGCGGGCGCTGTGAAGAAGCTGTGGGGGGCCGATGGCGGGTGCGCGTTCCCGCTGTCGGTCCCCTTTTCGCTGGCGTACGGTTTCTGCAGATGAGTGAGACAGACCGTTCCCGGGAGACCGGGGACGACACCGGTACCGGGCTTCCCCAGCGCCGTACTGGTCATGCGTTCGCGCACACTCCTCTCCGATCGGACGGCCGTCCGCCCCACACCCCCCGGGGCGCGCGGCAACCCGGTCCGGCCGGCCGCCCCGGAACCATCCCCCCTGTTCCGGGGCGGCCGGCCCTCCTCACCACGGCCCTGTGCCTCGGCCTCTTCGCCCTGATCACCTGGCAGGTCCTGGTGTCGGGGCCGCTCCTGGTCCCGGACCACGCGCTCAGCGGCGCCCTCGTGCGGACCGTGCCCGACGCCGTCACCGAGCGCCTCGCGGACCTGGGCAACGTCCCGGTCGCCGTCCCCGTCCTCGCGCTGGCCATGGCGTACGCCGCCCGGCGCGGCCGGCGCCTCGCCGCGCTGGCGGCCGGCCTGGCGATGGCGCTGGTGCCGGCGCTGATCGTCCCGCTCAAGGCGTGGACCGCCCGGCCGGGCCCGCTGGAGCCCTGGGCCGCCGGGTACTACCCCTCGGGCCACACGGCGACGGCCCTGACCGCCTACGTGGGCGCGGCGCTGCTCCTCGCCCCGTACACCCGCCGTCCCTGGCCGGTGCCCGCCGCGGTCCTCCTCTCGGCGGCGACGGCCACGGGCCTGGTCCTGCGCGGGTTCCACTGGCCCCTCGACGTGCTGGGCGGCGTCCTGCTGTGCGTACCGCTGCTGCTGGCGGTGCGCCGGGCGGCCGGCGCCCGCGGCGGGAGCTGAGCCCCGGCGCCCCGCACCGGGGCGGCCCGGCCCCGCCGCCGGGGTCCGGGCGGTCAGGGCCTGCGGGGCTCCTCCGCCAGTGCCGCCGCGGCCTCGTGCAGCGCGAGTTCCAGCGCCGCCGGGCCGGTGAGCGTGCCGCGCCCGTCCGGCACTTCCAGCCAGCGGACGCCGCCGGTCGCCCGGCCGGGGTACGGGACCACGATCCAGGTCCCGCGCCCGGCCCCCCGTACGCCCGTGCCGATCCAGCGGGCCGCCGTGCCCGGGGGCACGAAGAACCCCACCCGGGCGTCCCCGGAGTCGGCCAGCACCGGGCCGGGCGGAACGGACAGCAGGCGCAGGACGTCGAGGGCGGGCAGCCCCAGCTCCCCCGGCACGATCAGCACGTCCCAGAGCCGGCCGGCGGGCAGCAGGACGACCCCGAGGGGATCGCGCTCCCACTCCCACCGGCAGGCAGCCGGATCCGGTGCTGCCGAAACCAGCCATTCCACCGCGGTCCTCGCTCCCGGGAGCGTCATCGCCCGGCCTCCGTCGTCTCGTCTGGGTGTGGTTCTCACCGGGAGAGAGCGGGGCCGGGCGGGGCTATGACGCGGGTTGCGTTACTCCATGGAGGTGAAGCGCACCCGGGTGGACCGCGGGGGCGCGCCGGGGCGTACGAGTGTGCCGGCGTACGCGTGTGCGCCGTGGCGTACGGGGGTCAGCTGTCGAAGCCGAGCCCGAGGCGGTCCATCGTCCTGAGCCACAGGTTGCGGTGGCCGCCGCGGGCGTCGGCGCGGGCCAGCGACCACTTGGTGAGGGCGATCCCGGTCCAGGCGAGGGGCTCGGGCGGGAACGGCATGGGCTTGGACCTCACCATCTCCAGCCGGGTGCGCTCGGTGGACCGGCCGTCGAGCAGGTCCAGCATCACGTCGGCGCCGAAGCGGGTGGCCCCCACGCCCAGCCCGGTGTAGCCGGCGGCGTAGGCCACCCGGCCGCGGTGCGCGGTGCCGAAGAAGGCCGAGAAGCGGGAGCAGGTGTCGATCGCCCCGCCCCAGGCGTGGCTGAAGCGCACCCCCTCCAGCTGCGGGAAGGCGGTGAAGAAGTGCTCGGCGAGCTTGAGGTAGGTCTCCGGGCGGTGGTCGTACTCGGAGTCGAGCTTCCCCCGGTAGGGGTAGACCGCGTCGTACCCGCCCCACAGGATCCGGTGGTCCCTGGTGATCCGGAAGTAGTGGAACTGGTTGGCGCTGTCGCCCAGTCCCTGGCGGTTCTTCCACCCGATGGAGGCCAGCTGCGCCTCGTCCAGCGGTTCGGTCATCAGCGCGTAGTCGTAGACCGGGACGGTGAAGGGGCGGATGCGGCGCACCAGCGACGGGAAGATGTTGGTGCCCAGCGCGACCCGGCGGGCGAGGATCGTGCCGTAGGGGGTCTCCACCGTCATCGCGGCGCCCGCCTGAGCCAGCTTCAGGCCGCGCGTGTTCTCGTAGATCCGCACGCCCTGCTCCAGGCAGGCCCGCTTCAGGCCCCAGGCCAGCTTCGCCGGGTTGAGCATGGCCACGCCGTCGCGGTCCCACAGGCCCGCGAGGAAGGTGGGCGAGTCGATCTCCGCGCGCAGCGCCTCCCCGTCCAGCCACTCGGAGCCCGCGCCGAGGCCCAGCCGGCGGGCCTGCTCGTGCAGCTCCCGCAGCTCCTCGACCTGGTGCGGCTCGGTGGCCACGTCGATCTCGCCGGTGCGCTCGAAGTCGCAGTCGATGCCGTAGCGGGCGACGGCCTCCTCGATGGCGTCGAGGTTGCGGGCGCCCAGCTCCTCCAGCTTGGCCAGCTCACCGGGCCAGCGGGCGAGGCCGTTGGCCAGGCCGTGGGTGAGGGAGGCCGCGCAGAAGCCGCCGTTGCGGCCGGAGGCGGCCCAGCCCGCCTCCTTGCTCTCGATCAGTACGACGTCCCGTCCCGGGTCGCGCTCCTTGGCGAGCAGCGCGGTCCACAGGCCGCTGTAACCGCCTCCGACGACCAGCAGGTCGCAGCGCTCGTCGGAGGTGAGGGCCGGCTGCGGAGCCGGGCGGCCGGGGTCGTCCAGCCAGTACGAGACCGGCTTCGCTTCGGAAAGGGATTTCGCGACACTACGCATGGCGACTGGGGCCATGGCTTCCAACTCCCTACGGGGATCTACTTCGGTTGTGCCTTCTTGCGGCGGTTGCCGGCCCACTGGCCGGCGAGGACCACCAGCACCGCGATGACGAACATCGCCGTGCCGATGACGTTGATCTGGACGGGCGTACCGCGCTGGGCCGATCCCCAGACGAACATGGGGAAGGTGACGGTGTTGCCCGAGTTGAAGTTGGTGATGATGAAGTCGTCGAAGGAGAGCGCGAAGGACAGCAGCGCGCCCGCCGCGATTCCGGGGGCCGCGATCGGCAGGGTGACCCTCAGGAAGGTCTGCGCCGGTCCGGCGTAGAGGTCGCGGGCGGCCTCCTCCAGGCGCGGGTCCATCGACAGGACGCGTGCCTTGACGGCGGCGACGACGAAGCTGAGGCAGAACATCACGTGGGCGATGAGGATGGTCCAGAAGCCCAGCCGGATGCCCATGTTGAGGAAGAGGGCGAGCAGAGAGGCCGCCATCACGATCTCGGGCATGGCCATCGGCAGGAAGATCAGGGAGTTCACCGCACCGCGCGCCCGGAACCGGTACCGGACCAGCGCGAAGGCTATGGCGGTGCCGAGGACCGTGGCCCCGATGGTGGCCCACAGGGCGATCTGGAGGGAGAGCGCGAGGGAGCCGCACAGGTCGGCGACCCCGCAGGGGTCCTTCCAGGCGTCGAGGGAGAACTCCTGCCAGGCGTAGTTGAACCGCCCGGTGGGGTCGTTGAAGGAGAACACCGTCACGACGACGTTCGGCAGGATCAGGTACGCGAGCGTGGCGAGGCCCGCGATGACCACGAGATTGCGGCGGAGCCAACGCATCAGACCAGGTCCTCCGTCCCCGCTCGGCGGATGTAGATGGTGACCATGATCAGCACGATGGCCATGAGGATGAAGGACAGCGCGGCCGCCGTCGGGTAGTCGAGGATCCGCAGGTACTGCGACTGGATGACGTTGCCGATCATCCGGGTGTCCGTGGAGCCGAGCAGTTCGGCGTTCACGTAGTCGCCGCTCGCCGGGATGAAGGTGAGCAGGGTCCCGGAGACCACCCCCGGCATCGACAGCGGGAAGGTCACCTTGCGGAACACCGTGGCGGGGGTGGCGTACAGGTCGCCCGCCGCCTCGTGGAGGCGGGTGTCGATCCGCTCCAGCGAGGTGTAGAGCGGCAGGATCATGAAGGGGAGGAAGTTGTACGTCAGGCCGCAGACCACCGCGAGCGGTGTGGCCAGGACCCGGTTCCCCTCCGTCATCCCGAGCCAGCCGGTGACGTCGAGGAAGCCCACCGCGTCGAGGGCGCCGACCACCGGGCCGCCGTCGGCCAGGATCGTCTTCCAGGCCAGGGTGCGGATCAGGAAGCTGGTGAAGAAGGGGGCGATGACGAGGACCAGCAGCAGGTTGCGCCAGCGGCCCGCCTTGAAGGCGATCAGGTAGGCCAGCGGGTAGCCGAGCAGCAGGCACAGCGCGGTCGCGGTGCCGGCGTAGAGCAGGGAGCGCAGGAACTGCGGGAGGTACTCGGTCAGGGCGTCCCAGTAGGTCCGGAAGTGCCAGGTGACCTCGAAGCCCTCTTCGAGCGAGCCGGTCTGCACCGAGGTGGAGGCCTGGTAGATCATCGGCAGCACGAAGAAGACGAGCAGCCACAGGATGCCGGGGAGCAGCAGCCAGTACGGGACCAGGCGCTTCTTCAGGGCCGCCCGGTGGACCGGGGGCCCGGCGGGAGCGGACGCCTCGGGGGGCGCGGCGGTGGCCGTCATGCGCCCTCCCCGACCGTCTCGATGCCGGCCTCCATGTCCTGGGCGGCGTCCAGGCCGAAGGTGTGCTCGGGGTTCCAGTGCAGGACGACGTCGGCGCCGGGGACGAGGCGGCTGTCCCGCTCGATGTTCTGGACGTACACCTCCAGCCCGGGGCAGATCCGGCTGTCGATGACGAACTGGGTGGAGACGCCGATGAACGAGGAGTCGGCGATCGTGCCCGCGACCTTGTTGCGGCCGGCCGCGACGGTGGACTCCTCGGCCGCCGGAACCAGGGAGATCTTCTCGGGGCGCACGCCCACGAGGAGCTTTCCGCCCGCGCGGGGCGTGGTCGAGCACCGGGCGGCGGGCAGCCGCAGCGTGGTGCCCGAGGCGGAGACGGTCACGTCGGATCCGGTGGACTCGACGGAGGCCTCGATGAGGTTCGAGGTGCCGAGGAAGTTGGCGACGAAGGTGGTGCGCGGGTTCTCGTACAGCTCGGCGGGGGCGCCCAGCTGCTCGACGCGGCCGCCGTTCATCACGGCGACCGTGTCGGCCATGGTCATGGCCTCCTCCTGGTCGTGCGTGACGTGGACGAAGGTGATGCCCACCTCGGTCTGGATCCGCTTGAGCTCCAGCTGCATCTGGCGGCGCAGCTTCAGGTCGAGGGCTCCCAGCGGCTCGTCGAGCAGCAGCACCTGGGGGTGGTTGATCAGGGCGCGGGCTACGGCCACGCGCTGCTGCTGGCCGCCGGAGAGCTGGTGCGGCTTCTTGCGGGCGTGCTCTCCGAGCTGGACGAGGCCGATCATCTCGTCGACCTGCTTGCGGACGGAGGCGACACCGCGGCGGCGCAGGCCGAACGCGATGTTCTCGAAGACGTCCATGTGCGGGAACAGGGCGTAGCTCTGGAAGACGGTGTTCACCGGGCGCTTGTACGGCGGCAGGTGGGTGACCTCGCGGTCGCCGAGGCCGATGGTGCCCGTGGAGGGCTCCTCCAGGCCGGCGATCATGCGCAGGGTGGTGGTCTTCCCGCAGCCCGAGGCGCCGAGCAGGGCGAAGAAGGAGCCCTGGGGGATGGTGAGGTCCAGCGGGTGCACGGCGGTGAAGGAGCCGTAGTGCTTGCTGATCCCGGCGAGGCGTACGTCGCCGCTCGCGGTCTTGTCGGTCATGGGCCTGGGCCTTCGGTGGTGTGTCGGGGGAGGGGACGGACGGGGCGCGGGGGGGGCGGGGCGTGGGCCCGGTCAGGCGCCGATGAGCTTGGCGAACTTCTCCTCGTACGCCGTCTCTTCCTCGCTGGTGAGGGAGCGGAAGGCGTGGGCCTTGGCTGCCATCTCCTTGTCCGGCACGATCAGAGGGTTGTCCGCGAGCGCCGGGTCGATCTTGGCGAGCTCTTCCTTGACGCCGTCGACGGGGCAGACGTAGCTGATGAACGCGGCGAGCCGGGCCGCGACCTCGGGCTGGTAGTAGTAGTCGACGAGCTTCTCCGCGTTGGCCTTGTGCCGGGCCTTGACGGGGACGAGCAGGTTGTCGCTGGAGGTGATGTACCCGGCGGCGGGGATCGCGTACTTGATGTCCGGGTTCCCGGCCTGGAGCTGGATGACGTCGCCCGCCCAGGCGAGACAGGCCGCCAGGTCGCCCTTGTCGAGGTCGGCGGTGTAGTCGTTGCCGGTGAAGCGGCGGATCTGCTGGGTGTCCACGCCCTTCTGGAGGCGGCCGATCGCCGTGTCGAAGTCCGCGGTGGTGAAGTTCGCCGGGTCCTTGCCCTGGTCGAGCAGGGTCATGCCGACGCTGTCGCGCATCTCGGTGAGGAAACCGACGCGGCCCTTGAGCGAGGGGTCGTCGAGGAGCTGGGTGACGGAGTCGACCTTCCTGCCGCCGGTGGCCTTGGAGTTGTAGGCGATGACGGTGTCGATGCCGGTCCAGGGGTAGCTGTGGGCGCGGCCCGGGTCCCAGTCGGGGTTGCGGAACTGGGGGATCAGGTTGGCGTAGGCGTGCGGGAGGTGGGAGGGGTCCAGCTTCTGCGCCCAGCCGAGACGGATGATGCGGGCGGCGAGCCAGTCGGTGACGACGATCAGGTCGCGGCCGGTGTCCTGGCCGGCGGCGAGCTGCGGGCGGATCTTGCCGAAGAACTCGACGTTGTCGTTGATGTCCTCGGTGTACTTGACCTGGATCCCGGTCCGCTTGGTGAACTCCTCCAGCGTGGGTCGGGTCTTCTCGTCGTCGCTGGTGTCCATGTACTCGGTCCAGTTGGAGAAGACGACCTCCTTCTCCTCGTCCGAGTGGTCGTCGGACGCCACGGCGCCGCCCTCCCGTCTGGCGGGCGGGATGCCGCAGGCGGTGAGGGCCGAGAGGCCGCCCAGGGTGAGCGCCCCGACGCCGGAGGCGCGCAGCAGCGAGCGGCGGGTGAGGGCGCCCCGTCCGCTGCTGAGGCTGCGCCGCATCGCGGCGGTCTGCGCCGCCGAGAGGCGGTCGGGCTCGAACTGCTCCATGCGCGTTGCCCTTTCGGGAGGAATGGCCACTGGTCAGACGGCCGGCTTCTGTCGGTCCCCGAAGATCGTGCGGTGCCAATCCTTCGCGGCTACCGCAGTATTGTCGAACATCACATGCTTGACCTGCGTGTACTCCTCGAACGAGTAGGCGCTCATGTCCTTGCCGAAGCCGCTCGCCTTGTAGCCGCCGTGCGGCATCTCGCTGATGATCGGGATGTGGTCGTTGACCCAGACGCAGCCCGCCTTGAGCTCGCGGGTCGCGCGGCCCGCCCGGTAGAGGTCGCGGGTCCAGGCGGAGGCCGCGAGACCGTACGGGGTGTCGTTGGCCAGGGCCAGGCCCTCGTCGTCGGTGTCGAAGGGCAGGACCACCAGCACCGGGCCGAAGATCTCCGACTGGACGGCCTCGCTGTCCTGCGCGGCGTCGCGGATGAGGGTCGGCCGGTAGTACGCGCCCGCGGCGAGGCTGCCGCCCCCTTCCCCGGTCCGCGGGATCTCGCCGCCGGTGACGACGGTCGCGTACGAGCGGGCGCGCTCGACGAACGCGGCGACCCGGTCGCGCTGGGCGTGTGAGACGAGCGGGCCGAGGTCGGTGGCCGGATCGAAGGGGTCGCCGAGGCGGACGGTCTCCATCAGTTCGGCGACGCGGGCCGTGAAGGCGTCGTGCAGGGGGCGCTGCACGTAGGCGCGGGTGGCTGCGGTGCAGTCCTGGCCGGTGTTGATGAGGGAGGCGGCGACGGCACCCTGGGCGGCGGCCTCCAGGTCGGCGTCGTCGAAGACGACGAAGGGCGCCTTGCCGCCGAGCTCCAGGTGGAGCCGCTTGACGGTGGCGGTCGCGATCTCGGCGACCCTCCTGCCGACCGCGGTGGAGCCGGTGAAGGAGGTCATCACCACGTCGGGGTGGCCGACCAGGTGCTCGCCGGCGTCGCGCCCGGCGCCGGTGACGATGTTGACCACGCCGTCGGGGATCCCCGCCTCCTTGGCCGCCTGGGCGAACATCAGGGAGGTCAGCGGGGTCAGTTCGGCGGGCTTGAGGACGATCGTGTTGCCGGCGGCGATGGCCGGGAGGATCTTCCAGGCGGCCATCTGGAGGGGGTAGTTCCAGGGGGCGATGGAGCCGACGACCCCGATGGCCTCCCGGCGCACGTAGGAGGTGTGGTCCGCCGAGTACTCACCGGCCGCCTGGCCCTGGAGGTGGCGGGCCGCGCCGGCGAAGAAGGCGGTGTTGTCGATGGTCCCCGGCACGTCGAACTCCGTCGACAGCCTGAGCGGCTTGCCGCACTGGAGGGACTCGGCGTACGCGAAGTCCTCCGCCTGCTCCGCCAGTACGCCGGCCAGCCGGTGCAGGGCGTCCGAACGCTCACCCGGAGTGGCGGCCGACCACGCGGGGAAGGCCCGCTTGGCGGCGGCCACCGCCTCGTCCACGTCCGCCGGGCCGGCCAGCTCGTAGGTGAGCACCTCGTCGCCGGTGGCGGGGTCGACCACGGTGTGCGACCGCCCCGAGGTGCCGGAGCGGAGCCGTCCGTCGATGTACTGCGCGCCGTCTGCGAAGCGGTCCTTGACCTGGAAGCGGTTACCCATCGCTCTCACGCTCTCCGTAGCTACAGCTCGAATTGAGTGCCGATCCTGGCAGAGGCGTTCCCCCGCGCCAAGTGATTCCGTTGTTGCCTTTTGATCACGCGACGGAATCGGTCGACCATATGTCGAGGCATCCCCGAAATCCCGTACGAAGTGTCCGTGGTGACTGCGAGACTCGCGTGCATGGACATGTTGGACACGCTGATCGAGCAGGTCAGCCGGGGTCAGCGGGTGAAGTACCTGCCGTTCTGGGGGCACCGGCCGCGGCCCGACGGGAAGCTCGGGCCGAGCTGCCTGAGCCAGTGGTGGCCGTCTCCCTTCACTGTGGGTGACGTCCGGTACGCCACGGCCGAGCACTGGATGATGGCCGGGAAGGCACGCCTGTTCGGGGACGCGGAAGCCGAGCGCGCCGCGCTGGAGGCCCGCGGCCCGGCGGCGGCGAAGAAGGCCGGACGGCTGGTGCGCCGGTTCGACGAGACGGTCTGGGAGCGGGAGCGGTTCGCGCTGGTCGTGGAGGGCAGCGTGCACAAGTTCGGCTCCGACCCGGCGCTGCGCTCCTACCTGCTGGGCACGGGGACGCGGGTGCTGGTCGAGGCGAGCCCCCTGGACCGGGTCTGGGGCATCGGCCTCGCCGCCGACGACGAGCGGGCGCTCCAGCCCGCCCGCTGGCGCGGCCTGAACCTGCTGGGCTTCGCCCTGATGGAGGCCCGGGAGCGGCTGCGCGCGGAGGGGGCGTGAGGGAGCGGCGCCGGGTGGCGGCCGTCATCGTGCGCGACGGCCTGCTCCTGATGGTGCGCGAGCGGCACCGGGGGGCGTCCGGGCTCCATGACGGAGCGGAGTACTGGACGCTGCCCGGGGGCGGAGTGGAGCCCGGGGAGGACCTGGAGGCGGCGGTCCGGCGGGAGGTGGCCGAGGAGACGGGGCTGCGCCCCCTGGAGGTGCGGTACGCCTTCGAGGCGCCCTACCCCTCGGGGTGGACGACCTGCTTCCGGGTGGAGGTGGCGCCCGGGGAGCCGGTCCTGGGGGTCGACGGGGACCTGGAGTGCCCGTGCCCCCGGATGGTGGGGCTGTCCTGGGTCCCGCTGACCCGCGCCGCCCCGGACGGGCCGTACATGGTGCCGACGCTGCTGTCGGCCGCCCCGCTCTGATCCGGGCGGCCGGAGCGGGGCGGCCGGAGCGGGGCCGCCCGTCAGACCCGTTCGCGGGGCGTGTCGATCTGGGACACGGAAGACGGGGAGTCGCTGCCGCCGTCGTAGTCCTCGAGTTCGGGAACCAGGAAGACGAGCAGCGTCATGCCTATGCCGAGCACGACCCCGACCGCGCCGAGGATGATGCCGGCCAGCGCCACACCGCCGTTGGTGGCTTCGCCCCGGGCGGCCTTCCCCCTGCCCAGCGCGCCGAAGACGATCGCCGCGATACCGAGGGCGATCGGGCCGACCATGGTGGCGCAGACGAACACCGACAGGATGCCGAGCACGAGGGCGGTGACCCCGAAGCCGTTGCTCGCGGGCGGCACGGCGTACGGGTACGGGTATCCCGGCCCGCCCGGGTAGCCCGGGTACCCGGGGTGACCCGGCTGGCCCGGGTAGCCGGGGTAGCCCGGCGGGACGGGCGGGCCCGGGTAGGCGTACGCGCCGCCGGCCGGCTGCGCCGGGTACCCGTACGCGGACCCGGGGGCCGGCGGCTGCGGGTACGGGTACGGGGCGGCCTCCGGCGGTGCCGGCTGGGGCGGCGGATACCCGGAGGGGTCGGACGCCGGGTTCGCGCCGGGCATCCCCGCCACCGTCGGCTGGTCGTGCACGGGCGGGACCGGCGGCACCGGACGCGCCCCCGGCGCCTTCTCCGGGCCGGCCGCCGGCCGCTCGGGCGGCGCCCACGGGTCCCTCGGTTCAGGGCTGTGGTCGGTCATGCGGCGCCCCCCTCTCTCGTACGGCCATGCTAAGCGCTGCCGCCGACACCGCCGGGGCCTGCCTACGATGAGGCCGACCCGCCCGACCCGTGTCCTCCCGGAGGCCCCCATGCCCGACCTGCACCCCTTCATCGCGGGGCTGCCCAAGGCCGAACTCCACGTCCACCACGTCGGCTCGGCGTCCCCGCGCATCGTGGCCGAACTCGCCTCCCGCCACCCCGACTCGAAGGTCCCCACCGACCCCGAGGCGCTCGCCGACTACTTCACCTTCACCGACTTCGCCCACTTCATCGAGGTCTACCTGTCGGTCGTCGACCTGGTCCGCACCCCCGACGACGTCCGCACCCTCACCTTCGAAGTGGCCCGTGACATGGCCCGCCAGAACATCCGCTACGCCGAACTCACCATCACCCCCTACTCCTCCACCCGCCGCGGCATCGACGAGCACGCCTTCATGGAAGCCATCGAGGACGCCCGCAAGGCGGCCGAGACCGAGCTCGGCGTCATCCTGCGCTGGTGCTTCGACATTCCCGGCGAGGCCGGTCCCGAGGCCGCCGCCGAGACCGCCCGCCTCGCGGTCGACCTGCGCCCCGAGGGTCTGGTCTCCTTCGGCCTGGGCGGCCCCGAGATCGGCGTCCCGCGCCCCCAGTTCAAGCCGTACTTCGACGCGGCCCGCGCCGCCGGGCTGCACAGCGTCCCGCACGCGGGCGAGAGCACCGGGCCGGAAACCATCTGGGACGCCATCCGCGAGCTGGGGGCCGAACGCATCGGCCACGGCACCACCGCCCCCCAGGACCCGGAGCTGCTGAAGTACCTCGCGGACAACCGGATCGCCCTGGAGGTCTGCCCGACCTCCAACATCGCCACCCGCGTGGTGACCGACCTCGACCGGCACCCCGTCAAGGAGATGGTGGCGGCGGGCGTGCTCGTCACCATCAACAGCGACGACCCGCCGATGTTCGGCACCGACCTCAACAACGAGTACGCGGTGGCCGCCCGCCTCCTCGACCTCGACGAGCGCGGCCTCGCGCGGCTCGCCAAGAACGCCGTCGAGGCCTCCTTCCTGGACCCGGCCGGCAAGGCGGCGCTCCTCGCGGAGATCGACGCGTACACCAGCGAATGGCTCGCCCGCTGACTCTAGTTGCTCCCCGCGCCCCGAGAATGGGGCGCATGAGCAACCTGACTGCCGTCGGTCACCGCGGCGATCCCTACCGGTTCCGTGAGAACACCCTCGCCTCCGTCCGCTCCGCCTTCGCCCGGGGGGCGGACGCGGTGGAGGTCGACGTACGGCTGACCCGCGACGGCGTGCCGGTCCTGCTCCACGACGAGACGCTGGAGCGGCTGTGGGGGCACGACGTGCGGCTCGACGCCGTCACGGCGGCCCAGTTGGAGGAACTCACCGAGGGCCGGGTCCCGACGCTGCGCCAGGCGCTGACGGAGGCCGGCGCGGAGGACGGGCGGCTGATGATCGACCTGCCGGGTGCCTCGTACGAGACGGTGAGGACCGTCGTCGGCCTGGTGCACGAGTGCGGGGCGCGCGACCGTACGTACTACTGCGCCGGGCCGAACACCATGCTCGCGGTCCGTGCCGCGGACCCGGGCGCCGAGATCGCGCTGACCTGGACCACCCTGTCGCCGCCTCGCCGGGTGCTGATCAACGCCGTGGCCCCGCGCTGGCTCAACTACCGCTTCGGCCTGGTCAGCCGCGAGCTGACCGGGGCCCTGCACCGGGACGGGCTGCTGGTGTCGGCCTGGACGGCGGACACCAAGCGGTCGATGCGCCGCCTGCTGAGGGCCGGGGTGGACTCCGTCACCACGAACCGGGTGGACGCGCTGGCCGCCGTACGGGCCGAGCTCGGCCGGTGACCCGCCCGCCGGGGGGAGGGCTGCGCGGACGGGTGCTGCGGGCGGACCCGCGCCGGCAGGACCTGGGTCTGGCGCTGCTGGTGCAGGTGGCGACGACCATTCCGTTCGTGGTGCCCCGCGACCCGCAGCATCCGCCGGCCACCTGGACCGCGTACCTGGTGACGACGCTGGGCACGGTGCCGCTGGTGTGGCGGCGCCGGGCCCCGGTGGCGGCGGTGCTCGGGGTGATCGCGGCGGGCTCCCTCTACCAGCTGGGCATGGACGGCCCCGGGCAGCCGCTGCCGTACGCCGGGCTGATCTGCGTCTACACGATCGCCCTGGTCAGCCCGGCGCGGGTGCGGCTCGTCATGGGCGGGCTCCTGACGGTGGTGATCGCCGTGTCGGTGGCGCTCAACACCGGGTCGGCGCGGGAGCTGCTGTTCTCGCTGTTCGTCTTCGCGGCGGCCTTCGCGCTGGGGCGGCTCCAGGCCACCCGGCAGGCCTACACCGCGGCCGTGGAGGACCGGGCGGCGCAGCTGGAGCGCGCGAACCGGATCGAGGCCGAGCAGGCGGCGGCACGCGAACGGGCCCGCATAGCCCGGGAGATGCACGACGTCCTCTCGCACGCGGTCAGCATCATGATCGTGCAGGCGGAGGCCGGGCCGGTGGCGGTGCGCGCGGCCCCGGCCCGGGCGGAGGCGGCGTTCGAGGCCATCGCCGAGACGGGGCGGGACGCGATGGCGCAGCTGAGGACGATGCTGGGGGTGCTGCGGGCGGAGGAGCCGGCGGCGGCTCCGCGCGCGCCGCAGCCCGGGATCGGGGAGTTGCCGGTGCTCCTGGACCGGGTGCGGGCCGGCGGGCTCGCGGTGTCGTACGGGCGGACGGGCCGGGTGCGCGACCTGCCGGCGGCGCTGGAGGCGACGGTGCACCGGGTGGTGCAGGAGGCGCTGACGAACGTGGTGAAGCACGCGGGGGCCTCGACGGTGGAGGTACGCCTGGAGTACGGGGAGGACGTGCTGACGGTGACGGTCGCGGACGACGGCCGGGGCCCGGCGCCGACCCCGGGCGGCGGGCACGGGCTGATCGGGCTCCGCGAGCGGGCGGCGGCGCACGGCGGGACGGCGCGGACCGGCCCGGGGGCGGACGGGCGGGGCTTCACGGTGCGGGTGACGCTGCCGACCTCGGTAACCTCGCCGCTGGGGGTGGGGAAGTGACGATCCGTGTGGTGGTGGCCGACGACCAGGAGCTGGTGCGCAGCGGCTTCGCGATGATCCTGGACGTCCAGGAGGACATCGAGGTCGTGGCGGAGGCCGGCGACGGGGCGGCGGCGGTGGCGGCCGTGGAGCGGCTCGCGCCGGACGTGGCGCTGCTGGACGTGCGGATGCCGGTGCTGGACGGGATCGAGGCGTGCCGGGCGATCTCCGCGCGCGGCGCGTGCCGGGTGGTGATGCTGACGACCTTCGACTCGGACGAGTACGTGTACGAGGCGCTGCACGCGGGGGCGAGCGGCTTCCTGCTGAAGGACGTGCGGCGGGACGACCTGGTGCACGCGGTACGGGTGGTCGCGGCGGGCGAGTCGCTGCTGGCGCCGTCGGTGGCGCGGAAGGTGATCGAGGAGTACACGGCGGCGACGGCCCGGCCCTCCGGTCCCGCGCTCGCGCTCGCCGCGGAGCGGCTGGAGGTGCTGACCGCGCGGGAGCGGGAGACGCTGCTGCACCTGGGACGGGGGCTGTCGAACGCGGAGATCGCGGCGGCGCTGGTGGTGAGCGAGCACACGGTGAAGTCGCACGTGGGGAACGTGCTGGCGAAGCTGGGGCTGCGGGACCGGATCCAGGCGGTGATCTGCGCGTACGAGACGGGGCTGATCGCGGCGGGCTCCGGGGTCTCTCCCCCCGGGTTCTCTCCCTCGGGCGTCTCTCCCTCCGGGGAGGGAGGGGGCGGCGTGTCGGATCCCTCGCGCCGGTGAGTTGTCGTACCGCTGAAGACCCCTCTCACTGGTGATCCGCGACTGCCCCCGCGGGGAGCAGCATTGAGGTCGTCGGGGCAGTCGGCCCCGTGGAACGGACCGCACACAGGGGGAACCGTCATGAAGGCACGTACGCACACGCTGCTCGCCGCCGCTCTGGTCCTGGGGATCGCCGCCGGACCGGTGGCCGCCGCGCAGGCCGCTCCGGCTCCGGCGCCCGTCTCGGCGGGGGTCGCCCCGCCCGTCTTCACCACGCCGCCGGACGCGGCGGCCCTGGAGAAGGCGATCGCGGGTGTCGGCGCGCGGAACGAGGACGCCACGGCGGCCCTGGTCCGGGTGGGGGGTACGAGCGGCGGCTGGCGCGGCAGCTCGGGCGTCGCGGACGTCCGCAGCGGGCGCGCGGCGATCGAGAACGCCCGCTTCCGGGCCGGATCGGTGACCAAGACCTTCACGGCGGCGGTGGTGCTCCAGCTCGCCGCCGAGGGGCGGGTGGACCTCGACCGGCCCGTGCAGGAGTACCTCCCGGGGCTGCTGCCGGGCGGCCCGGGCGGCTTCAAGCCGGTCAAGGTGCGGGAACTGCTGAACTACACGAGCGGCCTGCGGTCCGCCGACGGCCCCGGGGACGCCTTCGCGGACGAGTACGCGCACCGCTTCGACGTGGTCGACCCGCGGGCGCTGATCGCCAACGCGGTGGCCAAGGGGCCCGAGTACGACCCGGGCAGCAAGCAGCGCTACAGCAACATCCACTACACGGTGCTGGGCGTGCTGATCGAGAGGCTGACGGGGACGACGTACGAGAAGGCCGTGTCCGACCGGATCACCAAGCCGCTGGGCCTGCGCCACACCTCGTTCCCGTCCCGGACCCAGAACCGCATACCCGGCGCCCACAACCACGGCTACCAGGCGGTGGAGGGGGCCGACGGGAGCAGCTCGCTGGTGGACGTGTCGGAGTGGAACTCCTCGTCCAACTGGGCCGCCGGGGACCTGATATCGACCACGGCGGACCTGGAGCGCTTCACGGTGGCGCTGTTCCGCGGCGAGGTCGTCCCGAAGGCGCAGCTCGAGGAGATGTTCACGGTGCCCGACGTCCCGGACGCCGCGAGCGAGACCGGCGCGCACGCCGTGCAGACGTCCGGCATGAAGGAGTTCGTGCTGGAGGACGGCACGAAGGTCTACGGCAAGACGGGGGCGCGTCACGGCTACAGCACGGTCATCGGCGCCGCCCGCGACCTGTCCCGCACGCTCGTCTACTCGGTGAACTCCACCGACGCCAAGGGACGGGACATGAACCGGGTGGCCTACGGCATCGTCGCGGCGGCGTTCGCCAGGTAACCGGGGGCTTGTCCGGCCCGGACGGTGGTCACAGTCCGACGATGGCGTTCCAGCGTTTGGCGAAGGAGGGGCGTTCGGCGGAGGAGATGTCCCGGGCGACGGCGAGGCGTGCGCGCATCGCCCCGTCGGGGAAGATCAGCGGGTTCTCGGCCAGCCGGGCGGTCTCCCCGTCCGGGGAGGCGGCCAGGACCTCTCGGGCGGCGGGCACCGGGCAGACGTAGTTGACGGCCGCCGCGAGTTCGGCCGCGACCGCCGGGTCGTAGTAGTGGTCGACGAGTGCCTCGGCGTTGGCCTTGTGCCGGGCGAGGTTCGGGACGAGCAGGCTCTCGGCCCACAGCTCGGCGCCCTCCTCGGGGACCACGAACTCGATGTCGGGGTTGTCGGCCCGGAGCTGGATGGCGTCGCCCGAGTAGGCCTGGCAGGCGAGGACGTCGCCCTTGCCGAGATCGGAGGTGTAGTCGTTGCCGGTGAAGCGGCGGATGTGCTTCTTCCTCACCATCCTCTCGACCTGGTCGCACATCCGGTGGAAGTCGGATTCGGTCCAGCGGGTGACGTCGGTGCCGTTGCCCTGCATCAGCAGGGAGAAGGATTCGTCGAGCCCGGAGAAGAGGGTCACCCTGCCCGCGAGGTCCGGGTGCCAGAGGTCCCTGACGGATCTGATCTCCCGGCCCAGCGCCCTGCGGTTGTAGGCGATGCCGGTGATCCCGGACTGCCAGGGGACGGTGTGCGTGCGGCCCTCGTCGAAGGCGGGGGAACGCAGCTGCGGATCCAGGTGTCGGGCGACGTTGGGCTGCGCCGAGCGGTCCATCCTCTGGGCCCAGCCGAGACGGACGAAGCGGGCGGCCATCCAGTCGCTGACCACGACCAGGTCGTGGCCGGTCGCCTGGTGGTTCATCAGGGCCGGGCCGACCTTGCCGAAGAACTCGTCGTTGTCGTTGATCTCCTCGGTGTAGCGGACCTCGATGCCGGTCCTCCGGGTGAAGGCCTCCAGCGTCGGACGGCTCTCCTCGTCCTGGTCGTCGGTGTCGATGTAGAGCGGCCAGTTGGAGAAGGCGAGGGCACGGTCGCGGTCCGACAGGTCCCGGCCCCGGCGCCGGTCCTCCGGGACGTACGCGGCGGGCACGCCGCAGCCGGCCAGGGCGGCGAGCAGACCCGCGGCGCCGAGGCCGCGCAGCGCCGCGCGGCGGGAGACGAGTTCAGGCATGGCCTCACCCTCGGACAGCACGACGGGGCGGGCAATAGACAAGGTGTCTACTGCCCGCCCCGTCAGGGCCCTGCGGTGATCAGTGCGCCGGCGCCGGTTGCGCCGGCCGCGGATCAGGCGTCGAGCGAGGTCATCACGTGCTTGATGCGGGTGTAGTCCTCGAAACCGTAGGCGGAGAGGTCCTTGCCGTAGCCGGACTTCTTGAAGCCGCCGTGCGGCATCTCGGCGACGAGCGGGATGTGGGTGTTGATCCACACGCAGCCGAAGTCGAGGTTCTTGGACATGCGCATGGCGCGGGCGTGGTCCTTGGTCCAGACGGAGGACGCGAGGGCGAACTCGACGCCGTTCGCGTACTCGAGGGCCTGGGCCTCGTCGGTGAAGGACTGGACCGTGATGACGGGGCCGAAGACCTCGTTCTGGATGATCTCGTCGTCCTGCTTGAGGCCGGAGACGACGGTCGGGGCGTAGAAGTAGCCCTTCTCGCCGACCTGGTGGCCGCCCGCCTCGACCTTGGCGTGGGCGGGGAGGCGCTCGATGAAGCCCGCGACCTGCTTGAGCTGGTTCGGGTTGTTCAGCGGGCCGTACAGCACGTCCTCGTCGTCCGGCTGGCCGGTCTTGGTGTCGGCGGCGGCCTTGGCGAGCGCGGAGACGAACTCGTCGTGGATGGACTCGTGGACGAGCACGCGGGTGGCGGCCGTGCAGTCCTGGCCGGCGTTGAAGTAGCCGGCGACCGCGATGTCCTCGACGGCCTTGGCCAGGTCGGCGTCCTCGAAGACGACGACGGGGGCCTTGCCGCCGAGCTCCAGGTGGACGCGCTTGACGTCCTTGGAGGCGCTCTCGGCGACCTGCATGCCGGCGCGCACCGAGCCGGTGATGGAAGCCATCGCCGGGGTGGAGTGCTCGACCATGGCCTTGCCGGTCTCGCGGTCGCCGCAGACGACGTTGAAGACGCCCTTGGGCAGGATCGAGTCGATGATCTCGGCCATCAGGACGGTCGAGGCCGGGGTGGTGTCCGAGGGCTTGAGGACGACGGTGTTGCCCGCGGCGATCGCCGGGGCGAACTTCCACACGGCCATCATCATCGGGTAGTTCCACGGCGCCACCTGGGCGCAGACGCCGACCGGCTCACGGCGGATGATCGAGGTCATCCCCTCCATGTACTCGCCGGCCGAGCGGCCCTCGAGCAGGCGCGCGGCGCCCGCGAAGAAGCGGATCTGGTCCACCATCGGGGGCAGTTCCTCGCTGGCCGTCAGGGCCAGGGGCTTGCCGGTGTTCTCCGACTCGGCGGCGATCAGCTCGTCCGCGCGCGCCTCGAAGGCGTCCGCGATCTTCAGCAGCGCCTTCTGGCGCTCCGAGGGCGTGGTGTCGCGCCAGCCCGGGAAGGCCGCCGCGGCGGCCGCCATGGCGGCGTCGACGTCGGCCTGGCCCGACAGCGGGGCGGTGGCGTACACCTCGCCGGTCGCGGGGTTGACCACGTCGGTGGTCCGCCCGTCGGCGGCGTCCTTGAACTCCCCGCCGATGTAGTTGCGCAGACGACGCAGTTCGGTGGTCACTACAGCCACTCTCCTGATCACATGTCCAACGAATGAGACGACCTGCCAAGCCTAGCCCCTCCGTCGACGCTTTCGACAGAGCCGGACCCCACCACCTACGAAATCCGTTCAATCGGAGACCCGCGACAACGGATTTCATCGGTTACGGGTTGCGGAACAGACGACTCCTCGTGCACAGTGAGGTCGTGGTCAGTCGAAGCGCAGATTCCAGGAACAGACAACCGTCCCCTTCGGTCGATGCTGTGTCCCTGGCGATCATCGAGCAACTGCAGGAGGACGGCCGCCGTCCCTATGCATCGATCGGCAAGGCCGTGGGCCTCTCCGAAGCGGCGGTGCGCCAGCGCGTGCAGAAGCTGCTCGATCAGGGCGTCATGCAGATCGTCGCCGTGACGGACCCGCTCACCGTGGGCCTGCGGCGTCAGGCAATGGTCGGCATCAACGTCGAGGGAGACCTCGACCCGGTGGCCGACGCCCTGACCGCCATGGCCGAGTGCGAGTACGTCGTGATGACCGCGGGGTCGTTCGACCTGATGGTGGAGATCGTCTGCGAGGACGACGACCACCTGCTCGAAACGATCAACAAGAAGATCCGCACGCTCCCCGGCGTGCGATCAACCGAAAGCTTCGTTTACCTGAAGCTGAAGAAGCAGACCTACATGTGGGGAACTCGATAGCCCGTGAGCCAGGACCTCTCCAAAACCGCGTACGACCACCTGTGGATGCACTTCACCCGCATGTCGTCGTACGAGAACGCGCCCGTCCCCACCATCGTGCGGGGTGAGGGCACCTACATCTTCGACGACAAGGGCAAGCGCTACCTGGACGGTCTCGCCGGACTGTTCGTGGTCAACGCCGGTCACGGCCGCAAGGAACTGGCCGAGGTCGCGTACAAGCAGGCGCAGGAGCTCGCGTTCTTCCCCGTGTGGTCGTACGCGCACCCCAAGGCCGTCGAGCTCGCCGAGCGCCTGGCCGACTACGCGCCGGGCGACCTGAACAAGGTCTTCTTCACCACGGGTGGCGGCGAGGCCGTCGAGACCGCCTGGAAGCTCGCCAAGCAGTACTTCAAGCTGCAGGGCAAGCACACCAAGTACAAGGTCATCTCGCGTGCGGTCGCCTACCACGGCACCCCGCAGGGCGCCCTGTCCATCACCGGCCTCCCGGCCCTGAAGGCCCCCTTCGAGCCGCTGGTCCCCGGCGCGCACAAGGTGCCCAACACCAACATCTACCGCGCCCCGATCCACGGCGACGACCCGGAGGCCTTCGGCCGCTGGGCCGCCGACCAGATCGAGCAGCAGATCCTCTTCGAGGGCCCCGACACCGTCGCGGCCGTCTTCCTCGAGCCCGTCCAGAACGCCGGCGGCTGCTTCCCGCCGCCGCCCGGCTACTTCCAGCGGGTCCGCGAGATCTGCGACACCTACGACGTGCTGCTCGTCTCCGACGAGACCATCTGCGCGTTCGGCCGCCTCGGCACGATGTTCGCCTGTGACAAGTTCGGCTACGTACCGGACATGATCACCTGCGCCAAGGGCATGACCTCGGGCTACTCCCCGATCGGCGCCTGCATCGTCTCGGACCGCATCGCGGAGCCCTTCTACAAGGGCGACAACACCTTCCTGCACGGCTACACCTTCGGCGGGCACCCGGTGTCCTCCGCCGTGGCCATCGCCAACCTCGACATCTTCGACAAGGAAGGCCTGAACCAGCACGTGCTGGACCAGGAGGGCAACTTCTTCGACACCCTGAAGAAGCTGCACGACCTTCCGATCGTCGGCGACGTCCGCGGCAACGGCTTCTTCTACGGCATCGAGCTCGTCAAGGACAAGGTCACCAAGGAGTCCTTCACGGACGAGGAGACCGAGCGCGTGCTCTACGGCTTCCTCTCCAAGGCGCTCTTCGACAACGGCCTCTACTGCCGCGCCGACGACCGCGGGGACCCGGTCATCCAGCTGGCCCCGCCGCTGATCGCCGACCAGGGCACCTTCGACGAGATCGAAGGCATCCTGCGCTCGGTGCTCACCGAGGCGTGGACCAAGCTCTGACCGGTCCGGGCCGCACCGGCCCGCCCACCCGGCCCGGATCCTCCGTTCGAGTAGAACGCGGGGATCCGGGCCGTGTGCTGTCAGCATCCAAGACGTTCATCCCATTACATCTCCCTGCGGCGCCAGTGACCGAAAGGGCGCCGCTTCGTTCCCCCGGACGGAGGTGTACGCCATGGTGGCTCCACCGGACAAGGCCCGGCCCGACCAGGCCCCGCCGCAGGACGACCTGCTCTGGGCCCGTTCCCTGCACTACTCCCACAGCGGTACGCCCGGCCTGATCGGCGTCTCCGCCGGAGTCCGCCAGGGCGAGATCGTCGCCGTGACCGGCCCGCGCGGCTGCGGCAAGAGCACCCTGCTGCGCTGTCTGGCCGGCCGGCTGGTCCCCGAGCAGGGCGAGGTCTGGTTCAACAGCGTCCCCGTCCACACCCTCGGCGCCGCCGCCCGCGAACGCCTGCGCCGCGACCGGTTCGCCTGGCTCGGGCCCGCACCACAGCTGCTGCCCGAGCTCAAGGTCTGGGAGAACGCCGCCCTGCCCCTGCTGCTCGCCGGCACCCCCCACCGCGCCGCCCGCCGTGCCGCCTCGGCCTGGCTGGAGCGCCTCGACCTCGACGCCTTCGCCCGCAAGCGCCCCGGCGCGCTGAACCGCGGCGAAGCCCAGCGGGTCGCCCTGGCCCGTGCCCTGATCGCCGAGCCCGCGGTCCTCTTCGCCGACGAGCCCACCGCCCCGCTGCACCGGGCCGACCGCACGCTGCTGCTGCGCACCCTGACCACGGCCGCCCGCTCGCACGGCATCACCGTCCTGCTCGCCACCCACGACGAGGAGACCGCGGCCGCCGCCGACCGCGGCCTCGCCCTGCTCGACGGCCGCCCGGCGGGCGCCGCGGCCGCCGCCCCGACGACGGAGGACCAGGCCGCGTGCTCCCTCTCCGCCTAGTACGCGGCTCCCGCCCCCTGGTCCAGGTGCGCAGGCTGCTGGTCGCGGCCGCCTCCGCCGGCAGCGGGTTCCTCCTGCTGTACGTCCTCGCGGAGGCGACGGCCCGGCCCGCCGGATCGTTCCCCCGGCTGCTGTGGGCCCTGCTGCCGCTCGCCGCCACCGTGCAGTTCGCCGTCGCCGTCGCCCGCACCGACCCGGCGAGCCGGCCCCGCGAGGGACTCGACGCCGCCGGGCTGGGCCCCGTGCGGCTCACCCTGGTCGCGGCCGTCTCCACCGCCATCGCCTGCACCCTCGGCAGCGCCCTGGCCCTGGCGGCCTTCCTCCACCTGCGGGGCGACCTCGCCGGACTGCCCTTCGACGGAGCCGCCCCCGGGCTGCTGCACGCCGACCGCCCCCTGCCGGTGGCCGCCGCGCTCACCCTGCTGGCGCTGGTCCCGCTGACGGCCGCCGCCGCCACCGCCCTGGCCCTGCGTCCCCGTCCGCCGCACTCCGGGCTGGCCCCGCAGACCGGCGTGCCCTGGGGGGTGGCGCTCACCGCCTGCGGGCTGGCCGCCCTGGCGTACGCGCGGCCCGCCGGAGCCGCCGTGCCGGCGGGCTGCGTACTGATCGCGGTCGGGCTCGCCCTCGCCGGGCCGGGACTGGCCTACGCCTGCGGGACCCTGGTCCAGGCAGTGCGGCCCGGTCTGCTCCGGCTGCTGGCCGGGCGCGGGCTCCAGGAGGAGGCGCCCCGGCTGGGGCGGCCGCTCGGAGTGCTCTGCGCCGTCGGCGCGGCCGCCCTCACCGCCCTCGCCCTGCGCGGCCAGGGCGGACCGGTCACCCCGCTCGGGCCGCTGACCGTCCCCGCCGCCGCCCTGGTGGCCCTGTGCGCGGCCGGGACCCTGCTCTCCTCGGCGCTCGAGGCCCGGCAGGCCCGCTCCGCCCAGCGCGAGGCGCTGGCCGGGCTCGGCACGCCGGGCACGGTACTGCGTACCGCCGTGGCGCTGCGGGCGGTCACGCTCCTCGGGGCGGCGGGGGGACTCGGCTGGGGTGTGGCGCAGCTGACGTCACTGGCGCTGACCCGCTGAGACGGCCAGCCCTTAGGGTGGGCCGAATGGTCAACGCAGACATCGAGATCGAGACGCTCGCCGAATTCGACCGGGTCGTCGCCGGCGGCTCACTGAGCGGCTACCGCGTCCAGTCGCTCAACCTCCTCGAGCGGACCTTCGCCCTGCTGTCCGCGGACACCTCGGCCGCCGTGTTCCTGGGCTGCGCGATGGAGCCCGACGCCTCGGTGAAGGTCCGCGCGGACGGCGCCCTCGTCTTCCCGCCGATACCGGACCTGCCGTTCGACCCGTACCGGGGTCTCCTGTACACCCCCGAGGAGCTGTTCGCCGGACTGGCCGAGGGGTACGCAGCGACCCCTGACGCGCAGACGTACGCCTGGTTCCAGGAGACCGGGACCGACCGCGACGTGTTCTCCTCGATGCTCCGCTCCCTCCACGACGACGCCGTCTCCGACGCCCTCGACGAACGCCTCGCCGGCTCCCGCGTCGTCGGCGTGATGGGCGGCCACGCCATGGCCCGGGGCAGCGCGGCCTACCGGGGCGCGGCCGGTCTGGGACGGGCCCTGTCCCGGTCCGGGCTGACGGTCGCCACCGGGGGCGGCCCGGGCGCGATGGAGGCCGCCAACCTCGGGGCGTACCTGGCGCCCGCGCCCGACGAGGCCCTGCCCGAGGCACTGGAGCTGCTGGCGAAGGTGCCCTCCTTCAGCCCGTCCGTCACCGACTGGGCGCGCGCGGCCTTTGCCGTGCGCGAGCGCTGGCCCGCGGGCGGCGACTCGGTCGGGATCCCGACCTGGTTCTACGGGCACGAGCCGCCGAACGCCTTCGCGGGGCAGATCGCCAAGTACTTCGCGAACGCCACCCGCGAGGACGGGCTGCTCGCCCGGTGCGACGCGGGCGTGGTCTTCCTGCCGGGCGCCGCCGGCACCGTGCAGGAGGTCTTCGACAACGCGACGCCGAACTACTACGAGTCGCGGTCCGAGCCGACCCCGATGATCCTGGTGGACCGCGCCCACTGGACCACTCGCCTGCCCGTGTGGCCCCTGCTGCGGGAGCTGGCGCGGGGCCGGGCGATGGAGTCCAGGATCGCGCTGGTTGACTCCGTGGACGAGGTGCCCGACGTGCTCGCGGCCATGTCCTGAGCCCCGCGCGGGCAAAGAACCGGTCAAAAGAAATCCCTCCCGCAGGCAACTTCCCGGCCGGTTACGACGTCTGGCAGAGGTACCGCCTTTTCACTGCCAGACGTTGAACGGAGCCCTCTGTGCTCATAGGCCTGCTGACCGCCGTCGCGGCGTCCATCTGCTACGGCACGGGCTCTGTCCTGCAAGCCGTGGGCTCGCGCCGGGCCGCCCGGACGTCCCCCGAGGCCGCCGGGGTCACCGCCCACGGCGGACCGAACCTGACCTCCACCGCCAAGGCCGCGATGACCTGGGAGTTCATCGTCGGCACCGTCCTGGACTTCGTGGGCTTCGGGCTGGGCGCGCTGGCGGCCCGCATGCTGCCCCTGTTCCTCTCCCAGACGGTGATCAGCGCCAACCTGGTGATCACCGCCATCCTCAGCGTGCGGATGCTGGGCATCCGGCTGACCCGCAAGGAATGGACCTCGATCGGGGTCGTCTGCGCGGCTCTGGTGCTGCTGGCGACCGCCGCCGGCCACGAGGGCGACCACCACGCCCCGATGTCCACGCACTGGTGGCTGCTGGCCGTGACCCTGGTGATCATCGTCGGCGGCACGGTGGCCGTGCGCTTCCTGGGCGGCCGGGCCGCGATCCTGGCGGGCCTGCTGTCGGGTCTGGCCTTCGGCGCGCTGGGCGTGGGCGTGCGCATCCTCGACGGCGTGGACCCCTTCGACCCGGTCACGTTCCTCACGGACCCTGCCCTGTACGCCATCCTGGTGGCGGGCTTCGGAGGCATGTACCTGCACACGGTGGCCCTGCAGATCGGCTCGGTGAACGGCGCGACCGCCGCCCTGGTCGTCGGCGAGACGGTGCTGCCGGGCGCGATCGGCGTCCTGTGGCTCGGCGACGCCTCCCGGCCGGGCCTGGCCTGGCTCGCGGTGACCGGCTTCGTCCTGGCGGTCGCCGGCGCCGTCGCGGTGGCCTGGTACGGCAACCACGACGGAGCCGAGGAGCCCGCCGCGGAACCGGTTCCGGCACCGGTGGCCTGACCGGCGGCCGGCGTCAGGCCCGCGGGAGGACGACGACCTCGGACGGGCTGAAGGCCACCGCGACCCGGTCCCCCACGGCCGGCGCGGCGGCCAGTGCGCACTCGGCGTCCAGCACCGGCCCCGACGCGGGTTTCAGCCGCAGGGCGACGTGCGTGCCGCGGAAGGTCCGGGACTCGACCACGCAGTCCAGGCCGGCCGCGGACAGCACCACCCCGGCCGGCCGGACCAGCAGCCGCTGCTCCCCCTCGGGCGTGCCGGCCGGGACGGGGACCCGGCCCCACGCCGTGGCGGCGGCGGCACCCGCCACCGTCCCCGGGACCACGTTCTCGAAGCCGAGGAACCGGGCCACGAACTCCGACGCGGGCCGCTGCCACACCTCCAGCGGGGTCCCGGCCTGCGCGATCTTCCCGTCCCGCATCACCACCACCCGGTCGGCCAGCGCGAAGGCCTCCCCCTGGTCGTGGGTGACGGCGAGGACGGTGGTGCCCAGCCGGGAGAAGAGCCCCTGGAGCTCGACCACCAGCCGCTCGCGCAGCCCCCGGTCCAGCTGGCCCAGCGGCTCGTCCAGCATCAGCAGCCGGGGCGAGGGGGCCAGCGCCCGGGCGAGCGCGACCCGCTGCTGCTCGCCGCCGGAGAGCGAGGAGACGGCCCGCCGCTGGGCCCCCGGGAGCCCGACCAGCTCCAGCAGCTCCGCGACCCGGGCCCCGTACGCCGCCTTCGCGGAACGCGGGCGGAGCCCGGAACCGGCGCCGAGCCCGGAACCCGCGCGGAGCCCCGGGCCGCGCACGCGCAGGCCGAAGGCGACGTTCCCGCCGACGTCCCGGTGCGGGAACAGCTGGTGGTCCTGGAACATCAGGCCCACCCCCCGGCGGTGCACGGGCACTCCGGCCTGGTCGGTGCCGCCGAGCAGCACCCGGCCCCCGGACACCGGCTGGAGCCCGGCCACCACCCGCAGCAGGGTGGACTTGCCGCTGCCGCTCGGCCCGAGGACGCACACGGTCTCGTGCGCGGCGACCTCGAGGTCGACCGCGTCCACCACCGCCCGGTCACCGAAGCGGACCGAGACCCCTTCGAGCTGGAGCAGGGTCATCAGAACTCTCCCGAGGTCTTGTCGGGTCGCAGCCGCTCCAGCACCAGCAGGGACACCGCGCACACCAGCATCAGAATCGTGCTCAGGGCCATCGCCTGCCCGTAGTTCATCTCCCCGGCCCGTCCCAGCAGCCGGGCCACGGCCACCGGCAGTGTCGGGCGGTCCGGCCGGGCGATGAAGACGGTCGCGCCGAACTCGCCCAGCGACACCGCGAAGGCGAAGCCCGCCGCGATCAGCAGCGCCCGCCGCACCAGCGGCAGGTCCACCTCCCGCCAGACCCGCAGCGGCGAGGCCCCGAGCACGGCCGCCGCCTCCCGCAGGCGGCCGTCCACGGCCCGCAGCACCGGCAGCATGGTCCGTACGACGAAGGGCACCCCGACCAGCGCCTGCGCCAGCGGCACCAGGATCCACGAGGTCCGCAGGTCCAGCGGGGGCTCGTCCAGGGTGATCAGGAACCCGAAGCCCACGGTCACGGCGGACACCCCGAGCGGCAGCATCAGCAGCGCGTCGAAGCCGCGTACGAAGCGGCCCGCGCGCCGGGTCAGGGCGGCGGCCGCGAGCCCGCCGACGGCCAGGGCGATGGCGGTGGCGGCGAGCGCGTACTGGAGGGAGTTCCAGACGGCCTCCAGCGGCGGCACCAGAAACGTTCCGCCGCCGGAGCCCGCGTCCTGCAACGCCCGGTAGAAGCCGAAGCCGTAGCCGCCCGGCGCGTCGAAGGACCGTTCCACCAGCACCGCCAGCGGTGCCACGACCAGCAGCACCACCGTCAGCAGCACCCCGCCCAGCAGGGCGCGCTGCCCCCGGCCGCGCGGCGGACGCGCGGTGCGCGCCGGGTCCACGAGCCGCAGCCCGGTCTCCCGGCGGCGCACCGTCCAGGCGTGCACGGCCAGGACGGCGGCGATGGCCGCGAACTGGACCATCGTCAGCACGGCGGCGGTCGGCAGGTCCAGCAGCTGCGCCGTCTGCCGGTAGACCTCCACCTCCAGGGTCGCGTACGCGGGTCCGCCGAGGATCTGCACGACGCCGAAGGAGCTGAAGGTGAACAGGAACACCATCAGCGAGGCGGCGGCCACCGCCGGTGCGAGCGCGGGCAGCGTCACCCGCCGCCACGCCGTGATCCGCCCGGCGCCCAGCACCCGGGCGGCCTCCTCCTGGCGCGGGTCCAGCTGCGCCCACAGCCCGCCGACCGTCCGTACGACGACGGCGTAGTTGAAGAAGACGTGGGCGAGCAGGATCGCCCAGACGGTGGTGTCCAGCCGCACGCCCCACAGCTCGTCGAGCAGCCCGCCCCGCCCGACCAGCGCCAGGAAGGCGCTGCCGACGACCACCGTCGGCAGGACGAAGGGGACGGTGACCAGCGCGCGCAGCAGCTGCTTTCCCGGGAACTCCAGGCGGGCGAAGACGTACGCGCCCGGCAGCGCGAGCAGCAGGGTCAGGGCGGTCGAGGCGAGCGCCTGCCAGGTGGTGAACCAGAGCACGCCGGCGATGTCGGGCCGGGCCAGGACCTCGCCGATCCGGCCGAACTGCCAGCCCGCGTCCGTCTTGAGCCCGCGGCCTACGATCGCGGCCACGGGAAAGGCGAAGAACAGTCCGAAGAAGGCGAGCGGCACGGCCATCAGAGCGAGTCTGACGACCGTGGCGCGCCCGCCCTCCGCGGGAAGGCGCTCTACTTCACGACGAGCGAGGACCACGTCTTGACCCACTGCTCACGGTTCTTCGCGATGGTCTCCGGAGCGACGTTCTCCGGCTTCTCGACCACCACGCCGTGCTTCGTGAACAGCTCCGGCAGCTTCGCGTCCTTGACGACCGGGTTCACGAACATCTGGAGCGGCATGTCCTCCTGGAACTTCCTGGAGACCAGGAAGTCGATGAGCGCCTTGCCGCCCTCCTCGTTCTTCGCGCCCTTCAGCAGGCCCGCGAACTCGACCTGGCGGAAGCACGTGCCCGTGGCCACGCCCGTGGGGGCGTCGGCCGGCTGCGGCTCGCCGTAGAGGACCTCGACCGGAGGGCTGGAGGCGTAGGAGACGACCAGCGGCCGGTCGCCCTTGGCCTTCTTGCCGCCGGCGGAGCCGGAGAAGCGCTCGTTGTAGGCCTGCTCCCAGCCGTCGACGACCTCGACGCCGTTGGCCTTGAGCTTGCTCCAGTAGTCCTTCCAGCCTTCCTCTCCGTACTTGCCGACGGAGGCGAGGAGGAAGCCGAGGCCGGGCGAGGAGGTCGCGGCGTTCTCGGTGACGAGCAGGTTCTTGTACTCCGGCTTGAGCAGGTCGTCCAGCGTCTGCGGCGGGGCGATCTTCTTGTCGGCGAAGTAGGCCTTGTCGTAGTTGACGCAGATGTCGCCGGAGTCGACCGGGGTGACCCGGTGCTGCTGGTCGAGGACGAACTCGGGCTTCACCGTGTCCAGGCCCTTGGCCGCGTACGGGGTGAAGATGCCGTTGTCGAGGGCCCGCGAGAGCAGGGTGTTGTCGACGCCGAAGAAGACGTCGCCGCGCGGGGATCCCTTGGTGAGGATCTCCTGGTTGAGGGCCGCGCCGGCGTCGCCGGACTTCAGGACCTTGACGGTGTAGCCGCTCTGCTGCTCGAACTCCTTGAGGACCGTGTCGGTCACGTTGAAGGAGTCGTGGGAGACGAGCGTGACCGTCTTGGACCCGGGGCCGCCGGTCGCCGCGGACGAGTCCTTGGCCTCGCCGCCGCCGCAGGCGCCGAGGGTGGTGACGCCGAGCGCCGCCGCGAGCGCCGTGCCCGCGATCTTCCTGGTGGTGCTCACTGGTGTATTCCTCCTGGGATGACCAGGAGAAGACGCGGCCCCGCCCGGCGCTCCTCGCGAGCGGTCGCCGGGCAGGGCGCAACAGCTTGAGTGGTGACCGAACTTCCTACCCCGAATGACCGGGGCGAGGTTCAGAGGGTCTGCGGATGACGGATACCGCACTCTCAGCGCTGTGGCGCTCCCCTGTCGGAATATGCAATTGGTTCGGCCACAGGGTACCCCGTGGCCGATTCGGGCACGCTCCTGTCCGGATCGCAGCCGGGACGCAGCCGGAATCTATCGTTCCGAGGCCGCGAGCTGGCCGCAGGCGCCGTCGATCTCCTGGCCGCGGGTGTCCCGGACGGTCACGGGCACGCCGTGGCGGGCGATGGCCTCGACGAAGGCCTTCTCGTCCTCGGGGCGCGAGGCGGTCCACTTGGAGCCCGGCGTCGGGTTCAGCGGGATCAGGTTGACGTGGACGCGCTTGCCCTTGAGCAGGCGGCCGAGCAGGTCGCCGCGCCAGGCCTGGTCGTTGATGTCGCGGATCAGGGCGTACTCGATGGAGATGCGGCGGCCGGACTTCTCGGCGTACTCCCAGGCCGCGTCGAGGACCTCGCGGACCTTCCAGCGGGTGTTCACGGGGACGAGGGTGTCGCGCAGCTCGTCGTCCGGGGCGTGCAGGGAGACCGCGAGGCGGCACTTGAAGCCCTCGTCGGCGAAGCGGAGCATGGCCGGGACCAGGCCGACGGTGGAGACGGTGATGCCGCGCTGCGACAGGCCGAGGCCGTCGGGCTCGGGGTCGGTGAGGCGGCGGATGGCGCCGACGACGCGCTTGTAGTTGGCGAGCGGCTCGCCCATGCCCATGAAGACGATGTTGGACAGGCGGGCGGGGCCGCCGGGGACCTCGCCGTCACGCAGGGCGCGCATCCCGTCGACGATCTGGTGCACGATCTCGGCGGTGGAGAGGTTGCGGTCCAGGCCCGCCTGGCCGGTGGCGCAGAACGGGCAGTTCATGCCGCAGCCGGCCTGCGAGGAGATGCACATCGTCACCCGGTCCGGGTAGCGCATCAGCACGGACTCGACCAGCGTGCCGTCGTGCAGCTTCCACAGGGTCTTGCGGGTGGTGTCGTCGTCGCAGCTGATGTGCCGCACGACGTTCATGAGCTCGGGGAGCAGCTCCTGCTGGAGCTTCTCGCGCGAAGCCGCGGGGATGTCGGTCCACTCGGCCGGGTCGTGCGCGTAGCGGGCGAAGTAGTGCTGGGAGAGCTGCTTGGCCCGGAAGGGCTTCTCGCCGATCGCGGCCACCGCCTCCCGGCGCTCGGCCGGGGTCAGGTCGGCGAGGTGGCGGGGCGGCTTCTTGACCCCGCGAGGGGCGACGAAGGTGAGCTCACCCGGAGCGGGACGGGGGGCCATGCGGTACTCCTCAGTACGACGGGGTGGGGGTCACCCCGCGCGTGCAGGGCCGGTCCGCGGCTCGGCCGCCGGACGGAAAGGGCGCGCCGCGTGAACACGGCGCGCCCTCCAGGATAACCCGGCCCGGACCCGTCAGCCGGTGGTCCGCCCACGGCCCCGGGGCGGCCGCTCAGCCGGTGCCGACGAACGCCGCCAGCAGCAGCCAGACCACGGGGGCCGTCGGCAGCAGCGAGTCGAGCCGGTCCATGATGCCGCCGTGGCCCGGGAGCAGCGTGCCCATGTCCTTGATGCCCAGGTCACGCTTGATCATGGACTCGCCGAGGTCGCCCAGGGTGGCGCTGACCGCGACCGCGAGGCCGAGCAGCAGGCCCTGCCACCAGGCACCCCCGTCGATCAGGAACTCCATGCACAGGGCGCCGGCCGCCATCGCGAAGGCGACGGCTCCGAAGAGCCCCTCGCGGGTCTTGCCGGGGCTGATGCGCGGGGCGAGCTTGGTCTTGCCGAAGCGCCAGCCCACGGCGTAGGCCCCGGTGTCGCTGACCACGGTCAGGACCAGGAAGGTCACCACGCGCTGCGGACCGTCGTCGGGGGTCAGCAGCATCGCGACGAACGTGGCCAGGAAGGGCACGTAGAACGCCGCGAAGACGCCCGCGGTGACGTCCCGGAGGTAGTCCTCGGGCGGCTCGGTCATCCGCCACACGAGGACGGCCAGCGCGGTGAGGGCCATGGCCACCCACGCGCCCTCCGCCCCGCGCACGTATCCGGCGATGATCATCGCCGCTCCGCCGACCGCGAGCGGGACCAGCGGGGCCTTGATGCCCTTCTTCTCCTGGAGCCGGGAGGTGAGCTCCCACAGGCCGACCACGATCGCGACGACGATGACGCCGACGAAGACGGCCTTGACGATGAACAGCGAAGCGAAGATCACCGCGCCGAGGCCGACGCCGACCCCTATGGCGGCACGCAGATCCCGCCCCGCGCGCTTCTTCGGCGGCGGGGGCGAGGCGTCCTGCGGGGCCTGCGGGGGCGGAGGCGGGGGGCTGGGCATGGGCTCCTGCAACGGCGTCTCGGCGCGGAACGGGGGGCCGCCGGCGAAGGCGGCCCCCCGATCGCGTGCGTCCCGGTCGTCGAAGGCACGGCCGGCGGCATCGGGCACGATGGGCATGGGCGCAGTGTGCGGGCCCACCAGCGCATCGTATGCGGGACCCGCCGGAACCGGCTCCGCGGCCCAGGGAGAGTCGTTCATCAGACCTCGAGGAGCTCGGCTTCCTTGTGCTTGAGCAGCTCGTCCACCTGCGCGACGTACTTCGCGGTGGTGTCGTCGAGCTCCTTCTCGGCGCGGCGCACCTCGTCCTCGCCGGCCTCCTTGTCCTTGACCAGCTTGTCGAGGGCGTCCTTGGCCTTGCGGCGCACGGAGCGGATGGAGACCTTGGAGTCCTCGGCCTTGTTCTTGGCGACCTTGATGTACTCCTTGCGGCGGTCCTGCGTCAGCTCCGGGAAGGTCACCCGGATGATGCGGCCGTCGTTGCTCGGGTTGACACCGAGGTCGGAGTCGCGGATCGCCTGCTCGATGTTGCGCAGCGCCGAGGCGTCGAACGGCGTCACGATCGCCATGCGCGGCTCGGGCACGGCGAAGGAGGCGAGCTGGTTGATGGGCGTGATGGCACCGTAGTAGTCCGCCACGATCTTGTTGAACATCGCCGGGTGCGCACGGCCCGTGCGAATCGCGGCGAAGTCTTCCTTGGCGACGACGACGGCCTTCTCCATCTTCTCCTCGGCCTCGAGGAGGATTTCTTCGATCACCACGTGCTCCTGCATGTCAGATATGGATGGTTCAGGCGGGCGCGGGCGGTCCGGGCCGCCCGGACCGGGCCCCTGCGGGCCCGGCTCGGTGTGCTCAGACCCGGGTGCCCTGGTCGCTCACGAGCGTGCCGATCTTCTCACCCTTGACGGCGCGGGCGATATTGCCCTCGGCGAGCAGCTCGAAGACCAGGATCGGCAGCCGGTTGTCGCGGCACAGCGTGATGGCCGTGGCGTCGGCGACCTTGAGGTCCCGGGACAGCACCTCGCTGTACTCCAGCGCGTCGAACTTCACGGCGTCCGGGTTGGTCTTCGGGTCGGAGTCGTAGACCCCGTCGACGCCGTTCTTGCCCATGAGGAGGGCCTCGGCGTCGATCTCCAGGGCACGCTGGGCGGCCGTGGTGTCGGTGGAGAAGTAGGGCATGCCCATGCCGGCGCCGAAGATGACGACGCGGCCCTTCTCCAGGTGGCGCACGGCGCGGAGCGGGATGTACGGCTCCGCGACCTGGCCCATGGTGATGGCGGTCTGGACGCGGCTGTCGATGCCCTCCTTCTCCAGGAAGTCCTGGAGGGCGAGGCAGTTCATGACGGTGCCGAGCATGCCCATGTAGTCGGACCGGGCCCGGTCCATGCCGCGCTGCTGGAGCTCGGCGCCGCGGAAGAAGTTGCCGCCGCCGATCACGATCGCGATCTCGGCGCCGTCGCGGACGACGGCCGCGATCTCGCGGGCGATGGCGTGCACGACGTCGGGGTCGACACCCAGTCCGCCGCCGCCGGAGAAGGCTTCGCCGGACAGCTTCAGCATGAAGCGGCGACCCTTCTTCTCGTGGTCGCTCTTGTCGTCGGATGCGGTGTGGGGGTCCACGCCCTGATTCATGGAGATCTCCTCGTGCACATACGAAGAAGGCCATTGCCGGTGGGTCCTCGCGGTTCCCTCTGGGGCAATGGCCTCCTCGTCAGATCTGCGGTCGTCCTGCGCGGGCACGGACGACTGCTTCAGACCCTATAGGGGTCCGGTGTCCGTCGCGTACGGACGGACTCAGATGCCGACCTTGATGCGGGTGAAGCGCTTCAGGGTGACACCGGCCTCGTCCAGAACCTTCTGGACGGACTTCTTGTTGTCCAGCGCGTACGGCTGGCCCAGGAGCGTGACGTCCTTGAAGAAGCCGTTGACGCGACCCTCGACGATCTTGGCGATCGCGGCCTCGGGCTTGCCCTCGGCGCGGGTGACCTCTTCGGCGACGCGACGCTCGGACTCGACGACCTCGGCCGGAACGTCCTCGGCGGTCAGGTACTTCGGCGCGAAGGCGGCGATGTGCTGGGCGATGCCCTTGGCCAGCTCGGCGTCGGCCTTGTCCAGCTCGACCAGGACACCGATCTGCGGGGGCAGGTCGGGCATGGTGCGGTGCATGTAGGCGGCGACGAAAGCGCCCTCGTACTGCGCGAAGCGGTCCAGGACGATCTTCTCGCCGAGGTTGGCGTTGGCCTCGTCCACGAACGCCTGGACGGTCTTGCCGGCCTCGATCTCGGACGCCAGCAGCGCCTCGATGTCCTTGGGCTTGGTCTCGGCCACGTGGGCGGCGAGCTGGTCGGCGACGGCCAGGAACTTCGGGCTCTTGGCCACGAAGTCGGTCTCGCACTTGAGCTCGAGGAGCACGCCGGAGGTGGCGTCCTCGGCGATCAGGGAGGTGACGGCACCGTTCTCGGCGGAACGGCCCTCGCGCTTGGCGACACCCTTCAGGCCCTTGACGCGCAGGATCTCGTTGGCCTTGGTGACGTCGCCGTCGGCCTCGACGAGCGCGTTCTTGCAGTCCAGCATGCCGGCGCCGGTGAGCTCGCGGAGCTTCTTGACGTCAGCGGCGGTGTAGTTCGCCATGAGTCTGTGATTCTCTCTCGAAGTCGTAGATCTACGGGTGAACAGCGGAGGAGCGCGCTCGTGGCGCGGCTCCCCCGCCGTCATCGTCCGTGCTGCGAATGCCCGGCGGATGAACGCCGGGCACTCTCAGGGGGTCAGGCCTGCTCGGCGGCCGGAGCCTCGGCGGCCGGAGCCTCGGCCTCGGTGGCCTCGGCAGCCGGGGCCTCGGCCGCGGGGGCCTCGGCGTCAGCCTTCTTCTCGCCCTCGAGCAGGTCGCGCTCCCACTCGGCGAGGGGCTCGGCGGCGGCCTTCTCGCCCGGCTTCGAGTCACCGGTCGCGGCGCCGGAACGGGCGATGAGGCCCTCGGCGACGGCGTCGGCGATCACGCGGGTGAGCAGGGTGACGGAGCGGATCGCGTCGTCGTTGCCCGGGATCTTGTAGTCGACCTCGTCGGGGTCACAGTTGGTGTCGAGGATCGCGACGACCGGGATGTGCAGCTTGCGCGCCTCACCGACGGCGATGTGCTCCTTCTTGGTGTCGACGATCCAGACGGCGCTGGGAACCTTCGACATCTCGCGGATACCACCGAGGGTCTTCTCCAGCTTGGCCTTCTCGCGGGAGAGGACCAGGAGCTCCTTCTTGGTGAGACCCGAGGCGGCGACGTCCTCGAAGTCGATCGCCTCAAGCTCCTTCAGACGCTGGAGGCGCTTGTAGACGGTGGAGAAGTTGGTGAGCATGCCACCCAGCCAGCGCTGGTTGACGTACGGCATGCCGACGCGGGTCGCCTGCTCGGCGATGGCCTCCTGCGCCTGCTTCTTCGTACCGACGAACATGATGGAGCCACCGTGCGCGACGGTCTCCTTCACGAACTCGTAGGCGCGGTCGATGTACGACAGCGACTGGAGCAGGTCGATGATGTAGATGCCGTTGCGCTCGGTGAAGATGAAGCGCTTCATCTTCGGGTTCCAGCGACGGGTCTGGTGACCGAAGTGGACGCCGCTCTCCAGCAGCTCCCGCATCGTTACGACGGCCATGGCCATCTCCTTGGTTTCTCGGTTTGGTTCCTGACGCCCCGCCGCGCCCTGCCCCTGGAGGGACCGAGAGACGCTCTCACCTGACCGGAACCGGTCGGCGCTGGGGCGTGCGAAGTCGACCCGGTGACCCGGATCGCCACAAGAAGTGTACGGGACCCGGCGGTATGCCGGGTGACGCCGTTGTCCACACCGCGACGGCCGTCCACAGGCGCGGACCCGCCGGGCGGCCCGCGCGGGATCCTGCGGGGCATGACGAAACTGCTGCTCATCCTGCTCCTGACCCTGCCCCGGACGCTGCCCGCGCCGCCGGCCGCCGTCGTGCCGGCCGCCCCCGGTCCCGCGTCCGCGGCGCCCGGCGCACCGGCGCACGGGGCGGCGGGCCTGCGCGGGGCGGCGCGAGTGCGCCCCCTGCCCGCGCCGCTGTCCGTGACGCGCTGGTGGGATCCGCCGCCGACCCCGTACGCGGCCGGGCACCGCGGGGTGGACCTGGCGGCGCCGGCCGGTGCGCGGGTCCGGGCCGTGGGCGCCGGGCGGGTGCACTACGCGGGGCGGGTCGCGGGGCGCGGAGTGCTCTCGCTCACCCTCCCGGGCGGCCTGCGGACGACGTACGAGCCGGTGCGGCCGCTGGTCGCGGAGGGGGAGGCCGTCGCGGCGGGCCAGGTGGTGGCCGTGCTGACGGAGGGGTCGCACTGCCCGGGCCCCTGCCTGCACTGGGGACTCCTCACGGGCGAGAACTCCTACCTCGACCCGCTGACGCTGCTCCCGCCGCCCACGCCCCGGCTGCTGCCGGCCGCCGCCCCGGGCGCTCCCTGACCGACGACGCCCCTCAGCGCCATCGCGACGGCCGTCTCCGTGATCACGGCCGGGTCCTCGGCGGCGCCGAGCTCGATGCGGCGGGCCGCGGCGTCCACGACGCCCTGGAGCAGCATCGCGGACAGGCGGGGCTCCGCCAGCCCGAGGGCGTCCAGGGCCTCGACGATCATCGCCACCAGGCCGCCGTGCGCGGCGCGGATCTTCTCCCGCGCGCCGGCGTCCAGCTCGCCGGCGGAAATGGCGACCACCGCGCGGTGGCGGCGGTCCCCCACCAGCCCCAGCTGGGTGCGCACGTACGCCTCGATCTTCGCTTCCGGAGTGGGCTCCCGCTCCATCGCCGCCTCGATCTCGGCCGCCCACACGGGGAAGTCCACCGCGCACAGCTCTTCGACGACGGCCGCGCGCGACCGGAAGTACTCGTACACGGAGGACCGGGCGAGTCCGGTGCGCTCCGCGAGGGCGGGGAAGGTCAGGGCTTCCGTCCCGCCTTCGGACAACAGGGCACGGGCGGCGTCCAACAGGGCGCCGCGCTGCATCGACCGGTGCTCGGCCACGGAGGCCGCTCGAATCCTGGGCACGTCACCACTGTACGGAGGTCCCGCAAGGGCTGTCCGCCGCGATCCGGACGCCGCGGCTCAGCGGCCGACGTCGGCGAGCTTGGCGCGCAGCTGGAGCACGGACTTCGTGTGGATCTGGCTGACCCGGCTCTCGGTGACGCCCAGGACGTTCCCGATCTCGGCGAGGGTCAGGCCCTCGTAGTAGTAGAGGGTCACCACGGTCTTCTCCCGCTCCGGGAGGGTGTTGATGGCCCGCGCGAGCAGGCGGCGCAACTCCCGGTCCTCGGCCACCTCGACTGGGTTGTCGGCGGCGGTGTCCTCCAGGGTGTCCATCAGGGAGAGGCGGTCGCCGCCCTCCCCGCCCACGTGCAGCAGCTCCTCCAGGGCGACCACGTTGGCCAGGGACAACTGGCTGAAGACCGTGTGGAGTTCCTCCACCGCGATGCCCATCTCCCCCGCGACCTCACCCTCCGTGGGGGTGCGGCGCAGCTGGGCCTCCAGCGTCGCGTAGGCGCGTTCCACCGCCCGCGCCTTCTGCCGCACGGAGCGCGGGATCCAGTCCAGCGCGCGCAGCTCGTCGATCATCGCGCCGCGGATCCGGGTGATGGCGTACGTCTCGAACTTGATGGACCGCTCGATGTCGAACTTCTCGATCGCGTCGATCAGGCCGAAGACCCCGGAGGAGACGAAGTCGGCCTGCTCCACATTGGGCGGCAGGCCCACGCTGACCCGGCCCGCCACGTACTTGACCAGCGGCGAGTAGTGCAGGATCAGCTGTTCCCGCAGCCGTTCGTCGCCCGAGTCCTTGTATGAGCGCCAGAGCACCTCCAGGGACGAGGGCGCGGTGGACCGCACGCTGCGACGGGCAGCGGGGGGAACCGCGGCGCGGTCGGACCCTGAGGTGTGCTGGGGCATGCTTCGCCTTTGCCGGAGCGGGATTCCTTGGGAGCGTAGCGTGACGGAAGTGTCGCGGTGCGCGAAGAGTACGGGATGGCGCAGGGGCGCAAGGGCGTCCGTCCTCGCGCGGGCGGCCCGGGACCGGCGCCTCGCGCACGGTCCCGGCGAGTGCCACCGGGAGGACCGCGTCTGTCATCGCCGTCACTCTTTCACCGGAACGCCCCAGGTCAACGACCGCCTCGCCGGTCGGCTCCGGAATGCACCCCCTCTCGCGACGTCCGCGGGGTCAACCGCCAGCCGTCGCCCTGCCGTTCGACGAACCCCAGAGAGTGAAGTTCGTACAGTCTGCCGATGACTTCATCGGTGCCCGTGGCCGCGGCGAGGGCGATCTCATCCAGGCCCGCCGGACGGCCCGCCGGGAGCGCTTCGAGGACCCGGGCGGCGCCGGGCTCCAACAGGTCCCGGGCGAGGACCGGACCACGGCGCGCGGGAGCCAGCTCACCCATCTCGCCGACCAGTTCGACGATCTCGTCGGCGTCGGTGACGAGCACCGCCTCGCCGCGCAGCAGCTCGTGCACACCGGCCGAGAGGCCACTGGTGGCGGCTCCGGGAACGCCCATGGTGAGGCGGCCCAGCTCCTGAGCGCGGCGGGCGGTGACCAGGGAGCCGCTGCGGTGGGCGGCCTCCACGACCACCGTCCCCCGGGTGAGGGCCGCGATGACCCGGTTGCGCAGGACGAACCGGCTCGGTGTCGGGTGGGTCCCGGGCGGCAGCTCGCCCAGCACCAGCCCCTGGCCGCTGATCCGGCCCAGGAGCCCGGCGTGGCCGCGCGGGTAGGCCACGTCCACCCCGCAGGCCAGGACCGCCGCCGTGGCGCCACCCGAGGCGAGGGCCCCCCGGTGGGCGGCGCCGTCGATCCCGTACGCCGCCCCGGAGACGACCACCCAGCCGCGCTCGGCGAGCCCGGCGGCCAGGCTCTGCGCCATGTGGGCCCCGTACGGGGTACACGCCCGGGCCCCGACCACGGCGACCGACCGCAGCGCCCAGGTCCGCAGGTGGGGCCGGCCCCGCAGCCACAGCCCGACGGGCCGGGCGTCACCGAGGTCGTCCAGCTGGGTCGGCCACTCCGCCGAGCCGGGGCAGACGAACCGGCAGCCCGACCCGGCGGCGCTCTCCAGATCCCGCAGGGGCTCCGCGGCGGCGGCCCTCCTGCGGTATCCGGCCAGCCGCTCGGGCCCCACCCCGGTCAGCGCCCCGGACTCCGGCTCCGGGCCGGTCAGGAGCCGTATCAGTCCGACGGCCCCGAGTTCCCGGATCCAGCGGCCGCCGTGATCGTCCCCCGGCTCCAGCACCCGGGTCAGCGCGGCCCTGGCCAGGTGCTCCGGTTCGTACCCGGCGGCGGTCACGGCCCCGCCCCCACGGCCTGGGCCGCCCCCCGGGCGATCCCGGTGCGCAGCTCCAGCGCGACGGCCGCGTCCAGGGCGTCGGGGCGGTCGCGGCCCCGCAGGTCGGCGACGGTCCAGGCGACCCGCAGCACCCGGTCCAGCCCCCGCGCGGTGAGCAGTCCCCGCTCCATGTCGCGCTCGGCCAGCGCCAGGGCGCCCGGGCCGGCGGGCCACCGGGTGCGCAGCTCGTGCCCGGGCACCTCCGAGTTGAGCCGCCACGGGGTGTCGGCGAGCCGGGCGGCGGCCCGCTCGCGGGCCTCGCGGACGCGGTCGGCGACGGCGGCGGTCGCCTCGCCGCGCCCGCCGCGGCCCAGCAGGTCGGAGCGGGTGACCGGCTCGACCTCGACCCGCAGGTCGACCCGGTCGAGCAGCGGCCCGGACAGCCGGGCCTGGTAGCGCCGGATCACCGAGGCGGGGCATTCGCAGCCGGACCCGTTCAGGGTGTGCCGGCCGCAGGGGCAGGGGTTGGCCGCGAGGACCATGAGGAAGCGGGCGGGGAGCCGTACCACTCCGGCGGCCCTGGCGATGACCACGTGCCCGGCTTCGAGGGGCTGCCGCAGGGCGTCCAGCACCTTCCCGCTGAACTCCGCGGCCTCGTCCAGGAAGAGAACCCCCTTGTGCGCCAGGGAGACCGCTCCCGGCCGGGGGATCCCGGCTCCGCCGCCGACCAGCGACTGCATGGTGGCGGAGTGGTGGGGGGCGCAGTACGGGGCCCTGCCGACGAGCGGTTCGCCGGGCGGCAGGATTCCCGCGACCGAGTGGACCGCCGTCACCTCCAGGGAGTCCCGTCGGGTGAGCGGCGGCAGGAGCCAGGGCAGCCGCTCGGCGAGCATCGTCTTGCCCGCGCCCGGAGGTCCGCTGAGGAAGAGGTGGTGGCCCCCGGAGGCCGCCACCTCCAGGGCCCGGCGGGCGCCGTGCTGCCCGGCGACGTCGGCGAGGTCCGGGAAGTCCGCGGCGTCACCCCGGCCCGAGAGGCCCGTCCCGAGCCCCGCGCCGGGAACGACCAGCCCGGCGAGCATCGGATCCGGGCGCCCGGCGTCCCGGGGCGGCTCCTCCTCGGGCACCTCCCCGCCGGTCAGCACCGCGATCAGCTGCCGCAGGCTGCGCACGCCCAGCACCGACACGTCCGGGACGAGGGCGGCCTCGGCCGCGCACTGGTGCGGCACCACCACCTGCCGGTACCCGGCCTCGGCGGCCGCGAGCACGGCGGGCAGGATCCCCCGGACGGGGCGCACCCGGCCGTCGAGACCCAGTTCCCCGATGAGCACGAGGTCGGCGATCTTCGCGGGGTCGACGACCTCGGCGGCGCCCAGCACGGCCGCGGCGACGGCCAGGTCGAAGTGGGCGCCGGCCTTCGGCACGGACGCCGGGCTGAGTCCGACCGTGAGCTTCTTCTGCGGCCAGGGGGCGCCGGAGTTCACCACCGCCGCCCGTACCCGGTCGCGGCTCTCCACCAGGGTCTTGTCGGGCAGCCCCACCAGGGTGAAGGCGGCCACCCCGGGCTCCAGATCGGCCTGTACCTCCACGAGTACGCCCTCGACGCCCACCAGCGCCACGGAGCAGGCCCGCGCGAACCCCATCAGGCCGCCCCCCTGACGTGCTCCACCACGGGCGCCCCGCGCCGCGGCAGCAGGACTCCGACCAGGTCGATCCGCACGCCGCCCGGCGGCGGCCCCCCGTGGTCGGCGAGCCAGCGCCCGGCGAGCCGGCGCAGCCGCTCCGCCTTGCCGGCCCGGACGGCGGCCATGGGGTGTTCGAAGCCGCCCGCGCGGCGCGTCTTGACCTCGCACACGACGAGCGCGTCCCCGTCGCGGGCGACGATGTCGATCTCCCCGGCCCGGCACCGCCAGTTCCTGGCGATCACCGTCATCCCGGACTCGGTCAGCCTCCGCGCGGCGAGCTCCTCGCCGTACCGCCCCAATGCCCGCTGTGCCACGCTCTTCGCGTCCATCCGGCACCACCTCCGGCACCGACGGTCCCGCGTCCCGGCCCACGGCGTGGATCTTGGTGGACAACCCGGGCGTTGTGGATATCCGGCTCACCCGCGGGGGTGAACCGGCCCGTGGATCAGCCGGGGAGGTCACCGCCCGGCAGTTCGAGGTCGCTCTTGTTCAGCTCCTCGATGTTCACGTCCTTGAAGGTCAGCACGCGGACCTGCTTGACGAACCGGGCCGGACGGTACATGTCCCAGACCCACGCGTCGGCCATGGAGACCTCGAAGAACACCTCGCCCTGGACCGAGTGCACCTGCATCTCGTAGTCGTTGGTCAGGTAGAAACGTCGCTCGGTCTCGATCACGTACTTGAACAGCCCGACGACGTCGCGGTACTCCCGATAGAGCTTCAGCTCCATCTCGGTCTCGTACTTCTCGAGGTCCTCGGCACTCATGGCATGTTCCCCTTCAGCCGTGCGTCCCCCTATTGTGCGCCAGGGCCGTACGCCCCTAAACGATTTCCGGGGCGAGGACCACCGGAGCGCCCGGAGGACCGTCGTCGAGCAGCGTCCGGAGCAGCTCGGCCAGTCTGGTCGGGTACACCGTCTCACGGGCCGCGAGGAGTTCCTCGGAGGTCCACCACCTGGCTCCCGCGACGCTGCGCCGCTCCAGCTCCGTGAGACCGCCCATCTCGGTGGCGGTCTGGGCGGTACGCGCCAGGAAGTACCACTCGTCCTGCTCCCAGCGCCTCCCGTCGAAGGGGAAGGCGCAGTACCGGTGCCACAGCACCGGCCCCAGTTCCACCTCTGTGATCCCGGTCTCCTCGGCGAGTTCCCGCAGCGCCGCCTGCTCGCGGGTCTCGTCGCCCTCCAGGCCGCCGCCCGGGGTGAACCACCAGTCGTCGGCGGGGTCGTCCGGTTCGAAGCCGTGCAGCAGCAGGATCCGGTCCTCGGGGTCGAGCAGGATCACCCGGGAGACCTTCCGCGGGGGCGTCCCGGACGGCTCAGCGGCCACGGGAGCCCGCCCGCCCGCGCCCGCGCCCCATGAGCCGCGCGAGCGGCCCGTAGGCGGCGCCCAGCAGCACCAGGGCCGCACCGGCCAGCGCCGCGGTCACCTGGAGCCGCAGCGGTCCGGAGGCCGAGGTCCCGCCGGGCAGGGCGGCGAAGGTCCGGGGCCGCTCCAGCATCGTCATGGACGGCCACGCCACGGCGTCGACCCGGCCCCGGACCGCCGAGCGGGGCACCGTCCCCTGGCCGGCCTCCTGGAGGTGCGCCCGGGAGTCCAGCGACCCGCCGCGCCGGTCACCCATCAGGAAGAGGTTGCCCTCGGGCACCTTCACCTCGAAGGAGGTCGTCCCCGCGGCCGCGGCCCCGTCGCCCTCCCGGTCCACGTAGGGCTCGTCCAGCGGCACGCCGTTCAGGGTCACCCGGCCGCCCTGGCCGCAGCAGGCGACGGTGTCGCCGCCGACGGCCACGACCCGCTTGACCATGGGGGAACTGCTCCACACGGTGTCGGTGAAGACGACGACGTCACCGCGCCGCACCTCGGCGCCGTCGATCCGCTGGGCCAGCACCCGGTCGCCCGGCCGTACGGTCGGCACCATCGAGTCCGTCGGCACCGTGTACGGCTGGTACACCAGCGCCCCCCAGCCGAAGCCGCCGAGGAAGAGCACGAAACCGATGGCCACGGCGATCCCCGACAACGTGTTGCCGAGGTTTCCGTGGCCATCCCTGCGCGTGCGTATTGCCTGCGTTCCGCCCATTGCAGCGCCCCCTGCCTCGGAGATCGTCCACCTGGGCGGCACCCTACCGGGCGGTACGCCCCTTGGTCAGCCTCCGCCGGCGCCACAGGACGACGGGGACGGCCCCCGCGAGGCCCAGGGCGGCCGGCGCGACCCCGGCCGGGCCCAGCCCGCTCGCCTGCGGCGAGTGCAGCGGCGCCGGGGGCTGCTTGCCGATGCCCGGCTGGTCGAAGGTGTCCGGGACGGGGAGCGTGGACCAGCGGGTGACCGGCCACGCCACGACCACGGCCCGGCCGACGACGTCCTTGACCGGGACGAAGCCCTGGGTGGAGTCCTGCTGGTGGTAGCGGGAGTCCTGGGAGTTCTGGCGGTGGTCGCCCATCACCCAGATCTTGCCCTTGGGCACCGTGATCGGGCCGAACGGGAAGTCGTCACAGGCCGAGTTGCCGGGGAAGATGTACGGCTCGTCGAGCGCCTTGCCGTTGACGACGACCGGTCCCCCCTTCTTGCACTCCACCGTGTCCCCGCCGATGGCGATGGTCCGCTTGATCAGGTCCTTCTCGTCGGCGGACGGCATCAGGCCGATCTTGCTGAGGATCTGCTGCGCGATGTTGGGCTCCGGGGTGGGCTCCCCGGCCAGCCAGTTCGCGGGGTCGTGGAAGACCACGACCTCGCCGCGCTCGGGCTCCGAGCCGAACCACGGGGTCAGCTTGTCCACCAGTACCCGGTCACCGCGCTGCAGGGTGTTCTGCATCGAGTCGGACGGGATCGAGAACGCCTGCACCAGGAAGGTCTTGATCAGCAGGGCCAGCAGCAGGGCGATACCGATGAGGAGCGGGAGCTCCTTCCAGAAGGAACGCTGCGGCCTGCCCGCCTCGGCGTCCTCCTCCGCGGTCTCGTGCCCGACGGCGTCGTCCGGCCGCTCCTCACCTTCATCGCGTCCGGATCGTGCGCCTACCGCCACATCCCCCACATCCACTCCTCACTCGGAAAACCGCCGCCCGCTCCGGGATCAGACGCGGGCCCTCCCCTCCCCTAACGAGCGGGAGTTCCCTAAGGCGCGGGAGACCAGGGCCACACTATGCGAACGGCGTGCCCCGGCGGCGCCGACCGGGCCCGCGCCGCCGGCCGCCGCGGACGGGATCCGGCACCGACAGGAAGGTCGCCGGCTGGTCGAGTCCGCGCCAGTGGCCGAAGGGCCAGGCGATCACGACCGCCTGCCCGACCACGCCCTTCTCGTCGATGGTGCCCTCGAAGGCCTCGTCGAGGTGGTAGCGGGAATCGGCCGAATTCGCGCGGTGATCGCCCATCACGAAGAGCCGCCCGGCCGGCACGCGCACCTCGAACCGGATCTCGGAAGGAGCGTTGCCGGGTGACACGTAAGGCTCATCGAGCGGCGCTCCGTTGACGGTCACCCGGCCCCGGCCGTCGCAGCACTTGACGGTGTCCCCGCCGACGCCGATGACCCGCTTGATCAGGTCCTGCTCGTCCGCCGAGGGCAGCAGGCCGATGAAGGTGAGCGCCTGCTTGATCTGCCTGACGCCCGCGGGGTCCGGAGCGGGCCTCGCGGCCTCGCCCTTGAGCCAGCCTCCCGGGTCCTTGAACACGACGACGTCGCCCCGCCGGACCTCCGACCCGAACCAGGGCGTGAGCTTGTCCACCAGCACGCGGTCGCCGATCCGGATCGTCTGCTCCATCGAGCCGGACGGGATGAAGAACGCCTGCACCAGGAAGGTCTTGAGGACCAGGGCGATGCACAGCGCGACCGCCACCAGCAGCGGCAGCTCGCCCACCCGGCGCGTACGCCTGCGCCGGCGCACCCTGCGCGCCAGCCGTCGCCGCTCGGCGCGCCCGCCGGGCTCTCCGGGACCGGCTCCGTCGGCGCCGGACGCCGGTGCCGGTGCCGGTCCCGGTCCCGGTGCCGCCGGCACGGGGCTCCCCGACGCCTCCCGCGCGTGCGACGGCTCCTGCCCCGGCCCGGATCCGCGCCGCGGCCGCTCGGGCTCGGGTTCCCGGTCCGGCCCGGGCCGGCGTCCGCCCCTCGGGCGGCCCCGGCTACCCATGTGGGCCGTCCCCGGTCCGCGCATCCGGCACCGAGCCCCAGCGCGACACGGGCCAGCCGATCCAGTCGGCCCGCCCGATCACCTTCTCCACCGGCACCATCCCGCCGCCGGGCTCGCCCAGGTGGTCCCGGGAGTCCCGGGACTGGGAACGGTGGTCGCCCATGACCCACAGGGTCCCCAGGGGGACGACGATCCGGAACGGCACCTTCGAGGCCGCGTCCCCGGGATACAGGTACGGCTCTTCCACCGGTACGCCGTTGACCTGGATCCGGCCCGCCCCGTCGCAGCACACCACGTCGTCCCCGCCGACGCCCACGACCCGCTTCACGAAGTCGGTGTCCGAGGGCTCCACGAGCCCGAGCGCCGAGAAGGCCCCGCGCACGGCGTCACCGACCGGGTTCCCGCCCGCGGGTTCCCGTACGAAGGACCCGGCGCCGTCGAAGACCACCACGTCCCCCCGCCGGGGCACGGCGCCGAAACGGTACGCCAGTTTGTTGACCAGGACCCGGTCGCCCACCTCCAGGGTCGGCTCCATGGAACGGCTCGGGATCTGGAAGGGCTGGACCACGAAGTTGGCGAAGAGCAGCAGGAAGAGGGCGCACAGCGCGCCGAGGAGCCCGGCCCGGCGCCAGGAACGGGAGCCGGCCCCGGAATCGGAACCGGAACCGGAACCGGAAAAAGCAGAACGCGGCCGCCCCTCCCCCTGTTCGGGAGAGGAGTGGCCGCGCTGTGTGAGCTCTGCTTCGGTGTCCATCGGGTGCGAGCCTATCCGCCCGTCCCCGGGACCCGGAGGGGAGATCAGCGGTCGCGCTTCTCCTTGATCTTCGCGGCCTTGCCGCGGAGCTCACGGAGGAAGTACAGCTTGGCGCGACGCACGTCACCGCGGGTGACGAGCTCGATCTTCTCGAAGATCGGGGAGTGGACCGGGAAGGTGCGCTCCACGCCGACGCTGAAGGAGACCTTGCGGACGGTGAAGGTCTCGGAGACGCCAGAGCCCTGGCGACGGATGACAACGCCCTTGAACTGCTGGATACGGGAGCGGTTGCCCTCGATCACGCGGACGTGCACGTTGATGGTGTCACCGGGGCGGAAGGCCGGGACGTCCGTGCGCAGGGAGGCGGCGTTGACGCCATCGAGCAGGTGAGACATGTTGTTCGTCTGCTTTCTTCGCACGACGCCACAGGTCGCCGGTGCGGGTTTCCGGAGAGAATTCGGGAGCCGTGGCACTCCCCGTACGGCGGTCCCCCTGTGGCAGGAGCGTACGGAAGCACACAGCAGCCGCCTATTCTTCCACGGCCTCCGGCCTGCGCCAAAATCGGCCGTCCGCCGACGGCTTCCAGCCCAGGATGCCGAGGATCTCGCGGTCCTTCTTGTCGAAGGCGGAGGCCTCGCAGCGCTCGATCAGGTCGGGGCGGTTCCGCGCCGTGCGGCGGAAGGCCTCGTCGCGGCGCCACCGGGCGATCTTCCCGTGGTGGCCGCTGAGCAGCACCTCGGGGATGCCCCGGCCCCGCCACTGCGGCGGCTTGGTGTAGACGGGCCCTTCGAGGAGGTTGGCCATCTCGCCGGGGGCGAAGGAGTCGTCCCGGTGCGATTCGGCGTTGCCGAGCACACCGGGCAGCAGCCGGGCCACGGCCTCGGTGACGACCAGTACGGCCGCCTCCCCGCCCGCCAGGACGTAGTCGCCGATGGAGACCTCGTAGACCGGCATACGCGTCGCGTACTCGTCCATGACGCGGCGGTCGATGCCCTCGTACCGGGCCGGGGTGAAGACCAGCCAGGGGCGCTCGGAGAGCTCGACGGCCAGCTCCTGGGTGAAGGGCCGGCCGCTGGGCGTGGGCACCACCATGACCGGGCCGTGCGCGCCGGACTCGTAGCCGTCGGCGAGGACCGCGTCGAGGGCCTCTCCCCAGGGGTCGGTCTTCATAACCATGCCCGGGCCGCCGCCGTACGGGGTGTCGTCGACCGTGTTGTGCCGGTCGTACGTCCACTCCCGCAGGTCGTGCACGTGCACGTCGAGCTGTCCGCGGGCCCTGGCCTTGCCGACGAGGGAGACGTTCAGCGGCTCCAGGTACTCGGGAAAGATCGTGACGACGTCGAGCCGCATCAGTCGTCGTCCCCGGACTTCTCGGCGCCCTCGGTGTCCGCCGCCGCGGCCTCGTCACGCGCCGAGACGACCACGGCGCGGTCGTCGATCAGCCCGGGCGGCGGGGTGATGACGCAGCGCTGCTCCTCCAGGTCGATCTCGGCGACGATCTCCCCGACGAAGGGGATCATGACCTCGCTGCCGTCCGGGCGCTCCACGATGAAGAGGTCCTGCGACGGCAGGTGCGAGATCTCGGTGATCCGGCCGATCTCGGTGCCGTCCTCGAGCACGACGTCCAGGTCCATGAGCTGGTGGTCGTAGTACTCGTCCTCCTCCTCGGGCAGTTCCGCCGGGTCGACGTCCGCGATCAGGAGGGTGTTGCGCAGCGCCTCGGCGCCGGTGCGGTCCTTGACGCCCGCGAAGCGGAGCAGGAGCCGGCCGCTGTGCACCCGGCCCGTCTCGATGGTCAGCGGACCCGCCGACGCCGGTTCGGTCCGCAGCACGGCGCCGGGCGAGAGCCGCAGCTCCGGCTCGTCGGTCCGCACCTCGACGGTGACCTCACCCTTGATCCCGTGGGCGCGGCCAACCCGCGCGACTACCAGCTCCACCTTTAACTCCTGTTCGGAACGACAACGGGCCGGGGCGGGCACGTATGCCCTCCCCGGCCCGTGCCGGTGTTCAACTGCTCAGCGGACCTGGTCCACGTCGACGAGGTCGACGCGGATCCCCCGGCCGCCGATGGCGCCCACGACGGTACGCAGAGCACGTGCGGTGCGGCCGTTGCGGCCGATCACCTTGCCGAGGTCGTCGGGGTGCACCCGGACCTCCAGCACCTGCCCGCGGCGCAGGTTGCGCGAGGCGACCTGCACGTCGTCGGGGTTGTCCACAATGCCCTTCACGAGGTGCTCAAGAGCCTCCTCGAGCATGCTCAGGCCTCGGTCGACTCGGCGGCGGCCTCGGCCTCGTCCGCCTTCTTGTCGGCCTTCTTCTTCTGCGTGATGGCCTCGCCCTTGCCCTCGCCGATGCCCTCGAGGGCCTTAGCGAACTCGTCGAAGGAACGACGCTTGTCTTCCTTCGTCGCCGGCTGCAGCAGCGGCGCCGGGGCCGGGAGGCCCTTGTGCGCCTGCCAGTCACCGGTGAGCTTCAGGATGGCGAGGACGGCCTCGGTGGGCTGGGCGCCCACGGACAGCCAGTACTGCGCGCGCTCGGCGTTGACCTCGATGCGCGAGGGGTTGTAGGTCGGCTGGTAGATGCCGATCTCCTCGATCGCGCGACCGTCCCGGCGGGTGCGGGCGTCGGCGACGACGATGCGGTAGTGCGGGGAGCGGATCTTACCGAGGCGCTTGAGCTTGATCTTGACTGCCACTGGAGTGGTGTCTCCTGAACTTGACGTGGTTGGGCACTTGAGATGCCACGTGGGGTTGCGGTACTCGGGTGCCCGATGGACGCGTCAGCCGGAGGAGAGAGGGGTCCTATGCGACTGTCGAGTACAGCTGCCCATTGTGCCACATGCCCGCGTCCCGCCCGACAGGCGGGAGCCACCGTCCCGCCCCGGCGGGACGGTCCGGTCACCGGGCCCGTACGGCGGCCCCGCGGCCGCCCCCGGCCCGGTCCGGGCACGTCACCGCCCCGCCGGGAGGCGTCGCGTCAGGAGGCGGCCGCGGTGGCGACCTCGGGGATCCGGAAGGGCTTCATGCAGCCGCCGCACACGATCGGCGCCTGCGCCAGCACGGAGGGGACCACCCGGACGTTGCGGCCGCAGTCGCAGACCGCCTTGACCCGTACGCCGCCACCCGAGGAGCCGTGCCGGGCGGCCGGACCCCGGAAGCTGCGCTTGGTGTCGGCCGAGGTGGCCGCCGTATGCGCCTTCAAGGCGCGCTGGAGCCGCTCGATGGTGGGACGGTAGCGCTTCTTGGCCTCGGGATTGAGGGTGACCAGGGAGAACCCGCTGCTGGCGTGCGGCTCCTCGGAATGGTCGAGCCCCATCTCCTCGGCGATCGCGAGGAATCTGCGGTTGTGGTAGCGGCCGGCGCGCGAGGTGTCGCGCACTCCGCGGGCGGCCGCGATGCCGTGGACTGCCTCGTGCAGCAGTCGCTCGAAGGAGAGCTCGGCGCCGCAGGCGGACGAGGACTCTCCGATCAGGGACTCGGGCGCGGCAAGGTCAGGCAGCTCGGGGTGGTACCGCTGAATGTCGGCCCACGCCTGCGCCAGCTCTGCGGCGAGAACAGGTGGTGTCGTGCTCACGTCGTGACAACGAGCCGGGGTGCCCCGGTGTTCCGATTCCGGGCCATTCCAAATTTTTTGCACGTACCAGTCAGTTCAGTCTGATGCGTCCTAGCGAGGACGGGTGCGCATATCCCCGGAGGAGTCGGTACGTAACGAGGACTATCGACGCCGACGCCCCCGGAACGCGGCCGCTGCCGCGCGCCAGGGGCGTCGGTGGAGATCAGTAGGAGCGCGCGACGATGGCGAGCGTACCGGGGGCGTCGTCGGCCACCGGAACCGACCCGTCCTCGGCGATCAGGCAGCGGACCGAGACGGCCTGCTCGCCCAGCTTGGCCTCGCCCTCCGGGCCGAGGTCGGCCCACGGGATGCGCGCCCAGCCGCCCGCGATCGCGGCCTCGGCCGCCTCCTCGATCGTGGCGACGTCGCTCGTACGGGACTCCCGGCGCTCGCGGGACTCGCGCAGCAGCTGCGCCTGGTCCTCGTCGAGCACCTTGGGCAGCAGGTCGGCGAGGGCGTCGATCTGCACCGGGGTCTTCCCGCCCGGGATCCGGCGGGCCAGCATCGCGGTGCCGGCCTCCAGGTCGCGGGGGCCGATCTCGACGCGTACCGGTACGCCCTTGAGCTCCCAGTCCACCGCGCGGCGGCCGAAGGGGGTGTCGACGCGGTCGTCGACCTGGACGCGGATGCCCGCGGCCTTGAGCCGGGCACCCAGCTCGCGGACCTTCGCCACGGCCTCGTCGCCCTTGATCGCCATGACGACGACCTGGACGTGCGCCAGGCGCGGCGGCACCCGCAGGCCGCTGTCGTCGCCGTGGGACATGATCAGACCGCCGACCATGCGGGTCGAGACGCCCCACGAGGTCTGCCAGACCAGCTCCTGCCGGCCCTCCTTCGAGAGGTACTGGGTGTTGAAGGCCTTGGCGAAGTTGGTGCCGAGCTCGTGGCTCGTACCCATCTGGAGGGCCTTGCCGTCACCCATCATGCCCTCGAGGGTGAGGGTGTTGATGGCGCCGGCGAAGCGCTCCTTGGCGGTCTTGCGGCCGAGCACGACGTCGATGCCGAGCACGTTCGTCATGAAGTCGCCGTAGACGTCGCGGTGGATGCGGGCGGCGTAGTCGCGGGCGTCCTCGTACGTGGCGTGGGCGGTGTGGCCCTCCTGCCAGAGGAACTCGCTCGTACGGAGGAACACGCGCGGACGCATCTCCCAGCGCACCACGTTGGCCCACTGGTTGATCAGCAGGGGCAGGTCCCGGTAGCTCTGGACCCACTTGGAGAAGTAGTCGTTGATGATCGTCTCGGAGGTGGGCCGGACGACGACCGGCTCTTCCAGCTCCTTGCCGCCACCGTGGGTGACGACCGCGAGCTCGGGGGCGAAGCCCTCGACGTGCTCGGCCTCCCGCGTCAGGTACGACTGCGGGATGAACAGCGGGAAGTACGCGTTCTGGGCGCCGGCGTCCTTGATGCGGGCGTCCATCTCCTGCTGCATCCGCTCCCACAGGCCGTAGCCGTACGGACGGATGACCATGGTGCCGCGGACCGGACCGTTGTCGGCCAGCTCGGCCTTGTTGATCAGATCCTGGTACCAGCGGGGGAAATCCTCCGCCTGCGGGGTGAGAACGGGTGCCTTTGCCATGGCGCGAATGGTACGGCGCCGGGCGGGCCGAGCGTGAATCGGGTGGCGCGCTCCTCTGGACGCGGGGGCGAATGGGGAGTTCCCTGGCAACGGGGGCATGGGGGCGACACGGAATCAGGAGCGCTCTTTCGATGACACCGACGCCGACGGCGACGCTCGCCGCCCGGGACTGGGCGGAGATCCAGGAACGGATGCTGGTACCGCTGTACGAGGCGGTCTACGACCGGCTGGAGATCGGGCCGGGTGACCGGCTGCTGGGCCTCGACTGCGGGGCCGGGCTGGCCCTGCTGCTGGCCGGGGGGCGGGGTGCCGCCGCCACCGGCGTGGAGGCGGATCCGGCCCGCCGGGCACTGGCCCGCGAGCGGCTGCTGGAGGTGGTGCCGGTTCCCCCGGTGCCCCCCGCGCGGCCCTACGACGTCCTGCTGGCCTTCGCGCCCTCCCCGGGCGTCCTGGCCGCGGCCCTGCCGGCGGTCCGCCGCGGCGGCGCGGTGGTGCTGGCCGGCTGGGGCCCGCCGGAGCGGTGCACGGTGCCGGCGGTGCTGGGCGGCGGCCCGGCGGTCCTGGACCTGGACGCGCTGGCGGCGCGGGCGGGGCTGGTCCCCGACGGGTCGGGGCGGGTGTTCTGCCCGTTCGGGTACGCGGACGTGGACAGCGCGGTACGGGGTCTGCTGTCGACCGGGCTGTACGGCGCGGCGGATCCCGGCCAGGCGGAGAAGGAGCTGTCGGAGGCCCTTCACCCGTACGAGCGGGCCGACGGCGCCGTCTGGCTGCCGAACATCTTCCGCTACGTCGTCGCCCGCGTGGCCTGACCGGTGGGCGCCGCCCGCCCGGCCGGGGCGGGGGGCGCCGCCTACTTCGCGAGGCGGGGGATGCCGGCCGCCGCGTACGCCGCCTGCTCGTCCAGGGTTTCGGCCGCGAGCAGGGCCTCCGCCAGGGCGTCGAGCTTCGGCCGGTGCTCGCGCAGCAGGCGGCAGGCCTCCGCGTAACACTCGTCGACGATCCGCCGCATCTCGTGGTCCACGGTGTCGAGGGTGGTGGGGGCGGCGGACAGGCCGTACGGGCCCTGTCCGTCGGACGGGATGGCGGTCAGCTTGCCGACGCGCTCGCTCATGCCCCAGCGGCCGACCATCCCCCGGACGATGTGGGTGACCTGCTCCAGGTCGTTCTCGGCGCCGGTGGTGACCACGTGGTAGACGGTCTCCTCGGCCGCCATGCCGCCGAGCGCGCCGATGACGCGGCCCCGGAGGTACTGCTCCGTGTACGCGTACCGGTCCGCGTCCGGGGTGGAGAGGGTGACGCCGAGGGCCCGGCCCCGGGGCACGATGGTGATCTTGCGGACGGGGTCGGCGCCCGGCTGGAGCATGCCCAGCAGGGCGTGGCCGCTCTCGTGGTAGGCGGTGCGGCGCCGCTCCTCCAGCGGCATCACCAGGGGCCGTTCCGCGCCGAGCTGGACCTTCTCCAGCGCGTCGGAGAGGTCCGCCTGGGTGACCTCCCGCTGCTCGCGCTTGACGGCCAGCAGCGCGGCCTCGTTGGCCAGGTTGGCGAGTTCGGCCCCGGTCATCCCGGGGGTGGTCCGGGCCACCTGGGCGAGGTCGACCCCGGGGGCGAGCGGGATGTCGCGGGTGTGGATCCGCAGGATCGCCTCGCGGCCGTCGCGGTCGGGTGGGGAGACCACGACCGTGCGGTCGAAGCGGCCGGGCCGGGTCAGGGCCGGGTCGAGGACGTCCGCCCGGTTGGTGGCGGCGAGGACGACGACGCCCTCCGAGCCGGAGAAGCCGTCCATCTCGGTGAGGATCTGGTTGAGGGTCTGCTCGCGCTCGTCGTGGCCGCCCATGCCCGCGCCGCCGCCGCGCACCCGGCCGATGGTGTCGATCTCGTCGATGAAGACGATGGCGGGGGCCACCTTGCGCGCCTCGGCGAAGAGCTCCCTGACCCTGGAGGCACCGACCCCGACGATCATCTCGATGAACTCGGACGCGGACGCGGAGAAGAACGGCACCCCGGCCTCGCCCGCGACCGCCCGCGCGAGCAGGGTCTTGCCGGTGCCGGGCGCGCCGGCGAGGAGGACGCCGCCGGGCATCCGGGCACCCATGTCGCGGTAGCGCTGCGGGTTCCTGAGGAAGTCGACGACGTCGTTGAGCTCGCCCTCCACCTCGTCGATGCCGGCGACGTCCTCGAAGGTGGTGCGCGGGGCGCCGGCCTGCAGTTCCACGGGTTTGGGCGGACCCTTGCGGCCCAGCCCGCCCATGCCGCCCATCGCCGAGCCCATCCGGCGGGCGATGAGGAGCCACAGGCCGACCAGGATCAGCATCGGGGCGAGGGAGATGAGCAGGTTGGCCAGGAAGCTGCGCTGGACGACCACCGGGGAGGCGGTGACCGTGACGCCCTTGGCCGTGAGGCTGGACCACAGCTGGTCGTCGGCGAAGGCGGGGCGCTGGGTGACGAACTTGGTGTAGTCGCCCTTGCCGCCGGGGACGGGCCGCTCGCTCTTGAGCTGTCCCTGGATGGCGTCGCCCTTGGAGTAGATCTTCGAGACGTTGCCGTCGCCGACCTGCTTGCTGAACTCCGTGTACGAGATCGTCGGCTCGTCGCCCTCGTTGTAGAAGGACAGCACGAGGTTGGTCAGCAGGAAGACGATCAGGGCGGCGAGCACCAGTCCGCGCCAGCCGCCGCCGGGCATCTTCCGCTTGGCGGGCGGGGCGGGCGGGGCGCCCTCCGAGCGCCAGGGGGTGTCGGCCCGGTCGCGTGGCGGTACGGGGGTGGGGCTGGGCACGTGGGCCTCCTTATGCCGTCCTCCCGGCCGACCATAAGCGACAAATCGCCCCCCTGCCCGCGCAGACGGGGAAGGGCCCCGGTCGCCTGACGCGCCCGGGGCCCTTCGGTGTCCGCTTGCGCGTCCCTTACTTCATGAACTTCTTGAACTCGTCCGGCAGGTCGAAGTCCTGACCCGGCACGCCGCCGCCGGCGGGGAGTCCGAACGGGCTGCCGCCCGCGGCCGGGGCGCCGGGCTGCGGGCCCTGTTCGCGGCGGGCCGCGGCGGCGGCCTCCTCTTCCTTGCGCTTCATCGGGTTGCCGCTCTTGCGCTTGCCCTTGGCCTGCTTGACCTGCTTCTTCTGCCGGCCGGGACCGCCGCCCATGCCCGGGATACCGGGCATGCCGGGCATGCCGCCGCCCTGGGCCATGCGGGACATCATCTTGCGGGCCTCGAAGAAGCGCTCCACGAGCGACTTCACGGCGCTGACCTCGACACCGGAGCCCTTGGCGATACGGGCGCGGCGCGAGCCGTTGATGATGTGCGGGTCCTGGCGCTCGGCCGGGGTCATCGACTTGATGATCGCGGCGGTGCGGTCGACGTCCCGCTCGTCGATGTTGTTGATCTGGTCCTTGATCTGGCCCATGCCCGGCAGCATGCCGAGGAGCTTGGAGATGGAGCCCATCTTGCGGACCTGCTCCATCTGGGCCAGGAAGTCGTCGAGCGTGAACTCCTTCGGCCCCTTCGCCAGCTTGGCCGCCATCTTCTCGGCCTCGGCCTGGCTGAAGGTCTTCTCGGCCTGCTCGATGAGGGTGAGCATGTCACCCATGTCGAGGATCCGGCCCGCCATGCGGTCCGGGTGGAAGGCGTCGAAGTCGTCGAGCTTCTCGCCGTTCGAGGCGAACATGATCTGCTTGCCGGTGACGTGCGCGATGGAGAGCGCCGCACCGCCGCGGGCGTCGCCGTCGAGCTTGGACAGCACCACGCCGTCGAAGCCGACGCCGTCGCGGAAGGCCTCGGCGGTGTTGACCGCGTCCTGGCCGATCATGGCGTCGACGACGAAGAGGATCTCGTCGGGGCTGACGGCGTCGCGGATGTCCGCGGCCTGCCGCATCAGCTCCTGATCGATGCCGAGGCGGCCGGCGGTGTCGACGATGACGATGTCGTGCTGCTTGGCACGGGCGTACTCGACGGAGTCCTTGGCCACCTGGACCGGGTCGCCGACGCCGTTGCCGGGCTGCGGCGCGTAGACCGCGACGCCGGCGCGTTCGGCGACGACGCTGAGCTGGTTGACGGCGTTGGGACGCTGGAGGTCACAGGCGACGAGGAGCGGGGCGTGGCCCTGCCCCTTCAGCCAGAAGCCGAGCTTTCCGGCGAGGGTGGTCTTGCCCGCACCCTGGAGACCGGCCAGCATGATCACGGTGGGTGCGGTCTTGGCGAAGCGCAGCCGGCGGGTCTCGCCGCCGAGGATCGTGACGAGTTCGTCGTTCACGATCTTGAGGACCTGCTGGCCGGGGTTGAGCGCCTTGCTGACCTCCTCGCCGCGTGCCCGCTCCTTGACGTTCGCGATGAACGAGCGGACGACGGGGAGGGCGACGTCGGCCTCAAGGAGAGCGATACGGATTTCCCGCGCCGCCGCGTCGATGTCCTGCTCGCTGAGGCGCCCCTTGCCACGGAGGCCCTTGAAAGTATTCGCCAGGCGGTCGGAGAGAGTATCGAACACGGCGCTCGTTGGTCCTTGGGGGTCGGGGGCGGTGGATCGCCCTCCAGGGTATCCGGCCCCGCAAACGAATCGACCTCGCCCGCCGGATTCGGCGGGCGAGGTCATGGCCCCGGAGGCCGGGGAGCGCTCCCGGCCCCTCCCCACCCCGTACCGCAGGGGCGATCACCCCCGCCGGGCGCGGCGGTCACGGGCGTCACGCCAGGGCGGTCTCCACCCGTCCGGCCAGGGCGGCGGCCTCGGGCGGGAGGAGGGGTTTGCCGTCGGCGTCGACGACGTACACCGTGTCCACCGCGTTCGCGCCCAGCGTCGAGACGTGCGCGCTGCGCACCCGCACCCCCGCCGACTCCAGGGCCCGGCCGATCCGGTGCAGCAGGCCCAGCGCGTCGGGCGCCCTCACCTCCAGGACGGTGGCCAGGGAGGAGACCTCCGGCACCACCGTGACCCGGGGCGGCGGCGGGACCACGCCCCGCCGCCGGGGGTACGCCGCCTCGCGGGCGGCCAGCTTCGCCGGGACGTCCAGCGTGCCGTCCAGCGCCCGGACCAGGTCGGTCCGCAGCTGGGCGGCCTGGGGCAGCGCCCCGTACTCGGCGGCCACCCGCCAGCGCAGCACGAGCACCTCGCCCGTCAGCCCGGCCGGCTCCAGGAAGCGCAGGTCGGCGGCCCGCACGGTCAGCCGGTGCAGCGCCAGCACCCCGGACACGGCCGGCAGCACCCCGGGCTGGTCCGGGACGGCGACGACCAGCTCGACCCCGACCGCGTCGTCCTCCTCCTGGCGGGCGTGCAGCGCGAGCACCGGCTCGCCCGTGCGCAGCGCCTCGACCGCCAGGCGTTCCTGTTCGATGGTCGGGATGTCCGGCTCGGTGCCGGCGGGCGGGGAGCCGCGCAGCACGGCGGCGGCCCGCGCCACGAGGTCGGCGACCAGCGAGCCGCGCCAGGTGCTCCAGGCGGCCGGGCCCGTGGCCAGGGCGTCGGCCTCCGTCAGGGCGTGCAGGACCTCCAGGGTGGAGAGGGAGCCGACGGCGTCCGCGACGGCCCGTACGGTCGCCGGGTCGTCCAGGTCGCGCCGGGTCGCGGTGTCCACGAGCAGCAGGTGGTGGCGTACGAGCGTGCCCAGCACGGCGGCGTCCTCCGCGTCGAAGCCGACCCGCCCGGCCATGTCGCGGGCGATGGTCTCGCCCACCAGGGAGTGGTCGCCGGGCCAGCCCTTGCCGATGTCGTGCAGCAGGGCCGCCATGAGCAGCAGGTCGGGGCGGCCCACGCGGCGGGCCAGCGCGGAGGCCCGTACCGCCGTCTCGATCAGGTGCCGGTCCACCGTCCAGGTGTGCACGGGGTTGTGCTGGGGGCGGCAGCGCACCCGCTCCCAGTCGGGGAGCAGCCGGCTGATCAGCCCCTCGGCCTCCAGCGCCTCCCACACCCCCACCATCGGCTCGCCCGCCCCCAGCAGGGTCAGCAGCTGCTCCCGGGCCTCCGCCGGCCAGGGCACGGGCAGTGGCCTGGCCTGCGCCGCGAGCCGCCGTACGGCGTGCAGCGAGACGGGCAGGCCCGCCTGCGCGGCGGCCGCCCCGAACCGCAGCGGCAGGACGGGGTCCCGTTCGGGCCGCGCGGCCAGCGCCAGTACGGCCTCGCCGTCGGACTCCACCACCCCGTCGGCCAGCGGTGCCCGCTCGGGTGCCGCCGTGCCCCGGTTCCCGAGCAGCCCGCGCAGCCTCGGCCGGGCGGAGCGGGCGCGCAGCACCCGCCCGACCTCCCGCCAGGTGACGTCTCCGGCGTACGCGATCACCCGCGCGGCCTCGTACACCTCGCGCAGCAGCGCGTCGGCGTCGAGCAGTCCCAGCCGGGCGGCGACCTGGGGCTGTTCCTGGAGGGCGAGCCGGTCCGTGGCCCGGCCCGTCACCAGGTGCAGCGCGTCGCGCGCGTCCAGCAGCCGCCGCCGGGCCTCGGCCAGTCCCTCGCGCGGGGCGTCGGCCAGCCAGGACGCGGCGACGGCCCGCAGGACGGTGGCGTCGCGGAGGCCGCCGCGGGCCTCCTTGAGGTCGGGTTCCAGCAGGAAGCGCAGCTCCCCGGCCCGCTCGGCCCGCTCCCGGCACAGGGCGTGCAGCTGCGGGAGCCGCTTGGCGGCCTGGTTGCGCCAGTCGGCGAGGACCGAGGTGCGCAGCCCGGCCAGGAGTCCGGCGTCGCCGGAGACGAGCCGCGCGTCGAGGAGTCCGAGGTGGGCCTTGAGGTCCTCGGCGGCGGTCTTGCGGGCCTCGCCGGGGGTGCGTACGGAGTGGTCGAGGGCCAGGCCGAGGTCCCACACGGGGTACCAGAGCCGGTCGGCGAGCGCGCTCAGTTCGGCGGGCCGCGCCTTGCCGTCGTGGAGGAGCAGCAGGTCGAGGTCGCTGCGCGGGGAGAGGTCGGCGCGTCCGTAGCCGCCGACGGCGACGAGGGCGGCGCCCCGTACGCCGGTCTCCCGTGCGGCCCGCGCGAACTGTGCGTTCAGCCATTGGTCGGTCAGCCCGGAGAGGGCGGAACGCCGGGAAGGCCCGGACCGCGACTCCTCCTGGAGGAGTCGCAGCCGGGCCTCGGCGTAGCCGCCGGGACCGGAGCCGGCCGGGTCGTCCTGCGTGGTCTCTTCGACGCTCGTCACCCGGGGCTCCCGTCGTCTAGAGCGCGTCGGCGCCGCGCTCGCCGGTGCGGACCCGGACGACCGAGTCCACGGGGACGCTCCACACCTTGCCGTCGCCGATCTTCTCGGTCCGGGCGGCGCTGACGATGACGGAGATGAGCTCTTCGGCCTCCTCGTCCTCGACGAGCACCTCGATGCGGATCTTCGGTACGAGGTCCACGGTGTACTCGGCGCCGCGGTAGACCTCGGTGTGGCCGCGCTGGCGTCCGTAGCCGCTGGCCTCGGAGACGGTGAGGCCCTGGACCCCGAAGGCGTGGAGGGCTTCCTTGATCTCGTCCAGCTTGTAGGGCTTGACGATGGCGGTGATCAGCTTCATGCGTCGACCTTCTTGTGCGCGGCGGCTGCGGGGGCGGGTGCGGCGGTGTTCCGTGCGGAGATCCCGCCGCCGGCGCCGCTGAAGTCGTAGGCGGTCTCGGCGTGCTCGACCTGGTCGATGCCGGAGACCTCGACGTCCTCCGCGACCCGCATGCCCATGGTCCTGTCGAGGAGGAAGGCCAGGATCGCGGATGCGACGAGGGAGTAGGCGAGGACGGCGAAGACCCCGATGGCCTGCTTGCCGAGCTGCTCCAGGCCGCCGCCGTAGAAGAGGCCCTTGGCGTCGGACTGGACGCCGCCGGTGGCGAAGAGGCCGACGAGGAGGGAGCCGGCGATGCCGCCGACCAGGTGGACGCCGATGACGTCGAGGGAGTCGTCGTAGCCGAACTTGTACTTCAGGCCGACGGCCATGGCGCACAGCACACCGGCGATGGCGCCGACGGCGATCGCGCCGAGCGGGCTGACGGAGCCGCCGGCCGGGGTGATGGCGACGAGGCCGGCGACGGCGCCGGAGGCGGCGCCGAGGGTGGTGAAGGAGCCGTGGCGCAGCTTCTCGTAGGCGAGCCAGGCGAGCATGGCGGCGGCGGTCGCGACCTGGGTGTTGACGAACATGACGGCGCCGACGCCGTCGTCGTTGCCGAGCCAGGATCCGGCGTTGAAGCCGAACCAGCCGAACCACAGCAGGCCGGCGCCGAGCATGACGAGGGGCAGGCTGTGCGGGCGCATCGGGTCCTTCTTGAAGCCGACGCGCTTGCCGATGACCAGGATGACGCCGAGGGCGGCGGCGCCGGCGTTGATGTGGACGGCGGTGCCGCCCGCGAAGTCGATGACGCCGAGCTCGAAGAGCCAGCCGCCGGAGCCCCACACCCAGTGGGCGACGGGGAAGTAGACGACGGTGACCCACAGGGCGGTGAAGAGCACCCAGGCGCTGAACTTGACGCGGTCGGCGAGGGCGCCGCTGATCAGGGCGGGGGTGATGACGGCGAACATCAGCTGGAAGACGGCGAAGACGTAGACCGGGATGGTGTAGCCGTCCCACAGCTCGGTGAGGCCGATGCCGCTGAGGCCGACGTAGTCGGAGTTCCAGCCGATCAGCGAGCCCGTGTCGGTGCCGAAGGCGAGGCTGAAGCCGTAGAGGACCCAGAGGATCGTGACGATCCCCAGGCTGATGAAGCTCATCATCAGCATGTTGAGGCTGCTCTTGACGCGGACCATGCCTCCGTAGAAGAAGGCGAGTCCCGGGGTCATCAGCATGACCAGGGCGGAGCAGATGAGCATGAACCCGGTGTTCGCGGCAGACAGGGAGGGGGCGTCTGCTGCGAGGGTCGTGATGGCTGATGCCATCGGCGTCTCCTCGTCGTCGGTACGTTCGCGTGCGGGCGATCGTGGGAAACCTGAGCGGCGGCGTAAGGTCTGGCCGGTTATTGGCCCTGAGATTCGCGCAGGAGGGTTTCCGGCGGCGCCGCTGGGTGTTTCGCGCCGATGACGAAGAGGTCTGGCGTGTTACGCCTCCATGAACCGGTGAAGTGCGGGTCCGGTCGGCGTCATGTACGGGTCAGGGGCGGGTCGGGCCCGGGTCAGGGGCCCGCCCGCGCCGGGAGCGGGCTCAGACGGCCTCTGCGGCCTCGGGCAGGCGGGAGGCGAGGAGGTCGGTCAGCCGGACCACCTCGGCCACGTCCCCGTATTCACGGGCGGCGGTGTCGACGGTCTTGCGGAGCCGGGTGTTCACCCGTTCGGACCGTACTTTTCTCGCCACGTCGAGGGCCTGGTCCACGAGGACGGTGGCCCGTTCCGGCTCGCGCTGGAGCAGGTGGACGGTGGCCATGCCGATGAGGTTCAGGGCGTACGAGCGCTGGTGCTCCTCGTCCTTGGCGAAGAGCTCCACGGCCCGTTCCATCACCGGCTCGGCGAGGGAGGCGTAGGTGGGACTGCGTCCGGCGACGTAGGCCAGGTCCCGGTAGGAGTGGGAGTTCTCGCCGTTGAGTTCCGCCTCGGAGAAGAAGCGGATCCAGTCCGGTTCGGGCTCGCCGTCGAAGCCGACGTCGGAGAAGGTGTCCTCGGCCATGCGCACGGCCCGCTTGCACCGGCTGGGCTGGCCCATGTTGGCGTAGGCCCGGGCCTCCATCGCGTACAGCATGGCCTGGGTGCGCGGCCCGGCGCAGTCGCGGCTGCCGTACTGCGCGAGGTGGATGAGCTCCAGCGCGTCCTCGGGGCGGCCCAGGTGGATCATCTGCCGGCTCATGCCGGACAGGATGTACGAGCCCAGGGGCTTGTCGCCCGCTTCCTTCGCGGCGTGCAGGGCGAGGACGAAGTACTTCTGCGCGGTGGGGTGCAGGCCGATGTCGTAGCTCATCCAGCCGGCGAGTTCGGCCAGTTCCGCGGCGACCTTGAAGAGCCGCTTGGCGACCGGGGCCGGGTGGCTCTCCTGGAGCAGGTCGGTGACCTCGTGGAGCTGGCCGACGACGGCCTTGCGGCGCAGTCCGCCGCCGCACTGGGCGTCCCACTGGCGGAACATCACCGTGGTCGCCTCGAGGAGGTCGAGTTCCGGCTCGGACAGCCGGGGCGGCCGGTGTCCGCCGAGCGCGCCCGACGGCCCGTTCTCGGCGCGCGGTCCGAGGTCGGCGGCCGGGGCCGGGACGAGCCAGCGCTGCATGGGCTCGATGAGGGCGGGGCCGGCGGAGAGGGCGAGCGAGGTCCCGAGGAAGCCCCGGCGGGCGAGCATCAGGTCGCTGCGGGAGAACTCGCTGAGCAGCTCCACGGTCTGCGGCCCCGCCCAGGGCAGGTCGACGCCGGACACGGAGGGGGTCTGGTGGGCGGTGCGCAGGCCGAGCTGTTCGATGGCGACGACCGAGCCGAAGCGCTCGGAGAAGAGCTCCGAGAGGATCCGCGGCACGGGCTCGCGGGGCTGTTCACCGTCGAGCCAGCGGCGTACGCGGGAGGTGTCGGTGCTGATGTGGTGGGCGCCCATCTGCCGGGCGCGGCGGTTGACCTGGCGGGCGAGTTCGCCCTTGGACCAGCCGCTGCGGACGAACCACGAGGTCAGCTGTTCGTTCCGCACAGCGGATTCGCCGCTCGCTCCGCTTGCGCCGTTGCCGCTCACTGGAACGCCCCCATCCGCATCGCCTCTTCACACGAAACCCTGACCGGTGCGGCCGGCGTGACCAGGGACCTTCACAGGTCCTCCACCGATTGCCTCCGGCATACCCACGGACGGGTCCGCCGAACGGTTTCGTGCACCGAAAGTAATCCTACGATCACCCCGTCAGCGCGCTCGATTGCGGAAACGCCACCATTCGCCACCCCTTTGAATGAACTCGTCGGCGGCCGGGCGCGATTCACTTGACACCAAGGCGGAACGGCAGGGGTTGGACAGGAGTGCGCTCAGGGCGCGCGCGGCGAGGAGTGCGCCGGGCGTTCCCCGGTGGAGGACGCGCGCCCCCCGGCCTCCGACAGGTCTCGCCGACGTCGTAACCACCGGCGCGTCCGACCCGTTGGAGGGGGCATGGGCATGGGCTTCACGATCGGCGGCAGCCGCAGCACCAAGGAGTTCCGTTCCGGCGTCCGGCGCCGCGGGCGGACCGCGGAGTGCACGACGGTGGCGGAGTACACCGGGCTCTGGGGCTGGGACGCGGTCCCCGGGGCCCGTGCCGCGGGCCCGGGCCGCGACTGCTCCTGCGGTCATACGAACTGCGGCGCGCCGGGGGCGCACCCGCTGGACTTCGCTCCGACGGTCCCGGCAGGCGCCACCCTGGACGAGGTCTCCGCGATCTGGGGCGAGTATCCGGGCGCGGCGATCATGCTCCCGGTCGGCCGCGCCTTCGACGTCATCGAGGTCTCCGCCGAGGCCGGACGGCGCGCCCTGGTCCGGCTGGAACGGATGGGCCTGCCCCTCGGTCCCGTGACGGCGACGCCGGACGGCCGCGCCCAGTTCTTCGTCGCCCCGGGCGCCGCCGCCGAGCTGCCGGAGCTGCTGTACCGCATGGGCTGGGACGACGCCGATCTGGACCTGCGCGCCCTGGGCCACGGCGCCTTCCTGACCGCCCCGCCCTCCGACCGCGCGGGCCTGGGCCCGGCGGCCTGGCTGCGCGGGCCCGCGCTGGACAGCGCGGGCGGCCCCCCGCAGGCCCGGCTGCTGCTCGGCACCCTCGCCTACACCTGCCACCGCTTCCGTCGCTGACGGCCCCCGCCGACGGCAGTGCCCCCGGGTCCTGGGCGGACGCGGGGGCACTGGTCTGCGTAGGTCCTCGGGAGGGGTCCTGCGGCGGCGGGGGCCGCCTCAGTCGCCGATGAGGGCGTCCACGAACGCCTCCGGCTCGAAGGGGGCGAGGTCGTCGGGGCCCTCGCCGAGGCCGACGAGCTTGACCGGGACGCCCAGCTCGCGCTGGACGGCGATGACGATGCCGCCCTTGGCCGTGCCGTCGAGCTTGGTCAGCACGATGCCGGTGATGTCCACGACCTCGGCGAAGACGCGCGCCTGGGTCAGGCCGTTCTGGCCGGTGGTGGCGTCGAGGACGAGCAGGACCTCGTCCAGCGGGCCGTGCTTCTCCACGACGCGCTTGACCTTGCCCAGCTCGTCCATCAGGCCGGTCTTGGTGTGCAGCCGGCCGGCGGTGTCGATGAGCACCACGTCGGCGCCCTCGGCGATGCCCTCCTTGACCGCGTCGTAGGCGATGGAGGCGGGGTCGCCGCCCTCGGGGCCGCGGACGGTACGGGCGCCCACGCGCTCGCCCCAGGTCTGGAGCTGGTCGGCGGCGGCGGCGCGGAAGGTGTCGGCGGCGCCGAGGACCACGCTGCGGCCGTCGGCGACGAGCACCCGGGCGAGCTTGCCGGTGGTGGTGGTCTTGCCGGTGCCGTTGACGCCGACGACCATGACGACGCCCGGGGTGTCGGTGCCGCTCTCGGTCTTCACGGCGCGGTCGAAGCCGGTGCCGACCAGGGTCAGCAGCTCCTCCTTCAGCAGGGTGCGCAGCTCGGCGGGGGTGCGGGTGCCGAGCACCTTGACCCGTTCGCGGAGCCGGTCGACCAGCTCCTGCGTCGGGGCGACACCGACGTCGGCGATCAGGAGGGTCTCCTCGATCTCCTCCCAGGTGTCCTCGTCGAGGTGCTCGCGCGACAGGAGCGTGAGGAGCCCCTTGCCGAGCGAGTTCTGCGAACGGGCGAGCCGCGCGCGCAGCCGGACCAGGCGGCCGGCGGTGGGCTCGGGCACCTCGATCTCGGGCGCGGCCGGGGCGGCCTCCGCGACGGGGGCTTCCGCGACGGGGCTCTCGGGGGCCGCGGTCCCCGCCTCGGGGAGCACGACCTCCTCGATGGTCCGGCGCGGCTCTTCGACCGTCGGTGCGGAGTCCTCCCCCACCTGCGGTTCGGCGGGCGGGGCAGTGATGGTCGGCGTGGCCGGCGGCGCCGTGGGGGGCAGCTGCTTCTTCTTGCGGCTGCTGACCACGAGGCCGCTGATCGCGCCGACCGCGACCAGGGCGATGACTACGGCAAGGATGAGGATTTCCATAACGCTCCCAGTATCGGCCACGGCGGCTCCGGAGCCCGGACCTCGGCGGCCGTACCGGGTCCTAAGGCCCTATTTATGGTTTTCGGCGCAAATCTACGATGATGGGCGCCACTCCCCCGTCCCCGCACGCCCCACGGAGCAACCGCATGCCCGCCGAGCCCGCAGCCGGCGCGATACCGGCCCCCGCCGAGACCGCAGCCCAGGCCACCGGCAAGACCGCAGCAGAGACCCGCGGGCTGGAGCCCGTGCCCGACGCCGAGCGCACCGGGCGCGTACGCGAGCTGGTCCCCACCTGGGTCGCCGCGAACATCAGCGTGCTGCTGCTCACCATGGGCGCCGGGCTGGTGATCTTCAACCGGCTCAACATCTGGCAGGTGCTCGTCGTCGCGCTCGCCGCGCCCGTGGTCTCGTACGGGATCGTCGGCCTGATCTCCATCGCCGGAAAGCGCGGCGGCGCGCCGGGCATGGCGCTCTCGCGCGCCGTCTTCGGCCAGCGCGGCAACCTCTTCCCGGGCTCCCTGATCTGGGTGGCGCGCTGGGGCTGGGAGACCATCAACGCGGTCAGCGGCGCCTACGCCGTACTGACGGTCCTGGACCTGCTGTTCGGCGTGAGGAGCAACACCGCGCTCATCGTCGTGACCCTGCTCTTCTTCGTGGGCTGCACCTTCGTGGTCTCGGGGCTCGGCATCAACGCGCTGCGCGTCTGCTCGACGTGGTCGACGTACCTCTTCGGCGGCTTCAGCGTGCTCGTCCTCGGCTACCTGATCTTCACCACCGACTGGTCCGCCGTCTTCGGCAAGCCCGCGGGCTCCACGGCGATGATGGTCGCGGGCATCGGCACCATCGCGGCGGGCGGCATCAGCTGGGTGCCGTCCGGCCCCGACTTCACCCGCTACCTGCCCCGCACCGCCTCCGCCCGGGGCATGGTCGGCGCGACGATCGGCGGCGCGGGCGTGGTGGTCCTGCCGATGGTGCTGATGGGCGCGGTGATGGCCGTCGGCACGCCGGACCTGGCGAGCGCGCAGGACCCGGTCTCCTTCATCGGCGAGCTGCTGCCGACCTGGATCGCCGTGCCCTACCTGCTGATCGCCCTGATCGGGATGCTGCTGATCAACTCGATGTCGATGTACTCGGCCGGCTTCACCGCGCAGACCCTGGGCATCAAGGTGCCGCGCGCCTGGGCGGTCAGCGTCAACGCCGCCATCAGCCTGGTCTTCGGCTTCCTGCTGATGGTGGTGGCGACCAGCTTCTTCGGTTCGTTCATCTCCTTCCTGACCCTGCTGGCCGTGGCCTTCTCCGCCTGGATCGGCGTCTTCGGCGTGGACATGCTGCGCCGCACCTCCTACGACGGCGCCGCGCTGCTGGACACCACGCCGGGCAGCGCCTACTGGTACCGGGGCGGTTTCGCCTGGCAGGCGATGACGGCCTGGGGCGCGGCCCTGGTGGCGGGGCTGCTCTTCACCAAGGTGGACTGGTTCGGCGGGCCGCTGGCCTCGACCTGGATCGGACGGAACGGCCTCGGCTGGGTGACCGGCATCCTCGTCTCCGCCGCCCTGTACGCCGTACTGCCGCGCACCCCGGCCCCGGCGGCGCCGGTGCCCGGCGGGGAGCCCGAGCCCGCCGGAGCCCTGTCCAACTGACGCCACGTCAGCTAAGGTCCCCCCTCGCCCGCTCCGCCGCATCCGCGCGGGGGCGCATCCGGCGAAGGGGGACCCTTCCATGCCCGTCACCGTGGTCCGGTTCAACCTCGTCGACCCGGACGGCACGCCCGAGAGCCTCGGCGCCCGCTACGGGGCGGCGCTGGAGATGGCGAAGTACGCCGACGACCACGGGATCGACACGGTCCAGACGGAGGAGCACCACGGCGTCCCCGACAACTGGCTGCCCTCCCCCTTCGCGTTCGCCGGCGCCGTGTTCGGGGCCACCCGCCGGATCGCGGTGACCGTCTCGGCGATCATCGGGCCGCTCTACGACCCGCTGCGGGCCGCCGAGGACATCGCGGTGCTCGACCTGCTGAGCGGGGGACGGCTGGTCACCGTGGCGGGGATCGGCTACCGGCCGGAGGAGTACGCGCGACAGGGGGTGGAGTGGGGCCGGCGCGGCCGGCTGCAGGACGAGCTGCTGGAGACCCTGCTGAAGGCGTGGACCGGCGAGCCGTTCGCCTTCCGCGGCCGGACGGTACGGGTCACCCCGCGCCCCTTCACCCGGCCGCACCCGCTGCTGCTGGTCGGCGGCAGCTCCCGGGCGGCGGCCCGCCGTGCGGCCCGGCTGGGCCTGCCCTTCTTCCCCAGCGCGCACCTGCCGGAGCTGGAGGCGTACTACCGGGAGCAGCTCGCGGAGCACGGCACGGAGGGCTTCTGCATGATGCCCGCCGCCGAGACCCCGCTGCTGCACGTGGCGGAGGACCCCGACCGGGTGTGGGCGGAGCACGGGGAGCGTTTCCTGCACGAGGCGGCCACCTACGCCTCGTGGCAGTCCGAGGGGATCCGCAGCGCCGTACGGTCGGCCGCGCGCTCGGTGGAGGCGCTGCGCGCGGAGGGCGTCTACCGGGTCCTGACCCCGGAGCAGGCGGTGGCGCACGCCCGCGCCGCGGGCGGGGCGGGGAACATGGTGCTGCACCCGCTGTGCGGGGGCATGCCGGTGGACGAAGGCGGGCGCAGTCTCCAGCTGCTGTGCGAGAAGGTGCTGCCCCGGCTCAAGGACTGAGCCGGGGCAGCACCGCGGAGGGAGGGGTGGTGGCGGGGAGTTGTTACCCCATCTCCTCCAACGCCTTGCCCTTGGTCTCCGGCACCCACTTGAGGATGAACGGGATCGAGAGCGCGGCGAAGACCGTGTAGATGACGTACGCGCCGGACAGGTTCCAGTCCGACAGGTTCGGGAAAGTGACGGTGATGACCCAGTTGGCGACCCACTGGGCCGCGGCGGCGACGCCGAGGGCGGCGGCCCGGATCCGGTTCGGGAACATCTCGCCGAGCAGCACCCAGACCACCACGCCCCAGGACAGGGCGAAGAAGAGCACGAAGGCGTGCGCGGCGATCAGGGCGACCGTGCCCTGCGTGTCCGGCATGGAGATGTTGTCACCGGTGCCGGTCTTGTACGAGAAGGCCCAGGCGCAGAGGCCGAGGGAGACGGCCATGCCCGCCGAGCCGATGAGCGCGAGCGGCTTGCGGCCGATCCGGTCGACGAAGATCATCGCGATCACCGTGCCGATGATGTTGATGATCGACGTGGTGAAGGAGTAGAGGAACGAGCTGGTCGGGTCGATGCCGACGGACTGCCACAGCGAGGAGCTGTAGTAGAAGATCACGTTGATGCCGACGAGCTGCTGGAAGACCGAGAGGCCGATGCCGATCCAGACGATGGGCAGCAGGCCGAAGCGGCCGCCGAGCAGGTCCTTGAAGGTGGACTTGTGCTCGGAGCGCATAGCCGCCTCGATCTCGGCGACGCGCCCGTCCAGGTCGACGTGCGAGCCCTCGACCTCGGCCAGCACCTTCCGGGCCTCGGCGGTGCGGCCCACGGAGATCAGGAAGCGGGGGGACTCGGGGATGACGAAGGACATCAGCCCGTAGAGCACGGCCGGGACCACCATCACGCCGAGCATCCACTGCCAGGCTTCGAGTCCGCCGACCTTCCCGCGCTGGTCGCCGTCGGCGAGGTTGAGGATGCCCCAGTTGACCAGCTGCGAGATGGCGATGCCGATGACGATGGCGGCCTGCTGGAAGGAGGCCAGCCGGCCCCGGTAGGCGGGCGGGGACACCTCGGCGATGTAGGCGGGGCCGATGACGGACGCCATGCCGATCCCGAAGCCGCCGATGACGCGCCACATGGCGAGGTCCCAGAGCGCGAACGGGAGGGCCGAGCCGATGGCGCTCGCCGTGAAGAGGACGGCGGCGATCTGCATGCACCGGATGCGGCCGATCCGGTCGGCGATGCGGCCCGCGGTGGCGGCGCCGAGCGCGCAGCCGATCAGCGCGGCGGCGATCACCTGGGCCAGCGCGGCCGACCCGATGTCGAAGCGGTCGCGGATGGCGACGACGGCTCCGTTGATGACGGAGCTGTCGTATCCGAAGAGGAAACCGCCCATCGCGGCGGCCGCGGTGATGAAGATGACGTGCCCGAGGTGGTCGGGCTGGGACGCGCGTCCGCCGCCGGGTGCCGGTGCCTGCGCTGTGCTGCTGCTCAAGGTGTGCTCCGTGGGGGGTTTGTGTCCGTTCTCCTCAGTGGCGCACAGGTCAAGATCGGGCACCACCGGAAGGCGGGAGGCAGCACAGAGCCTATGTGTTCATTTCCTGAAGTCAATAGGTGAGGTGAAGTCCTCGTTAAGCTTCACCAGGGGATCTTGATTTCATTTATTGAAGAAGGGAGCGCGTCAACGGAGCCGCTGGCTGATCACCTTCGAGACTCCGTCGCCCTGCATCGAGACGCCGTAGAGCGCGTCGGCCACCTCCATCGTCCGCTTCTGGTGCGTGATGACGATCAGCTGCGAACTCTCCTGGAGCTCCTCCATGATGCGGATCAGCCGCTGGAGGTTGGTGTCGTCCAGGGCCGCCTCGACCTCGTCCATCACGTAGAACGGGCTGGGCCGCGCCTTGAAGATCGAGACCAGCAGCGCCACGGCCGTCAGCGACCGCTCCCCGCCGGACAGCAGCGACAGCCGCTTGACCTTCTTGCCGGGCGGCCGGGCCTCGACGTCCACGCCGGTGGTCAGCATGTCGTCCGGGTCGGTCAGCACCAGACGCCCCTCGCCGCCGGGGAACAGCCGCGAGAAGACCCCCTCGAACTCCCGGGCGGTATCGCGGTACGCCTCGGTGAAGACCTGCTCGACCCGCTGGTCGACCTCCTTCACCACTTGAAGGAGGTCGGTCCGGGTCTTCCTCAGGTCCGCCAGCTGCTCGCTCAGGAACTGGTGGCGCTCCTCCAGCGCCGCGAACTCCTCCAGCGCCAACGGGTTCACCTTGCCCAGCTGCTGGTAGGCCCGTTCGGCCGCCCTGAGCCGCTTCTCCTGCCGGGCGCGGTCGAAGGGGCCGGGCCGGTTGCGGGGGTGCTCCGGGTCCTCCGGCAGCACCTCCCCCTCGGCGGCCGGGGACGGCGGAACCGGCTGGTCGGGCCCGTACTCCGCCACCAGAGCGGCCGGGTCCACCCCCAGCTCCTCCAGCGCCCGCGCCTCCAGCTGCTCGATCCGCAGCCGCTTCTCCGCGCCGAGCACCTCGCCCCGGTGCACGGAGTCCGTGAGCTTGTCGAGTTCTCCCTTGAGGTCCCGGCCCCGGCCGCGGGCCTCGCCGAGTTCCCGCTCGCGCAGCCCCTTGGCCTGCTCGGCGGCCGTCCGCTCCAGCTCCGCCCGGCCGATGGACACCTCCAGGTGCGCCAGCAGCTGCCGCGCCCCCTCGGCGACGGCCCGGCCCACCTCGGCCTCGTACCGCCGCCGCTCCCGGCGCCGCTCCGCGCGCGCCCGGGCCTCCCGTTCGGCGCGGGCTGCCCGGTCCAGCGCGTCCGCCCGGCCGGCCAGGCCCTTCACCCGCTCCTCGTGGGTGCGCAGCTGGAGGCGGGCCTCCATCTCGGTCTGCCGCGCGTTCGCCCCGTCGGCGGAGAGCCGGTCCCGGACCGAGGTGTCGGGCTCCTCCGCGAGCGGCAGCTCCTGCGCCACCGCGAGCCGCTCCGCGCACTCCTCCACGTCGGCCCGCGCCCGCTCCAGCGCCTCCTCGGCGGTGGCCGCCGCCCGGGCGCTGCGCTCGGCCTCGCCCAGGGCGCCCTTCGCCTGCCCGGCGAGCCGGCCGAGCTGCTGGGCGACCCCGGCCCGGGCCCGCTCCCCCGCCCGGCGCCGCTCCGCCAGCTCCTCGGCGAGGGCCGCCGCCCCGGCGCGCCGCCGCCGGGCGTCCTCCTCGGCCGCGGCCAGCTCCCGGCACTCGCCGTCCAGCCGCTCCAGTTCCGCCGCCGCCTCGTCGACGGCGGCCCGCACCTCGATCAGGCTGGGCGCGCCCGCCGAGCCGCCGTGCGCGAGGTGGGCGCCGAGCACGTCCCCCTCGGCGGTCACCGCGACCAGGTCCGGCCGCGCGGCGACGACGGCCTCGGCCTCCTCCAGGCTGCCGACCACGACGTGCTCCCGCAGCACCCACGCCACGGCCCGCCGCGCCTCCTCGTCGCCGTCGACCAGCGAAGCGGCCTCCAGGTACGCGGGCGTCCCCGCCTCCACCGCCGACGCCGTACGGGGCTCGGGGCCCGGCCCGCCCGGGAGCGGCCGGCCCGCACGGGGAGCAGGGGCGGACCCGGGGCCGGCCTGCGGACCCGCTTCGGCGCCGCGGGCCTGCCCCGGCAGGCCGGCACCGCCCGCACCGCCCGCACCGCCCGGGGCCGCGGGGGCCTGTCCCGGGATCACGGCGGACGGCGGGGCGATCAGGAACACCGCGCGCCCCGCGTCGGCCTCCCTCAGGTACCGGATCGCACCGGCCGCCGCCCCCGCCGAGGCCACGGCCACCGCGTCGGCGGCGGAGCCGAGCGCGGCGGCCACCGCGGCCTCGTACCCCGGTGCCACCGTCACCCGCTCCGCCGCCGGCCCCAGCAGCCCCGCCAGCCGCTCGCGCGCGGCGAGCAGCGCTCCCGTCCCGTCCTTGCGCCGCAGCCCCAGCGCGAGCGCGTCCCGCCGCGCCGACACGGCCGCGCGGGACCGTTCCGCCGAGGCCAGCGCCCGCCCGGCCGCCGCGAGCCCGGCCTCCGTCCCGGTCAGCCCGGCCTTCGCCGCCTCGTACTCCTCCTCCGCCGAAGGGTCCTCGAGCCCGCCGACCTCGGCGGCCAGTGCCTCGTACTCCTCCCGCGCGGCCACCGCCCGGGCCCGCGCCTCGTCCCGGGCCGCCACGAGCCGCTCGATCTCCGCCTGCGCGGCGCCGGCCCGCGACCGGGCCGCCCCCAGGCGCCCGGTGAGCCGGGCCAGTTCCTCACGCCGGTCGGCGATGGCCCGTGCGGCGTCCCGCAGTCGCCGCTCCTCCTCCGCGAGGGCCCGCTCCAGCCCGGCCCGGTGCGCGGCGGTGTCCTCCAGCGCCCGTTCGGCCGCCTCCAGCGCGGCGGTCAGCTCCGCCTCCTGCTCCCGGATCCGCGCGGCCTCCCGCTCCATCTCCTCGGGGTCCCGGCCCCGGCGCTCCTCCTCCACGGGCGCCGAGGCGCTCCTGACCCGGGCCTCGGCCAGGGAGGCCGTCCCGCGCACCCGCTCGGCCAGCTGCGACAGCGCGTACCAGGTCTGCTGGGCCCGCTGGAGCCGGGGCGCGAGGCGGCGTACCGATTCCTCCAGCTCGGCCTCCCGGCGCAGCGCGTCCGCGAGGTCCCGCTCGGCGGACTCCTTGCGCTCCTTGAGGGCGGCCTCGTCGGCGATCTCCGCGTCCAGCGCGCTCCGCAGCGCCACCAGGTCGTCGGCGAGCAGCCGCAGCTTCGCGTCGCGCAGGTCGGCCTGGATCACGGCGGCCCGGCGGGCCACCGCCGCCTGCCGGCCCAGCGGCTTGAGCTGACGGCGCAGTTCGTCGCTCAGGTCCTGCACCCGCGCGAGGTTGGCCCGCATCGCGTCGAGCTTCCGCAGCGCCTTCTCCTTGCGCTTGCGGTGCTTCAGTACGCCCGCGGCCTCCTCGATGAAGGCGCGCCGGCCCATCGGGTCGGCGTGCAGGACGGAGTCCAGCTGCCCCTGTCCGACGATCACGTGCATCTCGCGGCCGATGCCGGAGTCGGAGAGCAGTTCCTGGATGTCGAGGAGCCGGCAGGTGTCCCCGTTGATCTGGTACTCACTGCTCCCGCCGCGGAACATGATCCGCGTGAGGGTGACCTCGGCGTAGTCGATGGGGAGCGCGCCGTCGGAGTTGTCGATGGTGAGGGAGACCTCGGCCCGTCCGAGCGGCGGGCGTCCCGTGGTGCCCGCGAAGATGACGTCTTCCATCTTTCCGCCGCGCAGGGACTTGGCTCCCTGTTCCCCCATGACCCAGGACAGCGCGTCCACCACGTTGGACTTGCCGGATCCGTTGGGGCCGACGACGCAGGTGATCCCGGGTTCGAAGCGCAGGGTGGTGGCGGATGCGAAGGACTTGAAGCCACGCAGGGTCAGGGACTTGAGGTGCACGCCGCCGGACTCTACCTTTCCCGTCCGGTTTCACCCATGAAGGTGCAGGGCACATCAGACGGTGGGGGGATCACTCCCCCACCTGGCCCCACACCAGCCCCGCAGGACGCGGCGCGGCGGCCCCGGCGGACAGCCGGTGGAAAGAAAGAAGGGACGCCGAGGCGTCCCTTGCAGATCATTTCGGGGGCTGGAATCGAGTTGACGAGTGAGCGCGGATCAGGTGAGCGCAGGCTCCGCCTTGGGTACGTCCATCTCGATGCTGTCGAGCAGCGAGTCTCCGTGCTGTGCGGCGGCCGCCGTCAGAGCGTCGTTCTCGGACTGGATCCGTCCGAGCTCGGACTCGAGGTCCTGGACGCGCTGCTGGAGCCGTCGCATCTCGGCGAGGAGTCGCGGGTCGGAACCGCCGACGTAACCGAGAAGCGCCTTTGCCATGATGGATGGTCCTCCACACTGAGTGACCGACCGAAGCGGTGTGGGTCGTGAGGGAATCGCACCCGCGGATGTCCGGCAGCGACGGTCAGTCACTGCACTAGCCAGTGCCACCACTGCCAAACAGCTCAGGTGCGCGGGGCTTCCAGCGTCTCACCAAAAAGTTTGACGGTCAACACGATCACGCCCCGTATCGGCGGGCGGCCCGGCCCGCGCGAGGGGTGCAGAGATCAACCTCGTGTCCGAGCCTTCCACGGATGGCCCGCCGCGGCAACGCGTCGGCGGCGAATGCGCAGATCCGGCCGGGTGCCGGCGTTCCGGACCTCCGGCCGGTCGCCGGCCCGCCGCACCGTCACCGGATCTCGAAGCCGTCGTAGCCCCCGCGCGGTGTGCCCCAGATCTCCGTCACCCCGTCCACCCGCCCGGGCGTGTCGCCGGTGCGGAGCCACTCCAGGAGCCGGTGGCAATTCTCACGTTGACCTTCCGCCACGACCTGCACCCGGCCGTCGTCGAGGTTCAGGGCGAAGCCGGTCATTCCGCCGATCTCCAGGGCATTGGCCCTGGTGAACCAACGGAAGCCCACTCCCTGTACACGGCCGCGCACCCAGGCGGTCATACGGACGTCTGCGTTCATGCATGAACGCTAACCGGGCAGGGCGTTTGGAGGCTCGCCGCCCCCCGTGGCCCATGGGCTACAGTCCCCCACCAATGAGTCACTCGTTCGGGTGAGCAAAGTTTGATCTTGCAAAGGGAAGGCACGGCACCCATGGGACGCCACCGACTCCACGCCGCACCTCGCCGCGGCGCCAAGCGCACCGCCGTGCGCACCGGGCTGCTCGGCGCGTCCGTGGCGGTGGCCCTCGGTACGGCGGCCGTGACGACCGGGTTCGTTCCGGTGGGCGGCTCCTTCCCGTACGTCGGCACCGGCGCCGGGGAGAAGACGCAGGCCCGCTCCGAGCCGTCGCCCGCCGCCTCCGGCAAGCGGGCGGAGCAGCCGAACGGCCTGGCGAACCTCTCGGGGCGGGCCTCCTCGGCCCCGGCGGGCGCGACCCCGGGCACCCCCTCGGCCTCCCCCAGCCCCTCGGCCTCCCCCTCCCCGTCCGCGTCGCCCACGGCCTCCGCGTCGCCTTCGCCTTCGGCCTCCGCGAAGGCTCCGGAGAAGAGCACCCCGAAGCCGGCGGCCCCGAAGCCCGTCGCCCCTGCGGCCCCCAAGCCCGCCGCCCCCGAGCCCCCCGCGGCGCCCCGGCCGGTGGCACCGACGGCCGCCGACGGGCACTCCGCCGAGGAGGCCGAGGTGCTCGCCCTGGTGAACCAGGAGCGCGCCCGCGCCGGGTGCGTACCGGTCCGGGCGAACCCGCCGCTGGCGGCGCTGGCCGGCGCCTTCAGCAAGGACATGGCCGTACGGGGCTTCTTCGACCACACCGACCCGGACGGGAACTCCCCCTGGCAGCGGGCCCAGAAGGCGGGGATCTCCGGCATGGGCGGCGAGAACATCGCGCGCGGCCAGGGGGACGCGAGGTCCGTGATGCAGGCCTGGATGAACAGCCCGGGCCACAGGGCGAACATCCTCAACTGCGAATTCCGCACCCTGGGGGTCGGTGCCCACTTCGCCTCCGGCGGCCCTTGGTGGACCCAGGACTTCGGCTTCTGACCGGCCCCCGGGGGTGATGCCGCGGTCCGGCCGCCCCGCCCGCCGCGGTCAGCCGCCGGGCGGCCGTCAGACCGCGGCCGCCGCCAGGGCCGCCCGGCCCGCCAGGACGACGCGGGTGTGCTCGGCGACGCGCCGGCCGAGGTGCTCGGCGGTGGCGAGGTCGGCCTTGTGGACGCCCTCGGGGCCCTCGTCCGCGTTGGTCTGGGCCGCCGCGCCGGAGGAGAAGCCGAGGCGGTTGAGGTCGTACTCGCTGCCGGCGGTGGAGTTCCAGCCCGGCTTCAGGCCCAGGCTGACCCAGCTCATGCCGTGCTGGGAGGCCAGCATCTGGAAGAACTGCAGCGTGTTCAGCTTGTCTCCGGCCTTGGAGGCGGAGTTCGTGAAGCCCGCGGCGACCTTGTCCTGCCACACGTCACCGAACCAGCGCTTCGAGGTGGCCTCGGCGAAGACGTGGAAGGCGCCGGAGGCGGTGCCCATGTAGGTGGGCGAGCCGAAGACGATCGCGTCCGAGCCGTCCAGCAGCGCCCACTCGGCCTCGCTGATCTCGTCGACCTTGATCAGGTGGACCGTGGCGCCGGTGGCGGCGGCTCCCGCGCGGACGGCTTCGGCGACGACCGCCGTGTGCCCGTAGCCGGAGTGGTAGGCGATGGAGACGACGGGGGCGGGGGCAGGGGCGGCGACGTTCGCGGACATGACTGTTCTCCTCGGGAGCGGGGGGCGGGCGCCGTACTGCGGCCGGCGCGTGGCGCATGGCTGCGCTGAAGAAAGGTAAGCACTAACTTTTTGAAAGCGCAAGCAGACAGTTAGCGCCACCCGGGGGTACGCTTGCGGTATGGAGAACCCAGCCTGTACCGAAGCCGGCCCGGCCGACCTGCCGTTCGACGTCTTCGCGCGCGCCTGTCCGTCGCGGGAGACCCTGGAGCACGTCACCGGGCGCTGGGGCAGCCTCACGGTGGGGGCGCTGCGCGAGGGCCCCTGCCGCTTCAACGAGCTGCGCCGCCGTGTCGACGGCGTGAGCGAGAAGATGCTCTCCCAGACCCTGCACGCCCTGGAGCGCGACGGCATCGTCCTGCGCGAGGCGCAGCCGACCAACCCGCCGCGCGTCGACTACGAGCTGACCCCCCTGGGCCGCGAGGTCGCCGACCGCCTCCTCGCCCTGATCCACTTCCTGGAGGGCAGCATGGACGAGGTGCTCGTCTCGCGGGACGCCTACGACGCGGCGCGCGGCGGCCGCTGACAGCGCGGGCAGAAGTAGCTGGACCGGTTCATCCACGCCCTCCGCCGCATCGGCGTACCGCAGCGGCGGCAGGGCTCGCCCTCGCGCCCGTACGCGTCGAGGGAGCGGTCGAAGTAGCCGGACTCGCCGTTCACGTTGACGTACAGGCTGTCGAAGCTGGTCCCGCCGACGGCGAGCGCGGCGTTCATGACCTCCCGCACGTGGCCGAGGAGTTCCGCGCTCCGGAGCCGGGTGAGGGTGGCGGTGGGGCGCTCGTAGTGCAGCCTCGCCCGCCACAGGGCCTCGTCGGCGTAGATGTTGCCGACCCCGCTGATCAGCGACTGGTCCAGCAGCGCCCGTTTGACGGTGGTGCGCTTCGCGCGCAGCGCCAGGTGGTAGGCCCCCTCGTCGAAGAGCGGGTCCAGCGGGTCGCGGGCGATGTGGGCGATCACGTCCGGCAGGCCCTCGTCGCTGCCGGGGACGGTCTCGTGCAGCGAGAGCCCGCCGAAGGTCCGCTGGTCGACGAAGCGCAGCTCGGTGCCGGCGTCGTCGGCGAAGCGCAGCCGGACGCGCAGGTGCTTCTCGTCGGGAGCGCCGGACGGCTGCACCAGCAGCTGCCCGCTCATCCCGAGGTGGCCGAGGACGGACGGCCCGCCCCCCTCGAGGGGCAGCCACAGGTACTTGCCCCGGCGCCGCGGCGTCCCGATGGTCCGGCCGGCCAGGCGCGCCGCGAAGTCGGGGCCGCCCGCGAGGTGCCTGCGGACGGCCCGGGGGTGGAGCACCTCCACCGCCTCGACGGTCCGCCCGGCCACCCAGCGCTCCAGGCCGCGCCGCACCACTTCGACTTCGGGGAGCTCGGGCATGGTGTTCCTCCTGGAAGGGCGTCGAACAGGAAACCCCGCCGCACCGGGGTGCGACGGGGTCACTGCGGAAGGGGAGCGGTCAGGCGTCCGGCACCGGGTCGGCGGGCGTCGGCGCCCCGTCGTCCAGTGCCGGCGCGGCGGCGGCCGCGGCTTCCGCCGCCTTCCGTTCGTCCGCGGCGGTGCGGATGCCGCGCCAGGCGGACTCCGCGGCCTGCTGCTCCGCTTCCTTCTTGCTGCGGCCGGTACCGGTGCCGTACGAGACACCACCGACGCGGGCGGCAGCTGTGAAGGTCTTCTCGTGGTCCGGTCCCGTCTCGGTGACCAGGTATTCCGGTACGCCGAGACCCTCGGCCGCCGTGAGCTCCTGGAGACTGGTCTTCCAGTCCAGGCCGGCACCGAGGTTGGAGGACTTCTCGATGAGCGGGTCGAAGAGCCGGTGAACCAGCTCGGAGGCCGCGTCGAGGCCCTTGTCGAGGTAGACCGCGCCGATCACCGCTTCAAGGGTGTCGGCGAGGATGGAAGCCTTGTCCCGGCCACCCGTGCCCTCTTCGCCCCGGCCGAGCCGGATGAAGGAGCCGAGTTCGAGGCCGCGCCCGACCTCCGCCAGCGCACGAGAATTGACCACCGCGGCCCGCAGTTTGGCCAGCTGGCCTTCCGGCAGATCGGGGTGGGTGGTGTACAGCGTGTCCGTGACCACCAGGCCGAGCACGGAGTCCCCGAGGAACTCCAGCCGCTCGTTGGTGGGCAGACCGCCGTTCTCGTACGCGTACGAACGGTGGGTCAGCGCACGCACCAGAAGGGCGGACTCGAGTTGGTACCCGAGCCGCCCTTCCAGAAGCGTGTGGGACGAGGCCGCGTTGTTACTGTCTGCCTGCTTCTCAGCGTTGGACAGCTCAGACATTGCGCCTCTCACCAGCCGCTCAGACCTCGAGGACCTGGCGCTTGTTGTAGGTGCCGCAGCTCGGGCACGCGATGTGCTGGAGCTTCGGCTCCTGGCAACGCTCACACGAAACCAGGGTGGGGACCGCAGCCTTCCACTGCGACCGGCGGTGGCGCGTGTTGCTGCGCGACATCTTCCGCTTCGGAACAGCCACGGCTACTTCTCCTGCTTCTCGGCGGCGCTCTGAACGTCGTCAGATGCAGTGCCGCTCATGTTGTCCTTCTCGTCGTCCTGATCGGTCACGACGAGTTCCTGCAAAGCCGCCCAACGGATGTCGACGGCGTCGTGGTGGTGCTCCGGGTCGTCGTTCAGGCTGAGCCCGCAATCGGGGCACAGTCCGAGACAGTCCTCCCGGCACACCGGCTGCATCGGCAGTGCGAGCACCACCGCGTCACGCAGCACGGGTTCGAGGTCGAACAAGCCGTCCTCGAGGAAGAGCATGTCCTCGTCGTCCTCGGCGTCGTCGGCCGGCTCCGCCTTGGTGCGGCCCCGGTCGTCGGCGTCAGGGTACGAGAACATCTCCTGGAAGTCCGCCTTGAGCTCGCGCTCGACGGTCTCCAGACACCTTACGCACTCCCCCACCGCCGATGCACGGACGGTGCCTGTGACAAGCACCCCTTCCATGACCGACTCGAGGCGGAGGTTGAGCTTCATCGGGGCGCCTTCCGGCACTCCGATGACGTCGACGAGACCGAAGTCCGCCGGCGCCGCGATCTCGCGGGACAGCCGCTGCATGGCGCCAGGACGCCGCCCCAGCTCGTGCGTGTCGAACACGAGGGGGTTGCGGTGGTCGAGGCGGGTGTTCAGGGCCGTTCCTGCTTTCACAGATCGCTGAAGATCAAAGATTCCGCCGCTCACGGGCAGCATGGATCGCGACGCATAGGCGCGACCGAACAGCCAGGATACCCGGCCCTTCGCCCTGAGCCCAATCCGGCCCTAACGCCCCTGCTCGTACTGGCGGAGCTGCTCCAGGTTGATCATGCTCGTGTCGAAGAGGCTGGTCTCGTCGAGGGCGGGACGAGGGGGATGCTGCGGCTGCTGGTACGCCGCGTACGGGTCGGGCTGCTGCTGGTAGCCGCCGCCGTACGGGTCCGGCTGCTGCTGGTAGCCGGCGTACGGGTCCTGGTAGGCGTAGCCGTCCTGCTGGGGGTGGACCGGCTGGCCGGGGTACGGGGCCGCGTAGGCCGCGGCGTACGTGTCGTACGCGGGCTCCGGCCGGTCCGGGAGCGGCAGCGGTCCGGGGCCCGGCTCCGCGAGACCGGCCAGGAACTCCGCGTCGCTGGACGGGCGGGCGCCCTGGGGCCCGGCGGCGTCCTGGGCGGCCATGTGCGCGCCCAGGTCGTCGGCGGGGGCCCGGCCCAGGAGCTTCTGGCGGCCGCGTCCGACGGCCTCCAGGGTCTTGGCGAGCACCGCCTCGAAGGTGGCCAGCTTGCGGTCCACGTACGCGTCCGCCTGCTCGCACCGGATCCGCGGGTCCGGGCTGGGCTCGGGGGCGTCCGTGTCGTCGGAGCCGGCCGGGTCCTGTCCGTCGGCTCCCGGGCCGCGGCCCAGGAGCTTCTCGCGGCCGCGGTCGACGGAGGCGATGGTCTTGCCGAGCACGACCTCGAAGTTGGCGAGCTTGCTGTCGACGTACTCGTCGGCCTCGGCCCGGATCTCGGCGGCCTCCCGGCGGGCCTCCGCCAGGATCCGGTCGGCCTCGCCCCGCGAGCGGCGGGCGATCTCGGTGTCGGAGATCAGGGAGCCGCGCTGCGCGTGCGCGGACTCGATGATGCGCTCCGCCTCCCGGCGGGCCTCCTCGACCATCTGCTCGCGCCCGCCGATGAGCTCCCGGGCCTGGGCGAGCGAGCCCGGCAGGGCCTGGCGTACCTCTTCGAGCCGCGCGAGGAGTTCCGCGCGGTTGATCACGCAGGAGGCCGACATCGGCATGGAGCGGGCGCCGTCCACGGCCGCGACGATCTCGTCCAGCTTCTTCTGTACGTCCATGGGGGGCTCGCGCTCTCTCTGCCTCGGACTGACGAGACGACTGTAGGGCCGGCGGACGCACGGGCGGGACGAGCCGGTGAAAACCGGTCCGTCCCGCCCGGGTCACTTCGCGCGCAGCCGTTCGACCAGGGCCGCGTGGACGTGCGCGGGCAGCAGGTGGGCGACGTCGCCGCCCCAGGCGGCGACCTCCTTGACCAGGGAGGACGACAGGAAGCTGTAGGTGGGGTTGGTCGGCACGAACAGGGTCTCGACTCCGGAGAGGCCCATGTTCATCTGGGCCATCTGGAGTTCGTAGTCGAAGTCGCTGACGGCGCGCAGGCCCTTGACGATGGCGGGGATGTCCCGCTGCTTGCAGAAGTCGACGAGCAGTCCGTGGAAGGACTCGACCTCGACGTTGCCGTAGTCGGCGGTCGCCTCACGGATCATGTCGATCCGCTCCTCGACGGTGAACAGCCCCTTCTTGGACTGGTTGATCATCACGGCGACGTGCACGACGTCGTAGAGCCTGGAGGCCCGGCCGATGATGTCGAGGTGCCCGTTGGTGATGGGGTCGAACGACCCCGGACAGACGGCGCGGCGCAACTGAACTCCCTCGGTCTCCCGTGCGGGCATCATGAGTCTTCGCTGGTGAAGGCGGCGCGACCGTACCAAAGGGTGCCTTCGCCGTACTTGCGCGAACGCAGCGGCTCGAACCCCTCCGGCCACGGGAACGGACCGCTCCTGGTGCTGCGCTCCACGGTGACGAGCGCATCGCCGGTGAGCCAGCCATTGGCCCGGAGTGTGAGCAGGATCTCGCCAAGATCGCCGTGCTCGACGGCGTACGGCGGGTCCAGGAAGACGATGTCGTACGGGTCCCCGGGCGCGGCGGCCGCCACGACCTGCTCGGCCTTGCCCGCCCGGAACTCGGCGCCGGGCAGGCCCAGGGTCTTGATGTTGTCCCGGATGGCCTTGGAGGCCTTGGCGTCGGCCTCGACCAGCAGGGCGTGGGCGGCGCCCCGGGAGAGGGCCTCCAGGCCGACGGCACCGGAGCCGCCGTACAGGTCGAGCACCCGGGAGCCTTCGACTCCGTGCAGGGACTCCCAGGTGGAGAAGAGCCCTTCGCGCATCCGGTCGGAGGTCGGGCGGGTGCCGGTGCCGGGCGGCACGGCCAGCCGCCGGCCGCCGGCGGTGCCGGCGATCACGCGGGTCATCTGGGGTCCTTCGCTGGGCGGTCGGGGGAGGTGCTGGGACCTCCGTCTGGCCTCCAACGATAGGTCGTGCGCCTCAGCCCTTCTCCAGGTACTGCTCGCGTTCGGTGTCCAGCAGGGCGTCGAGGGCGGTGCGCAGCCCCGGCAGGTGCTCCAGCCCCGGGTCGGCGGCGACCACGCGGGTGGCCTCCTCCCGGGCCTGGGCGATGACTTCCTCGTCCTCGATGACGGCGAGCATGCGCAGCGAGGAGCGGACGCCGGACTGGGCCTGCCCGAGGACGTCGCCCTCGCGGCGCTGTTCCAGGTCGATCCGGGAGAGCTCGAAGCCGTCGAGGGTGGCGGCGACGGCGGCGAGCCGGGCGCGGGCGGGGCTGGCCTCGTGCATCTCGCTGACCAGCAGGCACAGGCCCGGGGCGGATCCCCGGCCGACGCGGCCGCGCAGCTGGTGCAGCTGGGAGACGCCGAAGCGGTCCGCGTCCATGATCACCATGACGGTGGAGTTGGGGACGTTCACCCCGACCTCGATGACGGTCGTCGCGACCAGCACCTTGACCTCGCCGGCGGCGAAGCGCCGCATGACGTCGTCCTTGTCCGCGGGGTCCATGCGCCCGTGCAGGACCTCGACGGACAGTCCGGCCAGGGGGCCGCGCGTGAGCTGTTCGGCGATCTCCAGCACGGCCAGCGGCGGGCGCTTCTCGGCCTCGTCCTCGGCGGAGGCCTTCTTCTTGCCCTTGGGGTCGTCCTCGCCGTCGCCGATGCGCGGGCAGACCACGTAGGCCTGGTGGCCGTTCTCCACTTCCTCGCGGACCCGTTCCCAGGTGCGGGCGAGGAAGTGGGGCTTGTCCTTGGCGGGCACCACGTGGGTGGCGATCGGGGAGCGGCCGGCGGGCAGCTGGTCGAGGACGGAGGTCTCCAGGTCGCCGAAGACGGTCATCGCGACGGTGCGCGGGATCGGGGTGGCGGTCATGACCAGCAGGTGCGGGGGCTGCTTCCCCTTGGAGCGGAGCGCGTCGCGCTGTTCGACGCCGAAGCGGTGCTGCTCGTCCACGACGACCAGGCCGAGGTCGTGGAACCGCACCTTGTCCTCGATGAGGGCGTGCGTGCCGATGACGATGCCCGCCTCGCCGGTGACCAGGTCGAGCAGGGCCTGGCGGCGGGCGGCCGTGCCCATGGAGCCGGTGAGCAGCACCACCTTGGTGCCCCGGTCGGAGCCGCCCAGCATGCCGCCCTCGGCGAGTTCGCCCATCATCTCGGTGATCGAGCGGTGGTGCTGCTGGGCGAGCACCTCGGTGGGCGCGAGCATCGCGGCCTGTCCGCCGGAGTCGACGACGGCGAGCATGGCCCGCAGGGCCACCATCGTCTTCCCGGAGCCCACTTCGCCCTGGAGGAGGCGGTGCATGGGGTGGCTGGTGGCGAGGTCGTCGAAGATCTCCTTGGAGACGGTCTGCTGGCCTTCGGTGAGGGTGAAGGGCAGTGTGGCGTCGAAGGAGTCGAGGAGGCCGCCGGGGGCGGCGCGGCGGGCGACCGCGGGGAGCTGGGAGTCGGCGTGCCGGCGGCGGGCCAGCGCGACCTGGAGGACGAAGGCCTCGTCCCACTTCAGGCGCTGGCGGGCGTCCTCGATGTCGGCCTTGGTGGCGGGCCGGTGGATCTTGAGGAGGGCCTCGGTGAGCGGGACCAGTCCGCGGCCCTCCCGCAGCGCCGGCGGCAGCGGGTCGACGGCCTCCTGGGCGCGGGGCAGTACGGCGTCCACGCATTTGGCGATCTTCCAGGACTCCAGCTTGGCGCAGGCCGGGTAGATCGGGATCAGCTGGGAGGCGAAGGCGGTGGCCGCGTCCCGGTCGGAGGCGTCGGCGCCGAGGGGCTCGTACGCCGGGTGCGCGAGCTGGAGCTTGTGGTTGAAGCGGGAGACCTTGCCGGCGAACATGGCGCGGCTGCCGGGCAGCAGTTCCTTGTGCGGCTTGTGGACGCCCGCGCCGAAGAAGACCAGCTGGAGGCGGCCGCTGCCGTCGGTGATGGTGACTTCGAGGCGCTTGCCCCCGCCGCGGCTGCCCTGGTACGTCAGCAGGCGGGCGTCGGCGACCTGGGCGACGACGGTGACGTGCTCGTCGAGCTGGTCGGCGAGGTCCGCCAGCGAGGTCAGCTCGCCGCGCTCGGCGTACCGCCGGGGGTAGTGGTGGAGCAGGTCCAGGGCCGTGTGCAGGCCGAGCTGCTCGGCCAGCACCTTGGCGGTGGCGGGGCCGAGGGTCTTCTTGAGGTCTTCGTCGAGCGCGGGCACGTGTTCCATTGCACACCATCGCGCTGACAAGCCGGCTATTCGACTCCGATGAGCAGGGGCGCCGACCAGCGCCCGCCTCGGTAGGTGACGGTGTCGACCGCCAGGTGCCCGTGCTGGACGTACGCCTCCAGGCGCGCGGCGAGGGTGTCCGGCACCTCGGGTCCCAGGACGAGGGTGACCAGTTCGCCGCCGGAGCCGAGCATCCGCTCCAGGACGGCCTCGGCGGTCTCGGGCAGGCCGGCGCCGATGACGGCGACGTCGCCGTCGATGAGCCCGAGGACGTCCCCGGCCTGGCAGATGCCGGCGGAGGTGAAGGACTGCCGTTCGGCGACGGCGAGTTCCCCGTAGCGGGTGGCGCCGGCGGCCGCGGTCATGGCGACGACGTCCTCGTCGAAGCTGGCGTCCGGGTCGTGCACGGCGAGGGCGGCCAGGCCCTGGACCGCCGAGCGGGTGGGGATGACGGCCACCCGTACCCCCTCGGCGCGGGCCCGCTCGGCGGCGGCGGCCGCGGCGGCGCGCGGCTCGGGGCCTCCGGGCAGCAGGACCACCTCGCGGGCGTGGGCCCGGCGGACGGCGTCGAGCAGTTCGGAGACGGCGGGCGGTTCCCCGGGGCGGGCCGGCACGGCGGTCGCGCCGGCCTCGCCGCACAGGGCGGCCAGGCCCTCGCCCTGGACGACGGCGACCACGGCCCGCTGGGCGCGGGGGGCACTGGCGCGGCGGCGCTGGTCGCCGAAGTGGGTGATGCGGATCCGGTACGGCCGGCCGGCTTCCACCCCGGCCTCGACGGCCGCGCCGGGGTCGTCGACGTGCACGTGGACGTTCCACAGCCCGTCGCCGCCGACCACCACGAGGGAGTCGCCGAGCCGGTCGAGGCCGGCGCGGAGTGCGGCGACGGCCTCGTCGGAGGCCTCGAGCAGGTAGACCACCTCGTACGCGGGACCGCCCTGGTCCAGGTCGCAGGGCTCCGGGTCCAGCGGTACGGGCGCGGGTACGGCGGGGCCGCGCACCGGCTCGGGGTCGGGTTCCCGGCCGGACAGCGCCTGCCACAGGGCCCCGAGTACGGCGACCAGTCCGCAGCCCCCGGCGTCGACCACTCCGGCCTTCCGCAGCGCGGGCAGCTGCCCGGGCGTCTCGGCGAGGGCGGCCCGGGCGCCTTCGTAGGCGGCCCGGGCCACCTCGGCGGCGGGGGCGTCCCCGGTACCGGCGGCGGCCGCGGCCCGCGCGGCGGCGCCGGCGACGGTGAGCATGGTGCCCTCGACCGGGTGCGCGACGGCGCGGTAGGCCTCCTCGGCGGCCCGGCCGAGGGCCCGGGCGAGCAGGGGACCCGGGGCGAGGCCGCCGGGGTCGGCGCCGAGCACGTCGGCGACTCCGCGCAGCAGCTGGGCGAGGATGGTCCCGGAGTTGCCCCGGGCGCCTATGAGGGCGCCGTGCGCGTAGGCCCGTACGGCCTCGGCCAGGGAGGCGGGGCCGGCTGTGCGGTCCGTCACTCCGGCGAGGGACTCGTCCAGGGCGCGGTCGGCGGCCTCGGCGGTGAGGTGGAGGTTGGTTCCGGTGTCGGCGTCGGCGACGGGGTAGACGTTGATCGCGTCAATGTCCTCGCGGGCCCTGCCCAGCGCGGCCAGGGCCAGTGAGCTCCAGGTGCGCACCGCTTCGGCGTCGAGGGTGTGCGGGCCAGGCTCGTGCGCCACCGGGCGTTCCTCCTTGTGCGGGCCAGGGTTCACCGCAGGGTAACGAAGGGAGCCCTCCGCCCGGGGGGCCCGGGCGGAGCCGGGCCCCGTCGTGGTAGTTTTCTCGGACCCAAGCAGTCGTTGTATGCTGCTCAGGTTGCCCGTCGAGAGTCGGGTCATTCGTCCGGCAAGCCACTTCAGATCTCTGATTACGGTGTGCCGGATTCCACCGTAATTGCATCTGAAGTCTTGGAGTGACCTGTGGCTGCCAACTGCGACGTTTGCGCCAAGGGGCCGAGCTTCGGCAACAACATCTCCCACTCGCACCGCCGCACCTCGCGTCGCTGGAACCCGAACATCCAGCGCGTCCGTGCCGTGGTCAATGGGACGCCGAAGCGCCTCAACGCCTGCACCTCGTGCATCAAGGCCGGCAAGGTCTCGCGCTGACGCCTCCCGTCGTCGTAGCGCAGCCCTTTCCGGTTGCCAAGAAGGCCGGTCCACCTCTGGTGGACCGGCCTTTTGCCTTGTCCGGGCCCCTCCGGGCCGCCTCCTGACTCCTGGAGGCGGCCCGGGGGTTCAGCGCCGGCGCCAGGCGTGGTCCACCGGTCCGATGCCGGCGCCCAGCGCGAAGCCGGCGGCGATGGCGCCGGTGACGTACTCCTTGGCGGCCGTGACGGCCTCCGGGACGGTCCGGCCCCTGGCCAGGCCCGCCGCGATCGCGCTGGCGAGCGTGCAGCCGGTGCCGTGGGTGTGCCGGTTGTCGTACCGGGGCCCGCGCAGCCACAGCTCCCGGGAGCCGTCGCTCAGCAGGTCCACGGCCTCGTCGCCGTGCGCCGCGAGGTGGCCGCCCTTGATCAGCGCCCAGCGGGGGCCGTAGCCGAGGATCGCGTCGGCGGCCCGCCGCATGTCGTCCTCGCTCTCCACGGCCAGCCCGGTGAGCTGGGCGACCTCGTCCAGGTTGGGCGTCGCCACCGTGGCCCGGGGCAGCAGTTCCCGGCGTACGGCGTCCAGCGCCGAGGCGGCGAGCAGCGCGTCGCCGTGCTTGGAGACCCCGACGGGGTCCACCACGGCCGGCGCCGGGGTGTCCGCCAGCAACCGCGCCACCGTCTCCACCAGTACGGCGGAGGACAGCATCCCGGTCTTGACGGCCCGCACCCCGATGTCGTCCACCACGGCCCGGTACTGGGCCGTGACGGCCTCGGCGGGCAGCTCCCAGACCCCCTTCACGCCGAGCGAGTCCTGGGCCGTCACGGCGGTGATCACGCTCATGCCGTGCACGCCGAGCGCCAGCATGGTCTTGAGGTCGGCCTGGATGCCCGCGCCGCCGCCGGAATCGGACCCGGCGACGGTCAGGCAGGGCGGCGGGGCGGCACCGGGGGCGCTCACGGGGTTTCCCCTTCGGCCGGGTCGGCGCCGAAGTGGTCCCAGCCGCCGGTGCTGGTCCAGGGGGCGCCGTCCACGGTCACCTGGGGCAGCGCGGAGCGGTGCTGGACCGACCCGATGACCTTCCAGCGGGCCGGGAGCTTCACGTCCGGCGGGAAGGTGGCCACGATGGCGTGGTCCTCTCCCCCGGTGAGCACCCACTGGAGCGGGTCCACGCCGACGGCCTGGCCGATGTCGTGCATCTGGGTCGGGATGTCCACGGCCCCCGAGCGCACGTCGATGCGCACCTTGCTGGCCTCGGCGATGTGCCCCAGGTCGGCGATCAGGCCGTCGCTGACGTCGGTCATGGCGGTGGCGCCGAGCCCGGCGGCCGCGGGGCCGGCGTGGTAGGGCGGCTCGGGGCGCCGGTGCGCCTCGACGAAGGCCCGGGGGGAGCGGAAGCCGCGCGAGAGCACCGCGAAGCCGGCCGCGGACCAGCCGAGCCAGCCGGTGACGGCCACGACGTCCCCGGGCTGGGCGCCGGAACGCAGGACGGGCTCGTGGTTGCGCAGGTCCCCGAGGGCGGTGATGGAGACGGTGATGGTGTCGCCCCGTACGACGTCGCCGCCGACCACGGCGGCGCCCGCGACCTGGCACTCGTCGCGGATGCCGTCCATCAGCTCGGTGGGCCAGGTGACCGGCAGTTCGGCCGGGACGACGAGGCCGAGCAGCAGCGCGGTGGGCACGGCGCCCATGGCGGCGATGTCGGCCAGGTTCTGGGCGGCGGCCTTGCGGCCGACGTCGTACGCGGTGGACCAGTCGCGGCGGAAGTGCCTGCCCTCGAGCAGGATGTCCGTGCTGGCCACGACCCGCCGGTCGGGGGCCGACACCACCGCGGCGTCGTCGCCGGGTCCGAGCCGGACCGCCGGGGTGGTGGTGAGCCGTGAGGTGAGCTCCCGAATGAGCCCGAACTCCCCCAGCTCGCCCACAGTGCCCTTCATCGCTGTGCCCCTTCTTGGCAAGTCCGCTTGCGGTCGCGAGCCGTCACAGCTCTGGGTACCGTCAACAGATAGGTCAACTTCTGCTCTGCGCACGCCCCGCTGTGCGTGGCGCCGGGCCCCCGGGTCTCCCCGTGGCACGCGGCGACGCGGTACCGTGGCGTCCCTTCTTCCCCGGGCCCGCCCGATGTCCCCGGGCCCATCCGAAGGTTAGGGGAAATGATCCTCGTGGCCGCCCTGGAGGTTCCGTGGTACAGGCGTACATCCTCATCCAGACCGAGGTGGGCAAGGCGTCGGTCGTCGCCGAGTCCATCTCCAAGATCGCGGGGGTGATCCAGGCCGAGGACGTGACGGGGCCGTACGACGTGATCGTGCGCGCCCAGGCCGACACCGTCGACGATCTCGGCCGCATGGTGGTCGCCAAGGTCCAGCAGGTGGAGGGGATCACCCGCACCCTGACCTGCCCGGTGGTCCATCTGTAGCCCCCGTCTAGTCTTGGCCGGTGATGTCATTGACGCACCGCCGGCCCCTCCGTGTACTGGCCCTGCCCGCCGTGCCGGTCCTCCTGGCCCTCGCGGGCTGTGCCCCGGCGGGTTCCGGGGGCCGGGTGGACCCGCCGCCCGCTCCGCCCGCCGCGGTCGCGAAGCTCTGTGCCGCTCTGCACGAGGAGCTCCCGGAAACGGTGGACGGACTGGCGAGGACCCCCACCTCACCGGAGTCGGATCTGACCGCCGCGTGGGGCGGCTCGGCGATCGTACTGCGGTGCGGTATCCCCAAACCCCCCAAGATGGCGGATCCCCAGCAGGACGGCGTCGAGGTCAACGGCGTCGCCTGGCTGGTGGAGAAGCCCGAGGAGGGCGGTCTGCGGTTCACCACCGGGGCGAGGCTGGCGTACACGGAGATCCGGGTCGCCAAGGAGCATGCCACGGATGCGAGCATGCTGGTCGGTCTGTCCGGCGCCGTGGCCAGGACCGTCCCCGTGGGGATCTCCTCGTACTGACCGGGGCCGTCCGGCCCCCCGCCGCGCGCACACCGCCGCCCGCTGGGTTCCTCCCAGCGGGCGGTCGGCTGTACGGGGCGGGACGCGCGGCTAGCGCAGTCCGGTGGAGCGGCGCAGGGCCGCCTGGATCAGGAGGTCCACCAGCTCCTGGTACTCGATGCCGGACTCCTGCCACATCCGCGGGTACATCGAGATCGGGGTGAAGCCGGGCATGGTGTTGATCTCGTTGATGACGAACTCGCCGTCCTCGGTGAGGAAGAAGTCGGCGCGCACCAGGCCCTCGCAGGACGCGGCCTCGAAGGCCTCGATCGCGAGCCGCTGCACCTCGGCGGTCTGCTCCGGGGTCAGCGGGGCGGGCACGATCCCCGACGCGGAGTCGATGTACTTCGCCTCGAAGTCGTAGAAGTCGTGGCTGGAGACCGGGGGGATCTCGGCGGGGGCGCTGGCGCGCGGCCCGTCCTCGAACTCCAGGACGCCGCACTCGATCTCGCGGCCGCGCAGCAGCGCCTCCACGATGATCTTCGGGTCGTGGCGGCGCGCCTCCTGGACCGCCGCGTCGAGCCCGGAGGGGTCGTCGACCTTGGTGATGCCGATGGAGGAGCCGGCCCGGGCGGGCTTGACGAACAGCGGCCAGCCGTGCTCGCCGGCGAAGTCCAGGATCTTCGCCTTGGCGGCGGCCCGGTCGGCCTCCCACTCGCGGGGGCGGATGGTCACGTACGGGCCGACGCGCAGCCCGAAGGAGGTGAACACCCGCTTCATGTAGTCCTTGTCCTGGCCGACGGCCGAGGCGAGGACGCCGGATCCGACGTAGGGGATCCCGGAGAGCTCCAGGAGGCCCTGGAGGGTGCCGTCCTCGCCGTAGGGGCCGTGCAGGACGGGGAAGACCACGTCGACCTCGCCCAGCGCCTTGGGGACGCTGCCCGGCTCGGTGTAGACGACCTCGCGGCTGGCGGGGTCCACGGGGAGCACGACGGTGCCCTCCGGGGTCTCCCGCAGCGTGTCGACGCTCGGGAGCCGCCGGTCCGCGATGGCCATGCGCTCGGGCTCGTCGGCGGTCAGGGCCCACCGGCCGTCCGTGGTGATGCCGATGGGCAGCACCTCGTACTTGGCGCGGTCGATGGAGCGCAGCACCGCGCCCGCCGTGACGACCGAAATGGCGTGTTCCGAGCTGCGGCCGCCGAACACGACGGCCACGCGGGGCTTGCGGCCCTGCTGCTCAGGGGTCTGGGGGAGGTTCTCGCTGCTCATATCGCCACGAGGGTACCCGCTCACACGTCCGGAACGGAGTCAGCGGCGTTCCGGTTTGGCGCTGCGCCCCATCAGTTCCTTCAGTGCGACCAGCGGGGGCTTGCCGTGGTGCACGATCTCGACGACCGTGTCGGTGATCGGCATGTCCACTCCGTACCGCCGTGCCAGATCTGCCACGGACTGGCAGGACTTGACCCCTTCCGCGGTCTGGCTGGTGACCGCGATGGTCTCGGCCAGGGTCATTCCGCGGCCCAGGTTGGTGCCGAAGGTGTGGTTCCGGGAGAGCGGCGAGGAGCAGGTGGCGACGAGGTCGCCGAGCCCGGCGAGCCCGGAGAAGGTGAGCGGGTCGGCACCCATCGCCAGGCCCAGACGGGTCGCTTCGGCGAGGCCCCGGGTGATGAGGGAGCCCTTGGTGTTGTCGCCCAGGCCCATGCCGTCCGCGATGCCGACGGCCAGGCCGATGACGTTCTTGACGGCGCCGCCCAGCTCGCAGCCGATGACGTCGGTGCTGGTGTACGGACGGAAGTACGGGGTGTGGCAGGCGGCCTGGAGGCGCCGGGCCACGGCCTCGTCCACGCAGGCGACGACGGAGGCGGCGGGCTGCCGGGCGACGATCTCGCGGGCCAGGTTGGGGCCGGTGACGACGGCGACCCGCTCGGCGGGGACCTTGGCCACCTCCTCGATGACCTCGCTCATCCGCTTGGCGGTGCCGAGTTCGATGCCCTTCATCAGGGAGACGAGGACGGTGTCGGGCTCCAGCAGCGGGGCCCATTCGGCGAGGTTGCCGCGCAGGGTCTGGGAGGGGACGGACAGCACGGTGAAGTCCGCGCCGCGGGCGGCCTCGGCGGGGTCCGTGGTCGCGCGGAGGTTCTCGGGGAGCTCCACGCCGGGGAAGTAGTCCGGGTTGGTGCGTCCGGTGTTGATGGCGTCGGCCACCTCCCGGCGGCGGGCCCACAGGGTCACTTCGCAGCCGGCGTCGGCGAGCACCATGCCGAAGGCGGTGCCCCAGGAACCCGCCGAGAACACGGCGGCCTTGACGGGACGTGTCACTTCTTGCCCTCCCCCGCGGCGTCGCGCCGCTGTTGCGCCCTGGCCTTGCGGTGGTCGTAGGGCTGCGCGGGCGCGCTCTGGCCCCGCAGCTCCTCCAGGAGCTTGGTGATGTCGGCCATGATGGCCTCGGTGGCGCCCTTGAGGACCTCGGGCGTGGGCTCGCGGTCGTAGTAGGCCGAGAGGTCCACGGGCGGTCCGGCGAGCACCTGGAGGGTCTTGCGGGGGAACAGCCGGACCTTCTTCTCCTTGGCGTAGGGCGGCATCGCGAGATTCGCGCCCCATTGGGCCACGGGAATGACGGGGGCCCTGGTGATCAGCGCCACGCGGGCGACGCCGGTCTTGCCGGCCATCGGCCACATCTCCGGGTCGCGGGTGAGGGTGCCTTCCGGGTAAAAGGCCACGCATTCACCGCGCTCGACGGCGTCCACGGCGGCCCGGAATGCGTCCAGGGCGTTGGTGGTCTCGCGGTAGACCGGGATCTGCCCGGATCCGCGCAGGATCATGCCGACGAAAGGCACCTTGAAGAGCCCCGCCTTGGCGAGCAGACGCGGCACCCGGCCGGTGTTGTACTGGAAGTGCGCGTAGGAGAGCGGGTCCAGATACGAGTTGTGATTGACGGCGGTGATGAATCCGCCCTCGGCCGGAATGTGGTCCATTCCCCGCCAGTCCCGCTTGAAGAGCACTACCAGCGGCGGTTTTGCGATGACCGCCGCCAGGCGGTACCAGAAGCCGATTCTGCGGCGGGACACTCGGACACCTTCCTCTAGGACCGGTGCGTGGCTTGGGCACCTCGGGGCCGGACAAGTGTCGCGCCGGGTCCGGTCTCTGTCGAGGACACCGTACGCCCCGCTCGCACCACGAGGCCCCCCTGCGCCCGCTCGGGGGCGACAATGGGCCGAGTGATGACCGGGTCATGACCTGCCGATGGGTCGGGCGGGTGCCGCAGCGCACCGGAGGGAAGGGGTCCGCCACGAACGCCGGATGGAGCCTGGTGGTTCCCCTGAAGCCCCTGGCGCTGGCCAAGAGCCGTCTCGCGGCGGCCGTGGGCGCCTCCCGGCCGGGGCTGGCGCTGGCCTTCGCGCAGGACACCGTGGCGGGGGCGCTGGCCTGCGCGTCGGTCGCGGATGTGGTGGTCGTCACGGACGACGCCGTGGCGGGGGCGGAGCTGGCGCGGCTGGGGGCGCGGATCCTGCCGGACGCCCCCGGCGCCGGGCTCAACGCGGCGCTGGACCACGGGGCGCGGGCGGTGCGGGCGCGGCGGCCGGGGGCGGCGGTGGCCGCGATGAACGCCGACCTGCCGGCGCTGCGGCCACCGGAATTGCTACGTGTGCTCGATATCGCGGAGCATTTTCCCCGGGCATTTCTGGCGGATGCGGCCGGAATCGGCACCACCCTGCTTTCCGCGGGACCGGACGTGGAATTGGCACCTTCCTTCGGCGGCCCCTCCCGGGCCCGGCATTCGGCCTCGGGCGCGGTGGAAATAGCCCTCGCGGGCGTGGAGAGCGTACGCCGGGACGTGGACACGGGGGCGGACCTGCGGACGGCCCTGGCCCTCGGGGTGGGGCGGCACACGGCCCGATACAGTTCCCGTATGCAGGCGACCGCGTACACGTACGACTCCCAGACCCGCAGCGGCAGTGTGCTGCTGGACGACGGCACCCCGGTGCCCTTCGAGGCCGCCGCCTTCGACGCGGGGGGCCTGCGGCTGCTGCGGCCCGGGCAGCGGGTGCGCATCGAGACGGACGGCGAGGGCCCGTCGCTGCGGATCACGCTGGTGACCCTGCAGACCTTCTGAGCCGCGTACCGGATCCGCCGCCGGGCTCCGGCCGCGCCGGGCAGCACCGCGGGCCGGCCTCCCCTGGCGGGGAAGCCGGCCCGGCGTGTGTAACCCGTGCCCCTACTTCTTGCGGGCGGTGGTCTTCTTCGCGGTGGCCTTGCGCGTCGCCGTCTTCTTGGCGGGCGCCTTCGTCGCGGTGGCCTTCTTGGCCGCCGGGGCGGTCTTCTTGGCGGTGGCGGTGGTCTTCTTGGCCGCCGTCGCGGTCTTCTTGGCCGGGGTGGCCTTCTTGGCCGTCGCCGTGCCGGTGGCCGTGGCCTTCTTCGCGGCCGTGGTCTTCGCGGCGGTCTTCTTGACGGTCGGCGCGGCCTTCTTCCCGACGGCCTTCTTCGCCACGGTCTTCTTGGCGGCCGTGGTCTTCGCGGCGGTCTTCTTCGCCGTGGTGGCCTTCTTCGCGGCGGCCTTCTTGACCGTCGCGGAGGCACCGCCGGTCAGGCTGCCCTTCGGGGCCTTCTTCACGGCGACCTCGTCGCCCTTGGGGAGCTTCTTGGTGCCGCTGACCAGGTCCTTGAAGCCCTGACCCGCACGGAAACGGGGGACGGAGGTCTTCTTGACCCGGACGCGCTCACCCGTCTGCGGGTTGCGGGCGTAGCGGGCCGGGCGGTCGACCTTCTCGAACGAGCCGAAGCCCGTGACCGAGACCCGGTCGCCCGCGACGACCGCGCGGACCATGGCGTCCAGTACCGCGTCGACGGCGTCCGCGGCCTGCTGGCGGCCGCCCAGCTTGTCGGCAATCGCTTCTACGAGCTGCGCCTTGTTCACGTCTTCCCCTTCGGAGACATCGCCAGAACGAATGTGTTCAAGCTTATTTCGCACGTTAGGCGGATATATACCGCAAATCAAACACGAAACGGGCTAATCACCCTAGTGCCGCAACGGGGTAGGTCGTTGCGGAGTTCCTTCGCATCAGTCGCCTTCAGGGAATCGACCCTCGTCGAGGTCCTTCATCAACCTGTCCAGGCGCCTTGCCGCATCGGCCAGATCATGCTTCGCCGCGGCAGTGACGACCAACAGCTTCCGGGACAGCGTCATCCTTACGCCCTCCGGGACTTGCAGTGCGCGCACCCTTGCGTGTGCTTCTTTCAACCGGTCCGCGACGAGTTCGTAGAGCTCGAGTTGACTGTCGCGTTCCATGCACAGATTGTGCCATCTGGGGCGAGTTGTCGCCTCACGGGGCCTCAACATACGGCTGTGCCCCCCGCCGGAAGGCGGGGGGCACAGTGTTGCCGATGTGATCACCCAAAGGTGAATAAGCGCTGATCAGGCTGGAATCAGTGCTGAATCGTGCGGGGCTTGAAGGACGGGCGGCCGCTTTCGTACGCGTCGATGTCGGCTTCGTTCTGAAGGGTGAGCGAGATGTCGTCCAGACCCTCCAGCAGACGCCAGCGGGCGTTGTCGTCGAGTTCGAACTCCGCCTCGACGCCTTCGGCTCGGACCTGGCGGTCGACCAGGTCGACGGTGATCTCGGCGGTGGGGTCGGCCTCGGTCAGCTCCCACAGCCGGTCGACGGTCTCCTGCGGCAGGACGACGGTCAGCAGACCGTTCTTCAGCGAGTTGCCGCGGAAGATGTCCGCGAAGCGGGAGGAGATGACGGTCTTGAAGCCGAAGTTCTGCAGGGCCCAGACGGCGTGCTCGCGCGAGGATCCGGTGCCGAAGTCGGGACCGGCGACCAGGACCGTCGCACCCGCCCGCTCGGGACGGTTGGTGACGAAGTCCGGGTCCTTGCGCCAGGCCTCGAACAGCCCGTCCTCGAACCCGTCACGGGTGATCTTCTTCAGCCAGTGGGCGGGGATGATCTGGTCGGTGTCGACATTGCTGCGGCGCAGCGGAACGGCCCGGCCGGTGTGAGTGGTGAAGGCTTCCATGGTTCAGACTCCGGCGGTGACGGGGGCGTCGGACAGGTCGGCGGGGGAGGCCAGATGGCCCAGTACCGCGGTGGCGGCGGCCACCTGGGGGGAGACCAGGTGGGTGCGTCCGCCCTTGCCCTGCCGGCCCTCGAAGTTGCGGTTGGAGGTGGACGCGGAACGCTCGCCGGGGGCCAGTTGGTCGGGGTTCATGCCCAGGCACATCGAACAGCCCGCGTGCCGCCATTCGGCGCCGGCCTCCTTGAAGACCTTGTCCAGGCCCTCCTCCACGGCCTGCAGGGCGACCCTGACCGAGCCGGGGACGACCAGCATCCGTACGCCGTCGGCGACTTTGCGGCCCTCGATGATCCCGGCGACGGCGCGCAGGTCCTCGATGCGGCCGTTGGTGCAGGAACCTACGAAGACGGTGTCGACCTTGATCTCGCGCAGCGGCTGCCCGGCCGTCAACCCCATGTACTCCAGGGCCTTTTCGGCGGCGAGGCGCTCCGAAGCGTCCTCGTACGAAGCCGGGTCGGGGACGTTGGCCGACAGCGGCGCGCCCTGACCCGGGTTGGTGCCCCAGGTGACGAACGGCGACAGGGAGGCCCCGTCGATGACGACCTCGGCGTCGAACACCGCGTCCTCGTCGGTGCGCAGCGTCTTCCAGTAGGCGACCGCCGCGTCCCAGTCCTCGCCCGTCGGGGCGTGGTCGCGGCCCTCCAGGTAGTCGAAGGTGGTCTGGTCGGGGGCGATCATGCCCGCGCGGGCGCCGGCCTCGATCGACATGTTGCAGATGGTCATGCGGGCTTCCATCGAGAGCTTCTCGATGGCCTCGCCGCGGTACTCCAGGATGTAGCCCTGGCCGCCGCCGGTGCCGATCTTGGCGATGATCGCCAGGATCAGGTCCTTGGCGGTGACGCCCTCGGCCAGCTCCCCGGTGACGGTGATCGCCATCGTCTTGGGGCGGGCCAGCGGCAGGGTCTGGGTGGCCAGCACGTGCTCGACCTGGCTGGTGCCGATGCCGAAGGCCAGCGCGCCGAACGCGCCGTGCGTGGAGGTGTGCGAGTCACCGCAGACCACGGTCGTGCCCGGCTGGGTCAGGCCCAGCTGGGGGCCCACGACGTGGACGACACCCTGCTCGACGTCACCCAGGGAGTGGAGGCGTACGCCGAACTCGGCGCAGTTCTTGCGCAGCGTCTCCAGCTGGGCCCGGGAGACCGGGTCCGCGATCGGCTTGTCGATGTCGATGGTGGGGGTGTTGTGGTCCTCGGTGGCGATGGTGAGGTCCAGACGGCGGACCTTGCGGCCGGCCTGGCGCAGACCGTCGAAAGCCTGCGGGCTGGTCACCTCGTGCAGCAGGTGGAGATCAATGAAGAGGAGATCGGGCTCGCCCTCGGCGCGCCGGACGACGTGGTCGTCCCAGACCTTCTCCGCGAGTGTCCTACCCATCGCTTTCCCTCCGGCCGGCCGGTTGTGCCGGCGCTTCTTTAGAGATCTGGTGCGCCTGATCGCCCCGCTACCCCACCCGCGGAACGACGGCTCGGACCCAGTGGTTCGTGGACCCGCACATACAGACTCGCTCGTTCTTGGAAAATTTGAACTTGCGTTTCACAGTGTGAGACGTGAATATCGTTTCATGGACAACTCTAGCGGCGTCGGCGTTCTCGACAAGGCAGCTCTGGTACTGAGCGCACTGGAGTCCGGTCCGGCCACCCTCGCCGGGCTGGTCGCGGCGACAGGGCTCGCACGACCCACGGCACATCGCCTGGCCGTGGCACTGGAACACCACCGGATGGTGGCGAGGGACATGCAGGGCCGGTTCATCCTCGGTCCGCGGCTGGCAGAGCTTGCCGCCGCGGCCGGCGAGGACCGCCTGCTGGCGACGGCCGGACCGGTGCTCACGCACCTCCGTGACGTGACGGGCGAGAGCGCGCAGCTCTACCGCCGTCAGGGCGACATGCGCATCTGCGTGGCGGCCGCCGAGCGGCTGTCGGGCCTGCGGGACACCGTCCCGGTGGGCTCCACCCTCCCGATGAAGGCGGGGTCGGCCGCGCAGATCCTGATGGCCTGGGAGGAGCCCGAGCGGCTCCACCGGGGCCTGCAGGGCGCGCGCTTCACGGCCACGGCCCTGTCCGGCGTACGGCGCCGCGGCTGGGCGCAGTCGATCGGCGAGCGGGAGCCCGGCGTGGCGTCCGTCTCGGCGCCCGTACGCGGCCCCTCGAACCGGGTGGTGGCCTCCGTGTCGGTCTCCGGGCCGATCGAGCGCCTGACCCGCCACCCGGGGCGCATGCACGCCCAGGCCGTCATAGACGCGGCCGCCCGTCTCACGGAGGCCCTGCGCCGCTCCGGCTGAGCCGTCCGCGGCCGTAGACCTCCACCACTCCCACCCCCGGGCCCGGGGGCGCGTACGACGCCGCACACGTCCGAACACGCGCCTCCGGGCCCGCACTTGTGCCCGGCACCGCCGGCCTCCGGGGTCCGGAAACACGGAAGAGGCCCTCCGCGATGATCGCGGAGGGCCTCTCCTCTTGTACCCCCGACCGGATTCGAACCGGCGCTACCGCCTTGAGAGGGCGGCGTGCTAGGCCGCTACACAACGGGGGCTAGCTTTACTGCGGTACTGCGCTGGGCTACCAGGACTCGAACCTAGAATAAGGGAACCAGAAACCCTCGTGTTGCCAATTACACTATAGCCCAATGGTCTAGACCAGCCAGACCTTGGTACCCCCGACCGGATTCGAACCGGCGCTACCGCCTTGAGAGGGCGGCGTGCTAGGCCGCTACACAACGGGGGCCCTAGCGATCCTGCATCAAGACCTCCGGGAGCGACCCTGGAGATCCCGCGGGAAGGATCTGTACCCCCGACCGGATTCGAACCGGCGCTACCGCCTTGAGAGGGCGGCGTGCTAGGCCGCTACACAACGGGGGCAAAGCACTGCGTTACTGCTGCACTGCGCTGGGCTACCAGGACTCGAACCTAGAATAAGGGAACCAGAAACCCTCGTGTTGCCAATTACACTATAGCCCACCGAACTTCAAGACCCTGGGGGCCTTTCGTTTGGTAAGCGCCTCCGTGTCCGGCCTTTCGGCCCGCCCGGGCGGCGCAGAAAGAACATTACCGGATGCCTGACCGTGCTCCAAAACGGGTATCAGCGGCCAGGAGCCCGGGCAGCCGGTCAAGTCCCCCGATCCGGTGCACACCGGCGGGACCGGACCCCCGGCCCCCCTCCCGGTCGAGCCAGACGGCCGTGAGCCCGGCGTCCCGAGCGCCGCGCGCGTCGATCTCCGGCTGGTCCCCCACGTAGGCGACCTGGCCGGGAGGCAGCCCCAGCGCCTCGCAGGCGGCCAGGAAGGCGGCGGCGTCGGGCTTGCTCACGCCCAGCTCGGCGGCGCACACCAGCACCTCGAAGCGGTCGCGCAGGCCGAGGCGGCGCAGCTTGGGGTCCTGGTTGGCGGCGGAGGAGTTCGTGAGCACCCCGTGCCGGTGGGTGGCGGCGAGGGCGTCCAGGGCGGGCAGGACGTCCGGGAAGAGGACCCAGGCGGCCTTGTAGTGCTCGACGTAGCTCTCGAACCAGGCGTCGGCGTGCGCCGCCGTCATGGCGGGCTCGCCGAGGAAGTCGCGCACCCTGTCCTGACGCTGGCCCTGGAAGGTGACCTCGCCCGCGGCGAAACGCGCCCAGTGGAGCTCCGTGAGCCGGCGCCAGAGCGCGAGGGCCTCCGGAGGGGATCCGTACCGCTCCGCGAGCCCCTGGGCGCGCAGGTGGGCGGCCAGACCGGCCGAATCGGCGCCCGTGTAGTCGAAGAGGGTGTCGTCGATGTCCCACAGCACGGCGCGGATCGGCATGCCGCCGAGCCTACGCCGCGCCGTCCCCGGGCGCGGGCACGACGGAGAAGTCCGTCACGCGGCAGGTGGGCGCGCCGTCCGCGTCCCCTCCGATCCGGACCGATCCGGTCCGGGTCGGGTCGGGGCCGCCGCCCCGGCCGGAGCGGCCCGGCGGGGAGTACCGGTCGGGGGCGGGGGCGTGCGGGGCGTGGGCCGGCCTGCCGTGGAGCGTGTGACCGGCCGCACGCCGGCGTTCCTCCGGCAACGCCGTGGGGGCGGCGGCCGGGTCGGCCGCCGCCCCCACGGGGTGGTGCGGGTCAGGCGGAGAGCTTCGCCAGGGCCGCGTCGATGCGGGCCAGCGAGCGCTCCTTGCCGAGGATCTCCAGGGACTCGAAGAGCGGCAGGCCGACGGTGCGGCCGGTGACGGCCACGCGCACGGGGGCCTGGGCCTTGCCGAGCTTGAGGCCGTGGGCCTCGCCGGCCGTCAGGACGGCCTGCTTGAGGGACTCCGGGTCCGACCAGTCGGCGGCGGACAGGTGCTCCCGCGCCGTGGTCAGCAGGGCCGCCGGGTCGCCCTTCATGGCCTTGTCCCAGGACGCCTGGTCCTCGACGGGCTCCTTCAGGAAGAGGAAGTCCACGTTCGCGGTGATGTCCGAGAGGACGGTCACCCGGGTCTGGGCGTGCGGCGCGATCCGGGCCCACGCCTCGGCGTCGAAGTCCTCGGGCGCCCAGTTGGCGTGCGGGGCGCGCAGCCACGGGGCGCAGGCGTCCGCGAAGGCCTTCGGGTCCATGCGGCGGATGTGGTCGGCGTTGATCGCCTCGCACTTCTTGAGGTCGAAGCGCGCCGGGTTGGCGTTCACGCCGTCGATGTCGAACTTCGCCACCATCTCCTCGATCGAGAAGATGTCCTGGTCCTTGGAGAAGGACCAGCCGAGGAGCGAGAGGTAGTTCAGCAGGCCCTCGGGCAGGAAGCCGCGCTCGCGGTAGAGGTTGAGCGAGGACTCGGGGTCGCGCTTGGAGAGCTTCTTGTTGCCCTCCCCCATCACGTACGGCAGGTGCCCGAACTGCGGGACGCCGGTGGCGATGCCGAGTTCCATCAGCGCCTTGTAGAGGGCGATCTGGCGCGGGGTGGAGGACAGCAGGTCCTCACCGCGCAGGACGTGCGTGATCTCCATCAGCGCGTCGTCGACCGGGTTGACCAGCGTGTACAGCGGGGCGCCGTTCGCGCGGACGATGCCGAAGTCCGGCACGTTCTCCGGGGTGAAGGAGAGCTCGCCGCGGACCAGGTCCGTGAAGGTGATGGTCTCGTCGGGCATCCGGAAGCGCACGATCGAGGTACGGCCCTCGGCCTCGTACGCGGCCACCCGCTCGGCGCTGAGGTCGCGGCAGTGGCCGTCGTAGCCGGAGGGCTTGCCGGCCGCGCGGGCGGCGTCGCGGCGCGCGTCGAGCTCCTCGGTGGTGCAGTAGCAGCGGTAGGCGTAGCCGCCGTCCTGGAGGCGCTGGGCGACGTCCCGGTAGATGTCCATGCGCTGGGACTGGCGGTACGGGGCGTGCGGGCCGCCGACCTCGGGGCCCTCGTCCCAGGTGAAGCCGAGCCAGCGCAGCGAGTCGAGCAGCTGCTCGTACGACTCCTCGGAGTCGCGGGCCGCGTCGGTGTCCTCGATGCGGAAGACGAACGTACCGCCGTGGTGGCGGGCGAACGCCCAGTTGAAGAGGGCGGTCCGGACCAGGCCCACGTGGGGGTTGCCGGTCGGGGAGGGACAGAAACGTACGCGGACGTTCGCGTTAGCCACGCTTGATCACCTTGTTGGTGAGAGTGCCGATGCCTTCGATGGTGACGGCGACCTCGTCGCCGACGTTGAGGGGGCCGACTCCGGCCGGGGTCCCCGTGAGGATGACGTCGCCCGGGAGCAGCGTCATGGCCTCGCTGACGTGCACGATCAGGTCCTCGACGGAGCGGATCATGTCGCTGGTGCTGCCGAGCTGGCGCTGCTCGCCGTTGACCGTGCACTGGACGGCCAGGCCCGCGGAGACGGCGGCCGGGTCGAGGCCCGTCTCGATCCAGGGGCCGAGGGGGCAGGCGCTGTCGAAGCCCTTGGCCCGGGCCCACTGCTTCTCCCGCTTCTGGACGTCGCGTGCGGTGACGTCGTTGGCGCAGGTGTAGCCGAGGATCACGTCCTTGACGCGCTCCTTCGGCACCTCGCGGCACATGCGGCCGATGACCACGGCGAGCTCCGCCTCGTGGTGCACCTCCTGGGAGAAGGAGGGGTAGACGATGGGGTCGCCCGGTCCGACCACGGAGGTGGAGGGCTTGAAGAAGGTGACGGGGGGCTCGAGGCGGCCCTGGTCGTCGAAGACGGAGTTGCCGAGCTCCGCCGCGTGCTCCGCGTAGTTGCGGCCGATGGCCACGACCTTGTTCGGGAGCACGGGCGGCAGCAGCCGGACCTTGCTCAGCGGGACCTTCGTGCCGGAGAGCTCGAAGTCCGCGAACGGGATGCCCTTGATGATGTCGAGGACGAGCTCACCCTCGGCGCCGGGGGCAGTGCTGCCCTCGACCGCGCCGAACGCGACATTGCCGTCGATGGAGAACCTGGCGATGCGCACGTGTTGCGTCTGCCCCTCTGTATGTCCGCTGGTCTGGAGTCTGCGGACTCCAGGCTAACGCGGTGGGCGGCGACGCTCCGCGCTCCTTTACGGAGCCACTACCGCGGAGGGGCTACTGTGCCGCGGCGGCCGGGGCGTCCATGAGGACGGTGCGGCGGGGGTTCGCGGTCTGGGCCGGCAGCTCGACGGAGTGCTCCGGGGTGGCCGGCGCCGCCTGCAGCTCCTCGGCGTCCTTCAGGTGCGCGAGCGTGGTGCGGCGGGGGTTGGCTATGTTGCGGAACATCTGCGTCGTCTTCATCGGAGTTTCGGGCCCTCGGGTCGCTTCGTGGGATGAGGGTTGTCGGATGCGCCGGGTGTGGCGCCAACCCTTTAACAGGCAAGGCTAAACATCCGAATCCCCGGCTCAACCGGTAAGTAATGGCCACACTCGTGTGAGTTTGCTCACCAGCGAGCGGGCAATACGGGCATAACAGGCGGTCAATTGCGCCTGCCGAAACGGACATTGCGCCACTGAATGCGCCATTCCGCTCCTGATCATCTCGACTGGGACACCTTGCCGGACAGCAGCTTTGATTGACGTAAGTCCGTTTCCTCCCCATAGTGCCTCCACATCCAGTAGCCCTTCTGTCACGACCCGTGACCGGCTCGCCGGGGCGACACGCGCACCTTGTTGGAGATCCCCCACTGTGCTGGAATTCGCGGGACCGCCGCGGGTATCAGCCGGCGCGCAGGTGGCGCAAGAGAGCGCCGCGCGCGGCGGGAACGGAGAGGGAGACGCGCCGGTCACCGACGACCACCACGGGGCCGTCAGTGCCCCACGACTCGACACCGTTCCGCCGCTCACCCGGCGGGGCGCCTGGTCCAGAGGTTGCGACGCTAGTGCAGGGACGATTCAAGAGGGATGGCAGCGCTGCGGCGGAGCAGGAGCCGCGCGGCGGGATTGACCGTGGCTCCTCGCCCCAGCACGCCCAGAACCGCGGGCCGGCTGCCGAAGGAGCGGGACCCGACACCTCCTCGGTGAAGGGGAAGGGCCGCGGCAGGTCCGGCAAGGCCCCGAAGCCCGGCAAGCCCGGTAAGCCCGTCAAGCCGAGCAGGGCCAAGGGCAAGGCCGAGTCGCCCGAGACCGAAGAGGCGATACCGAAGGCCCCCACCGGGCCCGGTTCCCGTCTCGCCATGCAGAACTGGCGCATCAGCACGCGACTCGTGTCGCTGCTGACCCTGCCCGTCGTCGCCGCCACCACACTCGGTGGTTTCCGTATCAACGACTCGCTCGAGGACATCCAGCAGCTCGAGCACATGCAGCTGCTGACGACGATGACCCGCCAGGCGACCAGCCTCGCCGCCATGCTCCAGGAGGAGCGGGACAAGTCGGCCGGTCCGATGTCGCTCGTCAAGGACGGCAAGGCCAACAGCCTCGTCGAGGGCGTCCGCGACCAGACCGACGCCGCCGCCAAGGCCTTCGCCGCCGCGACCGACAAGGTCGACAACGCGGAGGACAAGGACGAGACCCTCAAGTCCATCCGCAACAACATCCTCCAGATCGGCCGCCAGCTCACCGGCATCGAGGACATCCGCAAGAAGGCGTACCAGAACGGCGCCCAGCAGACCGTCACCGAGTACAACGCGCTGATCGTCTCGCTGCTCTCGCTCTCGCAGGACATGGCCCAGGCCACCTCGAACCCCGAGATGATCAAGCGCACCCGCGCCCTGGCGGCGTTCTCGTCCGCCAAGGAGTACGCGTCCATCCAGCGCGCGATCATCGCCGCCTCGCTCCCCGAGAGCGGCGACAAGCAGGGCAAGCTGGAGGAGAACGACCGTCTGTACGCCCTCTCCGCGCTGCGCGGTGAGAGCCAGGCGAAGAAGACCTTCGAGCTCGTCTACCAGGGCAAGCCCGAGGAACTCCTCAGCTCGCTCGGCGACGGCAACTCCGAGATCGGCAGCGCCGACCACTACGCCCGCCGCGTGCTGAGCACCCAGGGACAGTTCGTCAAGGAGAAGAACCGCTCCTGGATGGACTGGTACGACGCCGACGACACCAAGATCCGCGCCATGCAGCAGATCGAGCTCTCCCTGCTCGAGGACATGGAGCAGAAGGCCCGCGAGCTCAAGAACGAGTCGCAGCAGGACGCCATCGTCAACGGTGCCCTGATCCTCCTCGTCCTCGGTGTCTCCCTCATCGGCGCGTTCGTCATGGCCCGGTCCATGATCCGCTCGCTGCGCCGCCTCCAGGACACCGCGACGCGCGTCGCCCAGGACCGCCTGCCCGAGCTCGTCAAGCAGCTCTCCGAGTCGGACCCGCAGGAGGTGGACACCTCCGTGGAGTCCGTCGGCCTGCACACCCGCGACGAGATCGGCCAGGTGGCCGCGGCCTTCGACGACGTGCACCGCGAGGCCGTCCGCCTCGCCGCCGAGCAGGCCCTCCTCCGGGGCAACGTCAACGCGATGTTCACCAACCTCTCGCGCCGCTCCCAGGGCCTCATCCAGCGTCAGCTGTCGCTCATCTCCGAACTGGAGTCGCGCGAGGCCGACCCGGACCAGCTCTCCTCGCTCTTCAAGCTCGACCACCTCGCGACCCGCATGCGCCGTAACGGCGAGAACCTCCTCGTCCTCGCGGGCGAGGAGCCGGGCCGCCGGTGGACCCGGCCCGTCCCGCTCGTCGACGTGCTCCGCGCCGCGGCGTCCGAGGTGGAGCAGTACGAACGCATCGAGCTGGCGGCGGTGCCCGGCACCGATGTCGCCGGCCGCGTCGTCAACGACCTCGTGCACCTCCTCGCGGAGCTGCTGGAGAACGCCACCTCGTTCTCCTCCCCGCAGACCAAGGTCAAGGTCACCGGTCACGCGCTGCCCGACGGCCGCGTGCTCGTCGAGATCCACGACACCGGCATCGGCCTCTCCCCCGAGGACCTCGCCGCGATCAACGAGCGGCTCGCGTCGCCGCCCACCGTGGACGTCTCGGTGTCCCGCCGGATGGGTCTGTTCGTGGTCGGCCGCCTGTCCCTGCGACACGGCATCCGCATCCAGCTGCGCCCCTCCGACTCGGGCGGTACGACGGCCCTCGTCATGCTTCCGGTGGACGTCGCCCAGGGCGGCAAGAAGCCGGGCCCCATGCCGGGTGCCGGCGGCGGCCCGGGCGGTACCGGCGGCGCTCCGGGTGCACCCGGCGGCCAGCAGCCCTCGGTGCCCGGTGCGGGCGTACGTCCCCCCGTGGGCGCCGGCCAGCAGCGCGGCCAGGTCTCCGGCGGCGGCCAGCGCGCCGCCCTGCCGGGGCGCGACGGCGCGCCCGGCTCCCCGCAGCAGCAGGGTCCCCAGGGCCAGGGTCCGCGTCCGCAGGGCGGCCCCTCCGCCCCGACGGGCCAGTCGCAGGGCCAGGGTGCCTTCGGCGGCGGCTCGCCGCTGCCGGCCCGCGGTCAGGGCGGCGCTCCGCAGGCGCGGCCGGCCGGCGGTCCCGGCGGCTTCGCCCAGCAGGGCGGTCCCGGCGGGTTCCCGCAGCAGGGCGGTCCGCAGGGCGGCTTCCCGCAGCAGGGCAACGGCTTCGAGCGGCCGCAGCCGCCGCAGGGCCAGGCCCAGCAGCACCAGCAGCCCCAGCCCCCGCAGGGCAGGCAGCCCCAGCAGCAGCCCGGTGCCCCCGTCAAGCGCAGGCGGCCGCAGCTGCCGGCGCGCGACGGCGCCGCGCGTCCGGAGCTCCCGGGCGCGGGCGGCCCGGCCGCCGGGGTCCCGCAGAGCACCAGCTGGGGCACCGCTGCCCAGGGCGGCCCGGAGGTGCCGCGCGGCCACGACGAGCTGTCGGGCCCGGGCTCCACGGCGGAGTTCGCCCGCCCCGACTTCAACGCCCCGCCCCCGCAGGGCGCGGGCGGCGGCCGCGGCAACGGCACCACCGGCCAGTTCGAGCGCCCGCAGCCCGCGGGCCCGCTGGACCCGGCCTCCACCGGCCAGTTCGCCCGCCCGGGCGGCCCCGGTGTCGGCGGTTACGGGGACCAGCAGGGCCGGCAGCCCGGCGGTCACACCCCCGCGCCGGCCCCGCGCGCCGAGGCCCCGCGCCTCCCGCAGGCGTACCAGCCGGAGGCGCTGCCGCCGGCTCCGGCGCAGAACGGCCCCGAGTCGCGCAGCCCGATCTTCGAGTCGCTGGAGTCGAACTGGTCCCACCAGGGCGGACGGCAGTCCGCCGGGCAGGGTCCGGCCGTACCCCAGCAGCCGCACCAGTCGCAGCAGGCGGCACCGGTCGCGCCGGCGCCCCCGCAGCGGCGCGGCCAGGAGCCCGCGGCCGAGCCCTCGGCGGCGGTCACCGGCAGCAGCCCCACGGTCAGCTGGAAGTCGTCCCCGAACGACGAGCTGATGCGGCAGGCCGAGCGCGTGCGCCAGCCCGCCGCCGGCGGGATCACCACCTCGGGTCTGCCCCGCCGGGTGCCGCGTGCGAACCTCGTGGCGGGTACCGCGCAGCAGCAGGCCGACACCCAGGCCGGCCCGCAGGTCTCGCGCGCCCCGGATGACGTCCGCGGCCGTCTCACCAACCTCCGTCGCGGTATCCAGCAGGGCCGCCAGGCCGGCACCACCGGCCCCGCGACCGGGAGCTACCACATCGACCCCACTTACCAGCAGGAGCGATAGTTGAGTTCGATGAGCCAGGCGGCACAGAACCTGAACTGGTTGATCACCAACTTCGTGGACAACACCCCCGGGGTGTCCCACACCGTGGTGGTCTCCGCCGACGGACTCCTTCTGGCCATGTCCGAAGGTTTCCCCCGTGACCGCGCCGACCAGCTGGCGGCCGTGGCCTCCGGCCTGACCTCGCTGACCGCCGGGGCCTCCCGGATCTTCGAGGGCGGCGCCGTCAACCAGACCGTTGTGGAGATGGACCGCGGGTTCCTCTTCCTGATGTCCGTCTCCGACGGATCCTCGCTGGCCGTGCTCGCGCACCCCGAGTGCGACATCGGCCTCGTCGGCTACGAGATGGCCCTCCTCGTGGACCGCGCCGGCAACGTCCTCACCCCGGACCTGCGCGCGGAGCTCCAGGGAAGCCTGCTCATCTGACACCCCCTCCCCGGCCGGACGGTACTTCCGGCCGGGGAACCGGGTCCGCACACCCGGAATCCAGTACCCCCCGACAGGCCGTCATGTCCCCCCACCGGCCGCCCTGTCAGACGGCACGCTGACCACTGCTGTCCAGCCCGGAGGATCAATGACCCCGCCCCCCGCCTACCCCGACGCGTACGGAGATTCGTACTCGGATGGCGACCAGCCGCTCGTCCGCCCGTACGCGATGACCGGCGGCCGGACCCGTCCGCGCTACCAGCTCGCCATCGAGGCGCTGGTCAGCACGACGGCCGACCCGATGCACCTGTCCGGCCTGCTGCCGGAGCACCAGCGCATCTGCACCCTGTGCCGCGAGGTGAAGTCGGTCGCGGAGGTCTCCGCGCTGCTCTCGATGCCGCTGGGCGTCGCCCGCATCCTCGTCGCCGACCTGGCGGAAGCCGGCATGGTGGCCATCCACCAGCCGGGCAATGGAGAGGCCGGCGGAACGCCGGATGTAACGCTGCTCGAGAGGGTTCTCAGTGGACTTCGCAAGCTCTGACGGCGGAGCGGCTCCGCGCTCCACCACCTCCGCGAAGATCGTGGTGGCGGGCGGCTTCGGCGTGGGCAAGACCACGTTCGTCGGCGCGGTCTCCGAGATCAATCCGCTCAGGACCGAGGCCGTCATGACGTCCGCCAGCGCGGGCATCGACGACCTCACGCACACCGGTGACAAGACGACCACCACGGTCGCCATGGACTTCGGCCGCATCACCCTGGACCAGGACCTGATCCTGTACCTCTTCGGCACCCCCGGACAGGACCGCTTCTGGTTCATGTGGGACGACCTCGTACGCGGCGCCATCGGCGCCGTCGTCCTCGTCGACACCCGCCGCCTCGCCGACTGCTTCCCCGCCGTCGACTACTTCGAGAACAGCGGCCTGCCCTTCGTCATCGCCCTCAACGGCTTCGACGGACACCAGCCCTACACCCCCGAAGAAGTCCGCGAGGCCCTCCAGATCGGCCCCGACGCCCCCATCATCACCACCGACGCCCGCCACCGCGCGGACGCCAAGAGCGCACTCATCACGCTCGTCGAGCACGCCCTCATGGCACGTCTCAAGTAGCACGCACGACAACGCGATGCGCCGGGGGGCGGGCTGTGTTCTCGAACACGGCCCGCCCTGCGCGTTCATAACGTTTCGACAGTGAATTGTCGCCGGCCGGACACAGCGCGCGTTCACCCGGTGCCGCTGCGCGCATGGGCGGCCCCGTTTTTGCCGCAGCTCGCTCTTAATGTCCGTTTTATGTGGGGCATAAGGTTCTGTGAATGGCCGGATTCAACTGTTTGGAACACGGCGCTTACCCATGCTGGAATTCAGCGAACTAGCTAGTAGCACCGCCGGAAGGTTGTTGGTCGAGTGAGGCGAAGCAACTCGAGCCCCGCGGATGAACCCGCGCGGGGCAACTTCACCCCGCCGCCGCGCGCGGCCATGTCGCCCGTCGACGTGCCCGCGGAACCACCCGCGAGCGGCGGCAGCACCAGCAAGCTCGCCCCCCGCAACTGGCGGGTGGCAACCAAGCTGAACGCCATCCTGCTGGTTCCCGTCCTCGTCGGACTGGTCATGGGCGGCTTCCAGGTGAAGGGCTCGATCGACAGCTGGAACGAGGCCAAGGACGCCGAGAAGACCGCCCGGATCGTCCAGGCCGCGGCCGAATACGGCCAGGCCCTCCTCAACGAGCGCGACCTCACGGCCGAGCCCCTCCTGAAGGGCGACCGCAACAACGAGGCCGTGACGAAGGCCTACGCGGCCACCGACGCGGCCAAGGCCAAGTTCGCCCGGGCCGTCAAGGACCTCCCCTCGAAGCAGGGCCTCGAGCGCCGCCTCGAGCTCTTCCGCCAGGAGGAGCCGAAGCTGGAGCAGGTCCGCAAGACGGCCTACGCCATCCCCGAGACCCAGAAGAAGAACCTCCCCTCCTCGGCCGGCCCCATCCCGACCGAAGAGGGGTACGTGCTGGTCCAGCACTACCTCATGCAGTTCTCCAACGAACTGGGCCTCGGCACCGGAAACGTCACCAGCTACGGCCGCATGGTCTACGCGGTCGAGCTGGCCAAGGCCGCGAACTCGCTCCAGCGCTCCGTCGGCACGCACCTGCTGGTGCGCCCGAACGAGAACGAGGAGATCCGCAAGGCCCAGCTGGTCGCCTTCTCCTCCTACGCCTACCTCGAAGAGATCGCCATCGGCGAGTACGTCGCCGCCGGTACCGACGAGGACACCAACCGGCTCAAGGAGGTCATGGGCAAGAAGTCCCAGGAGGGTGCCGCCAAGCTCGCCCAGGCCAAGCAGGCCGCCGAGCAGGCCGGTACCGTCTTCAAGGCCCCGCCCGTGGTCAACGGCTCCGCGCTCACCGGTATGACCGAGGCGATAGCCGGCGGCGAGAAGCCCGTCAAGCTCGCCCTGAACGGCACCACCGCCCCCGCCTGGCAGGCCGCCTCGACCGCCAAGTTCGAGGGCTACGCCGAGATCGAGAAGGACCTCCTCGACAAGGCCGTCAAGGACGCCGTCGCGGTGTCCGACAAGTCGCGCGGCGACGCCATCCTGACCGGCGCCATCGTGGTCGTGGCCCTGCTGGCCGCGTTCATCCTGGCCGCGATGATGGCCCGCCAGATGAGCCGCTCGATGCGCCGTCTGCGCACCTCCGCCTTCGACATCGCCGAGCAGCGCCTCCCCGCGCTCGTCGACCAGCTCTCGCGCACCGACCCGGGCAAGGTCGACACCCGCGTGGAGCCGATCCCGATCACCTCCCAGGACGAGATCGGCGAGGTCGCCCGCGCCTTCGACCAGGTCCACCGGGAAGCGGTCCGGCTCGCCGCCGAGCAGGCGCTCCTGCGGGGGAACGTCAACGCGATCTTCACCAACCTCTCCATGCGCAACCAGTCGCTGATCGAGGGCCAGCTGACCCTCATCACCGACCTGGAGAACAACGAGGCCGACCCGGACCAGCTGGAGAACCTCTTCCGCCTGGACCACCTGGCCACCCGTATGCGTCGCAACGGTGAGAACCTCCTCATCCTCGCGGGTGAGAACCCGGGCCGCCGCTGGGACCAGCCGGTGCCCCTCGTCGACGTGCTGCGCGCCGCCTCCTCCGAGGTGGAGCAGTACGAGCGCATCGAGCTCTCCGGCGTCTCCGACGCCGAGATCCACGGCCAGGCCGTGACCGACCTCGTGCACCTGCTCGCCGAGCTCCTGGAGAACGCCACCACGTTCTCCTCCCCGCAGACCAAGGTCCGCGTCAACGCCACGCGTCTGCCCGACGGCCGCGTGATGGTCGAGATCCACGACAAGGGCATCGGCCTCACCGCCGAGGACTTCGCGGACATCAACCACAAGCTGGCCAACCCGCCGACCGTGGACGCGGCGATCTCGCAGCGCATGGGTCTGTTCGTGGTCGGCCGGCTGGCGGACCGCCACAGCATCCGCGTCCAGCTGCGCCCCTCGGGCGAGGCGGCCGGCACCACCTCGCTGGTCATGCTCCCCGACGCCATCACCCACGGTGGCGGCGGCGAGGGCATACCGGAGGACGACTTCACCGTCTCCTCGATCATTCCGCAGCAGGAGGCCCAGCAGGCCGCCCCGCTGCGGACGGCCGCCGAGCTCGGCTTCGACGACTCGGCCTACGACGGCCAGGACGGCCAGGGCGGCGAGCAGAAGCCGGCCGACCCGGTCGTGCGGTCCCTGGGCCGCGAGGAGCGCCGGGCCGCCCTCGAGGCGCAGCTGAACTACCCGCAGGCGCAGGATCAGGACCAGTACCCCGGGCCGGAGGCCCAGGACTATCCGGAACCTCAGCCCGAGCACGGGTACCAGGAGTACCAGGGCTACGAGCAGCAGTCCGCGCAGGGCTACGAGGCCCCGTACGACACCCAGCGGCAGCCGCAGGCCTATGAGGCGTACCCGGAGCAGGACTACGCCTATCCGGAGTCCGGCTACCAGGACCAGCAGCAGCCCGCCCAGGCGTACGAGGGCGGCTACGAGGAGCAGTCCCAGCAGGGCCAGTGGCCCGGGCAGAACGGCTACCCGGGCTCCTACCAGCAGGATTACGGGACCGATTCGGAATCCCCGGCCGCTCCCGAACCGGCGCCGGACCGCGTAGGCTTCGACAGTCCGGGCGCCGCTGCAGACGCCGGTCACCAGTTGACCGGAGCGGGCCTGCCGCGACGCGGCAGCCAACAGCAGTGGCAGTCGGCACAGCAGGAAGCGGAGTCCGCCGGATCCCTCTTCGAGCAGCGGCCGCGGCGTCAGCAGCAGCCCGCCGAACCGGAGCGGGAACCGGTGGAGGCAGCAGCCGGCTCCGACTGGCGCTCGACGAACGACGAGCGCTGGCAGCAGGCCGGCAAACTCCGTGAGCCGAAGGCGGGCGGGATCACCTCGTCCGGTCTCCCTCGGCGCGTGCCCAAGGCCAACCTGGTCGAGGGTGCTGCGGAGACGACCCCGCAGGGAGGCCCCCAGGTCTCCCGCGCCCCGGAGGACGTCCGCGGCAGGTTGAGCAACCTGCGGCGGGGTGTCCAGCAGGGACGCAGCGCGGGTTCCGAGCAGTCAGGTAACAGCTATGACCAGGAGCGTTAGTGTGAGCGCGATGAGCCAGGCGGCGCAGAACCTTAACTGGTTGATCACCAACTTCGTGGACAACACCCCCGGGGTGTCCCACACCGTGGTGGTCTCCGCCGACGGCCTTCTGCTGGCGATGTCCGACGGATTCCCGCGCGACCGCGCCGATCAGCTGGCGGCCGTGGCCTCCGGCCTGACCTCGCTGACCGCCGGTGCCTCCCGGATCTTCGAAGGCGGGGCCGTCAACCAGACCGTCGTGGAGATGGACCGCGGGTTCCTCTTCCTGATGTCCGTCTCCGACGGATCCTCGCTCGCGGTGCTCGCGCACCCCGAGTGCGACATCGGCCTCGTCGGCTACGAGATGGCCCTTCTGGTGGACCGTGCGGGCAGTGTCCTCACCCCGGACCTGCGCGCGGAGCTCCAGGGAAGTCTTCTCAACTAGCAGACGGACAGTGCGTTTCGCGTCACCGCACCATAAGGTGCGGTGGCGCGGTTCCACAGGGAGTACTGCGTTCTTGGAGTCGGAGGAGGAAACGTGACAACACCCGGAGGACATCCCTATGGCGGCCACCAGCCGCAGGGTGGGCACGACCAGAACCGCTTCAACTTTCCCTCCGCGCCCAGCCGGCCCGTGCCGGAGCACAACCCCTACGCGCAGCAGCCGTACGGCCAGCCCCAGCAGCCCCAGGCGCCTCACCGGCTTCCGCAGCAGCCCCCCAGGGCAGCGCAGCCGCAGGCTCCGAAGGCGCACAACCCGCTGGTGCGCCCGTACGCGATGACCGGCGGCCGTACCCGGCCGCGCTACCAGCTCGCCATCGAGGCGCTGGTCAGTACCACGGCGGATCCGGCGCGCCTGCAAGGGCAGTTGCCCGAGCACCAGCGCATCTGCCGCCTGTGCCAGGAGATCAAATCCGTAGCGGAGATCTCGGCACTTCTCTCCATTCCTCTTGGTGTCGCCCGCATCCTCGTCGCCGACCTGGCGGAGGCGGGCCTTGTCGCCATTCACCAGCCCGGCGGCGACGAGTCTGCCGGCGGCCAGCCAGATGTGACACTGCTCGAAAGGGTGCTCAGTGGACTTCGCAAGCTCTAACGGCGGAGCGGCTCCGCGCTCCACCACCTCCGCGAAGATCGTGGTGGCGGGCGGCTTCGGCGTGGGCAAGACCACGTTCGTCGGCGCGGTCTCCGAGATCAACCCCCTGCGCACCGAAGCCGTCATGACCAGCGCCTCCGCCGGCATCGACGACCTCACGCACACCGGTGACAAGACGACCACCACGGTCGCCATGGACTTCGGCCGCATCACCCTGGACCAGGACCTGATCCTGTACCTCTTCGGTACCCCCGGACAGGACCGCTTCTGGTTCATGTGGGACGACCTCGTACGCGGCGCCATCGGCGCCGTCGTCCTCGTCGACACCCGCCGCCTCGCCGACTGCTTCCCCGCCGTCGACTACTTCGAGAACAGCGGCCTGCCCTTCGTCATCGCCCTCAACGGCTTCGACGGACACCAGCCCTACACCCCCGAAGAAGTCCGCGAGGCCCTCCAGATCGGCCCCGACGCCCCCATCATCACCACCGACGCCCGCCACCGCGCGGACGCCAAGAGCGCACTCATCACGCTCGTCGAGCACGCCCTCATGGCACGTCTGCGGTAGGAGTCCGGGCAGGCGCGCGCAGGCGCCGCAAGGACGTACGAAGGCCCCCGTGTCCCGGACACGGGGGCCTTCGCCCTGCCCGCTCCCCCGGCCACCGGTACGCCGGAAGGCCCCGCACCCTGGAGGGGTGCGGGGCCTTCCGGCGTTCGTGCGCGCGCTGCTCAGCCGCGCCAGCTGTGGGGGGCCTGGAAGCCCCGGCTGCGCTCCAGGCGGCGCCAGCCGGCCGTGGAGCGGCGGGTGACGGCGGCCTCTTCCGGGGTGGCGGCGGCGCGGGCGAGGAGGATCGCGGTGATCGCGGCCAGTTCCTCGGGCTCGGCGTTGCCCTTCTCGACCTTCAGCAGGGTGTCGGTGGCGGTGCTCATCGTCGGCGGGTCTCCTTCGCTCGTTACTGCGGCGGGTTGCCGTGCTTGCGCGACGGCAGATCGGCGTGCTTGGTGCGGAGCATCGCCAGGGCGCTGACGAGCACCCCCCGGGTCTCGGCCGGGTCGATGACGTCGTCCACCAGGCCGCGCTCGGCCGCGTAGTACGGGTGCATCAGCTCGGCCTTGTACTCCTTGACCATCCGGGCCCGCATCGCCTCAGGGTCCTCGGCGTCCGCGATCTGCTTGCGGAAGATCACGTTGGCGGCGCCTTCGGCGCCCATGACGGCGATCTCGTTGGTGGGCCAGGCGTAGGTGAGGTCGGCGCCGATGGACTGGGAGTCCATGACGATGTACGCGCCGCCGTAGGCCTTGCGCAGGATGAGCGAGATCCGCGGCACGGTCGCGTTGCAGTACGCGTACAGCAGCTTGGCGCCGTGACGGATGATGCCGCCGTGCTCCTGGTCGACGCCCGGCAGGAAGCCGGGGACGTCCAGCAGCGTGACGATCGGGATGTTGAAGGCGTCGCACATCTGGACGAAGCGCGCGGCCTTCTCGGACGCGTGGATGTCCAGGACGCCGGCGAGGTGGCCGGGCTGGTTGGCGACGATGCCGACCACCTGGCCGTCCAGGCGGGCGAGGGCGCAGATGATGTTGCGCGCCCAGCGCTCGTGGACCTCCAGGACGTCCCCGTCGTCGACGAGCTCCTCGATGACCTTGAGCATGTCGTACGGGCGGTTGCCGTCGGCGGGGACCAGGTCCAGCAGGACGTCCGAGCGCCGGTCGACGGGGTCGGAGCTCTCGTGGACCGGGGGGTTCTCGCGGTTGTTGGAGGGCAGCATCGTGATGAGGTACCGGACCTCGGCGATGCAGGTCTCCTCGTCGTCGTACGCGAAGTGCGCGACGCCGGAGGTCTCGGCGTGCACGTCCGCGCCGCCGAGGCCGTTCTGGGTGATCTCCTCACCGGTCACCGCGCGGACCACGTCGGGTCCGGTGATGAACATCTGCGAGGTCTCGCGGACCATGAAGACGAAGTCCGTCAGGGCCGGGGAGTACGCGGCTCCGCCGGCGCACGGGCCCAGCATCACGGAGATCTGCGGGATGACCCCGGAGGCCTTCGTGTTGCGCTGGAAGATGCCGCCGTAGCCGGCGAGGGCGGAGACGCCCTCCTGGATACGGGCGCCCGCGCCGTCGTTGAGGGAGACCAGCGGGGCACCGGCCGCGATGGCCATGTCCATGATCTTGTGGATCTTCGTGGCGTGGGCCTCGCCCAGGGCGCCGCCGAAGATGCGGAAGTCGTGCGCGTAGACGAAGACGGTGCGGCCCTCGACCGTTCCCCACCCGGTGATCACGCCGTCCGTGTAGGGCTTCTTCGCCTCCAGGCCGAAACCGGTCGCCCGGTGCCGGCGCAGCTGCTCCACCTCCCTGAAGGAACCTTCGTCCAGCAGGAGCGCGATGCGCTCGCGCGCGGTCAGCTTGCCCTTGGCGTGCTGCGCTTCGGTCGCGCGGTCGCTGGGGCCGCGCCGGGCCTCCTCGCGGAGGGCGTGCAGCTCGGCCACGCGCCCGCGGGCGTCCGTCGGCTCGCTCGGAGTCTGGTCCACAACGGTCATGTACCGACCTTACGGAGCGTGGCCATCAAAACCCTCCGTCGGTTCTACACAGTCTCCGGCCCCCTCCGCTGTCCGGGCCGGACAGAACCTCCGAAGCATGCATGGACTCCCCCAGCGCGAGCCTCGACCCTTTGTGGGGTTCCTATAAAAGCGCCAGCCCGGAGCGGAAGAAGTTGAAATTTGAACGGAATGGGTCTAGCGTCGTTCTTGTTGAAAGTTCAACGAAATGAGCCACTTCTCAGGAGGAAGTCATGGGTCTCTTCTCCCGCCGCGGCACCCGCAACGAGTCCGTCCCGCAGGGCCCGGTCGCCACGCTCGACGTCGACCCGGCGCTCGCCGCGCTCACCGGCGACTACGTCATCGACCCCGCCCACAGCAGCATCGGCTTCACCGTGCGCCACGCCATGGTGACCAATGTCCGCGGCGGCTTCGCCCGGCACGAGGGCACCCTGCACCTGGACGGCCGCGACCCCTCGCGCTCCACCGCCTCCATCGACGTCGAGATCGCCTCCGTCAGCACCGGCATCGCCGACCGCGACGCCCACCTGCTGGGCAGCGACTTCTTCGACGCCGAACTCTTCCCGCTCATGACCTTCCGCTCCACCTCCGCGGCGCACCTCGGCGGTGACGCGTACCGGATCACCGGCGAACTGACGATCAAGGACGTGACGCGTCCGCTCTCCATCGACCTGGAGTTCTCCGGTTCCGCCACGGACGTCTACGGCAGCGAGCGCGTCGGCTTCGAGGGCTCCGCCGAGATCCTCCGCTCCGACTGGGGCCTGACCTGGAACGCCGCCCTGGAGGCCGGCGGCGTGATGGTCAGCGACAAGGTGAAGCTGACCTTCGACATCTCGGCGGTCAAGCAGGCCTGATCCCGGCCGCGCGGAACCCCGGGGGCGGCTACCAGCCGCCCCCGCCGTCGAACCCGCCGCCACCGTCGAAGCCGCCACCGCCGCCGAAGTCCCCGCCGCCGAAGTCGGACGGGTCGAAGTCGGCTCCCGAGACGTCCCCGCCCTCGGGACCCCCGCCGTCGTGGCCGCCGTACCCGCCGCCGAAATCCGAGGCGTAGGCGGGCGTGGCCATCATCGAGCCCAGCACCGTGCCCATCAGCAGGCCGGGCAGGATGCCACCGCCGAAGTAGCCGCCGGCCCACGGTCCGTACGCCGGACCGGCGTCGTAGTACGGGCGCGGGCCGTGCTCCGTGTCCACGGTGCGCACCGCCGGGTCCACGCCGTCGCGCAGCCGTACGGCGTCCGCCGTGCAGACCGGCACCGTACGGGCCGCGCCGCCGGCCGGGGCCCAGACCGCGTCCCGCGTACTCGGGCCGTGGCGGGGGTCGAAGAAGCAGGGCGGACGGCGCTCGGGCAGCGGCTCGCGCCGACGGCGGGCGTCGAGCGAGGCCAGCGCGTACCGGCCGTCCTCCAGCGCCTGGGTGACGCCCTGCACCTCGTGCGGCTCGCGCACCGAGGCCATGATCCGCTTGGCCTTCTCGTAGGAGTCCAGCGCGTGCTCGTAGTCCGTGCGCATCGCGTCGTCGGCACCGGGCTCACCGGGGTGGAAGTCGAGGCGGTCGAGTTCCTCGCCGAAGGCGGTGATGTCCTCGTCCACCACCACCGCGAGCCGGGCGACCGCTTCGCGCCGGATCTCGTCCTTCTTCTTGCGGTTCCGCTTGACCAGCAGGTACGCGCCACCCCCGCCGGCCAGGGCCACCGCGCCGAGGGCGATCAACGCCCCGGCGGAGGATCCGCCCCCGTCGGCCCCCTCGCTCCAGGAGGCGGGGGCCCGGCCCTTCATCTGCGGGAGGGCCTGGCCGGCGAAGTCGTCCAGCTGGGCGGCGGCGTCCACCGGCCCGTCCGCCTTCACCGCGTCGGTGAGGTTGCGGACCGCGTTGCCCGGCATGACGGCCCGGTCGGCCCTGGCGTCGAATCCGTCGCCGAGCCGGACGGCGTAGAGCCCGGTGATCCCCGTCCGCGTGCGCACCGCGCGCAGCACGCTGTCGGCGGGGAAGGCGGCGGTGGCGGGCAGCACGGCGACGAAGAGCGGCTTGCCGGCCGCCTTGATCTTCGCGGCCAGGGCGTCCGCCTGGGCGGGCGACAGCTGTGCGGCGGCCCCGGGATCGACGTAGACCGGGCCCTTCCTGAACGCCTCCGCCACCGCGGCGGTCCCCCCGTCGGCGGCGACCGCCCGCGGGGCGGCGCCGATCGTCCCGGCGGACAGCGCCAGCAGCAGACCGGACAGCATCGATCCCACGCGTATGGACATCAGCCTGGTCCTCATACTGACGACGCTACCCGAACCGGAACTTTCCCGGGTAAGCCGGACATAAGCCGCATGGTTCGGGGTGGGGGGCCCGCCGGGCCGGCGCCCGGCGAGGTGGGCGCCGGAGCTACTCGGCCGGTTCGACGCCCGCGTGGAGGAGGCCGAAGGTGTAGGCGTCCTCCAGGGCCTGCCAGGAGGCGGCGATGACGTTGGGGGCGACGCCCACCGTGTTCCACTCGCGGGTGCCGTCCGTCGTGGAGATCAGGACGCGGGTCGTGGACTCCGTGCCGTGCTTGCCCTCCAGGATGCGGACCTTGTAGTCGACGAGCTCGAACTTGGCCAGCTGCGGGTAGAAGCGTTCCAGACCGACCCGCAGGGCGCGGTCGAGGGCGTTGACGGGGCCGTTGCCCTCCGCCGTGGCGACGATCCGCTCGCCCTTGGCCCACAGCTTGACGGTCGCCTCGTTGGCGTGGGTCCCGTCGGGGCGGTCCTCGACGATGGCCCGCCAGGACTCGGTACGGAAGTACTTGCGCGCCCGGCCCTCGGCCTCGGCCCGCAGCAGCAGCTCGAAGGAGGCGTCGGCGGCCTCGTAGGTGTAGCCGGCCAGCTCGCGCTCCTTGACCCGCTCGACCACGCGGGCGATCAGCGCCCGGTCCCCGCCGAGGTCGACGCCGAGCTCCCTGCCCTTGAGCTCGATGGAGGCGCGGCCGGCCATGTCGGAGACCAGCATGCGCATGGTGTTGCCGACGCGCTCGGGGTCGATGTGCTGGTACAGGTCCGGGTCGACCTTGATCGCCGAGGCGTGCAGGCCCGCCTTGTGCGCGAAGGCGGAGACGCCGACGTACGGCTGGTGCGTGGAGGGGGTGAGGTTGACGACCTCGGCGATGGCGTGGGAGATGCGGGTCATCTCGGCGAGCGCGCCCTCGGGGAGGACCTTGCGGCCGTACTTGATCTCCAGCGCGGCGACGACCGGGAAGAGGTTGGCGTTGCCGACGCGCTCCCCGTATCCGTTCGCGGTGCACTGCACGTGCGTGGCGCCGGCGTCGACGGCGGCCAGGGTGTTGGCGACGGCGCAGCCGGTGTCGTCCTGGGCGTGGATGCCCAGCCGGGCGCCGGTGTCGGCCAGGACGGTCGAGACGACCGCGCCGATCTGGGCGGGGAGCATGCCGCCGTTGGTGTCGCAGAGGATGACGACGTCGGCGCCGGCCTCGTGGGCGGTGCGGACGACGGCCTTGGCGTACTCGGCGTTGGCGCGGTAGCCGTCGAAGAAGTGCTCGCAGTCGACGAAGACGCGGCGGCCCTGGGCGACGAGGTGGGAGACGGTGTCCCGGACCATCTCCAGGTTCTCTTCGAGGGTGGTGCGCAGCGCGAGTTCGACGTGGCGGTCGTGGGACTTGGCGACGAGGGTGATGACCGGCGCGCCGGATTCCAGGAGGGCGCGCACCTGCGGGTCCGAGGCGGCGTCGCCGCCGGCCCGGCGGGTGGCGCCGAAGGCGACCAGCTGGGCGTTCCTGAAGTGGATCTCGGCCCGGGCGCGGGCGAAGAACTCGGTGTCGCGGGGGTTGGCGCCGGGCCAGCCCCCCTCGATGAAGCCGACTCCGAACTCGTCGAGGTACCGCGCGATCGTCAGCTTGTCCGCGACCGTGAGGTTGATGCCCTCACGCTGGGCGCCGTCGCGCAGGGTGGTGTCGAAGACGTGGAAGCCGTCGTCGAGTGCCTCTGTCGGCTGGCTCGCCTCTGTCGTCGTCATGCTGATCTGACTCCTGTCGGATGAGTGGTTCCGGAGACCGGGGATCCACTGCCCCCATCATCGCGCGCTGTCCGGTTCCGGCATGTTTCTGCCCTGGAAACGAAAAGACCCCTCGCGGGTGCGAGAGGTCTGCGCGCGGGTCTGAGGCACGGTGGCCGCTGCCGCGGAGGTCGTCCACGGTTTCAGCGGTCACAGAGGACCGGCGCGCTGCTGTCCATAATCATGAGCCGAGCAGACACGTCCGCAGTCTGACACAAGGCCCTCGGAGCGTGGACGCCGGTCTCAGCATGCGGGCACCCCCCGTCCGGCAGGCGGCCGCCGCCGCGGGGGACGGCTATCCGGCCAGGGTCTCGGCGAGGAACTCCGCGACGTGCGCCAGGATGTCCTCCCGCTCGATGCCGGGCAGTCCGACGGCGACCTGGATGCTGAACCCGTCGAGCAGAGCCCGCAGCCTGGCCGCGAAGCGGTCGGGGTCGACCGCGCGGAACTCGCCGCGCGAGATGCCCTCGGCGAGCAGGGCGACCAGGTCGCGGTGCCAGGCGCCCTCGATGGCGGCCTGCCGTTCGCGTTCCCGGGGGCCCGCGTTCTGGGACCGGTTCCACACCTCCAGCCACAGGGTCCAGTGCGGGTCCCGGGGGCCGTCGGGCACGTACAGGTCCACGTACGCCCGTACGCGCTCGAGCGCCGGGCCGCCGCGGGCGAGCAGGGCCCTGCGCTGGTCGCCGAGGGCCGCCTCGCTCCATTCCAGGGTCCGCAGCAGGAGCTCGTCCTTGCTGCCGAAGTAGTAGAGGAGGTGGCCGCTGCTCATGCCGACCTGCCGGCCCAGGCCGGCCATGGTCAGGCCCTCCAGCCCGCGCTCGGCGATCGTGGCCATGGCGGCGACGAGTACGTCCTCGCGCGGGGGCGCGTTCTTGCGCGCCGCCCGGACCGGTACTCCACCCGCCGCCATGGGCCGCTCCTTCACGAGATCGCCTCGGGTCAGACCTTCGGCTGCTGCTGGGTGATGCAGTGGATACCGCCACCCCCGGCGAAAATCGTACGTGCGTCGACGAGCGTCACGGTCCGCTCGGGGAAGAGTCCGCGGAAGATCTCCGCGGCCTCCTCGTCGCGCGGGTCGTCGAAGGCGCACAGCACCACGCCCCCGTTGCAGAGGTAGTGGTTGATGTACGAGTAGTCCACCCACTCGCCGTCCTCCTCGAGCACGGTCGGCGCCGGGACCTCCACGACCTCCAGCAGCCGGCCCCGCGCGTCGGTGGAGGCGCGCAGGATGGCGGCGATGGTCTTGCAGCGCTCGTGGTCGGGGTGGGCCGGGTCGGGCTGGGTGTGGACCATGACCACGCCGGGGCGGGCGAAGGCGGCGACGATGTCCACGTGGCCCTGGGTCCCGTAGGTGCCGTAGTCGCCGGCCAGGCCGTACGGCAGCCAGATGGCCTTGGTGGTGCCGAGGTGGGCGTGGATCTCCTCCTCGACCTGCTTGCGGGTCCAGCCGGGGTTGCGGCCCTCGCCGAGCTGCACCGTGTCGGTGAGCAGCACGGTGCCCTCGCCGTCGACGTGGATGGCGCCGCCCTCGTTCACCAGCCGGGTGCTGTACGTGCGGGTTCCCACGAGGTCGGAGACGTGCCGGGCGATCTTCGCGTCGTGGTCCCAGCGGGCCCACTCCTGGGCGCCCCAGCCGTTGAAGGTCCAGTCGACGGCCGCCAGTTCCCCGGCACCGTTGGTGACGAAGGTCGGGCCGATGTCGCGCATCCAGGCGTCGTCGAGCTCCCGCTCGACGAGCTCGACGTCGTCCCCGACGACCGCCCGGGCGCTCTCGGCGTCGCCCGGGGAGACGACGAGGGTCACCGGTTCGTACGCGCGCACGGCGCGGGCGACCGCGCCCCAGGCCTCACGGGCCTCGGCCAGTTCCCGGGCGTTGGTGAAGGTGGGGTTGGGGCTCGGCCAGGCCATCCAGGTGCGCTCGTGGGGGGTCCACTCGGCGGGCATCCGGAAGCCGTCGTCCGAGGGCTTGGCGGGCTGTGCAGTCATGGCGGGGGTCCTTACGGGCTTACGGGCTGGGCCGTTCACAGACGGTGCCGTTCACAGGAAGTAGAGGCGGTTGAGGGAGACGGAGTCGGCCGCTTCGGAGCGCAGCGGTTCCCCGTCGAGGGAGACGAGGCCGCTGCGCGCGTCGACGTCGACCGCGCCCACCCGGGAGTTGAGGAGCATGTCCTTGGGGCCGATGCCCCGGGTGCCGCGTACGGCGACCCGGCGGCGGCGGGTCGGCATCGCGTCGCCGCCCAGCGCCGCCGCGGCGGCGGAGACGAAGGCCACGGAGATGTCGGCGGCGGTGGCCCCGTACGAGCCGAACTGCGGTCCGAGGACGAGCGGTTCGCAGGTGTCGGTGGCGGCGTTGGGATCGCCGGTGACCCCGTACGCGGGGAACCCCGACTTGAGGACCAGCTGCGGCTTGGCGCCGAAGAACTGCGGGCGCCAGAGCACGATGTCGGCGAGCTTGCCGGTCTCGATGGAGCCGATCTCGTGGGCCAGGCCGTGGGCGATGGCCGGATTGATGGTCAGCTTGGCCATGTAGCGCAGGACGCGGGCGTTGTCGTCGCCCTCGCCGTCGCCGTCCAGGGGGCCGAGCTCGCCCTTCATCTTGGCGGCCATCGCGAAGGTGCGGCGGATGGTCTCGCCGGCCCGGCCCATGCCCTGGGCGTCGGAGGAGGTGATGCCGATGGCCCCGAGGTCGTGCAGGACGTCCTCGGCGCCCATCGTCCCGGCGCGGATCCGGTCGCGGGCCATGGCCGCGTCGCCGGGGAGGTCCGGCTTGAGGTCGTGGACGGAGACGATCATGCCGTAGTGCTCGGCGACGGCGTCGCGGCCGAAGGGCAGGGTGGGGTTGGTGGAGGAGCCGATGACGTTCGGCACGCCCGCCATCTTCAGCACGTTGGGGACGTGCCCGCCGCCGCAGCCCTCGATGTGGAAGGCGTGGATGGTCCGGCCGTCCAGGACGCGCAGGGTGTCCTCGACGGAGAGGCACTCGTTCAGGCCGTCGCTGTGCAGGGCGACCTGTACGTCGTGCTCCTCGGCCACGCGCAGGGCGGTGTCCAGAGCACGGGTGTGCGCGCCCATGTCCTCGTGGACCTTGAAGCCCGAGGCGCCGCCCTCGGCGAGGGCCTCCACCAGGGGCGCGGCGTCCGAGGAGGAGCCGCGGGCCAGGAACCCGATGTTGACGGGCCAGGCGTCGAAGGCGTTGAAGGCGTGCTTCAGCGCCCAGGGGGAGTTGACGCCGACGCCCCAGACGGGGCCGAACTCCTGGCCGATGACGGTGGTGACACCGGCGGCGAGGGAGGCCTCCATGATCCGCGGGGAGAGCAGGTGGACGTGGGTGTCCACGGCTCCGGCGGTGGCGATCAGGCCCTCCCCGGAGACGATGCTCGTGCCGGTGCCGACGACGACGTCGACCCCGTCGAGGGTGTCCGGGTTGCCGGCGCGGCCGATCGCGTGGATGCGGCCCTCGCGGATGCCGATGGAGACCTTCTTGATGCCGAGCACGGCGTCGATCACCAGGACGTTGCTGATCACGACGTCACAGGTGTCGCGGACGGCGGCGCCCTTGAGGTGCAGGCCGTCGCGGGCGGTCTTGCCGAAACCGGCGAGGAACTCGTCGCCGGGCTTCTGGGCGTCGTGCTCCACCCGCACGGTCAGCCCCGAGTCGCCGAGCCGGACCCGGTCGCCGGCGCGGGGGCCGAAGACGGACGCGTACTCGTGCGGGTCGATGTGGCGGCTGCCCGGGGCGCAGTGCGCGCTGTGGTCGCTGTGGGGGGTCTGACGGCTCACGCCTGGTGTCCTTCCGGGGCGTCGTCGGTCGGGGCGGCGGCGCCGAGGTAGCCGCAGGCGGCGGCGCGGGCCAGGGCCTGCTCCTTGGCTCCGGGAGCGTCCAGCGGGCCGTCGACCAGCCCGGCGAAACCGATCGCGACGCGCTCGCCGCCGATCGGGACCAGGCCCACCTCGCCCTCGCCGTGCGGGTCGAAGCGCACCGAGGAGCCCGCCGGGACGCACAGCCGCATGCCGTAGGCGGCGGCGCGGTCGAAGTCGAGCCGGGGGTTCGCCTCGAAGAAGTGGAAGTGGGAGGTGACGCTGACCGGCACGGACGCGGTGTTGCGCACGCGCAGGGACAGCCGCGGTTCGGGCTGGGGCGCGCCCGGGCCGGGTACGACCGCGCCGGGGGCGTCGTCACCGAGCGACACGGCGCCCCGGATGGGCGCGGAGACCACCGCGAGGCGGGACCCGTCGTCGAAGACGGCCTCCACGTGCACCTCGGTGACCACGTCGGACACGCCGGGCAGCACGTCGTCGGGGCCGAGCACGCCGCGGGCCTCCTCGATGGCCTCCGCCAGGCGCTTGCCGTCGCGCGCGGCCTCGCAGACCGTGTCCGCGATCAGCGCGGTGGCCTCGGGGACGTTGAGCCTCAGGCCCCGGGCCCGTCGGGCCCTGGCCAGTTCCGCGGCGCCGCGCAGCAGCAGCCGGTCGCGCTCCGTAGGGGTCAGCCGCACGCCGATCCACCACCTTTTGAGTCAATGGGTTAGAGCATCACTCTAACTCTTGATTTCCTCGCAGTGAAGGATTGACCCCGCCCATGGGCTCAGGTCACATTGAATGACGCTCAAATCAGTGCGCCACCATCCCCCGCCCTGCCAAGGGAGTCCCCCCATGCCCATCGAACAGCGCGGAGTCGACACCATCCCCGAGGAGGAGCGGACCAGCGGTCCCCGCGACCTGGTCTCGATCCTCCTCGGCTCCAACCTCTGCCTCGGCGTGATCGTCTTCGGCTGGCTGCCCCCGTCCTTCGGGCTCGGGCTGGTGCCCTCCGTCACCGCCATCGTGACCGGCACCCTGGTCGGCATCGCCTTCACCGCGCCGCTCGCCCTGGTGTCCCTGCGCACCGCGACCAACCTGTCCACCTCCAGCGGCGCCCAGTTCGGCGTACGGGGACGGCTGGTCGGCTCCGTCGTCGGCCTGCTGCTCTCCCTCGGCTACACCGCGCTCACCCTGTGGATAGGCGGCGACGTGATGGCCGCGGCCCTGTCCCGCCTCACCGGGCTGCCGGACACCGGTTCCACCCGGGCCGTGATGTACGGCGGGCTCGCCGCGTGCACGGTCGTCGCGGCCGTCTTCGGCTACCGGCTGCTGCTGCGCATGAGCAAGGTGCTGTCGGTGGCCATGGTCGTCCTCCTGGCCGTCGGCGTCGTCGCGTACGCCCCGGACTTCACCACCGCCGCCCCGCCGGACACGGCGTACCTGCTCGGCTCCTTCTGGCCGACCTGGCTGCTGGCCGCCGTCGCCGCCGGGCTCAGCGGACCCGTCGCCTTCATCACGCTGCTCGGCGACTACACCCGCTACGTCTCCCCCCGGCGCCACGGCTCGCGCAAGGTCTTCCGGGCCACCTGCCTCGGACTCCTGGTCGGCCTGCTGGTCCCGCAGCTGTTCGGCACCTACACCGCCCTCGCCGCGCGCGCCGGCGCCGACTACGCCGGGCCGCTCGTGGAGGCCGCTCCCTTCTGGTACCTCGTGCCGCTGCTCGCCGCCGCGGCGGCCGGCTCGGTGGGCAACGCCGGGCTGATGCTCTACTCCATGGGCCTGGACCTGGACGCCATCGTGCCGAGGGCCACCCGCACCACGGCCACGGTGATCGCCGCGGCGGTGGCCACCGCGTTCGTCTTCTTCGGCTCCTTCGAGTGGGACGTGCAGTCCGCGATGACCTCCTTCGTCCTGCTGCTCACCGCGATCGGCACCCCCTGGGCCGTGATCACCCTGATCGGTTTCGTCCGCTGCCGCGGGTCCTACGACGTCGATGCCCTCCAGGTGTTCAACCGTCGGGCCCGCGGCGGCGTCTACTGGTACAGCGGCGGCTGGAACCTCCGCGCCACCGCCTCCTGGGCGGCGGGTGCGGCCGTGGGACTGGCCGCCGTGTCGACCCCGGTGTACGAGGGCCCGCTGCTGGCCCTCACCGGCGGGGTGGACTGTAGTTTCATCCTGTCGGGGCTGATCGGCGGGGCGGTGTACACCGCCCTGACGGTCCGGCCGCAGGCGGCACCCGCCGCCGGACCGGCGGCGAAGGCAGCGGTGGCGGCGGCCGAATAGGACGGGGCCGGCGCCCACGACACGGGGAGGCATCGTGGAAGAACTCGCATACGTGGCCGGCAAGGTGGTCAAGGGGATCGCGGGCCTGGCCTACGCGTTCGGCGACACCCTCACGGGGCTCGGCCCGGAGGGGACGGGCAAGGAGCGCAAGGAGAAGAAGGACGACGGCGAGACGGAGGACGAGCGCTGACCCGCGCTCCCTCCCGGAACGCCGGAAGGCCCCCCGCGCCGAGCGCGGGGGGCCTTCCGTCCGTCGGGGGCGGAGCGCCTAGCCGAGCGGGTGCATCCAGCCGTGGGTGTCGGGCGTGCGGCCGGTCTGGAGGTCGAGGAGCGCCTTGCGGAGCTTCATGGTGACCTCGCCGGGCTGCCCGTCGCCCTGGGTCCAGCCGGCGCGCTCCGACTTGACCGAGCCGACCGGGGTGATGACGGCGGCGGTACCGCAGGCGAACACCTCGGTCAGGGTGCCGTTCTCGTTGTCGCGCTGCCAGTCCTCCGTGCTGATCCGGCCCTCCTCGGCGGTGTAGCCGAGGTCGCGGGCGATGGTGAGGAGGGAGTCGCGGGTGATGCCGGGCAGGAGCGAGCCGGTGAGCTCGGGGGTGACGATGCGGTCGCCGTACACGAAGTACAGGTTCATGCCGCCCATCTCCTCGATCCAGCGGTGCTCGACGGCGTCGAGCCAGACGACCTGGTCGCAGCCGTGCGAGGCGGCCTGGGCCTGGGCGACGAGGGAGGCCGCGTAGTTGCCGCCGGTCTTGGCGGCGCCGGTGCCGCCCTTGACGGCGCGGACGTACTCCTCGGAGAGCCAGACGGAGACGGGCTTGACGCCACCGGGGAAGTAGGCGCCGGCGGGCGAGGCGATGACCATGAAGAGGAACTCGTTGGCCGGGCGGACGCCCAGGCCGACCTCGGACGCGAACATGAACGGGCGCAGGTACAGGGAGGCCTCGCCGGAGTCCGGCACCCAGGCGCGGTCCTGCTTGATCAGGGCGTCGCAGGCCTCGATGAAGAGGTCGGCCGGCAGCTCGGGCATCGCCATGCGGCGGGCGGAGGCCTGGAACCGCTCGGCGTTGGCGCGCGGGCGGAAGGTGGCGACGGTGCCGTCGGGCTGGCGGTAGGCCTTGAGCCCCTCGAAGATCGTCTGCGCGTAGTGCAGGGTCATGTTCGCCGGGTCGATCGCCAGCGGGGCGTACGGGACGAGCTCGGCGTCGTGCCAGCCGCGGCCTTCGGTCCACTTGATCGTCACCATGTGATCGGTGAAGTGGCGGCCGAAGCCCGGGTTGGCCAGGATCGCTTCGCGCTCCGCGTCGGACAGCGGGTTCGAGGAGGGCTTGAGCTCGATCGTGGGCGTCGTCATGAGTGCTTGTCCTTCACCGGTTGGGTAGGGCGGACCGCGCTCATGCGTACCAGGACGTCCGAGCTTCCCCGTATTCCGCGGCCTCGCGTTCGATTATCGCTCGTGGGCACGCTTCGGAGAAACGGGGCTGAGCGGCCCAGGGAGATGGTGGCACCGGGGGCCGCACAGGAGAAGCCGCCAGGTCCCCTTTGTGACCTGGCGGCTTCCTGGAGGAACGGCCGGGTCAGCCGGCTACTCGCGCGGCGAGGGCGTCGCCGATCGCGTCGGTGGAGCGGAAGGTGCCGTCGCGCTCGGCCAGGTCTGCGGAGACGGCGTCCTCGATGCGGACGGCCTGCTCCTCGTGGCCGAGGTGGCGCAGCAGCAGGGCCACCGAGAGGACCGTGGCGGTCGGGTCGGCCTTGCCGGTGCCCGCGATGTCGGGGGCCGAGCCGTGGACGGGCTCGAACATGGACGGGAAGGCGCCGGTCGGGTTGATGTTCCCGGAGGCGGCCAGGCCGATGCCGCCGGTCACGGCCGCGGCCAGGTCGGTGAGGATGTCACCGAACAGGTTGTCCGTGACGATGACGTCGAAGCGCTCGGGCTGGGTGACGAAGAAGATCGTCGCGGCGTCGACATGCAGGTAGTCGGTGGTGACCTCGGGGTACTCCTGGCCGACCTTGTCGAAGATGTTCTTCCACATGTGGCCCGCGTACACGAGGACGTTGTTCTTGTGGACGAGCGTCAGCTTCTTGCGGGGGCGCGCGTTGGCCCGCTCGTAGGCGTCGCGCACGACGCGCTCGACGCCGTAGGCGGTGTTCACGCTGACCTCGGTGGCCACCTCGGCGGGGGTGCCGGTGCGCAGGCTGCCGCCGTTGCCGGTGTACGGGCCCTCGGTGCCCTCGCGGACCACGACGAAGTCGATCTCCGGACGGCCGGCCAGCGGGGTGGCCGTGTTCGGGAACAGTTTCGAGGGGCGCAGGTTGACGAAGTGGTCGAAGGCGAAGCGGAGCTTCAGCAGCAGACCGCGCTCCAGGACGCCCGACGGGACCGAGGGGTCGCCGATGGCGCCCAGCAGGATCGCGTCGTGGTGCTTGAGGGCCTCGAGCTCCGCGTCCGGGAGGGTCTCACCGGTGCGGTGCCAGCGCCGGGCACCGAGGTCGTACTCCTTGGTCTCCAGCTTCACATCCTGGGGCAGGACCGCGGTAAGGACCTTCAGGCCCTGAGCCACGACTTCCTGGCCGATGCCATCACCGGGGATCACTGCGAGATTGATGCTGGTCGACATGTCGGAACCGTACTCCCTGTCCCAGCCCTCAGACATATCGCGTCCACCATTCGGACCGCGCGACGGCTGCGCGAGGGTCTGGACGGCCTCGAACGGCCGCGGCACCGGCGGGGACGCGAGGAGCCCGGTGCGGCCGGACTGGTCGGCGCCCCGCCGGGGGCCCGGTCGGCGGCCGTTCAGTGGCCGGTCGAGCCGCCGTTGTCGCGGCGGTCCAGGGCGCGCTGGAGGGCGGCGGCGGCGTTCTTGCGGTCGGCGTCGGCCGGGGAGGAGTGGCGGACGCGGCGCGTCGCGGCGGTGGTGGGGGTCATGGTGATCGACTCCTTGGGATCACGGCGTGGCGGGGCCACGGATGAGGGGTGTTCCTTCAAGGCGCCGGAAGAGGCGGGGAGCCGTGCGCCGCAGGGGTTGCCTGCCAGGGGCGCGCGCTCTCGACCGCCATTCGCAGGATCAGCGAGACGTTCGGCTCCTACAAAGCTAGGGCAGGTCCGGCTGTCTGTCTCCGCAATTACTCGGACTTCCTAGTATCTGAGACGGGAAACCGCCCGAAGGGAGCCCTCCGGCCGTTCCGTTTCAGACCTTCTCAGCCCGGAGTTCCCTGATCAGAGCCATGACCGCGCGGGTCGACGCCAGTTCCGGTGTGGTGACGTATCCCACCCGCCTCACCGGCCTCCCGGGCCCCAGACCGGTGATCTCGACGGTGTCCGGCGCCTCGCGCAGCGACAGCTCCGGCATGATCGCCATCCCCAGCCCCCGGGCGACCATGGTCAGCACCATGGCGTCGTCCTCCGCCTTCACGGTGGCCCCCGGGATCCAGTCCTGGGCCCGCCACCACTGCCGGGTGTAGGAGCCGCAGTTCTCGTCCCAGTCCAGCAGCGGCAGCGCCCTCGGGTTCGGGTGCCCGGCCGGGTGCACCAGCGCGTACGCCTCCTCCACGAGCACCCCGGTCAGCAGCCCCGCCGGTACGTCCTCCCGCGCGCCCAGCGTCGCGATCCCCAGGTCGGCCCGGCCCGCGGCCACCTCCCCCGCCGTCCCGGCACCCAGTTCGCGCACCACCCTGACCTCGGGGCGGATCCCCGGGTACAGCGCGGCCAGCCGCTCCAGCGCGGGCGGCAGCAGGTGCAGGGCCGCGCTGCGGAAGGCAGCGACGCGCAGCACCCCCTCCCCGGCGTCCCGCCCGGCGGCGGCCCGCGCCGCGCCGCGCGCCTCCGCGCCCAGCACCTCGTACAGCCGCAGGACGCGCCGGCCCAGCGCCACGGCCCGCTCCCCGGCCGGGGTGGGCGTGGCCCCGCCGCGCCCGCGCTCGAAGAGCACCGCGCCGACCTTGGCCTCGCTGCCGCGCACCGAGTGCGAGACGGCGGACTGGCCGATGCCCAGCACGGCGGCCGCGGCGGAGAAGCCACCCGTCTCGGCGACGGCGACCAGCACCCGGAGTTCCTGCGGGGCGAGTTCGGCCATGGGGTCCCACCTCGGTGTATGAGCGGCTTTCATGGATGTGCGGCTTCCATGAGCGCAACCCCCTGCCCGGCTCCGGGATTCCTTCCTACGGTCGGGGCCATGAGCACCGAAACGGCCCGTGCCGTCCACCAGATCGCCCGCCCGACCGGTTTCCCGGCCGTCTCCGACTTCGCGTACGTCTCCTCGCCCGTCCCCGAACCCGCCCCGGGTACCGCTCTGGTGGAGAACCTGCTGCTGTCGGTGGACCCGTACCACCGCGGGCTGATGGACGGCGGCGAGGGCGGCTTCGAGCTGCACGCGCCGCTGGAGGGCCGCGCGGTGGGCCGGGTGACCGCCTCCCGCGACCCGGGCCTGGCCGAGGGCGACCTGGTCTTCCACCGCGCGGGCTGGCGCACCCACTCCCTGGTCACCCTGGGCGTGGACGGCACCCGGAAGCTGCGCGGCCACGCGGGGGTTCCGCTGGAGGCCTACCTGTCGATCCTCGGCGGCACCGGCCTGACGGCCTATGCCGCCCTCACCCGGACGGCGGCGCTACGCGCGGGCGAGGACCTCTTCGTCTCCGCCGCCGCCGGCGGGGTCGGCACGGCCACCGGTCACATCGCCCGGCTGCTCGGAGCCCGCCGGATCATCGGCAGCGCCGGCTCGGCGGCGAAGACCGCCCACCTCACTGGGACCCTCGGCTTCGACGCCGCCTTCGACTACCACGACGGGCCCGTCGCCGAACAGCTGGCGGCGGCCGCGCCGGACGGCATCGACGTCTACGTGGACAACGTGGGCGGGGAACACCTGGAGGGCGCGATCGCGTCCCTGCGCGAGTACGGCCGGATCGCCTGGGTCGGCGCCATCTCGACGTACAACGGGGACCGTTCCCCCGCCGCGCCGCGCAACCTCTTCGAGGTGGTCCACAAGTCCCTGCGCCTGGAGGGGGTGCTGGTCCGCCACCACACCGCTCTCCAGGACGAGCTGGAGGACTTCCTGGTCCCCCACCTGCGCAGCGGCCGGATCGGCACCGACACCACCGTCGCCGAGGGCTTCGACCGCACCGTGGAGGCCTTCCTGGGCATGCTCCGCGGGGAGAACCTGGGCAAGATGCTCGTACGGGCCGGCGACTGATCCCGGCCCGCCCGCGGCTACAGGACGTCCCCGTCCCGCCAGTCGAAGTCGAGCCGTCCGGAGGCGTCCGGCGCGGCGCCGCCGGGCGGCGTCCACAGGTAGGTCGAGCCCTCCTCCCCGGCCAGCCGCTCGGGCCCGGCCGGGCCGAGCACGCCGATCCGCCCGGCGTACGGCTTCCAGCCCCGGCTCCCGTACAGGGGCGCGCCCTCGTCGGACGCGGACAGGGCGCCGAGGACGTACGCCCCGGCGATGACGCCCTCCAGCCCGGCCATCACCGCCGCGCCGAGCCCGCGCCGGCGCCGGTCGGCGCGTACGGCGACGGCCTCGACGTACCCGGTCCGCAGGGCCCGCCCCTGGTGGAGCACCCGCCGCTGGACGACGCTGCCGTGGGCGACGAGCGCGCCGCCCTCGTACACCAGGGCGTGCATCCCGCCGAGGGCGTGCTCGAAGTCCTCGTCCCCGAAGTCCCCTTCGAAGGCCGCGTCGAGCAGGTCCCGGATCACGGCGAGGTCGCCCCCGCCGAGCTGCGAGGTGTGCGCGAGACGGGTGCGCGTGGCGTCGCTCATGCCCCCATTCTGCCCCGGAGCCGGTCCAGTTCGGCGGCCGTCAGCCCCGCCCCCCTCAGGTAGGCGCCCGCGTCCAGCCACCGCGCGGTGTCCGCGGCCAGGGCGTGGACGGTGGTGCCGAGACCGGCGACGTACTCCTGGACCTCGGCGTCGTCGTAGGGCCGGCCCAGGGTCGCGTACCGGGCACGGACCCGCGGCTCGCTCAGCGCGTGGTCGTCGGCCGTCTCCTGCGGGGTCGCCCCGGCCAGCCGCAGCAGGACGAGCGCGATGATCCCCGTCCGGTCGCGGCCCAGACCGCAGTGGAAGGCGACCCCGCCCGGCGGGGCGGTGGCGACGGCCCGGGCGACGGAGGCCACGCGGTCGGGGAACCGTTCCAGGAAAGGCCGGAAATACGCGGGGGTGCCGAAGCCGGGAGTGCCCCACCACACGTCCCAGAAGTCCCGGTGCCCGACGCCGTCGAGCGGGATCCGCAGGGTGGTCAGCCCCGGCGGACGCGGGGCGCGGTCCGGCTCGGCTTCGCCGTCGTTGCGCAGGTCGATGACGGTGCGCACCCCGTGGCGCGCCAGTGTGGTCCAGCCGCGGGCGGTGAGCCCGTCGAGGCTGTCGGCCCGTACCAGCGTCCCGGGCCGCACCGTTCCGAGCCCGCCGAGGTCACGGGCGTTGAAACAGCCCTCCCACTCCACGAATCGACCGACGTTCGACACGGTCATAACCCCCCTGTCAGTACACAACGGACATGAGCTGGTGACGCTCGGCTGGCCTCGGGGGTTCCCTCGCTGGAAGATCTGCGCATGTCGCCTGAGACCCAGCAGTGGACCCCGACCCATGGCCGGCCCTACCGGCCCGTCCCCTACCGTCCCGCGCGCATGCCGGGCCCCGAATCGCTCGCGCGCGCGGCGGAACTGCGGGCCCGGATGGACGAGCGGCGGACGGTGCGCCACTTCTCGCCCGATCCCGTCCCCGAGCAGGCCGTGCGTGACGCGATCGCCTGCGCCGCCACCGCGCCCTCCGGGGCGCACCAGCAGCCGTGGACCTTCGTCCTGGTCAAGGACCCGGGCATCCGGCAGCAGATCCGTGCCGCGGCCGAGCAGGAGGAGCAGATCTCCTATGACGGCCGCCTCGGCGACGAATGGCTCGCCGCGCTGCGCCCCATCGGCACGGACGCGGTGAAGACCCACCTCACGGACGCGCCGGCGCTGATCGTGGTCTTCCAGCAGCGCTACTGGCTCGGCCCCAACGGCACGAAGCGCAAGCACTACTACGTCGACGAGTCGGTCGGCATCGCTGTCGGCATGCTGCTGTCGGCCCTGCACCTGTCGGGCCTGGCGGCGCTCGTCCACACCCCGAGCCCGATGCGCTTCCTGGGGCACGTCCTGAACCGCCCGGAGAACGAGAAGGCCTTCGCGGTGATCCCGGTCGGCTACCCGGCGGACGACTGCGAGGTCCCGGACCTGGTCCGCAAGTCCCTGGACCAGGTCCTGGTGGAGGTCTGAGCCCGCGGGCCGCCCCCGCGCACCGGACCGCCCCCGCTCCGGGCTTGGGGGTACCGGAACGGGGGCGGGATTCAGGGGTCGGGCGGGGTCAGCCCATGTGGGGGTAGCCGTACTCGGTCGGCGGGACCAGGGTCTCCTTGATGGAGCGGGTCGAGGTCCAGCGGAGCAGGTTGGACGCCGCGCCCGCCTTGTCGTTCGTACCCGAGGCACGGCCGCCGCCGAAGGGCTGCTGGCCGACGACGGCGCCGGTCGACTTGTCGTTGATGTAGAAGTTGCCCGCCGCGAAGCGGAGCTTCTCCATCGTGTCGGCGGCCGCGTAACGGTCCTGGGCGATGACGGAGCCGGTCAGGGCGTAGGCGGAGACGTTCTCCATCTGCGCCAGCATCTCGTCGTACTTGTCGTCCTCGTACACGTGGACGGCGAGGATCGGGCCGAAGTACTCGGTCGTGAAGACCTCGTTCTCCGGGTCGGTGCACTCAATGACGGTCGGACGGACGAAGTAGCCCTCCGAGTCGTCGTACGTGCCGCCCGCGACGATCGTGCAGGTCGGGTCGGCCTTCGCACGGTCGATCGCGGCCTTGTTCTTCGCGAAGGAGCGCTCGTCGATGACCGCGCCGATGAAGTTGGACAGGTCGCGGACGTCACCCATGGCGATGCCGTCGACCTCGGCCGCGAACTGCTCCTTGAAGCCGTCGTTCCAGATGGAGGCCGGGACGTAGGCGCGCGAGGAGGCGGAGCACTTCTGGCCCTGGAACTCGAAGGAGCCGCGGGTCAGGGCGGTCTTCAGGATCGCGCGGTCCGCGGACGGGTGCGCGACGACAAAGTCCTTGCCGCCCGTCTCGCCGACCAGGCGCGGGTAGGAGCGGTACTTCTCGATGTTGTTGCCGACCGTCTTCCACAGGTACTGGAAGGTCTTGGTCGAGCCGGTGAAGTGGATGCCGGCGAGCTCGGGGTGGTTCAGGGCCACCTCGGAGACGGCGATGCCGTCGCCCGTCACCAGGTTGATGACGCCCTTGGGCAGGCCGGCCGCCTCCAGGAGCTCCATGAGGAGGACCGCGGAGTGGGTCTGCGTCGGGGACGGCTTCCACACGACCACGTTGCCCATGAGCGCGGGGGCGGTGGGCAGGTTGCCGGCGATGGCCGTGAAGTTGAAGGGGGTGATCGCGTAGACGAAGCCCTCGAGCGGGCGGTGGTCGCTGCGGTTCCACACGCCGGCGCTGTTCGCGGCCGGCTGCTCGGCCAGGATCTGGCGGGCGAAGTGGACGTTGAAGCGCCAGAAGTCGACGAGCTCGCAGGGGGTGTCGATCTCCGCCTGCTGCACGGTCTTGGACTGGCCCAGCATGGTGGAGGCGGCCAGCTTCTCGCGCCACGGGCCGGCCAGCAGCTCGGCGGCGCGCAGGATGATCGCGGCGCGGTCGTCGAAGGACATCGCGCGCCAGGCCGGGGCGGCGGCCAGGGCGGCGTCGACGGCCTCCCGGGCGTCGGCCTCGGTGGCGTTGGCGTACGTACCGATGACCGACTTGTGGTCGTGGGGCTGGACGACGTCGAAGCGCTCGCCGCCACCCATCCGCTTGACGCCGTTGATCGTCATCGGGAGGTCGATCGGGTTCTCGGACAGCTGCTTCAGCTGGATCTCGAGGCGCGCGCGCTCCGGGCTGCCGGGGGCGTACGAGTGGACCGGCTCGTTGACCGGCGCGGGGACCTGGGTCACAGCATCCATGGGGCTGGTAACTCCTTGACCTAGTTCTTGGTGATCATCGAGCGGAGGAAGAAGAGCAGGTTGGCCGGCTTCTCGGCGAGGCGGCGCATGAAGTAGCCGTACCAGTCGGTGCCGTAGGCCGTGTAGACGCGCATCCGGTGGCCCTCGGCGGCGAGCCGCAGGTGCTCCTCGCTGCGGATGCCGTACAGCATCTGGAACTCGTACTCGTCCAGTTTGCGCCCCGCCTGCCGGGCGAGCTCCTGTGCGATGGCGATGAGGCGCGGGTCGTGGGACCCGATCATCGGGTAGCCCTCGCCCTCCATCAGGATCTTCATGATCCGGACGTACGCCTTGTCGATCTCGGCCTTGTCCTGGTACGCGACCTCGGCGGGCTCCTTGTACGCGCCCTTCACGATCCGGACGCGGCTGCCGGCGGCGGCCAGCCGGCGGGCGTCGGCCTCGGTGCGGAAGAGGTAGGCCTGGATCACGCAGCCGGTCTGCGGGAAGTCCCGGCGCAGCTCCTCGTGGATGGCGAACATCGAGTCGAGGGTGGTGTGGTCCTCGGCGTCCAGCGTGACGGTGGTGCCGATGGCGGCGGCGGCCTCGACGACCGGGCGGACGTTGGCGAGGGCCAGCTCGTGGCCGCCCTCCAGCGCCTGGCCGAACATGGAGAGCTTGACCGACATCTCGACCTTCGCGCCCAGGCCCAGCTCCTCGAGGCGCTGGACGAGCTCCAGGTAGGCGTCCCGGGCCGCGTGGGACTGCTCGACGGCGGTGATGTCCTCGCCGACGACGTCGAGGGTGACCTCGAGGCCCTTGCGCGTCAGCTCCTCGACGATCGGGATGACCTGGTCGACCGTCTCACCGGGGATGAACCGGTTGACCACCGGCTTGGTCACCGGAGCGGCGGAAACGATACGGCGCATCTTGTCGCTGCGCGAGGCGGCGAGGATCGCGGGACCCAGCACGGGGCACCTCCAACGGGTGGCAGAAGCGGACGGACGGACGCCGCGGGGGTGGTGCTGCGACCGTGGGGAAAACGCGAGTGAAACCACCGTGAAACCTAAGGATCTCCACGATCCTCTGCCATCGACAGCTGTCACGCATCCGTGTCCCGGATCTCATACATCTGTCTGAAGGGTCTGCCGCGGAGTGGGAGAATGTCCGCGTGAAAGGCGATTACCAGGACCTGGTGGACGAGATCTCGGCGCTGCTCGGCGCCCCGGCGACGCTGGAGAACCGGGACTTCCGCCTCATCGCCTTCGGCGCGCACGACAGCGAGGACGACCTCGCCATGGACCCGGTGCGCACCCGCTCGATCCTGACCCGGCAGTCGACCGCGGCCGTCCGGGCCTGGTTCGAGGGCTTCGGCATCGCGCGCGCCACCGGCCCGGTGCGCATCCCGGCGGCCCCCGACGCGGGGGTCTTCCGGGGGCGGATCTGCCTGCCGGTGCGGTACCGGGGCATCGTGCAGGGCTACGTGTGGCTCCTCGACCAGGATCCGGGCCCGGATCCGGCCGCCCTGGACGCCGCCATGGACGTGGCCCGGCGGATCGGGGTGCTGCTCGCCGAGGAGGCCAGGGCGGGCGCCGGCCTCTCCCGGGAGTTCCTGGCGGTGCTGACGGCCGGCCGGGGCTGGCAGCAGGACATGGCGGTGGCCGCGCTGCGGGTGGCGCTGGGGCCCGGGGCCGAGGGGCCGTACGCCGCCGTGTGCGTGGCCCCGTGGTCCGGGGAGGCCCCGGGGTCGGTGCCGGGGGCCGCGGCGGTGTGCGTGGTGCCGGCGGGGTCCGAGGGCCCGGACGGCGCGGGTGCCGGTCCCGGGGCGGCGGCACTCGCGGTGCTGCTGCGGCTGCGGTCGGGGGACGCGCCGGCTCCGGCCGTGGCCGCGGCCGGAAGGCTGCTGCCGCCGGCGACGGCCGCGGCGGCCGGGCCGGGCGGCGGCGGGCGGGGGCCTTCCGGGGGCGGCCCCGTCACCGCCGGACTGTCCGACCCGGTCCGGGCGCTCACGGAGCTGCCCGCCGCCTGGGCCCAGGCCACCGCCGCCGCCCGGGCGGCGGCCGCGCAGCCGGGGCTCGGGCCGGTGGCGCGGTGGGCGGGGATCGGGCCGTACCGGATGCTGGCCGCCGTGGCCGCGGGCCCGGCGGACGACCCGGCGACCCGGGCGCTGCTGGCGCCGGCCCACCGGGAACTGGCCCGCACCGCCGAGGTGTTCCTCGACTGCGCGGGACAGGCGGGCCGCGCGGCGGCGGAGCTGGGCATCCACCGCCAGACCCTGTACTACCGGCTGGGCCGGGTCGAGCAGCTGACGGGGCTCGACCTGGACGCGGGCGAGGACCGGCTGCTGCTCCACATGGCGCTCAAGGCCGCCCGTCTGCGGGCCTGAGCCCCGCTCCGGGGCGGGTTCAGCGGCGGTGGATCACCGCGCTGCCGGCGGCCTTGTCGTGGAGGCCGAGGGCGTCGGGGCCGAGCGTCATGGAGGACGCGTTCGCCACGGTGAGCGGGGGGGACGCCGGTGACCACCAGGTTGGTGAGGTGGCGGACCACCGCCTGCCCGTAGGACAGGCGCCCGCCCCCGCGGGAGATGACCTCCATGCCCATCAGCCGCTTGCCGGGCGTCGCCCCGCGGCGCGAGAGCGACAGCGGCGAGTAGAGCAGCACGAAGGCGGCCGTCCAGACCGCCGCGGCCGCCTCCCAGGCGGTACGGGATTCCGGGTCGGGAACGGCGAGGGCACCGAGCACCCGGTCGAACCCGAGGAGCGGTACGAGGACCACCACGACGGCGATGGCCAGGTCCACGGCCGTGGCGGCGCAGCGCCGCATGATCCCGGCCGGGGAGCCGGGCAGCGGCCGGGCGTCCGGGGTGCGGCCCACCGGCGGCAGCGGGGCGAGGTCGTCACCGGCGGACAGGAACCCGGATCTCACCGCGTCTGCTCCAGCGGGCGTCCGGCGGCTCCGCCCGCGGCGGCCGTCAGCCCCTCCGCGATGCGGCGGAGCCCCTCGGTGAACTCCTCGGCGGAGGCGGCGGTTCCGGGGTCGAGCAGCCACTGGATCATCAGGCCGTTGAGCAGGGCCTGGCAGACGGAGCCGAGGGTGCGCTCGTCGCGTTCGGTCAGCTCCTCCTCCGGAGTGCCGGTGAGGAGCGTGATCAGGCCGCGGCGGCCCTCGGCCTGGGAGGCGGCGAGCATCCCGCGCAGCTGCGGCAGCCGTTCGCCGCTCAGCGCGACCTCCATGCCGGCCGCCCAGACGGGGGCGGAGGTGTCGTGCTGGGCGAGGACCCCTTCCCACAGGGCGCGCAGGCGTTCCAGGGAGCCGTCCTCACCGGGCATGCCGTGCTGGAAGGCCGTCTCGCCCCACTGCTGCATGAGGGCGATGAACGCCTGCGTGAGCAGGGCGTCCTTGGAACCGTAGTGGTAGCCGATGGAGGCCAGGTTCGTGCCGGAGGCGCCGACGATGTCGCGCGCGGTGGTGCGTACGAAACCCTTCTCGACCAGGCACTTCTTGGCGCCTTCGAGCAGATCCTCTTTGTGTCCCATGGCCGTCACCGTAGCAAGGCGGCCGTCGTGGACGAAGGTCCCGCACCCAGTGTTTATACATCCGTCATATACGCATGTCCCATGCGCAGGGCGCGCCCCTCCGCCAGGGGTGACGCGAAGGGGCCCGGGGTTGACGCCCCGGGCCCCTTCGGCGGTGCGCGACGGTCAGCCGAGGTTGACCGTACGGGCCGAGGCGGCGCCGATCTCCGCCGAGATGGCCGCGAGGACGTCCGCCGGGACCGCCGCGTCGACGGTGAGGACGACGAGCGCCTCGCCGCCCTCCTCGGCCCGGGCGACCTGCATGCCCGCGATGTTCAGACCGGCCTCGCCGAGGAGCTGGCCGACCTTGCCGACGACGCCCGGGCGGTCGGTGTAGCGCAGCACGATCATGTGGTCGGCCAGGGCCAGGTCCACGTCGTACTCGCCGACGCCCACGATCTTCTGAAGGTGCTTCGGGCCGGCGAGCGTGCCGGAGACCGACACCTCCTGGCCGTCCGAGAGGGTGCCGCGGACGGTCACCACGTTGCGGTGGTCCGGGGACTCCGAGCTGGTGGTCAGACGGACCTCGACGCCGCGCTCCTGCGCGAACAGCGGGGCGTTGACGTAGGAGACCGTCTCGTCGACGACGTCCTCGAAGACCCCCTTGAGGGCGGAGAGTTCCAGCACCTTGACGTCGTGCTGGGTGATCTCGCCGCAGACCTCGACGTCGAGGCGGACCGCCACCTCGCCCGCGAGGGCGGTGAAGATGCGGCCGAGCTTCTCGGCGAGCGGCAGGCCCGGACGGACGTCCTCGGCGATGACACCGCCCTGGACGTTGACCGCGTCCGGGACGAGCTCGCCGGCGAGGGCGAGGCGCACCGACTTGGCCACCGCGATGCCGGCCTTCTCCTGGGCCTCGTCCGTGGACGCGCCGAGGTGCGGGGTGCACACGACCTGGTCGAGCTCGAAGAGCGGGGAGTCCGTGCAGGGCTCCTTCGCGTACACGTCGAGGCCGGCGCCGGCGACGCGGCCCTCCTTGATGGCGGAGTACAGCGCGGCCTCGTCCACGATCCCGCCGCGCGCGGCGTTGACGATGCGGACGGACGGCTTCACCTTGTGCAGGGCCTCGTCCCCGATGAGACCCACGGTCTCGGGGGTCTTCGGCAGGTGCACGGTGATGAAGTCGGCGACCTCGAGCAGCTCGTCCAGCGTCAGCATCTTGACGCCCATCTGGGCGGCGCGCGCGGGCTGTACGTACGGGTCGTACGCGACGACCTTCATGCCGAAGGCCGACATGCGCTGGGCGACCAGGACACCGATGCGGCCGAGGCCGACGACGCCGAGGGTCTTCTCGCTGAGCTCGACGCCCGTGTACTTGTTCCGCTTCCACTCGCCGTTCTTCAGGGCGGTGTTGGCCTGGGGAATGTTGCGGGCGGTGGCCACGAGCAGGCCGCAGGCCAGCTCGGCGGCGGTGACGATGTTGGAGGTCGGGGCGTTCACGACCATCACGCCGGCCTTGGTGGCGGCGGAGACGTCGACGTTGTCGAGTCCGACACCGGCGCGGGCGACGACCTTCAGCTTCCTGGCCGCGGCGATGGCCTCGGCGTCCACCTTGGTGGCGGACCGGACGAGGATCGCGTCGACGTCCGTGATCGCGGGCAGCAGCTCGGCGCGGTCGGCGCCGTTGACGTGCCGGATCTCGAAGTCCGGACCGAGGGCGTCCACCGTGGCGGGCGACAGCTCTTCGGCGATGAGTACGACAGGTTTCGAGCTCACGTGGGTCCTCACAAGTCCAGTGCGGACGGCCGTCCCGACGGCCGCAGGCGGTGGAGGGGGTAGCCGCGTGGAAGACGCACGACACTGTGGGCCTGACGCGTTGTGTTCAGCAGTGTAGTAGCGGTTCGGGCGCGGATTTCCTCCTGTACGGAAGGATCACCCGTCCGGGATTGGCCGGGGTGGACAATCCGCGCTGTCCGAGGGCTACATTCCGGTGATCCCCGGCCGGCGGGAGCCGGCGGATGCGCGGCGGGGCCGGGACGCACCGTCCCGGCCCCGCCGTTCACGAGATCAGCTCTCGTCGTTGTCGACCCAGCTCATCAGCTTGCGCAGCTTCTTGCCGGTGGTCTCGAGCAGGTGCTCCGAGTCCGCCTTCTTGTACTCGTTGTACTTCGGCAGACCGGCCTTGTACTCGGCCATCCACTCCTCGGCGAACTTGCCGCTCTGGATCTCCTCCAGGACCTTCTTCATCTCGGCCTTGGTGGCGTCGGTGATGACGCGCGGGCCGGTGATGTAGTCGCCCCACTCGGCGGTCTCGGAGACCGACCAGCGCATCTTCTCCAGGCCGCCCTCGTACATGAGGTCGACGATGAGCTTCAGCTCGTGCAGGCACTCGAAGTAGGCGATCTCCGGCTGGTAGCCGGCCTCGGTCAGGGTCTCGAAACCGGCCTTGACCAGGGCGGAGGCACCACCGCAGAGGACGGCCTGCTCACCGAACAGGTCGGTCTCGGTCTCCTCGGTGAACGTGGTCTTGATGACGCCGGCGCGGGTGCCGCCGATGCCGGCCGCGTACGACAGGGCGAGGGCGAAGGCGTTGCCGGAGAAGTCCTGCTCGACGGCGGCGATGCACGGGACGCCGCGGCCCTCCTCGTACTGACGGCGGACCAGGTGGCCCGGGCCCTTCGGGGCGACCAGGGCGACGTCCACGTTGGCCGGGGGCTTGATGAAGCCGTAGCGGACGTTGAAGCCGTGGCCGAAGAAGAGCGCGTCGCCCTCCTCCAGGTGGTCCTTGATGGACGCCTCGTAGATCTCGGCCTGGAGCGGGTCCGGGGTCAGGATCATGATGACGTTCGCCCACGCGGCGGCCTCCGCCACGGAGACGACCTTCAGGCCCTGCTCCTCGGCCTTGGCCTTGGAGCCGGAGCCCTCCTTGAGGCCGACGACGACGTCGACGCCGGAGTCACGGAGCGACAGCGCGTGGGCGTGGCCCTGGCTGCCGTAACCGATGACCGCGACCTTGCGGCCCTGGATGATGGACAGGTCGGCGTCGTTCTCGTAGAACAGCTCGGCCACTGGGATATCTCCTTGGTGCGCTGGTGTTGCTCCCACCGTACGGCGGGGAACGGAATGAGAGTTTCTCGGTCTCGCTATGCGGGCCGGCGTGTCAGCCCCGCGTCCTGGACCGGACGCGCGGGGCTCAGGCGCTGCGCTCGAGCGAGCGCAGGCTGCGGTCCGTGATGGACCGCCCGCCGCGCCCTATGGCGATGGTGCCGGACTGCACGAGCTCCTTGATGCCGAAGGGCTCCAGCATCTTGAGCATGGCGCCGAGCTTGTCGCTGCCGCCGGTGGCCTCGATGGTGACGGCCTCCGGGGAGACGTCGACGGTCTTGGCGCGGAACAGCTGGACGATCTCGACGATCTGGGAGCGGGTCTCGTTGTCGGCGCGGACCTTCACGAGGACGAGTTCGCGCTCGATGGCGTTCGACGGCTCCAGCTCGACGATCTTGAGGACGTTGACCAGCTTGTTGAGCTGCTTGGTCACCTGCTCCAGCGGGAGGTCCTCGACGTTGACCACGATGGTGATGCGGGAGATGTCGGGGTGCTCGGTGACGCCGACCGCGAGGGAGTCGATGTTGAACCCGCGGCGGGAGAACAGCGCGGCGATCCGGGCGAGGATGCCGGGCGTGTTCTCGACCAGGACGGAGAGCGTGTGCTTGGACATGTGAGTCGTTCTCTCTCTCAGGCTCTCTCGGCTCAGTCGTCTTCGTTGTCGCCGAAGTCGGGGCGGACGCCCCGGGCTGCCATGACCTCGTCGTTGGAGGTGCCGGCGGCGACCATCGGCCACACCATGGCGTCCTCGTGGACGATGAAGTCGATCACGACGGTGCGGTCGTTGATCGCGTTGGCCTCGGCGATGACCTTGTCCAGGTCCGCCGGGTCCTCACAGCGCAGCGCGACGCAGCCCATGGCCTCGGACAGCTTGACGAAGTCCGGGACGCGGGTGCCCTTGCGGGGCGCGTTGGACTCGCCGAGCTGCGATCCCACGGTGTCGTGGCCCGTCTCGTCCGCGTGCAGCACGGTGTTGGAGTACCGCTGGTTGTAGAACAGGGTCTGCCACTGGCGGACCATGCCCAGCGCACCGTTGTTGATGATCGCGACCTTGATCGGGATGTTGTTCAGCGCGCAGGTGACCAGTTCCTGATTGGTCATCTGGAAGCAGCCGTCGCCGTCGATCGCCCAGACGGTGCGCTCCGGCATGCCGACCTTGGCGCCCATCGCGGCGGGGACCGCGTAGCCCATGGTTCCGGCGCCGCCGGAGTTCAGCCAGGTCCGGGGCTCCTCGTACTTGACGAAGTGCGAGGCCCACATCTGGTGCTGGCCGACGCCCGCCGCGAAGATCGTGCTCTTGGGCGCGAGCGCGCCGATCCGCTCGATGACCTGCTGCGGGGAGAGCATGCCGTCCTCGGGCAGGTCGTAACCCAGCGGGTAGGTCTCGCGCCAGCGGTTGAGGTCCTTCCACCAGGCGGTGTAGTCGCCCGTGTTGCCCTCGGTGTGCTCGGCCTGGACGGCCTGGATCAGGTCGGCGATGACCTCGCGGGCGTCGCCCACGATCGGGACGTCGACCTCGCGGTTCTTGCCGATCTCGGCCGGGTCGATGTCCGCGTGGATGACTTTGGCGAAGGGGGCGAAGCTGTCCAGCTTGCCGGTGACGCGGTCGTCGAAGCGGGTGCCGAGCGCGATCAGCAGGTCGGACTTCTGCAGTGCGGTGACGCCGGTGACGGAGCCGTGCATGCCCGGCATGCCGACGTGCAGCGGGTGGCTGTCGGGGAAGGAGCCCAGGGCCATCAGCGTGGTGGCGACCGGGACGCCGGTCAGCTCGGCGAGGACCTTGAGCTCGGCCGTGGCGCCGGACTTCATGACGCCGCCGCCGACGTACAGGACGGGGCGCCTGGACTGGCAGATGAGCTTGGCGGCCTCGCGGATCTGCTTGGCGTGCGGCTTGGTGACGGGCCGGTAGCCGGGCAGGTCCATGGCGGGCGGCCAGGAGAAGGTGGTCTTCGCCTGGAGGGCGTCCTTGGCGATGTCGACCAGGACCGGGCCGGGGCGGCCGGTGGAGGCGATGTGGAAGGCCTCGGCGATCGTTCTCGGGATGTCCTCGGCCCGGGTGACCAGGAAGTTGTGCTTGGTGATCGGCATGGTGATGCCGACGATGTCCGCCTCCTGGAAGGCGTCGGTGCCGATCGCCTTGGAGGAGACCTGGCCCGTGATGGCGACGAGCGGCACGGAGTCCATGTGCGCGTCGGCGATCGGGGTGACCAGGTTGGTGGCGCCCGGGCCGGAGGTGGCCATGCACACGCCGACCTTGCCGGTGGCCTGGGCGTAGCCGGTGGCGGCGTGGCCGGCCCCCTGCTCGTGGCGGACCAGGATGTGACGGACCCTCTTGCTGTCCATCATCGGGTCGTAGGCCGGCAGGATGGCGCCGCCCGGGATACCGAAGACGGTGTCGCACCCCACCTCTTCGAGAGAGCGGATGAGGGACTGCGCACCCGTCACGTGCTCAACTGCGGCGGACTGCTGTCCGCCCGTACGGGGCCGCGGCTGCGGATGGTGGGCCCCGGAGGCCTGCTCGGTCATCGGCATTCTCTTCTCGAAGCTGAGGGTTTTACGAGGAGCGGGGGTACTCCGGATCTGGGCCGGAGGCGTGTGCCAGTGCAACAAAAAACCCCTCGTGCCGGGTGGCAAGCGAGGGGAGCGCGTCGGTGGTGTCGAGCGGGGACATGCAGGCCCCAGCTTCAGCCGACGCGCTTTCCAAGTACGAGAATTCGGGTGCGCATGGCATTGACCCTCCCTCCGGCGGGAGGTGGATGTCAAGCGGGTGGGACGGGCGTCTCATTATGTGAGCCCCCATGGATGACCATCGAGCCACCGGACGAGCCTCCGGCCAAGGCCGGCTGGGCCGTACCGCCCGGTACTGGGAACGTACCTCGCACGAGCGCGCGGCGCAGCCTGTATTCGTCGAGTGGCCCGGAGAAGGCCGCGCCCTGGCCGTGGCTGCACCCCATCGCCCGCAGGGCCAGCACCTGCTCGGGGTGGTCCACCCCGTCGGCCACGGACTGCATGCCGAGGTCGTTTGCGATCCGCAACAATCCCGCCGTGATCTTGTGCAGCCTGGCCGATTCGACCACGCCTTCGACCAGCCCCCGGTCCAGCTTGAGCAGGTCCACCGGGAGGCGGCGGAGGGCGCTGATGGCCGCGTAGCCGCTGCCGAAGCCGTCGAGGGCGATCCGTACGCCGAGCCGGTGCAGGGCCGTCAGACGGCGCTCCAGCTCGTCGAAGGGCACCCTGGGGTCGGAGGCGGCCAGTTCCAGCACGAGGGCGCCGGAAGGCAGCCCGTGACGGTTCAGGAGGGCCTCGACGCTCGCCCCGGGCACCGAGAGGTCCAGCAGCCGCCGGGCGGTCATCCGGACGGCCACTGGTACGCCGTGCCCGGCCCGGTGCCGCTCGGCGGCCTGCTCCACCGCCTGCTCGAGGAGCCATCGGCCCAGTTCGGCCGTGCGGGAGGCGTCCGGTCCGGCCGCCGGCCCGCCCTCGCTCTGCTCGGCCACCCGGAGGAACTCGGCGGGGGTGAAGAGGATTCCCTGGGCCGAGCGCCAGCGGGCCTGCGCGGCCACCGCCGTGACCTCGCCGGTGGCCAGGCAGACCACGGGCTGGTGCAGCAGGGCGAAGTCGCCGTCGTGCAGGGCGGTGCGCAGCCGCCCGGCCAGCTCGGCCTTGCGCACGATCTCGGCCTGCATCTGCGGCGCGTACAGCTCGACCCGGTCCTTGCCGCCCGCCTTGGCCCGGTACATCGCGAGGTCCGCGTTGCGCATCAGGTCAGCGGGGGTGATGCCGGGGTCGGCGAAGGCGACGCCGATGCTGGCGGCCACCCGGACCTCGCTCCCGGCGATGCGGTAGGGCTGGGAGAGGGTGGCGCGCAGCCGGTCGGCGATGTCGTGGACCTGGTACTCGCGGGCACCGCGGTCGCGGCCGCCGTCGCCGAGGATGAGCGCGGCGAACTCGTCGCCGCCGAGCCGGGCGGCGGTGTCCCCGGCCCGGACGGCGTCCTGGAGGCGGCGGGCGGCCTCGACCAGCAGTTCGTCGCCGGCCTGGTGGCCGATGGTGTCGTTGACCGCCTTGAAGCCGTCGAGGTCGATGAAGAGCACGGCGGTGCTGTGGTCGCCGGCGCGGCGGCCGGTGAGGGCCTGGCGGACCCGGCGGGTGAACAGGGCCCGGTTGGGCAGGTCGGTCAGCGGGTCGTGCTCGGCGCTGTGCTGGAGCTGGGCCTGGAGGCGGACCCGCTCGGTGACGTCGCGGCTGTTGAGGATGAGCCCGCCCTGGTGGCGGTTGACCGTGGACTCCACGTTCAGCCACTCACCGCTGCCCGACCTGAACCGGCACTCGATGCGGGTGGTGGGCTCCTCGGCGGGCGGGGCGGCCAGGAAGCGGCGTACCTCGTGGACCACCCGGCCGAGGTCCTCGGGGTGGATCAGCGCGGCGAGCTCCGTGCCGACCAGATCCTCCGCCTCGCGGCCGTAGACGCCGGCGGCGGCGGGGCTGACGTAGCGCAGCGTGCCGGTGGGCGCGGCGATCATGATGACGTCGCTGGAGCCCTGGACCAGGGAACGGAAGTGGTTCTCCTTCTGGGCCAGTTCCTGGGTGAGAGCGATGTTGTCGAGCAGCATGATGCCCTGCCGGATGACGAGGGCGAGGACGACGGTGCAGCCGGTGAAGACCACCATCCGGTCGACCTTCCTGCCGTCCACGACGTTGGCCAGGATGCCGAGGGTGCAGACGGCGGCCGCGAGGTACGGGGTGAGGGCGGGCAGCGAGCCGGTGATGGGACGGCTGTGCGGGCGGTCGTGGCGCGGCGGCGAGGGGCGGGGCGCCGGTTCGGGCCTGCGGGCCCCCCAGGGGGCGTACGCGAGCAGCAGCGAGCCTGCGAACCAGCCGGCGTCGAGGATCTCCCCCGAGCTGTAGGTGGTGTTGAGCAGCGGCGAGGTGAACAGCGCGTCGCTCAGCACGGTCAGGGCGAGGGCCGCGATCGCCGTGTTGACCGCCGAGCGGTTGTTCGCCGAGCGCCGGAAGTGCAGCACCAGGACCATCGAGACCAGCGCGATGTCGAGGAGCGGGTACGCGAGCGAGAGCGCGGCGCGCAGCACGTTGCCGGGGGCACCCGACTGGGCGGTGCGGGCGGCGTTGGCCAGGGCCAGGCTCCAGGACAGGGTCAGCAGGGAGCCGCCGATGAGCCAGGAGTCGAGGCCGAGGCAGACCCATCCGGCCCGGGTGACGGGGCGTTTGGCCAGGACGAGCAGGCCCACGATGGCGGGCGGCGCGAAGCAGAGGAAGGCGAAGTCGGCGATCGAGGGCTCGGGGAGCTTCTGGCCGAGGACCACCTCGTACCAGCCCCAGACCGCGTTCCCCAGACCGCCCATGAGCGAGGAGAAGGCGAACATCAGCCAGGCGGGGCGTTCACGCCGGTCGATCGTGCGGGCGTAGTGGTAGCAGGAGAACGCGGCCAGTAATCCGGCGGCGCTGAGCCCGAAGTCCCCCATGACCTTGGCGAGTCCGTCCGACCCCCAGCCGAGGGCGGCCCCGACGGCGTAGCCGCCGCTCACGAGTGCGAGGAGGACTTGCGCCGCGATGCTCCGGCCGCCGCCCGTGACCGGCGACCGGGTCAGGAGCGCCGCCCCCTGGGCGCTCACCGGTGCCCCTCGCCGGACGGTTCTGGCGCAGCCCAGTCCCGGCGTCGTCGCCTCCGGCGGCCCTGCCGCATCGGATCCATCGTCCATTGGCCGTGCATCGCCCGTCGCCCCCCAAAGTGTCCGATCACTCCCCAGCGCCAGACATACGTGGCGCAGCCCCTTGGTCCGGACGATACACCACTTTCGTCACTCAGCGACATAGCTTCTCTACGCTCAGTTACCATGAGGGGGGTCGTGGCCACCGGTCGCGTCGGAACGGCCTCCGCCCTGCCGCGGGGCCGTGCGCGCGCGCCCCTTCCGAGCGGGAGCGTGCGCGCCTCAGTCCTTGATCAGCACGGTGTTGCCGACTTCCTCCCCGGCGGCGAACCGGGTCAGCTGGCGGGCCACGAGCCGCTTCGCCCTGGGCTCGAACGCCGAGCTGCTGCCGCCCACGTGGGGGGTGATCAGTACGTTCGGGGCGTGCCAGAGGGGGTGGCCCGCGGGCAGCGGCTCGGGGTCCGTCACGTCGAGGGCGGCGCGCAGCCTGCCGGACTCCAGCTCCGCCAGCAGGGCGGCGGTGTCGACGACCGGTCCGCGCGCGACGTTCACGAGCAGGGCGCCGTCCTTCATCCGCCCGAGGAAGGCCGCGTCGGCGAGGCCCCGGGTGTCCTCGGTCAGCGGAGTGGTCAGCACCACCACGTCCGCCTCGGGGAGGAGGGCGGGGAGGTCGGCGAGGGCGTGCACCGGGCCGTGCGGGGCGGTGCGGGCCGAGCGGGCGACGCGCGTGACCCGGCCGCACTCGAAGGGGACGAGCCGGTCCTCGACGGCCTCGCCGATCGCCCCGTAGCCGACGATCAGGACGGACCTGTCCGCGAGGGCGGCGTAGAAGCCGCCGCGCCACTCCTCCCGGTCCTGGCCGCGCACCATGCCGGGGATGCCGCGCAGGGAGGCCAGGACGAGGGTGAGGGCCAGCTCGGCGGTGCTGGCCTCGTGGACGCCGCGGGCGTTGCACAGCCGCACGCCCGGGCGCAGGTCGCCGAGGCCGGGCAGGACGTGGTCGATGCCGGCGGTGAGGGTCTGCACCACCCGCAGGGCGGGCATGGCCGCGAGCGGACGCAGCGTCACTTCCTGGGACTTCATGTACGGGGTGACGTAGAAGACGCAGTCCGCCGGATCGGCCGGAAAGGTGTCCTCGCCGTCCCACTGGCGGTAGCGGAAGCAGTCCGGGAGGCCGTCGATCTGCCCGGGCGGGAAGGGGAGCCAGACGTCCCCGGTCGTCGCAGTCATGATCGCGAGGCTATGCCAAGGGAACTGGATCAAGCCGTTAGTTTGAGGGCCGGACCGGGACCGGGCCGGAAGGGGGACGCAGGGGTGGAGCGCAGGTCGATCGGGTCGGGACCGCTGACGGTGGGAGCCATAGGGCTCGGCTGCATGCCGATGAGCTGGGCCTACGCGCCTTCGCGCCGGCGGGGCGAGGAATCGCTGCGCACCCTGCACACGGCGCTGGACCTGGGGGCGAACCTGCTGGACACGGCCGATCTGTACGGCCCGTTCACCAACGAGCTGGTGCTGGGCCGGGTGCTGCGGGAGCGGCGGGCCGAGGCCTTCGTCTCCGCCAAGGTGGGGCTGCGGGCGGGTGAGGGGCACGTGGTGGCCGACGGGCGGCCGGGGTACGTGCGGCGTGCGTGCGACGCCTCGCTGCGGCGGCTGCGGACCGATGTCATAGACCTCTACCAGCTGCACCGGGTGGATCCGGAGGTGCCCGTGGAGGAGACCTGGGGAGCCATGGCGGAGCTGGTGGGCGCGGGGAAGGTCCGGGCGCTGGGGTTCTGCGCGCTGGGCGCGGGGGCCGGGCCGGGTGCGGGGCGCCGGGGGGACCGCGGGTACCGCACGACCGTGCGGCAGCTGGAGCGGGTGCAGCAGGTGTTCCCGGTCACGGCGGTGCAGGCGGAGCTGTCGGTGTGGTCGCCGGAGGCGGCGTGGCAGCTGCTGCCGTGGTGCGCGGCCCGGGGGGTGGGTCTGCTGGCGGCGATGCCGCTGGGCAGTGGTTTCCTGACCGGGACGCTGACGCCGGGGCAGGGTTTCGAGGACGCGGACGTGCGTGCGCGCCACCCCCGGTTCACGGCGCACGCGATGGCCTCCAACCAGGTGCTGGTGGCGGGGCTGCGGCGGGTGGCCCGGCGGCGGGGGCCCGCGGTCACGGCGGCGCAGGTGGCGCTGGCCTGGGTGCTGGCGCAGGGCCCGCACGTGGTGCCGGTGCCGGGGGCGGAGCGGGCCGTGTGGGCGGCGGAGAACGCCGCGGCGGCCGAGGTGCGGCTCACGGCCGGGGAGCTGGCCGAGATAGCGGGGCTGCCGGCGGCGGTGGGAGCGTGGGACTAGCCGTCCCTTCCGGATCCTGCCGGCTTCCCCACATCCACTCGATCGGGTGTACGAGGGGTGGAACTTCGGAAGTGGCCGGGTCGGTTGAGTCATGTGAAGGGCAGGACTGGAGGACACACGGTTTGAGGACGGACGACTGAGGACGGACGGCTCGGGACGGACGGCCGGAGGGGAGCGGGACCATGCGGTACGGGCGGTTTCACGAGGGCGGGACGCGGGGCGCGGGAGCGGCGCCGGAGTACGGGGGCGGGCCCGCGCGGCGCCGGGGCGTGCTGGCGGCGCTCGCGCTGGCGGGGTGCGGTGCCCTGCTGGCGGGGGGCTGTTCCGCGCCGGGCGGTGAGCGGGCCGGGCCGGGCGGCTCTCCACCGGGCCCGCCGCCGACGGGAGCGGCGTCCTCCGGGGCCTCGGGCGGGCCGGAGGCGTCGGGGCCGCCGGCGAAGGGGGCGGTGACGGTGTCGGGGGAGGTGGCCAAGGGCCTGGACACCCCCTGGGGCGTGGCCCCGCTGCCCGGCGGGGACCTGCTGGTCGCCTCCCGGGACAAGGGCACCATCAGCCGGGTGCGGACGGACACGGGTGCGGTGACGCAGATCGGGAAGGTCCCCGGGGTGTCCCCGGGCGGGGAGGGCGGCCTGCTGGGCCTGGCGGTGTCCCCGTCCTTCGCTTCCGACCGGATGGTCTACGCGTACTTCACGACCGAGTCCGACAACCGCATCGCCCGGATGCGGTACGACGAGCAGAGACCGGCCGGGCAGCAACTGGGCGCGCCGGACACGGTGTTCCGGGGCATCCCCAAGGGGCTGATCCACAACGGCGGCCGGATCGCCTTCGGCCCGGACCGGATGCTCTACGCCGGCACGGGCGAGACCGGGGACACGTCGCTGGCGCAGGACCGGAGATCGCCGGGCGGGAAGATCCTGCGGATGACCCCGGACGGGCAGCCGGCGCAGGGCAATCCGGAAGCCGGATCCGTCGTCTACTCCTACGGGCACCGCAATGTGCAGGGCCTCGCCTGGGACGAGGACAAGCGGCTGTGGGCGTCCGAGTTCGGCCAGCGGACCTGGGACGAGCTGAACCTCGTCGAGCCGGGTGGCAACTACGGCTGGCCGGAGGCGGAGGGGAAGGCGGGCAAGGCCGGGTTCCGGGATCCGGTGGCGGTGTGGGAGCCGGGCGAGGCCTCGCCGAGCGGGATCGCCTGGGCGGAGGGCTCGATCTGGATGGCCGGGCTGAAGGGCGAGCGGCTGTGGCGGATCCCGCTGAAGGGAGCTGTCGCGGCGGCGCGGCCGGAGGCCTTCCTCCAGGGGAAGTACGGCCGGCTGCGCACGGTGGTGCCCCTCGGCGGGGACCGATTGCTGCTGGTGACGAGCGAAACGGACGGGCGCGGCTCGCCGGAAGCGGGCGACGACAGGATCCTGACACTGACGGTGCGGTGACCTGAACGGCTCCGGAAGGGGCGGAAGGCAGGGTGGGTGCGGTGTTCAACCTGATCGAGGAGCTGTTCAACCCGGGACGCAAGCACACGGACGAGGAGAAGAAGCGTCTGGAGCTGTCCCGGACCGACGTCACTGACGGCGATCCGGGACGGGGTCCCATAGACCTCGACTCCGGCAAGGTGCTCATACGCCCCGCCGCCGAGGCCGATGAGGACCCCGGCGGCGACGAGGCCCCCAAGGCCGACGAGGCCGGCAAGGACTAGAGGCGCCCGGCCGGTGCCGCCGGGGCGAGGGGCGTGGCGAAGAGGCGCAGCCGGTGGGCGAGGGCCGCGGCCTCGCCCCGGCTCGCGACGCCGAGCTTGGCCAGGATGTTCGAGACGTGCACGCTGGCCGTCTTCGGGGAGATGAAGAGTTCCTCCGCGATCCGGCGGTTGGTGCCGCCCGCCGCGACGAGGCGCAGGACGTCCCGTTCGCGGCTGGTCAGGCCCAGGGCCTCGAGGGGATCGGTGTCGGCGGCCGGTGCGGGCGGCCGGGACTCCTCGGCGGTCAGCGGGAGCCGGGCGCGCTGCGCGAGCAGGGCCAGGTCCTCGCGGAGCCGTCGGGCACCGAGCCGGTCGGCGGCGGCGTGGGCGTCGCGGAGCAGGTCGGCGGCCGTCTCGCGGTCGCCGCCGGAGACCAGCAGGGCCTCGGCGAGCCGGTGGCGGGCCCGGGCGAGCAGGTACGGGCGCTGGAGCGGTCGTACGGCCGCCTCGACCGCGGCCCAGTCGGCGACGGTGTCGCGGGCCTCGGCGCGCAGCAGCTCGGCCCGCAGGTACTCGGCGTGCGCGGTCCACAGGGGCACGGGGGTGGCCAGGGTCCGGGCGGCGGTACGCAGCACCTCCAGGGCGGCGCCCCTGCCGGCGTCGGCCGCCGGCAGGCCCCGGGCGTCGGCCTCGGCGGAGGCGGATGCCAGCAGCAGGGGCCAGGCGTAGCGGTGCTGGCCGAGCGGGAAGCCGTGGGCGACGGCGTCCGCGGTCTCGGCGCGGACGTCGGCTATCCGGCCCTCTCCGTCGGCCAGACCGATGGCCAGCCGGTAGAGCGGGAGCCGGTGCTGGGGCTGGCTGTCGTGGGTGCCGAAGTGGGTGTGGGCCGCGGCGAGTTGCTGGGCGGCCTCGGCGAGTTCTCCGCGGGCCAGGGCCAGGTAGGCCAGGCGCGCGGAGGCGGAGCCCCGGGGAGCGGCGCTCTGGCCGACGCGCAGGGTGCGGCGGGCGGCCTCGGCGGCCTCGTCCCAGCGGCCGAGGCTGTACAGGCTCTCCGCCATGTTCCCGCAGACCCAGGCCTCGGTGTCCAGGAGCCGGGACCTCCTGACGAGTTCGACCCCCTGTTCGGCCAGTTCCACCGCTTCGCGGGACCGGCCCATCGCTTCGAGCTGAGAGGTGATGTTGATGTGAGCGCGGCCCGCGACCACGGTGAACCCGAGGGCGGTGGCGCGGTCCTTGACCGCGTGGAGTTCGGCGAGGCCGGTGGTGCCGTCCCCGGAGTCGGTGAGCAGGCAGCCGTAGGTGATCCGGGCGTTGAGTTCGGTCTCCTCGGCGCCGATCATGCGGGCGTACTCCACGGCCCGTTCGGCCGCGGCGAGGTTGCCGGGGCCGGGGTTGTGGAGCATGCCCCAGCCCGCGGCCCGGACGAGGACGTCGGCGTGCACCTGGGACGGGGGCAGCCCCTTGACCAGTTCCTGGGCCTTGGCGATCTCGTGCCAGCCGTCGCCGCGGCCGAGGTTGGCGATGAGGCGGGAGCGTTCGGTCCAGAACCAGGCGGCGCGCAGCGGGTCGCCTCGGTCCTCGTCGAGGGTGCGCAGGGCCAGTTTGGTGAGCTTCAGGGCGCGTTCGCGTTCACCGCCGAAGCGGGCGGCGACGGTGGCCTCGGCGAGCAGGTCGAGCCGCTGGAGCGGGGTGGTGGCGGGGTCGCAGCCGCAGGGCGGGTAGACCTCGGTGTAGTCCGCGGGGCGCAGGTCGGCGCGTACCTCGTCGGGGACGCTGTCCCACAGGTCCATGGCCCGCTCGAGCAGGCTGAGCTGCTCGGAGTAGGCGTGCCGGCGGCGGGCGGTGACGGAGGCGGCGAGGACGGCGGGCAGCGCCTTGGCGGGCTCGTTGGCGGCGTACCAGTAGTGGGCCAGGCGGATGACCCGTTCCTCGGCGCGGACCAGGGACCCGTCGGCCTCCATGGCCTCGGCGTAGCGGCGGTTGACGCGGGCGCGCTCGCCGGGCAGCAGGTCGTCGCTGACGGCCTCGCGGACCAGCGAGTGGCGGAAGCGGTAGCCGTCGCCGTCGGCGGTGGCGAGGAGGATGTTGGCGCCGACGGCGGCCCGCAGGGCCTCGATCAGTTCGTCCTCGCCGAGCCGGACCACGGCGCGCAGCAGGGCGTACTCGACGGTGGAGCCGCCCTCGGCGACGACGCGCACCACGCGCTGGGCGGCGTCGGGCAGTACCTCGACGCGGACGAGCAGGAGGTCGCGAAGGGATTCGGTGAGCCCGGTGCGGCATCCGCTCTCCCGGGAGGCGACGAGTTCCTCGACGAAGAAGGCGTTGCCGTCGGAGCGGTCGAAGACGGAGTCGACGAAGCTCTCCTCCGGCTGCGAGGCGAGGATCCCGGCGAGCTGGCGGCGCACCTCGGCCCGGTTGAAGCGGGGCAGTTCGATGCGCTGGACGGTGCGGAGCCGGTCGAGTTCGGCGAGGAGCGGGCGCAGCGGGTGGCGGCGGTGGACGTCGTCGGCGCGGTAGGTCGCGACGAGGACGAGCCGGCCCCGGCCGAGCGTGCGGAAGAGGTAGGCGAGGAGGTGCCGGGTGGAGGTGTCCGCCCAGTGCAGGTCTTCCAGGACGAGGACGACGGTGCGGTCGGCCGCGAGCCGTTCCAGCATCCTGGCGGTCAGTTCGAAGAGCCGGGCGGTGCTCTCCTCGTCGTGGGGGCCCCGCGGGGTCTCGCCGAGTTCGGGGAGGATCCGGGCCAGTTCGTCCTCCTGGCCGGCGGCGGCTTCCGCCAGTTCGTCGGGGAGCAGGCGCAGGAGGGTGCGCAGGGCGGTGGAGAAGGGGGCGAAGGGAAGTCCCTCCGCCCCGATCTCCACACAGCCGCCGACGGCCACCACGGCGCCGCGGCGGGCGGCCTCCGTGAGGAACTCCTCGGTCAGGCGGGTCTTGCCGACCCCGGCCTCTCCCCCGATGAGCAGGGCCTGCGGCTCCTGGCCGGCGGCACGCGCCAGGGCGTCGACGAGTACGGCCAGTTCGTCGGCTCGGCCGACGAACACCGGGCTGACAGATCTGGTCTCCACGCCGCCGAGCATCGCACACGGGTCCGGTCCGGCGGCAGTCGTTATCGGTGCGTGCGTCATCTCGGGCCGTCCCCGGCGGTCCCGCGGCGCGGGTCAGGCGGCGCGGGTGAAGAGACCGCGGTGCCGTCTCACCGGCCTCTCGGATTCCTGGCCCCCGGAGGAGGCGCGGGAGGCCTTCTTGGCCTCCTGGGCGATCCGGTACCGGTCGGCCTCGCGGATGAGGTCGGCGCGGCGGGCGGTGGCGATCTCGTACTCGAACATCTCGTCTCCCTGGTCGCTCTTCTCGGGCACCTCGTTCGGTGTGGTCCGAGATTCGCGTCCCAGAGGGGTGCGGCACATGGGGCTGATGCCGCATCTGTGCGGTGCCGGGGTCCTTAGGCCGGGGCCCGGTGCCCCTGAGGAGGCCTGGGGCGGCCTAAGACCGGGAGGGAGATTCCGTAGGACAGTGCCTACTGGGCGGCCGTGGGGAGCGGGAAGAGCAGGTCGAAGTACATGAGGCCGAAGAGCAGGACCCCGATGAGGCCCAGGGCGACGGCGGCCCAGGAGACGGAGCGGACCCAGGCGGGGTGGACCCGGCCGGGGGCGCCGAAGGCCGGGCCGGCGAGGACGAGGACGGCGACGAGGAGGGCGAGGGTGGACAGGACGCCGTTGACGACGGCGGTCATGTGCCAGGCGTCGCCGTACAGGGCGGCGATCTTCTCCTTGGCGGTGGTCGCGCTCACCGATTCGATCTGGCCGATCAGCGTCTGGCGCTCGGCCGCGACGCGGGACACCCAACTGCCGCTGAGGGCGACGAGGCCCAGGCCGGCGGCGACGACCGCGGATGCGGCCGCCCCTACGCCGGTGCTCCGCTCGGGGACGTCCTCGCCGGTGTCGTCGCCGTCCTCGTCCTCGGCCGCCTCGTCCTCGGCGTCCTGGGCGGTGGCGGCGTCCCCGGCGGTGTCGGACGGCGTGCCGTCGAGGCCGGCGGCGGGCCCGGCGGCCGGCGTCCCGGCGGTGGCCGCCTCGTCCGGGGTGGCGGGGGTCGCCTTGTCCTCGGCGGTGTCCGCGCCGGGGGCGGCCGTCGGGGTGGGGGTCTTGGTGGTGTCCATGCCGGGCACCGTAGGCGGCGTTTCTGAGAGGTTCCTGAGAGGACGGCGGACACGGCGCCGGCGGCTAGGCCGGGCGGGCGGCGGCCTAGGCGGGGCGGGCGGCGGCCCATTCGGGGGCGAGGACGGCCCAGACCTCGGTGTCCTGGCGGACGCCCCGGTGGAGGTGGTTCTGCCGCATGACGCCGTCGCGGGTCAGTCCGAGGCGTTCGGCGAGGGCGATGCTCTTCTCGTTGCCGGAGGCCACGTGCCATTCCACGCGGTGCATGCCGCGCACCTCGAAGGCCCAGTCGATCAGGATGCGGCAGGCCGTGCCGACCAGGCCCCGCCCGGCCGCGGCGGGCTCCAGCCAGCAGCCGACCTCGCAGTTGCCGGCGGCGGCGTCGAATTCCCGGAAGAGGACCCCGCCGACGAGGGTGCCGCCGAGGCGGATGCCGTAGAGGCGGGCGCCGTCCCTGGCGGCCTCCTCCGCCTTGGAGCCGAGCAGGTGCCGCGCCGATGCGAGGTCGGTGACGCGGTCCGGGAGGCCGATGTACCGGCCGATGAACGCGCGGCCCCGGTCCATGTGCGCCAGGAACTCCTCGGCGTGCCATACCTCCAGCGGGAACAGCTGGGCGTCGTCGGCCAGTTCTCTCGCGAACATCTGTGCTTCCTTACGGCTCGTGACCGGTCAGCGGGACGGGCGGGCCGGTTCGGCGTGGTCCGCCTCCGGCCGCTGCGACGGAAGTGTCGCACGGGGAGCGGCGCGTTCCGGCGGCTCGATGCTGATGCGGGGCAGCCGGCGGTCCAGCCATGCGGGGATCCACCAGTTGGCGCCGCCGAGCAGGTGCATGAGCGCCGGGACGAGCAGGGTGCGCAGGACGAAGGCGTCGAGCGCGACGGCGGCGGCGAGCGCGATGCCGAACATCGCGATGAGCCGGTCACCGCTGAGCACGAAGGCCAGGAAGACGGAGATCATGATGACGGCCGCCGAGTTGATCACCCGGCTGGTCTCGGCGAGGCCCACACGGACGGCCCGCCGGTTGTCGCCGGTCTCCAGCCACTCCTCGTACATGCGGCTGACCAGGAAGACCTGGTAGTCCATGGACAGGCCGAAGAGCACCGACACCATGATCACCGGCAGGAAGGGCTCGATCGGCCCGGCGCTGCCCAGGCCCAGCCGTTCGCTCCCCCAGCCCCACTGGAAGACCACGACGACGACGCCGAAGGAGGAGGCGACGGCGGCGACGTTCATGGCGGCGGCCTTGAGCGGGATGCCGATGGACCGGAAGGCGAGCAGCAGCAGGACGCAGCCGAGGGCGATGACCACCCCCACGAAGAGCGGCAGCTTGCCGACGATCACCTCGGCGAAGTCGTCGTAGCCGGCCGTGACCCCGCCGACGTGGACGTCCATGGTGCTGCCGCGCCCGGCGCGCGGGATGACGTCCCGGCGCAGGGTGTCGACCAGCTCGCTCGTGGCGCGGGCTTGGGGGGCGGAGTCCGGTACGACGGTGAGGACGGCGGTGTCGCCGCTGCGGTTGAAGACGGCCGGGCCGGCGGAGGCGACTCCTCCGGTGGTGCGCAGGGCTTCCGTCAGCCGCTCGACGGCTATGCGGTCCCCGGCGCCGTCGAGCCGGGCGACGACGCTGAGCGGGCCGTTCGTACCGGGCCCGAACCCGTCCGCGAGCAGGTCGTAGGCCTTGCGGGTGGTGGAGGCGGCCGGGTTGTTGCCCTGGTCGGAGGTGCCGAGGTGGAGCGAGAGGGCCGGCAGCGCCAGCACCGCCATCACCAGGGTCGCGACCGCCCCCAGCAGGGTGGGGTGGCGCTCCACGAAGGCCGACCAGCGGGCGGCGAACCCGGTGGGCGGCTGGGGCCGGGGCCCCTGGGCGGCGAGCCAGCGCCGTTCGCGGCGCGAGAGGGCCCGCATGCCGATGTACGAGAGGAGGGCGGGCAGCAGGGTGACGGAGGCGGCGACCGTCAGGACGACGGTGAGGGACGCGGCGACGGCGACCCCGTCGAGGAAGTTCAGCCGCAGCACCAGCATGCCGAGCAGGGCGATGCAGACGGTGGCCCCGGCGAAGACGACGGCCCGGCCCGTGGTGGCGACGGCGTCCGCGGCGGCTTCCTCGACGGTGAGCCCCCGCGCCAGGCCCTTGCGGTGCCGGGTGACGATGAACAGGGCGTAGTCGATGCCGACGCCGAGGCCGACGAGGGTGCCGAGCATCGGGGCGAAGTCGGCGACGGGCATGGCGTGCCCGAGCAGGGTGATGCCGAAGTAGGCGCTGCCGACGCTGACGAGTGCGGTCGCGAGGGGCAGCAGGCTCGCGGCGAGGGAGCCGAAAGCGAGGAAGAGGACGACGGCGGCGATGCCCACGCCGATGACCTCGGCGAGGTGGGCGCTGGGCGCCTCGGTCAGGCCGATGGCGCGGCCGCCGAGTTCGACCTGGAGGCCGTCCGCCCGGGTGGCCGCGTTCTTCGCGGTGTCCACGACGGCCTTGGCCTGGGCCCGGGGTACGGAGTCGGCCTGCCGGTCGAAGGTGACCACCGCGTAGGCGGTGCGTCCGTCGCGGCTGATCTGCGCGGCGCCTGCGGGGCCGGGTGCGTAGGGGCTCGCGACCGAGGCCACTCCGGGCAGGGCGGCGACGGCGTCCAGGGCCCGGGTCATGCGCTGCTCCACGTCCGGGGCGCGTGCCGTCCGGTGGTCGGGGGCCCGCCACACGATGGTGTCGGTGTCGCCGCCCTGGTCGCGGAAGCCCTCGCGCAGCAGGGCGTGGGCCTTGGCGGACTCCGTGCCCGGGACTTCGTAGTCGTTGGAGAACGCGGTCCCGGCGGCCCCGGCGCCCGCGGCGGTCCCGCCGAGGGCGAGCAGCCAGATCAGGACGGTGACGAGTCGGTGCCGCAGGCACCACCGTGCGATTGCTGCCAACGGACGTGCTCCCTGGTGGTTCGGATCTTCAGCGGGAGGCAGCCCGGCGCAAAGAACTCGTGAACGCGTGAACTTGTGAAGGTTCGGCCGCGCAGTCCCGTCGCGGCCAGGGTGGTATACACCTGGATCGACACGATTCCAGCCTTTCGTGATCGTTGGCTGGTTTCGTGTGCATCGTCACAGACCGGGGGAGGTGCGGGACCCCGGTCAGTGGCGCTCGGGGGTGGACGGCTCGTCGGCCCGGTAGCCGGGGAGCGAGGGCCAGCGCACGGTGAGGACCACCGTGTCCTCCTCGGCGTACCAGGAGTGGTCGACCCCGCGCCCCCAGACCACGTAGTCCCCCTGCTCGGCGAGGACCACGGTGCGGCCGGGGAACTCCAGCCGGAACCGGCCGCTGATCAGCACCTGGAGGGCGGTGCGCCGTTCGCCGGTCACCCACCGCTCGCGTTCGTCCCCCTTGGGATGGACCCCCCACTTGATCTCGACGTCCTCGCTGTGGCGGGGATCGCCGGCGCTCTTGAAGTGGCCGAGGAGCCAGCCCCGGTCGGCGGCGGCGTCGGGGGTGGCCTTGCCGGTGTAGATGGCGGAGTCGTCGTTCACGGGCCGAGGTTAATGCAGTTGTACGCCCGCCCCGGCACTGGTCAGCTCATCCCATGAAGATGAACTCCGATGAACTGATGGCGGTGCGCGACCGCTACGACGCGCAGATGCGGCGCGACGCGCGGCCCGACGCCCCGCACGCGCGGGTGGAGCGGGTGGGCGCGGTCGTACGCCAGACCGTGCCCGGGCCCGGCTGGAACGGCGTGCTCTGGTCGGACCTCGACGGGGACACGGCGGACGCGGAGATCGCGGCGCAGGTGGCGCACTTCGCGGCGCGCGGGGAGGCCGGGGGCGGTCCGGAGTTCGAGTGGAAGCTGTACTCCCACGACCGCCCGGCCGACCTCGGGGACCGGCTGCGCGCGGCGGGGTTCGTACCGGAGCCGCCGGAGACCCTGCTGGTGGGGCGGACGGCCGAGCTGGCCGCCCTGCCGGTGGAGCCGCCGGAGGGGATCACCCTGCGGGTGGTGACGGACGAGGCCGGGGTGGACCTGATGATGGCGGTCCACCACCGGGCCTTCGGCACCGAGCGGCCCCGGATCCGGGAGCAGGTGCTCAGCCGGCTGCGGGACGAACCGGACACCATCGAGGCCGTCGTGGCGATGGCCGGGGACGTCCCGGTCAGCGCGGCGCGGATGGAGATGCGGCCGGGCTGCGCCTTCGCCGGCCTGTGGGGCGGCGGCACGGACCCGCGGTGGCGCGGCCGCGGCGTCTACCGCCTGCTGGTGGCCCACCGCGCGCGCGTGGCGGCCGCCCGGGACATCCCCTACCTCCAGGTGGACGCCTCGGACGACAGCCGCCCGATCCTGGAACGCCTGGGCTTCGGCGTCCTCGGCGTGACGACCCCGTACGTGTGGCGGGGTGACGGAGCCTGACCCCGGCCGCGTGCCGCCCCGTCCCGCCCCCGCGCCGCTTCCGGGGCGCCTCGCGGAGCGTGCGCCGCCGGGCGGGGGCCTTCCCCGCGGGCCCGGCGGCGGGAGAGGATCAGTGCATGCCGAACACAGAACGCGTCGGGCCGCCCCTGACCGGCGGGGAGCGCGAGACCCTGCGCGCCTACCTGGACTACCACCGGGCCACCCTCGCCCTGAAGTGCGAGGGCCTCGGTGACGAGGAGCTGCGCCGCCGGGCCTCACCGCCCTCCGCCCTGTCGCTGCTGGGCCTGGTCCGGCACATGGCCGAGGTGGAACGCCAGTGGTTCCGGCGCACGATCGGGGGCGCGGACGTCCCCCACCTGTGGTCCGACGACCATGACTTCCAGGCCGCGTACGACGCCGAAGGGGCCACCCGCGCCGAGGCGTTCGCCGCCTGGGAGGCGGAGGTGGAGCACTCCCGTGCCGTCGAGGCGGCCGCCGGGTCCCTGGAGGTGACGGCGTACGTCACCACGTGGGAGCAGGAGGCCTCGCTGCGCCTCGTGATGCTGCACATGATCCACGAGTACGCCCGCCACAACGGCCACGCCGACCTCCTCCGCGAGGCCGTCGACGGCACGGTCGGGGCGTAGTCGCGGGCCTCAGTCCGCGCGCCAGTACCCCAGGCTGTTCACGCGCTGCTTCGGCAGGCCCAGGTCCTTCCTCAGGTACGCCGTCAGGCTCCGGGTGGTCGCCGTGTCGCAGGCCAGCCAGACGTACGCGGAGGCCCGGTCCGGGCCCAGCAGCTCCGGCAGTTCGGCCCTCACCCGCCCGGCCAGCGCCGAACCGCCCCGCGCCACCCGCCGGACGTCGTGCCGGCCCGCGTCGGCGCGTACGGGCAGCCGCGCGTCGGAGGCGTGCTGGGTCTCGAGCCAGAGGGTGGCCGGGGTGTGCGGGTAGGCGTCCAGGAGGGAGTTGACGGCCGGGAGGGAGGCCGGGTCGCCGATCACCAGGAGCCGCTGCGGCTCGGGGTCCGGCGCCGTGAAGCCGGTGCCCTGGACGGTCGCCTCCAGGGTGTCCCCCGGCGCGGCCGAGCGCGCCCACCGGCTGGCCCGCCCGTCGTGCAGGGCGAACTCGAAGGCGAAGGTGCCGGTGGCCGGATCGGGGTCCACCAGGGTGTAGGCCCGCTGGTGCGGACGGCCGCCGCCCGGGAACCAGACCCGGACCCACATGGTCGGGTGCAGGGAGTCGCCGACGGCCGCCAGCAGCCCGCCGTCGTCGAAGCGGACCCTGCGGAAGTGCTCCGTGACGTCCTCCGCCCCCGTGACCGTGAAGGTGAAGTCCTTGCCGCGCAGCAGTTTGAGGACCACGCCCTCCCAGCCCTTGCCGACCGCCATGCCCGTCCCCTTCTCCCCGCCCTTATAGTTAGGCCAGCCTAACCTAAGGAACCCGGGGAAGAGTGTGAGCAGTGTGACTACAGGGGCCCACGAGGTCTACCGCGACAGCTGGGGCATCCCGCACCTGCGGGCCTCCGACCCGATCCGCCTCTCCTACGCACAGGGCCGCGTCACCGCCCTCGACCGGGCCTGGCAGCTCGAGGTCGAACGCCACCGCGCGCAGGGTTCCAGCGCCGCGTTCCTCGGCGCCGACTGCGTCGCCTGGGACCGCTTCGCCCGCCAGGCCCGCCTCGACGACACCGCCCGGCGCTGCCACGAGGCACTCGACCCCGCGACCGCCGCCTGGCTCGGCGCCTACGTCGACGGCGTCAACTCCGGGCTCGCCGAGGGCGCCGCCCGGGACGACCGCTTCGCCCGCACCGGTCACACACCGGTCCCCTGGGAGCCCTGGGTCCCGCTGTCCGTCTGGATCGCCACCCACGTCCTCTTCGCGGGATTCGCCACCAAGCTCTGGCGCGAGCGCGTCGCCCGCGCCCTCGGCGAGGGCGCCGCCACCCTCTTCGCGACGGACGGGCCCGGCACCGCCGGCAGCAACGGCTGGCTGGTCCCCGGCGACCGGACCGCCACCGGCGCGGCGATCATCGCGGGCGACCCGCACCGGTTCATCGAGGACCCGGGCGTCTACCAGCAGATACGCATCTCCTGCCCCGAGTACGACGTGCTCGGCCTCGCCGTCCCCGGCGTCCCCGGCCTCGCCCACTTCGGCCACACCGGCGGCGTCGCCTGGGCCATCACCAACGCCATGGCCGACTACCAGGACCTCTACGCCGAACGGCTGCGGCCCGCCGGCGACGGCCTGGAGGCGCTGGGCCCCGACGGCACGTGGGAGCCGGTCGCCCGCCACACCGAGACCCTCTCCGTGGCCGGCGCCGCCGACGTCGAGGTGGAGGTCCTGGAGACCGCGCGCGGGCCGGTCGTCGTCCGCGAGGACGCCCCCGGCCTGGTCCCCGACGGCGCCGACGCCCTCTCCCTGCGCTACCCGCCCCGCGTCCGCCGGGACCTCGGCTTCGCCGCGCTGCCCGCCCTGCTGCGCGCCCGCACCGTCGCCGACGTCGACCGCGCCCTCGACGGCTGGGCCGAGCCGGTCAACGTCGTCCACGCCGCCGACTCCGAGGGCGGCCTGCTGCACCGCGTCGCGGGGGCCGTGCCGTTGCGCGACGGCGCCAACCGGCTCCGGCCGGTGCCCGCCTGGGACGCCCGGCACGCCTGGCGGGGCTGGGCGCCCGCCCCCGCCGAACCGGTACAGGGCTTCGCGGTGATGGCGAACGCGCGCGGGATCGCCTCCCCCCTCGGTGTGGAGTTCGCGCCGCCGCACCGCGCCGACCGCATCCGGGAGCTGCTCAGCGGCTCGGCGGACTGGTCCCCGGAGGCCATGGCCGGCGTGCACGGTGACACCTACCTGGCCTCCGCCGCACCGCTGCTGGCGCTGCTGCCGGCCCTGGACGGCCTCTCCCCCGGGGCCCGCCGGCTCCGCGAACGGCTCCTCGCCTGGGACCGGCGCATGGACGCCGACAGCACCGACGCCGCCGTCTTCGCGGCCTTCCGCGCCGCGACCGTACGCCGTTTCACCGCCGACCCCGTCTTCGCCGGCCTGGCACCGGCCCCCTCCGGACCGGAGGTCTTCCACCCCTGGCTGCACCTCCTGCCCCGCGTCGGTTACGCGCTGGAGGGGCTGTTGACCACCACCCTCCTCCCCGGGCTCGACCGCGCCGCGCACGTGCGCGCGGCCCTGGAGGAGACGGCCGCCGCCGTCCCCGAGACCCCCTGGGGCCGGTCCCACGTCCTCGCCCCCTGGTCGGCGCTGCCGGACCCGGACGCCGAGTGGCCGGGGCTGGGCGGCGACCACGACTGCGTCAACGCCACGTCCTCCGTACCCGGTTTCACCGACCGTGCCGCCCGCGCCTCGGCCGCGCGCTACGTCTGGGACCTGGCACGCCGCGAGGACAGCCTGTGGGCGGTCCCGCTGGGCGCGGACGGCGTCCCCGGCTCCCCCCACCACCGCGACCAGCTGCCCCTCTGGGCACGCTGCGCACTCGTACCCGTCGTCACCGACTGGTCCCGCCTCACCAAGGAATCCGCATGAACACCGGCTCCGCCCCCGCCTCCACCCGTCAGCCCGTCCACACCCAGCACGTCGAGGGCTTCGGGACGGTCACCCTCACCCCCGTCGACCCCGCCGCCGACTCCGCGCTGATCCACCGCTGGGTCACCGAGGAGCGGGCGCGCTTCTGGGGCATGGGCGGCGCCGGCCGCGAACTGGTCCAGGAGATCTACGAGGACATCGACCGCCGCACCACCCACCACGCGTTCATGGTCGCCCGCGACGGCGAGCCGGTCGCGCTCTTCCAGACGTACGACTGCGCCGAGGACCGGGTCGGCGAGTGCTACGAGGTCCGGCCCGGGGACGTCGGCGTGCACCTGTTGATCGCCCCCAGCCAGGGGCCCGTCCGGCACGGTTTCACCGGGGCCCTGATGACGGCCTTCATCGGGTACGTGTTCTCCGACCCCGCCGCCCGGCGCGTCGTCGCCGAGCCGGACGCCCGCAACGCCAAGGCCATCGGACTGCTGGAGCGGACCGGGTTCGTGCTCGGCCCCGAGGTCGTACTGCCGGAGATCGACCTGCCCGAGGTCCGCCTCCCGGCGAAGCCGGCCCGCCTGGCCTTCCTCCGCGCGCCGGACGCCCGCTGAGGAACCGCGCCACCGGGGAGGCCCGTTGCGCCGGGTGCTCGGGGCCTCCCGTCGCGGTCGCTACGGAAGGTCGTCCGCCCCCGGCACCACCAGGCCGAAGAGGTCGGTGACCGTGGTCAGCGCGGCCGTCCGGAGAGCCCGCGCGGGCACGAGGGTGCCGTCCGGGGCGGTCAGGGCGCGGGTGGCGGTGGCCCCGGCGACCACCGTGGGCCGGTAGCCCAGGTGGAAGGCGCCCTCGGCGGTGAAGGTGACGCACATGTGCGTCATGAACCCGGCCAGCACCAGGTCCTTGCCGCTGTCCGCGCCGAAGCCGAGCCCGTTCAGGGTCTCCTCCAGTGCGGTGGCGTGGAAGGCGTTCGGAAAGCGCTTGACCACCACCGGCTCGCCCTCGGCCGGGGCGACCTCGTCGCTGATGGCGCCGATGTGGGCACGGATGTCGTACGGGGTGCCCTCGCCGCCGTCGTTGACGACGTGGACGACGGGGGCGCCGGCGGCGCGGGCGCGCTCCAGCAGCCGGGCTCCCTCCGCGAGCGCCTCCTCCGCGCCGTCCAGGGCCATCACGCCCGTGCGGTAGGTGTTCTGGAAGTCGATCATCACCAGGGCCGAGTCAGCCAGCCGGGGCGGCCGCCCGTCCAGTCCGCTCAGGGTGCGCAGGGTCGTGGAAGCCGTGCCCGTGCTCGCGCTGGTGTTCGTGCTGGCGCTGGTGTTCGTGTGCGTGCTCACGATCGGAAAACCTTTCATAGGGGGATGAAGGGGACGGATGACGGCAGCGCGGAGCCCGGGCCCTGTTCCTCGGACTGCTCGAACTCCGCGGAGCCCGGCGTCCACGACGCCTCGGACCGACGGGTGCCGGTCAGCCGGCCCGGGTGCGGAACCGGCGGCGGTAGGCCGCCGGGGTCGTGGCGAGCTGCCGGCGGAAGGCCCGGTGCAGGGTCTCCGCCGAGCCGAGACCGGCGGCCGCCGCGACCTGGTCGAGCGGGCTGTCCGTGGTCTCCAGGACGCGCCGGGCCGCCTCGACGCGGGCGGCTTCCACGTAGGCCGCGGGACTGGTCCCGGTCTCCTGCGCGAAGACGCGGGCGAAGTGCCGCTCGCTCAGGCACATCCGGGCCGCGAGGGCCGGTGCGGACAGGTCCGCGTCGAGGTGGTCGGCGATCCACACGCGCAGCTCGTCGATGTCCCGCCGTCCGGCGGCCGGCCGGCTGAGCGGCACCGAGAACTGGCTCTGTCCGCCCTGCCGCTTGAGGTACATCACCAGCTGCCGCGCCACCGCCAGCGCGGTCTGCTCGCCCAGGTCCTCGGCGACGAGGGCCAGCGCCAGGTCCAGACAGGCGCTGATCCCCGCCCCGGTCCACAGCCGGCCGTGGTCGGTGCGTACGAAGATCGGATCGGGATCGACCACGACCTCCGGGTGTTCGGCCGCCAGCTGGGCGGCGGTCGACCAGTGGGTGGTCGCCGTCCGCCCGTCCAGCAGCCCGGCCGCCGCCAGCACGTGCGCGCCCACGCACACCGACGCCACCCGCCGGGCGTGCGGGGCGGTCTCCCGCACCCACGCCACGACGGCTTCGTCGATCCGGGCGACGGGCCCGGCGCCGGTCACGTCGACCGCGCCGGGCACGAGCAGGGTGTCCACCCGCTCGCCGACCTCACCGAAGGCGCGGTCCGCGAGCAGCCGCACCCCGGCCGAGGTCCGCACCGGTCCGGCGTCCGGCCCCGCGAGGACGACCTCGTAACCGGCCCGCCCGCCGGTCTCCCGGTTGGCCAGGGCGAAGACCTCGGCCGGACCGGTGACGTCGAGGAGGTCGACATCGGGGAAGACCGCGATGACGACCCGGTGCGAAGGGGGCATGACCCCATCCTCACGTGGCCCCCGCATGGCGGCAATGACGATTCCCCGTCACATCCGGACACGCCCCCGCCCGGACGGGAACGGCGGAGGCCCCGCACCGGGGATCCGGTGCGGGGCCTCCGTCAGGAGCCGGGCTCTCAGCCCTCGACGCCGAGGCGCTCCAGGATGAGTTCCTTGACGCGGGCCGCGTCGGCCTGGCCGCGGGTGGTCTTCATGACCGCGCCGACCAGGGCGCCGACGGCGGCGACCTTGCCGCCGCGGATCTTGTCGGCGATGGCCGCGTTGCCCGCGATGGCCTCGTCCACGGCCGCGCCGAGCGCGCCCTCGTCCGAGACGACCTTCAGGCCGCGCTTGTCGACGACCTCGTCCGGGGTGCCCTCGCCCGCGAGGACGCCCTCGATGACCTGCCGGGCCAGCTTGTCGTTCAGGTCGCCGGCCGCGACCAGGGCCGCGATGCGCGCCACCTGGGCCGGGGTGATCGGCAGCTCGTCGACCGACACGCCCTGCTCGTTGGCGTTGCGGGCCAGTTCGCCCATCCACCACTTGCGGGCGGCGGCGGAGTCGGCGCCCTCCTCGATGGTGGCGACGATGGAGTCCACGGCGCCCGCGTTGAGGATGGACTGCATGTCGTGCTCGCTGACGCCCCACTCCTCGCGGAGCCGGTTGCGGCGCACGCGCGGCATCTCCGGCAGCCCGGCGCGCAGCTCCTCCACCCAGGCACGGGCCGGGGCGACGGGAACCAGGTCCGGCTCGGGGAAGTAGCGGTAGTCCTCGGCGTTGTCCTTGATGCGGCCGGCCGTGGTGGAGCCGTCCTCCTCGTGGAAGTGCCGGGTCTCCTGCACGATCGAGCCGCCCGACGAGAGCACCGCCGCGTGGCGCTGGATCTCGAAGCGGGCCGCGCGCTCGACGGAGCGCAGCGAGTTGACGTTCTTCGTCTCCGAGCGGGTGCCGAAGGGGGCCTCCGGGCCGGGGCGCAGCGACAGGTTGACGTCGCAGCGCATCTGGCCCTTGTCCATGCGGGCCTCGGAGACGCCGAGCGCCTTGATGACCTCGCGCAGTTCGGCCACGTACGCCTTGGCGACCTCGGGGGCGCGCGCTCCGGCGCCCTCGATGGGCTTGGTGACGATCTCGATGAGCGGGATGCCGGCGCGGTTGTAGTCCAGCAGGGAGTGGGACGCGCCGTGGATGCGGCCGGTGGCGCCGCCGACGTGCAGCGACTTGCCGGTGTCCTCCTCCATGTGGGCGCGCTCGATCTCCACGCGGAAGACCTCGCCGTCCTCCAGCTGGACGTCCAGGTAGCCGTTGAAGGCGATGGGCTCGTCGTACTGGGAGGTCTGGAAGTTCTTCGGCATGTCCGGATAGAAGTAGTTCTTCCGGGCGAAGCGGCACCACTCGGCGATCTCGCAGTTCAGCGCGAGGCCGATCTTGACGGCGGACTCGACGCCGATCGCGTTGACGACCGGGAGCGAGCCCGGCAGACCCAGACAGGTCGGGCAGGTCTGCGAGTTGGGCTCGGCGCCCAGCTCGGTGGAGCAGCCGCAGAACATCTTGGTCCTGGTGCCGAGCTCGACATGGACCTCGAGGCCCATGACGGGGTCGTACGACGCGAGGGCGTCCTCGTACGACAGCAGTTCGGTGAAGGTGGTCACGGTGAAACTTTCCCTCTCAGCCCAGCAGGACGTCGTCGTCGCCGAGGCGCTTCAGCTCGCGGTACAGGATCGCGAGGCCGGTGACGATGGCGGCGGCGGACACAACGGCGTCGACCAGCTTCAGCGTGTCGTTCTCGGAGCGGGCCTTGCGGGCCTGCTTGATCACGCTGATGGCACCGAAAGCGGTGGTGCCGATCGACAGGTAGGTGCCGGACTTGGACTTCTTGAAGCCCTTGGCCTTGGACAGTGCACTGGAACTCACAGCGACGGAGCCTCCTCAAGCAGCGGGTGGCCCCAGCGCTCGACGAAGGCTGCCTCGACGGCGGCACCGACCTTGTACAGGCGGTCGTCCTTCATCGCCGGGGCGATGATCTGCAGTCCGACCGGGAGGCCGTCCTCCGGTGCCAGGCCGCAGGGCAGCGACATGGCGGAGTTGCCGGCCAGGTTGGTCGGGATGGTGCACAGGTCGGCGAGGTACATCGCCAGCGGGTCGTCGGTGCGCTCGCCGATCGCGAACGCGGTGGTCGGGGTCGTCGGGGAGACGATCACGTCGACCTGCTCGAAGGACTTCTCGAAGTCCTTCGTGATGAGCGTGCGGACCTTCTGGGCGGAGCCGTAGTACGCGTCGTAGTAGCCGGAGCTGAGCGCGTACGTACCGAGGATGATGCGGCGCTTGACCTCGTCGCCGAAGCCGGCCTCACGGGTCAGGGCGGTGACGTCCTCGGCGGACCTGGTGCCGTCGTCGCCGACGCGCAGGCCGTAGCGCATGGCGTCGAAGCGGGCCAGGTTGGAGGAGGCCTCGGACGGCGCGATCAGGTAGTACGCGGCCATCGCGAGGTCGAAGGACGGGCAGTCCAGCTCGACGATCTCGGCACCGAGCTCCTTGAGGAGCTCCACCGACTCGTTGAAGCGCTGGACGACACCGGCCTGGTAGCCCTCGCCGGCGAACTGCTTGACCACACCGACGCGCATGCCGGCGACGGAGCCGTTGCGGGCGGCCTCGACGACCGGCGGGACCGGGGCGTCGATGGAGGTGGAGTCGAGCGGGTCGTGGCCGGCGATGACCTCGTGGAGGAGGGCCGCGTCCAGGACCGTACGGGCGCACGGGCCGCCCTGGTCCAGCGAGGAGGAGAAGGCCACCATGCCGTAGCGGGAGACGCCGCCGTACGTGGGCTTCACGCCGACGGTGCCGGTGACGGCGGCGGGCTGGCGGATGGAGCCGCCGGTGTCCGTGCCGATGGCCAGCGGCGCCTGGAAGGCGGCGAGCGCGGCCGCGGAGCCGCCGCCGGAGCCGCCGGGGATCCGGGTGAGGTCCCAGGGGTTGCCGGTGGGGCCGTACGCGCTGTTCTCGGTGGAGGACCCCATGGCGAACTCGTCCATGTTGGTCTTGCCGATGATGACGACGCCGGCTTCCTTCAGCTTGCGCGTCAGGGTGGCGTCGTAGGGCGGGATCCAGCCTTCGAGGATCTTCGAACCGACGGTCGTCGGGACCCCGACGGTGGTGAAGATGTCCTTGAGGGCGAGCGGGACGCCGGCCAGCGGGCCGAGCTTCTCGCCGGCCGCCCGCCGGGCGTCCACGGCGCGGGCCTGCTCGAGGGCGCCCTCGCGGTCGACGTACAGGAAGGCGTGGACCTTCTCGTCCGTCGCCTCGATGCGCGCGAGGTGGGCCTCGGTGACCTCGACGGCCGTGAGTTCGCCGGAGGCGATCTTCTCGGCGGTCTGGGCGGCCGTGAGCTTGATGATGTGGGTGTCAGCCATGGTGATTAGTCCTCCCCCAGGATCTGCGGCACCTTGAAACGCTGCTGCTCCTGGGCGGGAGCACCGGAAAGCGCCTGCTCGGGGGTGAGCGAGGGACGGACCTCGTCCGCGCGCATGACGTTCGTCAGCGGCAGCGGGTGGGAGGTCGGCGGGACGTCTTGGTCGGCGACCTCGGATACGCGGGCGACCGCGCCGATGATGTCGTCGAGCTGTCCGGCGAAGTGGTCGAGCTCTTCGGCCTTGAGTTCCAGACGTGCCAGCCGAGCGAGGTGGGCGACCTCCTCGCGCGTGATGCCAGGCATGCAGCGATCCTCTGGGGGTGGTGAGTGTGTAGGTTTCGGTCCCAATCCTATGGGGCCGGGCCCCCGACCCGTTAAACGGTTTGCCGAGGCCCCCGGCCCGGACCGCGCGGCACCACCCCGCGGGGCCGCCCCGCACCGGGACCGGGCGGGGCGGGCTCCGGCGGCACGGGCTACGGGGCCGGGGTCTCCGAGGAGGCCGCGGCCGCGGCGGCCAGCTCCGCCGTGATGTCGGCCGGCCGGCGCCAGCCGCGCTCCCCGCGGGCCAGGAGCCAGGCGGTGGCCTCCTGCGGGGGCATGGCGGCGGCGACCAGCCAGCCCTGTACCGCGTCACAGCCGAGGTCCCGCAGGCGCTCCCAGGTCTCGTCGTCCTCCACGCCCTCGGCGACGACCAGCAGGCCCAGGGAGTGCGCGAGGTCGACCGTGCAGCGGACGATCTCCGCGTCCTGGGCGTCCACGGCGAGCCGGGCCACGAACGAGCGGTCGATCTTCAGCTCGCTCACCGGCAGCCGGCGCAGGTGCACCAGCGAGGAGTAGCCGGTGCCGAAGTCGTCGAGGGACATCTTGACGCCGTGGCCGGTGAGCCCGGCCATGGTGTCGGCCGCCCGCTGCGGGTCCTCCAGCAGGACGTGTTCCGTTATCTCCAGCTGGAGCCCGCTCGCCGGGACCCCGTGGCGGGCCAGCCGGGCGGCGACGGCTCCCGCGAAGCCGGGGGTGTGGACGTCGCGCGGCGAGACGTTGACGGCGACGGGGACCTTCAGGCCCTGCGCCCGCCACCGCGCGACCTGGGCGAGGGCGGTCTCCAGGACGTACTCGGTGAGGTGCGGCATCAGCCCGGAGGTCTCGGCGATGGCGATGAACTCGTCCGGCGAGACCCGCCCCCGCTCGGGGTGCACCCAGCGGACCAGCGCCTCCAGCCCCGCGACCTGTCCGTCGAAGCGGACCTTCGGCTGGTAGTGCAGTTCCACCTCGCCCGCGTCGAGGGCGCGGCGGAGGTCGCCGAGGAGGCCGAGCCGGTCGGGGGTGTTGCTGTCGCGCTTGGACTCGTAGACCTCGACGCCGGTGCGGTCGCGCTTGGCCTGGTACATGGCCACGTCGGCCCGCCGCAGCAGCCCTTCCGCGTCGAGCGCGTGGTCGGGGAAGACGGCGAGCCCGGCGCTGGCCTCCAGGACCAGGGTGAGTCCGTCGAGGTCCAGCGGGGAGCTGAGTTCGGCGACGAGGCCGCGGGCGACCCGCTGGGCGCTGGTGGTGGAGTCGGTGGCGGGCAGCAGTACGGCGAACTCGTCGCCGCCGAGCCGGGCCGCCTCCGCCTCGGCCGGGAGCGCCTGGCGCAGCCGCTCGGCGATCTGGAGCAGCAGCCGGTCCCCCGCGAGGTGGCCGAGGGTGTCGTTGACGGCGCGGAAGCGGTCCAGGTCGATCAGCACGAGGGCCGACCGGGTGCCCGACCGTTCGGCCTCGTCCAGCGCGGACCAGGCCCGCTCCAGCAGCCACTGCCGGTTCGGCAGGCCCGTCAGCGGGTCGCGCAGCTGCTCCTCGGCGCGGGCCCGGGCGATCCACAGGGTGGAGTCGAGGGCGATGAGCGGTACGGCGAAGAGCGGCAGCAGCACCGGCTGGGTGCTGGCGACCACGCAGATCAGCGGGGTGATGCCCAGCAGGGCGGCGGCGACCAGGGCCTGGCGCAGGACGGCCGTGCGCGCCACGGTGGGCAGCCCGCCGCCGCGCGGGGTGAGCGCGAACCACAGCAGGATCCGGGTCACCAGCAGGTAGGAGAGGGCGACGAGGGCGACCTCGGGGGCGGCCCCGAGGTCCCAGTCCAGGGGTGTCCAGGGCCTCTCGACGCTCGGCGCGTCACCGAAGGCGGCCAGTACGAGGGCGCCCGCGCCGATGCCGAGGATGTCGACGGAGCCGTGCAGCAGGCCCTGCCGCCAGCGCTGCCGGCGGGCGGCCCCGACGAGGGAGACCACCGCCAGGGAGACGAGTCCGGCGGGGATCCAGCCGTACAGGATGAGCACCCCGAGGGTGAGTGCCGCACCGGATCCGGTGCCGCCCCACCAGCGGTCGCGGCCCAGGGCGACGAGGTGGCCGACGATGATGCCGGTGAGCAGGGCGAGCCCCCATCCCACCGGTCCGCCGGGGAACAGGGCCTGACGGTCGGTCAGCGCGGAGGCGATGCCGGCGGCGAGCACGACGGCGGCGAGGCCGACGAGGGCGAGGGCCAGCGTGGTGCGCCGTCCCTCCTCGCCCGGTCCCCCCGCTCCGGTGCCGGGGGCGCGGGTCTCCGGTGTCCTGGCACCCAGGACACCGAGCCGGCCCGCCCGCACGGGCGGGACGTCCCCGCCGAATTCAGGTGACGGGTCGGCGCTTTCGGTGGGTTTCATGCCCGTCCCTCTCACAGCCGGCGATGCCGATGTCACGTGATGGCCCCGGTGTCGTGTCATCACGGCTGAAAGCGCATCAGGCAGCCGCGCACGACGGGCGCACCCCACAACAGTAGGACGGGAGAGGCTCCCAGGGGCAGCGGTCGGCGGTGGTTGCCCGAATACGGCCCAGCCATCCTCATCAGTACGGTATCCGCCGAACGGGTGAGTTTGGACCGGGCCCCCGTCACTCGTGCCATGATCCGACGGCTCACGGCGGCCCGGCCGGCCTCCCGCCGGCCGTTCACCACCGGGGACCGCGCCGGGCGTGCGCCCGCCCGTACGGCCGCCCGCCACGCATCCGTTGGCCTCCGCCGGTCCCGGGCCGACTCCCCCCGGGGGGTTACCGTCCGGCTTCGCCCTCGCCCTCGCCTGCGCCTGCGCCTGCGCCGCCCTCCGGCGGGAGCGCCGCCTCGCGGGCGGCGTCGGGCCCCTGGGCGAGCAGCACTTCGAAACCGGCGTCGTCGAGGACGGGGAGCTTCAGCTGTACGGCCTTGTCGTACTTCGAACCGGGGTTGTCGCCGACGACGACGAAGGAGGTCTTCTTCGACACCGAGCCGGTGACCTTGGCGCCCCGGCTCTGCAGGGCCTCCTTGGCCCCGTCGCGGGTGTGGTTCAGCAGGGTGCCGGTGACGACCACGGTCAGGCCCTCCAGCGGGCGCGGCCCCTCCTCCTCGGCGGAACCCTCCTCCTCCATGCGGACGCCCGCCGCCCGCCACTTGCGCAGGATCTCCTGGTGCCAGTCGACGGCGAACCACTCCTTGAGGGAGGCGGCGATGATCGCGCCGACGCCCTCGGTGGCGGTCAGTTCCTCGAGGGAGGCCTGCTCGATGCGCTCGATCGAACGGAACTCCCGGGCCAGCGCCTCCGCGGCGACGGGTCCGACGTGCCGGATCGAGAGGCCGTTGATGACGCGGGCCAGCGGGCGCTGCTTGGCGGCGGCGATGTTCTCCAGCATGGCCAGGGCGTTCTTCTTCGGTTCGCCCTTCTGGTTGGCGAAGACCCTGACGATCTTCTCCTCGCCGGTCTTCGGGTCCCGCTTGGGCAGGCCGCTGTCCTGGTCGAGGACGTACGCCCTGATGGGCAGCAGCTGCTCGATGGTGAGGTCGAAGAGGTCGCCCTCGTCCCTCAGCGGCGGCTCGGCGGGCTCCAGGGGGCCGGTGAGCGCGGCCGCCGCGACCATGCCGAAGTTCTCGATGTCCAGGCTCTGGCGGCCGGCCAGGTAGAAGAGCCGCTCGCGCAGCTGCGCGGGGCAGGTCTGCGCGTTGGGGCACCGGACGTCGATGTCGCCCTCCTTCATCGGGCGCAGCTCCGTCCCGCAGACGGGGCACTCGGCCGGCATGACGAACTCGCGCTCGGTGCCGTCCCGCAGGTCCACCACCGGACCGAGGATCTCGGGGATGACGTCGCCCGCCTTGCGCAGGACGACGGTGTCCCCGATGAGGACGCCCTTGGCCTTGACGACCTCCTGGTTGTGCAGGGTCGCGAACTCCACCTCGGAGCCGGCCACCGTCACCGGCTCCACCTGGGCGTACGGGGTGACGCGGCCGGTGCGCCCGACGCCCACCTTGATGTCGATGAGCTTGGTGTTGACCTCTTCGGGGGCGTACTTCCAGGCGATGGCCCAGCGCGGGGCGCGGGCCGTGGAGCCCAGCCGTCCCTGGAGGGCGATCTCGTCGAGCTTGACCACGACGCCGTCGATCTCGTGCTCCACCGAGTGCCGGTTCTCGCCGAAGTGGGCGATGAACGCGCGGACCTCGCCCAGGGAGGAGACGACCTTGTTGTGGCGGGCGGTGGGCAGGCCCCACTCGCGCAGCAGCTCGTACGCCTGCGACTGGCGCTCGATCTCCAGGCCCTCACGGGCTCCGATGCCGTGCACCACCATGTGCAGCGGGCGGGTGGCGGTGACCTTGGGGTCCTTCTGGCGCAGCGAGCCGGCCGCCGCGTTGCGCGGGTTGGCGAAGGGCTTGCCGTCAGCCGCGACGAGCCGGGCGTTGAGCTCCTCGAACTTCTCCATCGGGAAGTAGACCTCGCCGCGGATCTCGACCAGGGCCGGGATCCGGTCGCCGCGCAGGCGGTCCGGGATCTCGGCGATGGTGCGGACGTTGGGCGTGATGTCCTCGCCGGTGCGGCCGTCGCCGCGGGTGGCGGCGCGGGTGAGGCGGCCGTTCTCGTAGGTGAGGTTGACGGCGAGGCCGTCCACCTTGAGCTCGCACAGGTAGTGGTAGTCCGGGGTGTTCACGTCCCGGGCCACCCGGTCGGCCCAGGCGGACAGCTCCTCGTCGTCGAAGGCGTTGTCGAGGGAGAGCATCCGCTCGCGGTGCACGACGGAGGCGAAGTCGGTCTCGTACGCCCCGGCCACCTTCTGGGTGGGCGAGTCGGGCGTGCGCAGCTCGGGGTACTGCTCCTCCAGGGCCTCCAGCGAGCGCAGCAGCTGGTCGAACTCGGCGTCGCTGACGACCGGCGCGTCGTTCACGTAGTACCGGAAGCGGTGCTCCTCGATCTGCTCGGCGAGCAGCTGGTGCTGCTCGCGCGCCGCCGTCGGTACTGCCGTGTCCTGCTGTTCGGCTGCCATGCCGTGTCCTCCCGTGGCCCGTCCTCGACCGTCACTCAGGGTTGTCGGCGAGCGACCTCGCCGCCCTGACGCAGTGGGCCTGTACCGCGCGGGCGTACGCGGGCGAGGCGCCCGCCAGACCGCACGACGGGGTGACCACGACGGACTCGGCGAGAGTCCCCGGGGCCAGTCCCAGCCTGCGCCAGAGCTTCCTGACACCCATGACGCTACCGCCCGGGTCCGACAACGGGGCATCGGTGCCCGGCACCACTCCGACGAAGAGTTTCAGGCCGCCTTCGACGGCCTCGCCGATGGTGTCGTCCTCGCGCTCGGTGAGCAGTGAGAAATCGAACGACACTCCCGCGGCGCCGGCCCGGCGCAGCAGCGCGAAGGGGACGTCGGGCGCGCAGGAGTGCACGACGACCTCGCCGTCGTGCACGGCGAAGAGGTCGCGCAGGGTGCTCTCGACCACCTGCCGGTCGACGGCCCGGTAGGTGCGGTAGCCGCTGGCGGAGCGCACCCGGCCGAGCAGGACGGCGGTGAGCGACGGCTCGTCGTACTGGAGCACGATCTCGGCGCCCGGGACGCGCCTGCGGACGTCGGCCAGGTGGTCGCGCAGGCCCTCGGCGAGGGATCCGGCGAGGTCGCGGCAGGCTCCGGCGTCCTGGAGCACGGCTTCGCCGCCGTGCAGTTCGAGCGCGGTGGCCAGCGTCCACGGGCCGACGGCCTGGACCTTCAGCCGGCCCGTGTAGCCCTGGGTGAACTCCTCGAGGGCGTCGAGGTCCTCGCCCAGCCAGGAGCGGGCGCGCCGGGTGTCGCGGCCGGGGCGGTCGCTGATCCGCCAGCCGCTGGGCTCGACGTGGGCGTACAGGTCGACGAGCAGCCCCAGGGAGCGGCCGATCATGTCCGCGCCGGGTCCGCGGGCGGGCAGTTCGGGGAGGTACGGGAAGTCCTCGAAGGAGCCGGTGACCGTCTTGGCGGCCTCGCGGGCGTCGCCGCCCGGGAGGGAGCCGACGCCGGTGGCGCCCGCGGTCATCGGCCGGGCCTGACGGAGACGTCGTTGACCTCGGCGTCGCGCGGCAGGTCGACGGCCATCAGGATGGTCGTCGCCACGGACTCGGGGTCGATCCAGCGCGCGGGGTCGTACTCCTTGCCCTCCTGGGAGTGGACCTTGGCCTGCATGGGGCTGGCGGTGCGGCCGGGGTAGACGGAGGTGACGCGCACGCCGTTGTCCTTCTCCTCCTCGCGCAGCGCGTCGGCGAGGGCCTTCAGGCCGTGCTTGGAGGCGGCGTAGGCCCCCCACTCGGCGTGGGCGTGCAGTCCGGCGCCGGAGTTCACGAAGACGACGGTGGCCTTGGAGGCCCGCAGGGTGGGCAGCAGCAGTCTGGTGACCTCGGCGGGGGCGATGAGGTTGACGTTGAGCTGCTGGTGCCAGGTCTTGGGGCGCAGGTCGCCGACGGGTCCGAGGTCGACGATCCCGGCGATGTGGAGCAGGGAGTCGATCCGTTCGGGCACCGGCTGCTTGGAGAACGCCCACGACAGCCGGTCGGGGTCCGCCAGGTCGCCCACGAGGGTCCGCGCGCCCGGGTAGCGCTCGACGAGCTGCCGGGCGCGGGCGGCGTCGCGGGCGAGCAGGACGAGGTCGTCGCCGCGGGCGTGCAGGCGGGCGGCGACGGCGGCGCCGATGCCGGAACCGGCACCGGTGATCAGGTGAGTAGCCATACGGCCCATGCTCGCATCCGCCCGGGCCCCGCCGTCGCCGCGGTCCGCCGCGTCCCCGGGGCGGCTCAGAGTCCGGCGGTCTCGCGGAGCTCGCGGGCCCGTCCGGCGGCGTCGTAGCCGGCGGGGACCCCTTCGACCAGGACGGCGGTGCCGGCGATGTGGTCGGTGCGCAGCGCGAGGATGGCCTGGTAGGCGTCGGAGGCGTACCAGGCGCGGGCCCGCTCGATGTCGGGGAAGCCGATGACGACGACCGTGCCGGGGAAGGGGCCTTCGAGGACCTCGACCTCCTTGCCGTGGACGAGGAAGCGGCCGCCGAAGGGGTCCATGGTCGCCTGGATCCCCTCGATGTAGCGCAGGACGTCCTCGTTGACGGTGGGGCGGTGCAGGTGGGCGATGGCGTACGCGGTCATGTCGGTCTCCCCGGTCCGTTCGGCCGGGCGGTCCCGGCCGTTGCCCCGATGCTGTCAGCGGGCGTCGGCCGTGGCGATTACCTCCGGGGTCATGGTGTGCGGGCCGAAGGTGCGCCGGTAGGCCATCGGGGAGACGCCGAAGGCGGTGCGCATGTGCTGGCGCAGGGAGTTGGCGGAGCCGAAGCCGGAGCGGTGCGCGACCAGGTCGACGGGCAGGTCGCTGGACTCCAGCAGCTGGCGGGCGACCTCCAGGCGCTGTCCGGTGAGCCACTGGACGGGGGTCATGCCGACTTCGTCGCGGAACCGGCGGGTGAAGGTGCGCAGGCTCATCCGGGCGTGGGCGGCGAGTTCGGCGAGGCTGATCGGCTCGTCGAGGCGCTCCAGGGCCCAGGCGCGGGTGGCGGTGGTGGTGGCGGCCGTGGGTGCGGGGACGGGGCGGTCGATGTACTGGGCCTGTCCGCCGTCGCGCCAGGGCGGTACGACGCACATGCGGGCGGCCCGGTTGGCGACGGCGGTGCCGTGGTCGCGGCGGACCAGGTGCAGGCACAGGTCGACGCCGGCGGCGACGCCGGCGGAGGTCAGGACGTCGCCGTCGTCGACGAAGAGGACCTCCTCGTCGACCTGGACGCGGGGGTAGGCCCGGCGGAACTCGGGTGCCAGGTTCCAGTGGGTGGTGGCGGGGCGGCCGTCGAGGAGCCCGGCGGCGGCGAGCACGTAGGAGCCGGTGCAGATGGAGACGAGCCGGGTGCCGGGCCGGATCCCGGCGATGGCGGCGGTGACCTCGGGGGGCAGGGGTCCGCCGCGGGCCAGCTCGGGCATGGCGTGGGTGGGCGGGAGGATCACGGTGTCGGCGGCGGCCAGGGCCTCCGGCCCGGCGGCGGGCTGGACCGTGAACCCGGCGTCGCTGAGGACGGGCCCGCCGTCGGCGGTGCAGACGGTGACCTCGTACAGGGGCTGCCCGGCGGCGTCCACGGCGCTGCCGAAGACGCGGGAGGGGATGCCCAGCTCGAAGGGGGGTACGCCCGGCAGGGCGAGCACCGCGACCCGGTGGGTGCGTCCGCCGCCCGGGGCCCGCGCCGTCGTCTTCCGCACGCTGTCCATGGCCGGATCCTGTCACACCCTGGCCATCCGGCCAATACCGGACGGGGCCGGGATGCCCGAGTGTGGGACGTGTCGCCGGGGAAGGCCCGGTACCGGACGTAATCCCGTGGAATGAGGAAGACAGAGATGCGCGCGATCGTCGTGAACGGATGGGGCGGCCCCGAGACCCTGGTCGAGCGGGAGGTCGACCGCCCGGAGCCCGGCCTGGGCGAGATCCTGGTCCGGGTGCACGCGGCCGGGGTGAACCCCGTCGACTGGAAGACCCGGGCCAGTGGCGCCCTGATCTCCTGGGGCGAGGTGCCGATCGTCGGCTGGGACGTCTCGGGCACCGTGGAGGCGGTGGGCCCGGGCGTGACGCTGTACCGGCCGGGCGACGAGGTGTACGGCATGCCGAGCTTCCCGCGCCAGGCGGGCGGCTACGCCGAGTACGTTGCCGCCCCGGCCCGGCACTTCGCCCGCAAGCCCGCCTCCCTCGGGCACGTGGAGGCGGCCGCGCTGCCGCTGGCGGCGCTGACCGCGTGGCAGGCGCTGGTCGACACCGCCGGGGTCACGGCCGGGCAGCGCGTGCTGGTGCACGCGGCGGCGGGCGGGGTCGGACACCTGGCGGTCCAGATCGCGAAGGCGCGCGGGGCGTACGTGATCGGCACGGCCAGCGGGGCCAAGCACGGCCTGCTGCGCGAGCTGGGCGCCGACGAGCTGGTCGACTACCGGACCGGCGACTTCACCGAGGCGGTCTCCGGCGTGGACGTGGTCCTGGACGCCCTGGGCGGCGAGGTCGCCGAGCGCTCGCTGAAGGTGCTCAGGCCCGGTGGCCACCTGGTCTCGCTCCCGGGCCCGGACTCCGTACCGGCCGCGGCGGACGGGGTGCGCGCGTCCTGGGTCCTGGTGGAGCCCGACCTGAAGGGGCTCGAGGAGATCGCGGCCCTGGCGGACCGGGGCCTGCTCAAGCCGCTGGTCGACACGGTGCTGCCGCTGGCGCGGGCCGCGGAGGCCCACGAGATCGGCGAGCGCGGCCGGACCACCGGCAAGATCGTCCTGACGGTGGTCTGAGCGGCCGGGGTCAGACGGCGGCGGCCGCGCGCGTCGTCGTGGCGATGGTCGCGGAGCCGACCACGCGGGTGCCGTCGTAGAGGACGATCGCCTGGCCGGGGGCCACGCCGCGGACCGGCTCGGTGAAGGAGACGCGCAGCTCGCCGTCCACGACCTCGGCGAAGACCTCGGTCTCGCCGCCGTGGGCGCGCAGCTGCGCGGTGTAGGTGCCCGGGGCGGCGGGCGTGGAGCCGCACCAGCGGGGGCGGATCGCGGTGAGGGCGGTGACGTCGAGGGCCTCGACGGGGCCGACGGTGACGGTGTTGTTCACCGGGGAGATGTCGAGGACGTAGCGGGGCTTGCCGTCGGGTGCCGGGTGGCCGATGCGCAGGCCCTTGCGCTGGCCGATGGTGAACCCGAAGGCGCCCTCGTGGGTGCCGACCTTCGCCCCGGTCTCGTCGACGATGTCGCCCTCGGCCCTGCCGAGGCGCTGGGCGAGGAAGCCCTGGGTGTCGCCGTCGGCGATGAAGCAGATGTCGTGGCTGTCGGGCTTCTTCGCGACGGCCAGGCCGCGCCGTTCGGCCTCGGCGCGGATCTCGTCCTTGGTGGTGATCGTGTCGCCGAGCGGGAAGAGGGCGTGGGCCAGCTGCTTCTCGTCGAGGACGCCGAGGACGTACGACTGGTCCTTGGCCATGTCGGAGGCGCGGTGCAGCTCGCGGGAGCCGTCGGCCTTCTCGACGACGGTGGCGTAGTGGCCGGTGCAGACCGCGTCGAAGCCGAGGGCGAGGGCCTTGTCGAGCAGCGCCGCGAACTTGATCTTCTCGTTGCAGCGCAGGCACGGGTTCGGGGTGCGGCCGGCCTCGTACTCGGCGATGAAGTCCTCGACGACGTCCTCGCGGAAGCGGTCGGCGAGGTCCCAGCAGTAGAAGGGGATGCCGATGACGTCGGCCGCGCGGCGGGCGTCGCGGGAGTCCTCGATGGTGCAGCAGCCGCGGGCGCCGGTCCGGAAGGACTGGGGGTTCGCGGAGAGCGCCAGATGGACCCCGGTGACGTCGTGCCCGGCTTCGACCGCGCGGGCGGCGGCGACGGCGGAGTCCACACCGCCGGACATGGCGGCCAGGACGCGGAGGGGGCGGGCGGTGCGCGGCAGGTTCTCAGTCATAGCACCGTCCAGGGTACGGGGAACCGGACGGAGTCACGGCGCGTTATCGGCTGCGGGGGGTGGATCACATGAGCGAAAAGGCGGAGAAGGGGCCGCGCCGGACGCGGCGGGCGGTGCTCCTGGGCGGCCTGGGAGTCCTCGCGGCGGCGGGGGTGGTGGCCCGGGACGAGATCGGACGGGCCCGGTGGCTGCTGCCGGGGGTGTCCAAACCGCGCAAGGAGGGCGAGCTCGACCACGCGGGGGCGAGCTGGACGGCGGCCTCGCCTGCGAACTGGCGGCTGGCGGACCGGCCCGACGACTACCGGGTGGACCGGATCGTCGTCCATGTCACACAGGGCGGCTTCGAGTCCTCGGTGGACGCCTTCAGGAACCCGTGGCACAAGGCGTCGGCGCACTACATCGTGCGTCAGGACGGGCATGTGGAGCAGATGGTGCGCGAGCTGGACGTGGCCTTCCACGCGGCCAACCGCCGGATGAACGAGCGCAGCGTCGGAATAGAGCACGTGGGCTTCGTCGACCGCCCCCAGGACTTCACGGACGCCATGTACGCGGCCTCGGCCCGGCTGGCCGCCGACATCTGCCGGCGGTACGGCATACCGGCGGACCGCAAGCACGTCCTGGGGCACAACGAGGTCCCGGGCGCCGACCACACCGATCCCGGCCCGCACTGGGACTGGGACCGCTACATCGCGCTCGTGCGCGCGCAGCTGCCGGAGTGAGGCGCTCCGGGGAGGGACGCTCCGGCGGGGCGCGGCGGGCGTTCTCGCTGCCGCCGGGCGCGACGGGCTTCGTCCGCCCGCAGGACGGCCCGCTCCCGGAGACCGGGCTGTCCGCCTTCCGCGCGGCCCTGTACGCCGCGGCCCGGGCCGCGGGGGGCACGGTGGGCGAGGTGGAGGCCCGGGCGTACCCGCGCACCTTCCACACCGGGTGCGTGACCGGCGGGGCGGCACCGGCCGTCGTCCTGTGCCACGCGCACCACCCCTGGATCGCCTTCGCGGGACGGCGCCGGGACTGGTACCGGGACGGCTTCCTGCCCCCGCCGCCCTGGTCCGGGGCCTTCACCGACGCGGGGTTCACCGTCCTGAGCACGGGGACGCTGACCGCGCGCCTCGGTGACGTGGACACCTCGGCGCTCTCCCCGGCCGAGTGGCGCCAGGTCCGCGCGTACGAGATCGACACCCTGGGCGGGCTGCTCTTCAACTCCTGGGACTGACGCGGCTCCCCCGGGCAGCACCTCGGCCACACGCCTGGCCGCGGACCCGGTCCCGGTCGGCCGGCGCCCACGGCCGGGCCGGCAGGTCATGCGCGACGGGGGCCGCCGCCGTCCGGCAGTTCCACTCCGGCGGCCCGCCGGCCCCGTCCGGTCCTCCGTGTCGTGCGGACCGAGGACGCGCGGCATCGCGGCGACGGCCCGGCCGACGTCTCTGTGGTCCATGGGGCGCGTCCACAGGGGGTGAAGCGCCGACGGGGGCGAATGCCCGGAGCCGCAAGGGTGGTGACCGGGCGTCACCTCTGCTCCTGGCGAATCTGCGGCGGGCAGAGGAACCGCGTCCGCGGGCCTTGCGGGGTCAAGAGTGGGGGCGACGGTTTCCGCGTCCGGACAAGGAGAACAGACGATGCCACTCATCACGCTCCCGCCCCGCGCCGAGGAGGGCGGCACACCGGCCAGCCCCTTCGACGACCATCTCGCGGCGCAGCTGCTCGCCCAGCGGATCGTGCTGCTCGGCACCCAGGTCGACGACGTGTCGGCCAACCGGGTGTGCGCGCAGCTGCTGCTCCTGTCGGCGGAGGACCCGCGCTCCGACATCAGCCTGTACGTCAACAGCCCCGGCGGGTCGGTCACCGCGGGCCTGGCCATCTACGACACCATGCGGCTGATCCCGAACGACGTCTCGACGCTGGCGATGGGGTTCGCGGCGAGCATGGGCCAGTTCCTGCTGACCGTGGGGGCGCCCGGCAAGCGGTTCGCGCTGCCGAACGCGCGGATCATGATGCACCAGCCTTCTGCGGGCATCGGCGGCACCGCCGCGGACATCGAGATCCAGGCGGAGAACCTCCGGTTCACCAAGGAGGCCGTCGAGCGGATCACCGCCGAGCACACCGGCCAGAGCGAGGAGACGATCGCGCGGGACGGCGACCGGGACCGCTGGTTCACGGCCGAACAGGCCCGGGAGTACGGGATCGTGGACCGGGTGGTGGAGTCGCTCGCCGACATCCGCCCGGCCTCGTCGCGCCGACGGGCGGGGCTGTGACATGGGGTCGTACACGGTTCCCTACGTCATCGAGCGCACCGCGCAGGGCGAGCGGTCCTACGACGTCTTCAGCCGGCTGCTGAACGAGCGGATCGTCTTCATCGGCACCGAGATCGACGACGGGGTCGCCAACGTCGTCATCGCGCAGCTCCTGCACCTGGAGTCGGCCGACCCGGAGCGGGAGATCTCGATCTATCTCAACTCGCCAGGCGGCTCGTTCACTTCGCTGATGGCGATCTACGACACGATGACGTTCGTGCAGGCTCCGATCTCCACGTTCTGCGTCGGCCAGGCGGCGTCCACCGCGGCGGTGCTGCTGGCCGGCGGGGATCCCGGCCGGCGGTTCGTGCTCCGGCACGCGCGGGTGCTGCTCGGCCAGCCGGCCAGCAACGGCCGGCAGGGGACGGTCTCCGACCTCAGCCTCGCCGCCAAGGAGATGGTCCGCATCCGCTCACAGGTGGAGGAGGTCCTGTCCCGGCACACGCACCACGACGTGGCGGCGCTGCGCGCGGACATGGACCGGGAGAAGGTCCTCACCGCCGAGGAGGCCGTGGCCTACGGGCTCGCCGACGAGGTGCTGAGCCGGCGGTTCGCCTTCGCCTGACCGGTCCTCGTGCGGTCAGGCGGCGAGGCACAGGGAGTCGTACCGCGCCGTCGGGGCGGTACGGCGCCCGCCCGCCCGGCTCCGGTCGTACCGGGCCAGCTCGTCCGCGGCGAGGGAGAGCAGGTCGGCCAGGCCCAGCCCGAGGGCCCGGGCGGCGGCGGCGAGCACCTCGGAGGAGGCCTCCTTGCGTCCCCGCTCGACCTCCGAGAGGTACGGCATCGAGATCCGGGCCGCCTCCGCGACGTCCTTCAGCGTGCGCTCCTGGGCGAGCCGCTCGCGCCGCAGCACGTCACCGACGAGGTCGCGCCACAGCGGTTCGCCCGGCGCGGGTGCCGGGGAGGCCGTCGCCGGTCGCTGCGGTGCGCGAACGGGCCCGCCGGGACGGGGCGGCGAGGTGCGCGGGCGCAGGGGGACGACGCGGGACTCTTCGGGCGCATGAGTGCTCACCCCTTCAGCCTAGGGATCCGGGGCCCCGGGGGAAGGGAGCGGCGTTCCGCCCTGGGTGAAGCCCGCGGGTACCGGATCTAGCTGAGGCCGGCCGTGCGGGCCCGTTCCACGGCGGGGCCGATGGCGGCGGCCACCGCCGCGACGTCCTCCTTCGTGGAGGTGTGGCCGAGGGAGAACCGCAGGGTGCCGCGGGCCAGCAGCGGGTCGGTGCCCGCCGCCAGCAGGACGTGGCTGGGCTGGGCGACGCCCGCGGTGCAGGCGGAGCCGGTGGAGCACTCGATGCCCTGCGCGTCCAGGAGCAGCAGCAGGGAGTCGCCCTCGCAGCCGGGGAAGCTGAAGTGGGCGTTGGCCGGGAGCCGGTCCTCGGGGTCGCCGCCGAGGACCGCGTCGGGGACGGCGGCCAGCACGGCCGCGATCAGCTCGTCGCGCAGGGCTCCGACCTCGGCGGCGAACCGCTCGCGCCGCTCGGCGGCGAGTACGGCCGCCACCGCGAAGGCGGCGATGGCCGGCACGTCGAGGGTGCCGGAGCGGACGTGCCGCTCCTGGCCGCCGCCGTGCAGGACGGGGACGGGGCTCTGGTCGCGGCCCAGGAGCAGGGCGCCGATCCCGTACGGGCCCCCCACCTTGTGGCCGCTGACGGTCATGGCGGCGAGGCCGCTGTCGCCGAAGCGGACGTCGAGCTGCCCGAAGGCCTGGACGGCGTCGGAGTGCAGGGGTACGCCGTGCTCCCCCGCGACGGCGGCGAGGTCACGGACCGGCATGACGGTGCCGATCTCGTTGTTGGCCCACATCACGGTGGCGAGGGCGACGTGGTCGGGGTCCCGCTCGATCGCCGCCCGGAAGTCCTCGGGGTGCACGCGGCCGTAGCGGTCGACGGGGAGGTACTCGACCTCGGCCCCCTCGTGCTCGGCGAGCCAGTGCACCGCGTCCAGGACGGCGTGGTGCTCGACGGGGCTGGCGAGGACGCGGGTGCGGGCCGGGTCGGCGTCGCGGCGGGCCCAGTAGAGGCCCTTGACGGCGAGGTTGTCGGCCTCGGTGCCGCCCGCGGTGAAGACCACCTCGCTCGGGCGCGCGCCGAGGGCCTCGGCGAGGGACTCACGGGCCTCCTCGACGGTACGGCGGGCCCGGCGGCCGGCGGCGTGCAGGGAGGACGCGTTTCCGGTGGCGGCGAACTGCGCGGTCATCGCCGCAGCGGCTTCCGGGAGCATCGGCGTGGTCGCGGCGTGGTCGAGGTAGGCCATGATTTTTTGATTCTACGAGTCCCCTGCCCCGCCGGCTCCCGCCCGGGGTGCGCGGGGCACGCCGTCCCCGCCGCGGCCCGGCGGCGCCGGTTCCGGGGGCCGCGCCCCCGGACCCCTCGGGTCAGCGCGGGGCGCGGGCCAGCTGGCGGGACTGGGCGACCAGGCGGTCGGCGGAGTCCCAGACCTCGGCGTCCTCCTCCAGGAAGCCGCCGGCCAGGTTGCGGGTGACGATGCCCACCCGCAGCGGTCCCGGGGCCGGGCGGTGACGGATGTGCGTGGTGAGCTCCACGGTGGGGGCCCAGCCGAGCAGGCCGAGGTCGAAAGCGGTCGGCGGCAGTGCGTCCACCGCGAGCAGCAGCGACAGCGGGTCGGCGTCGCGGCCGTCGGCCAGCTCGAACCAGGCCCGCATCTCGCCCTTGCCGGACGGCGCCCCGACCGCCCAGCCCGCCGTCGCCGGGTCCAGCCGCAGGCGGAGCCGGTCCACGATGGCGTTGCTGCCGGGGATGGGGGCCGGACCGGCCTCGGCGCCGAGGCAGTCCTCGTACGCGGGCATCACCGGCGGCCGCGCGACCGTGTGGACGGTGTCGGGGAGGGCGGCGAGGTCGCCGTACGAGGCGAGGACGCGGATGCGTTCGATCTCGGCGCCGTTCTCGTCGTACTGGAACAGCGAGGCCTGGCCGGTGGAGAGGGTGCGGCCGACGCGGACGACCTCGGTGCGGATCACGGCGGGGCCGGGCACGGAGGAGGTGAGGTAGTGGGCGGAGACGGTGAAGGGGTCCGGGTGCGGCAGGGCCGCCGCGAGGGCCCGGCCGACCAGGGCCAGCAGATAGCCGCCGTTGACGGCGGTGATGATCGTCCAGCCGGCGGACAGCTCCGCGTCGTACACCCCGGGCTCGCCCGCGCGGGCGGTGATGGTGGTGTCGCGGTCGAATTCGCTGTCGCCGATGGAGGCCTGGGCCGCTGCGTAAGACATGCCGACGACGGTACACCGGCAAGCTACTAAGCGGTAGCTTTTGTTTGAGGGAGGGGAACTACGGTTCTTCGGCCACGGAAGAGCGACGGTTCCAGGCCAGCGGGGCCCGCCAGTGGTACTGCATCGCGAGCAGGCGCAGCACGAAGGTGGTGACGGTCGCGAGCGCGGTCGTGAAGGGGTTCAGCACCTCGAAGCTGATGAAGACGGCCACCATGGCGGCGCCCACGACGGCGGGCACGGCGTACATCTCGCGGTCGCGCAGCAGCGAGGGCACCTCGTTGGCCAGGACGTCGCGCAGCACGCCGCCGCCGACGGCCGTGGCCACGCCGAGCGCGGCGGAGGACGTCAGTCCCAGGCCGTACTCGTACGCCTTGGTGGTGCCCGACACGCAGAACAGGCCGAGGCCGGCGGCGTCGAAGACGTTGATGGCCCGGTTGATGCGCTGGACCTCGGGGTGGAGGAAGAAGACGAGCGCGGCGGCGAGCAGGGGCGTGACGAAGAAGCTGAGTTCGCTGAAGGCGGCGGGCGGGACGGCGCCGATGCAGAGGTCGCGCAGGAGACCGCCGCCGAGGGCGGTGACGAGGGCGAGGACGGCGATGCCGAAGACGTCGAAGTTCTTGCGGACCGCGAGGAGGGCGCCGGCGGTCGCGAAGACGAAGATGCCCGCGAGGTCCAGGGCGTGCTGGATACCGGGCGGGAAGAGATCGTGGAGCACCCCGCCATTGTCGCCCGCCGCGGAGCCCCCGCCCGCCGGACCGGCTCCGGCGGGCGGCGGCGCGACGCCGGAGGCATCCTCCGGCGCCGGCCCGCCCGGGCGGCGCGGCGCGCGGCCGGGGGGGGGGCGGCCCGGCGCCGGGGACGTCAGGAAGACGCGGCGGGGGCGTTCTCCGGGTGGTGGCAGGCCGCCTGGTGGCCCGGCTTGAGGGCGACCAGCGGCGGGTCCTGCTTCGCGCACAGCTCCGTCGCCTTCCAGCACCGCGTGTGGAAGCGGCATCCGGCCGGCGGGGAGATCGGCGAGGGCACGTCGCCCTTGAGCAGGATGCGGCCGCTCTTCGCGCCGCGCCGCCTCGGGTCCGGGACCGGTACGGCGGAGAGCAGCGCGTTCGTGTACGGGTGCATGGGCGACTCGTACAGCGACTTGCGGTCGGCCAGCTCCACGATCTTGCCGAGGTACATCACCGCGATGCGGTCCGAGACGTGCCGGATGACCGACAGGTCGTGCGCGATGATCACGTACGTCAGGCCGAGCTCCTCCTGGAGGTCGTCCAGCAGGTTCACCACCTGCGCCTGGATCGACACGTCGAGCGCGGAGACGGGCTCGTCGGCGACGACCAGCTTCGGCTTGAGGGCCAGGGCGCGCGCGATGCCGATGCGCTGGCGCTGGCCGCCCGAGAACTCGTGCGGGTAGCGGTTGTAGTGCTCCGGGTTCAGGCCGACGAGGGCCAGCAGCCGCTGCACCTCCGCCTTGATGCCGCCCTCGGGGGTGACTCCCTGGAGCTTGAAGGGGGCCGAGACGATGGCGCCGACCGTGTGCCGGGGGTTCAGCGAGCCGTACGGGTCCTGGAAGATCATCTGCACGTCGCGGCGCAGCGGGCGCATGCCCGCCACGCTGAGGTGCGTGATGTCCTTGCCCTCGAACTCGATGCGGCCGCTGCTCGGCTCCAGCAGGCGGGTGATGAGGCGGCCCATCGTCGACTTGCCGCAGCCGGACTCGCCGACCACGCCGAGGGTCTCACCGCGCCGGACGTCGAAGTCGATGCCGTCCACGGCCTTGACGGCGGTGGTCTCCCGGCGCAGCAGCCCCTTGCTGAGGGGGAAGTGCTTGACCAGGCCCGTCACCTTCAGCAGCGGTTCCGCCTCGGTGACGGTCCCGGTGCCCCGGGCGGAGCCCTCGGCGGAATCCTCGGCCGGGCCCCCGGCGGGGTCCTGGGCGGCGGTGTCCTTCTTCATGTCCGTCACAGCTTCGGCGCAATCTCTTCGGTCCAGATCCGGGTCCGCTCCTCCTGCGACATGTGGCAGGCGGACCAGTGCCGGCTGTCGTCCTGGGTCAGCTCGGGCCGCTGGGTGCGGGTGATGCCCCCCTTGGGCACGTCGGCGTAGGGGCACCGGGGGTTGAACGCGCAGCCGCTCGGGATGTTGATGAGGCTGGGCGGCGAGCCCTTGACCGGGATCAGCCGCTCGGTCTGGTCGCGGTCGATGCGCGGCATGGAGCCGAGCAGTCCCCAGGTATAGGGGTGGCGGGGTTCGTAGAACACCTTCTCGGCGGTGCCGCGCTCGACGCACCGGCCGCCGTACATCACGAGGATCTCGTCGGCCATCTCGGCGACCACGCCGAGGTCGTGCGTGATCATGATGACCGCGGAGCCGAACTCCTTCTGCAGGTCGCGGATCAGGTCGAGGATCTGCGCCTGGACGGTGACGTCCAGGGCGGTGGTCGGCTCGTCCGCGATGAGCAGTTCGGGGTTGTTGACGAGCGCCATCGCGATCATCGCGCGCTGGCGCATGCCGCCGGAGAACTCGTGGGGGTACGCGTCCACGCGCTGGTGGGGCTCCGGGATGCCGACGCGGTCGAGCATCTCGACGGCGCGGGCGCGGGCCTTCTTCTTGTCCACGTCGTGGTGGGTCCGGTACGCCTCGACGATCTGCTTGCCGACCGAGTAGTACGGGTGCATCGCCGACAGCGGGTCCTGGAAGACCATCGCCATCTTGCGGCCGCGCAGCCGGCGTACGTGGTCGGCGTCGGCGCTGACCAGGTCCTCGCCGTCGAGCACGACCTCGCCCGAGATGTGCGGGCGGCTGCGCGCGTTGCCGGTGCGGTGCAGGCCCATGATGGCCAGCGAGGTCACCGACTTGCCGGAGCCGGATTCGCCGACGATGCCGAGGGTCTTGCCGCGCTCCAGGTCGAAGGAGAGGCCGTCGACGGACTTCACCAGGCCGTCGTCGGTCGGGAAGTGGACCTTGAGGTCGCGCACGGAGAGGAAGGGGGCCGCGTCGCGCGCGCCGCCCTGCTCGGGCACGAAGGCCGGCTGGTCGGAATCGTTCTTGGTCACGTCAGCCTCACGCGCGGGTCGATGACGGCGTACAGCAGGTCCACGATCAGGTTGGCCATCACCACGAACAGTGCGGCGAGCAGGGTGACTCCCATGATCACGGGGAGGTCGCCGGCGCTGATGGCGGCGACGGCCGCCGTCCCGAGGCCCTGGAAGTTGAAGGTGGTCTCGGTGAGCACGGCGCCGCCGAGGAGCCCGCCGAGGTCGAGGCCGAACATCGTGACGACCGGGGTGAGCGTGGAGCGCAGGGCGTGCTTGCGGATGACCACGGACTCCTTGAGGCCCTTGGCCCGGGCGGTGCGGATGTAGTCCTCGCCGAGCACCTCCAGCATGGTCGCGCGGGTGATGCGCGCGTAGGTGGCGGCGAAGAGGAAGGCCAGGGTGACCCAGGGCAGGATCAGGCTGTTGAGCCAGGCCAGCGGATCCTCGGTGAGGGGTTTGTAGTTGGAGACGTCCAGCCAGCCGAGGCTGTAGACGAAGATCGCGGGGGCCACCATGCCGGTGAAGAAGATCGGCAGGGAGACGCCGGCGAGCGCGCCGACCATGACGGTGCGGTCGATGGCGGTGCGGCGCTTGAGGGCGGAGACCACACCCGTGGCCACACCGGCGATCACCCAGATCACGGCCGCGCCGAGGGCGAGCGAGAGGGTGACCGGGATGCGGTCCATCATGGTCTCCCAGACGGGCGCCTCGGTCTTGAAGGAGTAGCCGAAGCAGGGAGCCGCACAGTGGGTGATCTCGGTGCCGCCGTCGTAGTCGCGGCCGGCGAAGATGCCCTTGACGAAGAGCAGGTACTGCTCGGAGATGGGCTTGTCGAAGCCCATCTTGACGCGGATGCCCGCCAGGGCGGTCTCGTTGGTCTCCCGGCCGGCGTACATGAGCGCGGGATCGCTGCCGGTCAGCTTCGGGACCGCGAAGAAGATGCCGAAGGTGACCAAGGAGACCACCAGCAGCGTGGCGGCGACGTTGAACAGCCGCCGTATGAGGTAGACGAGCACTGCAGTCGGCCGCCCGGGGCTGTTGGCCGCCGCCCCTCGTGGGGGCGGCGGCCAGCGCCTGCGGCCTTCACCTGCCCTTCGGACTAGCGCATGTGCGGTGAAGGCACTTACTTACGTGCTGAGTTGCGGTTGCCTGCCCGGCGGTCGGCCGGGCTGCCCGGCTGCCCGGCTCGTCGCCGGGCAGCCTGCTACTTCTGTGCTCCTGCTACTTCTGCGCGATGCCCACGGTGGCGAGGTCGATCTTGCCGAAGGACTCGTTGAAGAAGACGTTCGTCAGGCGCGGGTTGTGGTAGACGAGCGCCTTGTCGAAGTTGATCGGCAGGTAGAGCGCCTTGTCCATGACCTTCTTGTTGATCTCCCCGTAGAACGGGGCGGCGGCCTCCGGCGAGGGGGCGGCAGCGGCCTTGTCGAACAGGCCGTTGATCTCGGGGTCGTTGACCTCGGTGTAGTTGTTGTTGCCGTTCGGCAGGATGAACGATCCGTCCACCAGCGGCTGCAGGAAGCCCGCACCGGAGTTGTAGTCGGCGCCCCAGCCCATGACGATGATGCCGTAGCCCTTCTTCTTCACGTTCTCGGGCGAACCGATCGTGGAGGAGGAGAGCTTGCCGTCGAACTGGTCGATCGTCGCCTTGATGCCGACCTTGGCGAGGGAGGCCTGGAGGGACTCGGCCGTCTTGACCTCGGGGGCGCGGTTGTTGCGCACCGCGATGGTGGTCTCGAAGCCGTCAGGCTTGCCACAGGCCTTGAGGGCCTCCTTGGCCTTGGCCTCCTGCGGCTTGCCCTTCGTCAGACCGAAGGGGTCGTAGCTCTTGTCCGAGCCGGGGACGCCGGCCGGCAGCATGTTCGCGCCGAGGTCACCGCTGGTCGGGCCGCCACGGGCGGTCTGGAGGGACTTCGGGTCGGCCGCGTAGATGACGGCCTTGCGGCACTCGATGTTGTCGAACGGCGCGACCGTCTGCGGGAAGGCGAAGTAGCGGATGTAGCCCGTGAAGGGGTTGTCCGCGTTCTTCTTGAGGTTCGCGTCCTTGAGGATCTTGTTCTTCGCGGCCTGCTGGACACCGGTGCCGTCGACGGCCATGTCGATGTCGCCCGAGAGCAGGCGCTGGTCCATGTCGTCCGGGTTGGTGGTGACCGTGAAGGAGACCTTGTCCGGCAGGCCCTTGCGGATCGGGTCCGTCTTCGGGTCCCAGTTCTCGTTGCGGACGAAGGTGGCGCCCTTGCCGGCGGTGAAGCTCTCGACCTTGTAAGGACCGGTCGACACCGGCTTGTTGGTGTAGGTGGCGCCCGTGTCCTTGCCCATCGGGACCGGCGAGGAGGACGGCATGGCCAGCAGGTAGCTGAAGTCCGAGTTGGCGCTCGCCAGGTTGAAGACGATCGTCCTGTCGTCCGGCGTCTCGACCGTCTTCAGACCCATCTTGTTGGGGTCCGTGTCCTTGTACGGGCCGGGGTACTTCTGGCCCTGGTCGAGGAGGTCGATCAGGTAGGTCGGGCCGCCGGACAGGACGTCCTGGGCGAAGACGCGCTCGACGCCGTACTTGATGTCCTTCGAGGTGATCGGCGTGCCGTCCTCGAACTTCACCCCCTCCTTGAGCTTGAGGGTGTACGTCTTGCCGTCGTTGCTGATGACCGGCAGGGCCTCGGCGAGGTCCGGGACCACCTTGGTGCCGTCCTTGCCCGGCTTGGCGTCGTAGGCGAGCAGGCTGCGGACGTAGAGCCGCTGCATGTTCCACACGAAGCCGTAGTAGGCGCGCGCCGGGTCGAGGTAGTCGACGTCCTGCGGGGACCAGAGCTTGAGCTCGCCGCCCTTGTCCTCCGAGGGGTTGATCACGGCGGTGGCGGCACCGCTGTAACCCTTGCCGCTGTCGCCGTCGGCCTTGCTGTCGGTCTTCTTGTCCCCGTCGCCACCGCACGCGGCGGTCATCGAGAGGGCGGCGATCACGGCGGTGATCGCGAGAGCCTGCTTTCTGCGGATCACGATTGTCCAACCTCCATAGATGGTGAAGCGAAGAAGCGGTTCAGCTGCCCTTGGGGTCGAGTGCGTCACGCAGCCCGTCCCCGAAGAGGTTGAACGCCAGGACGGTGATGAAGATCGTCATGCCGGGGACCACCATGTACATGGGGTCGTCCTGGTAGATGGGGACGGCGTCGGAGAGCATCTTTCCCCAGGAAGCGGTGGGCGGCTTCACGCCGGCGCCCAGGAAGCTGAGGGCCGCCTCGGTCAGGATGTTGGTCGGGATGATCAGCGTGGCGTAGACGAGGATCGGCGCGACCAGGTTGGGCAGCAGCTCCTTGACCAGGATGTAGCCGCGGCCGGCTCCGAGGCTGCGCGCGGCCTCGACGTACTCGCGTTCACGCAGGGAGATCGTCTGGCCCCGGACGATACGGCCGATGTACGGCCAGCCGAAGAAGCCGATGACGAGGATGAGCACGCCCATGCGGACGCCCGAACCCTCGAACCCCCACACGGAGTTGGGGACGACGGAGACCAGGGCGATGGTGAACAGCAGCTGCGGGAAGGCCAGCAGCAGGTCCATCAGGCGGCTGATGATCCCGTCCACCCAGCCGCCGAGGAAGCCGGCGAGGGCGCCCAGGAGGCTGCCGAGGACGACCGAGACGAAGGCCGCCAGGAAGGCGACGACCAGCGAGATGCGGGCGCCGTAGACGATCCGGCTGAACACGTCGCGCCCGTTGGTCGGTTCGACGCCCAGCAGGAAGTCGGAGCTGATGCCGCCGAAGGAGCCGAGCGGCGTGCCCAGGTCCGGGTCGATCATGTCCTCGTGGAACTCGTTGGGGTCGTGGCCCAGCAGGTTCACGATCAGCGGCGCGAAGACCGCCACCAGGATCAGGAGGATCACGATCACGCCGCCGGTCAGCGCGACCTTGTCGCGCTTGAGCCGCATCCAGGCGATGCGGCCGGGCGAGCGGCCTTCGATGGCCTTGGCAGGGACGTCGGCTACGGACACGGGTGCGGGTGTTTCCGCGCTCGTGTCGTGCAGTGGTGCCGTCATCGTGGTGGGGACCCCTCTCGGCCGACGGGTGGGTCGGCCCATGCCCGCCGCTGTGGCGGCGTTGGTGCGGAGTGGCGCTCGAGTGCTCGGGGCACGTGAACGCGTACGAGGTGCGAGGTGCTGGCAGTGCTGGCAGTGCGGCCGTGCTGTGGGTGGAGCAGGGTGCGGTGCGGGCGGTGCGGTGCGGCTGAGGTGCGCGAAGTGCGGGAGCGCCGTGTCGGGACGAACGGCGGAACCACGCGCCGAACCGCGTCCGCGAGGACTGACCGGCTCTTGGGTGGGGAGTCTTCATCGGGCGCTCGACCAGCCGCCAGACCCGCAGATGAATGGATGCGCAACCGTGATCTGAGGCCGTGGTTCCCGTTATCCGGACTCCGCTGACGGCTCAGCGGAGCAAGACCGTCCGTTCGGTACGCAAACGGACATCAAGGCCAACTCAGTGGAGTACCGCGTCAATTGGACGCCCGTCTGCGGCGATATCCGGACAAGGCGAAGGCCGCCGGGAACGAGGGTTCCCGGCGGCCCGGTGTCCGTCGGAGGGGCCCGTCTCAGGGGCCGGGCGCACCCGGCGAATCCCTGTGGGGAGCTCGGGGAACGCGCCCCCGGAGCCCCTGGAGCGGGTCAGTAGGCGGCCGCCTGCCCCTCGCGGTCGTAGAAGGGGCGGGTCTGCGCACGCAGCCACATCGCCACCGGATCGTGCTCGTCCGCCAGCGCGACCGTGCACACCGGAACCCCCTCGGGCACGGCGCCGACCGACTGGCGCATCATCTCCCGTACGGATTCCAGCGCGGGCGCCGAGGCGTCGTACAGGTCCAGCCCCACCGCGAGGTACGCCGACCCGAGCGAGGGCTGCACCCAGGCGCGGCGCAGCGACCTGACGGCCGGCGTCCGGTGCGCGTGCTGGGTCAGCAGTCCGTAGAACTGCGGGAGTTCCAGGGCCGGCTCGGACAGCCGCAGCGGCCCCGCCGGCATCCGGTCCAGGCCGGTGGCGACGCGGCGCAGGTCGGCCCACGGCACGCCGAGGCCGCCGCCCCGGTCGTGCGGGTTGATCCACAGCCCCCAGCGGTCCGGGTACAGGGCGCGGGCGATGTCCCGGCCGGTGACGACCTCGTAACCGCGGTTCCAGCCGCTCGCGGCCAGCTCCTGCGGGGAGGTCACGCAGGGGGCGTAGCCCAGCCCCTCGACCTCCATGCCGCCGTACTGGGCGTCCGGCGAACCCGGCTGCCCCTGCCACAGCAGCATCCACAGCCTGCCCTCGGCGAGGGCGCGCAGGAATGCCTCGTAGCTCTCATAGCGCCCGGGAGTCACCTGGCGCAGCATGTGCTCGACCTGCCCGGCCGCGGCCGTGCCTGACGCACTCACCCGGTACCCCTCTTCGTCTTCTTCCGCCCGTCGTCCACACGTCCCGACCAGCTTAAGCGGCGCTACGGCAGGTAGAAGGGGCGTACGCGCTCACGAATCCAGTCCGTGACCGGGTCCTCGGCGGCGTCCAGCAGGATCAGCTGCACCGGCCAGGGCGCCGGTACGCGGGCCAGGGCGCGGCCGAGTGCCTCCAGCGGGGCGTCCCGCGCCGTGGGGTCCCATCCCGTCAGCCGGACACCGATGTAGAGCTGGGGGTCGCCGCCCTCGACGCTGGCGAGGCAGCGGTGGGCGGCCGCGACCGCTCCGGTGGCCCGGAACTCCTCGGCGGCGGCGGCGAGGAAGTCCACCGGGTCGTCCTGCCAGTCGGGTTCGAACAGCCGGACGCGGCCGCCGGTGGCCGGGCCGTCGAGTTCGGTACGGCCGGTGCGGCACAGCTCCGCGACGGCGGCGGGGGGCAGCGGGACCCCGACGGCGCCCTCGGGGTTCAGGGCGATGCCGAGCTGCGGGGGCAGGCCGCGGGCGAACTCGACCGCGGGGGCGACCGCGAAGTCCATGCCGGGGCCGGCGGCGAAGCGGAACTGGGCCTCCGAGCTGTAGACGGGGACGTACGCCTCGCCGCCGATCAGCATCGTGGGGAGGTCGAGGGAGGTGCTGTCGGGGCCGCCGCCCCGGGGCAGCGGCACCCAGACCCGGCTGCGGCCGAGCGCCTCCAGGATCTGCGGGCCGGCGTCCGCCCGGCCGAGCACCGCTCCGAGCACCTGCTCCAACTCGTTCGCCGGCCAGCCGTTGCCCGTCATGTGCGCCCGCTCTCCCTGTTCCGCGCCGATGTCGCCCCGAGGCTACCCCGGCCTCCGGCGGCGGGCCGGGGCGGGCGGCTTCGCGGACGCCGCCGCCTCGGGCGTCGGGCCTCAGGCGTCGGGCGTCGGGCCTCGGGCCTCAGGCGTCGAAGGCGATGCGGTCCAGGGCGGAGGCCGCCCGGCGGTCCAGGAGGGTGACCGTGGCGCAGCCGCGCGGGGGGCGGCCGGCCTCGGCGGCGGCCAGCAGGCGGGCGACCGCGCCGCGGTGACGGGCGAAGGCGTAGGCCGACACCCGGCGGCCCCGCGCCGCCTGCCCGGCCAGGGCCTCCTCGGGGGTGGTGTCGAGCAGCAGCAGGTGCAGGGCCCGGCCCCGCTGCCGGGCGACGGCGGCCAGCAGGGCCCGCACCCACGACTGGGTGCCGCAGTCGTGGACCACCACAGAGGCGCCGGAGCGCAGCTCGCGCCACAGCCCCCGGTAGTGGGCGGCGCGCACCAGCGGCCGGTACACCGCGTACGGCAGGGCGGACGGCATGCGGCGCTCCCAGCGCTCGCGGGTGTCCTGGGAGTCGACGCCGGTCTCGGCGGCCCGCTTGATCAGGGTGCTCTTGCCGCCGCCCGGCAGCCCGGACACCACGACGATGTCGCCGGCGGCGTAGCCGAGCCGCCGCGGCCCCACGGACCGTCCCCGCAGGTCACGCACCGGACCGCCGGCCGCCGCGGGGCGGGCCGCGCTCCGCGGTGCCGGGACCGCCCCGACCGTGCCCGTGGTCGTCACCACTCCGAACCTCCGCACAGTGAATCGTCTCCCCCCGAATCGGGCCGCGAGGGCCCTTGCCCACTGAATGTAAAGAGACGGTAATCCGCCGGCCGCGGTTGCGGGCGGGCGTTCCACGGCGCGGACGGCCGGCCGGCGCGCGCGGCGGCCTCCGCGGGCCGCCTGGACCGCACGTTCTTGCGGGCCCCACTGCCCCCTCCCGCCCGTCCCGTGCAATGATGTGCGCCATCTGGACACCAAACTGCATACCGGCCGCTTGAATCCGCGCGGGAGAGTCCCGGCAGGCCGCGAGGCCGTGCCCGGGCGCCGAAGGAGCAAGTACCTCCCTTGAATCTCTCAGGCCCCGTACCGCGTGGATGAGGCAGATCTGAAAAGCGAGCCCCCGCCGCGTCCGTCCCCGACGGCCCGGCGCGTGCTCCACCCAAGGTGCAAGTCGGCGTTCCCCCTCCGGGAACTCTCGGCGAACCTCTCAGGTTCCGATGACAGATGGGGAGGAACCTCCTCGTCATGTCATGCCCTGGGACCCGGGAGCCACACCCATGAGCACTGCCCCCCGCCTGACCGCGCTCGACGCGCTGCACCGCTCGCTCGGTGCGACCATGACCGACTTCGCGGGCTGGGACATGCCGCTGCGCTACGCCAGTGAGCGCGACGAGCACAACGCCGTGCGCACCAAGGCCGGCCTGTTCGACCTGTCCCACATGGGCGAGATCACCCTGACCGGCCCGGAGGCCGTGAAGGCCCTGGACTACGCGCTCGTCGGGAACATCTCCACCGTCGGCGTCGGCCGCGCCCGCTACACGCACATCTGCCAGGAGGACGGCGGGATCCTCGACGACCTGATCGTCTACCGCCTCGGCGAGACCGAGTACATGGTCGTCGCCAACGCCTCCAACGCCCAGGTCGTGCTGGACGCGCTCACCGAGCGCGCCGCCGGCTTCGACACCGAGGTCCGCGACGACCGTGACGCGTACGCGCTGATCGCCGTCCAGGGCCCCGAGTCCCCCGGCATCCTGAAGTCGCTCACGGACGCCGACCTGGACGGCCTGAAGTACTACGCCGGCCTGCCGGGCACCGTCGCGGGCGTGCCCGCGCTGATCGCCCGCACCGGCTACACCGGCGAGGACGGCTTCGAGCTGTTCGTCTCCCCCGAGCACGCCGTGGAGCTGTGGCAGGCGCTGACCGAGGCGGGCAAGGACGCCGGTCTGGTGCCGGCCGGGCTGTCCTGCCGCGACACGCTGCGCCTGGAGGCGGGCATGCCGCTGTACGGGCACGAGCTGACCACCGCCCTCACCCCCTTCGACGCCGGGCTGGGCCGGGTCGTGAAGTTCGAGAAGGAGGGCGACTTCGTCGGCCGCGCCGCCCTGGAGGCCGCCGCCGAGGTCGCCGCCACGAAGCCGCCGCGCAAGCTGGTCGGTCTGGTCGCCGAGGGCCGCCGCGTCCCGCGCGCCGGCTTCCCCGTGGTCGCCGGCGGCGAGGTCATCGGCGAGGTGACCTCCGGCGCCCCGTCCCCCACGCTGGGCAAGCCGATCGCGATGGCGTACGTCGACGCGGCGCACGCCGCGCCCGGCACCTCCGGCGTCGGCGTCGACATTCGCGGTACGCATGAGCCCTACGAGGTCGTGGCCCTGCCCTTCTACAAGCGGCAGAAGTAGCCCTCGTACCGGGCTCCACCGTCTCAGCACGCAAGACCACCGTTCGTATCCACCTCCCCGCATCCAGGAGAATCAGGTCATGAGCAACCCCCAGCAGCTGCGTTACACCAAGGAGCACGAGTGGCTGTCGGCCACCGAGGACGGCATCGCGACGGTCGGCATCACGGAGTTCGCCGCCAACGCGCTCGGTGACGTCGTCTACGCCGACCTCCCCGCGGCCGGCACCACCGTCACCGAGGGCGAGACCTGTGGCGAGCTGGAGTCGACCAAGTCGGTCAGCGACCTGTACTCCCCCGTCTCCGGTGAGGTCGTCGAGTCCAACCAGGACGTCGTGGACGACCCCGCCCTGGTGAACTCCGCTCCCTTCGAGGGCGGCTGGCTGTTCAAGGTGCGCCTGTCGGAGGAGCCCAAGGACGCGCTCTCCTACGACGAGTACACCGCCCTCACCGCCGGTAACTGACCCCAGGGGATCCTGATGTCCGTTCTGAACACCCCTCTCCACGAGCTCGACCCCGACGTCGCCGCCGCCGTCGACGCCGAGCTCGTGCGCCAGCAGTCGACCCTGGAAATGATCGCGTCGGAGAACTTCGCTCCGGTCGCCGTCATGGAGGCCCAGGGCTCGGTCCTGACCAACAAGTACGCCGAGGGCTACCCGGGCCGCCGCTACTACGGCGGCTGCGAGCACGTCGACGTGGTCGAGCAGATCGCGATCGACCGCATCAAGGCGCTGTTCGGCGCCGAGGCCGCGAACGTCCAGCCGCACTCGGGTGCGCAGGCCAACGCCGCCGCGATGTTCGCGCTGCTGAAGCCGGGCGACACGATCATGGGCCTGAACCTGGCCCACGGCGGTCACCTGACCCACGGCATGAAGATCAACTTCTCCGGCAAGCTCTACAACGTGGTCCCGTACCACGTCGACGAGACCGGCCAGGTGGACATGGCCGAGGTCGAGCGCCTCGCCAAGGAGTCCAAGCCGCAGCTGATCGTCGCCGGCTGGTCCGCCTACCCGCGCCAGCTGGACTTCGCCGCGTTCCGCCGGATCGCGGACGAGGTCGGCGCGTACCTGATGGTCGACATGGCCCACTTCGCGGGTCTGGTCGCCGCGGGCCTGCACCCGAACCCGGTCCCGCACGCCCACGTCGTCACCACCACCACGCACAAGACCCTCGGCGGTCCGCGCGGCGGTGTCATCCTGTCGACGCAGGAGCTGGCCAAGAAGATCAACTCCGCGGTCTTCCCGGGCCAGCAGGGCGGCCCGCTGGAGCACGTGATCGCCGCCAAGGCCGTCTCCTTCAAGGTCGCGGCCTCGCCGGAGTTCAAGGAGCGCCAGGAGCGCACCCTGGAGGGCGCGAGGATCCTCGCCGCCCGCCTGGTGCAGGACGACGTCAAGGCCGTGGGCGTGGACGTCCTCACGGGCGGCACCGACGTGCACCTGGTCCTGGTCGACCTGCGCGACTCCGAGCTGGACGGCCAGCAGGCCGAGGACCGCCTCCACGAGGTCGGCATCACGGTCAACCGGAACGCCATCCCGAACGACCCCCGGCCGCCGATGGTCACCTCGGGCCTGCGGATCGGCACGCCGGCCCTCGCGACCCGCGGCTTCGACACCGAGGCCTTCACCGAGGTCGCCGAGATCATCGCCCAGGCGCTGAAGCCGGACTACGACGCCGCCGCCCTCAAGGCGCGCGTCTCGGCCCTGGCCGCGAAGTTCCCGCTGTACCCGTCGCTCTAGGCGCGGCCCTGGGGGGCCCGGCCGTGTTCTCGCACAGGGCCGGGCCCCTTTTCACGGCCCGGGCCGCCGCCGGGCCCCGGCCCGGCGGCGGCCCGGCCGGACGCCCGTCCCCCGGGCGGCCGAGGCCGAAATCACTCGGGGCGACGCCCCGGCGCGGGATCCGACCCCCGCATGAACGACGTACGCTGCTATAGCAGGGCAAGGGCGCCCACCGGCGCTCTTTGCCCAAACCTCCGCAAAGTCCGCCCATCCGTCGGCTGCCCCCGCTACCCCCGCGGGCAGCTGGACGGGTCGTTGTTTCCCCGTCACAGCGGGGAGGTTCCGGGAGTCCGCCAGTGGCCATCTCCGTTTTCGATCTCTTCTCGATCGGCATCGGTCCTTCCAGCTCGCACACGGTCGGTCCGATGCGCGCGGCGCGCATGTTCGTGACGCGGCTGAAGAAGGACGGCGCCCTCGCCCAGACCGCCTCCGTCCGGGCGGAGCTCTTCGGCTCCCTCGGCGCGACCGGCCACGGGCACGGCACGCCCAAGGCGGTCCTGCTCGGCCTGGAGGGCCACTCCCCCCGCACGGTGGACGTCGAGAGCGCCGACGACGAGGTGGAGCGCATCCGCAGGAGCGGCAAGCTGCGTCTGCTGGGTGCGGAGATAGGCGGTGCCCACGAGATCGACTTCGACGAGCCGAACCAGCTGATCCTGCACCGCCGCCGCTCGCTGCCCTACCACGCGAACGGCATGACCCTCTTCGCGTACGACGCCGCCGGCGCCCCGCTGCTGGAGAAGACCTACTACTCGGTCGGCGGCGGGTTCGTCGTCGACGAGGACGCGGTCGGCGAGGACCGGATCAAGCTCGACGACACGGTGCTGAGGTACCCCTTCCGCTCGGGCGACGAGATGCTGCGCCTGGCCAACGAGACCGGCCTGTCGATCTCCTCCCTGATGCTCGAGAACGAGAAGGCCTGGCGCACGGAGGAGGAGATCCGCGAGGGCCTCCTGGAGATCTGGCGCGTCATGCAGTCCTGCGTCTCGCGCGGCATGTCCCGCGAGGGCATCCTGCCGGGCGGTCTGCGCGTCAAGCGCCGGGCCGCCTCCACGGCGCGCCAGCTGCGCACCGAGGGCGACCCGATGATGCACCGCAGCGAGTGGACGACGATCTACGCGATGGCCGTCAACGAGGAGAACGCGGCGGGCGGGCGCGTGGTGACCGCTCCCACGAACGGCGCGGCGGGCGTGCTGCCGGCGGTCCTGCACTACTACGTGAACTTCGTGCCCGGCGCGGACGAGGACGGCGTGGTCCGCTTCCTGCTCGCCGCGGGCGCGATCGGCATGCTCTTCAAGGAGAACGCCTCGATCTCCGGCGCCGAGGTCGGCTGCCAGGGCGAGGTCGGTTCCGCCTGCTCGATGGCGGCGGGCGCCCTCGCCGAGGTCCTGGGCGGCACCCCCGAGCAGGTCGAGAACGCCGCCGAGATCGGCATGGAGCACAACCTCGGCCTGACCTGCGACCCGGTCGGCGGCCTCGTCCAGATCCCCTGCATCGAGCGCAACGGCATGGCCGCCGTCAAGGCCGTCACCGCGGCCAAGATGGCGATGCGCGGGGACGGCAGCCACAAGGTGTCCCTCGACAAGGTCATCAAGACCATGAAGGAGACGGGCGCCGACATGAAGGTCAAGTACAAGGAGACGGCGCGCGGCGGGCTCGCGGTCAACGTGATCGAGTGCTGACCCCGTAGCGGTCTCCGTCGGGAGCAGGGAGCGGGCCGTGGCCGGAAAGGGGGCCGTGCGGCCCGGCCCCTCGGGACCTTCGGCCCCGGAGGGCGCCCACGGGCGGCGGTAGCGTGCGGGGAGGGGCGCGGAACGGCCCCCGCACGACGAGAGGCGACCGCCGATGGCCACCATCACCGACCACCGACTCCTGCCGCTGCGGCTGGAAGCCGCCCCCCTGGCCGTCCCCCTGACCGGCCGCTTCGTCTACCGCACGGACCGCCCGTACGAGGTGGCCGTCGACCTGCGGGGCGCGGGGGCCCACCTCGCCCGCTGGGTGTTCGCGCGCGAGCTGCTGCTCGACGGGCAGCACGCGCCCACCGGCGAGGGCGACATACGGGTGTGGCCCGGCTGGAACGGCTCGGAGCCGCGCGTGCTGCTCGGCTTCAGCAACGGCGAGCGCGGCTGCGTGGTCTCCGCCCGCGCCAGGGACGTGCGCGCGCTGTGCCGGCGGATGACGGAGCTGGTGCCGCGCGGGCAGGAGCGGCGCCACTACGACCTGGACGCGCAGCTGAGCACGCTGCTGGCGTCCTGAGGGGCGGCGCGTGGAACCGCGCGCGGCCCGGCGGTGTCCTAGGAGGTGACAGGCAGTCCCCGTCTCACGGAACCGGGGAGACATCATGCGTCACCCGCACCGCCGCCGGATCGTGGCCCTGGCCACGGGCGCCCTGCTCACCGCCGGGCTCGCGCTCTCCACGTCGCCGGCCTCCGCCGCCACCACCTCCACCCGCACCCAGACCCCGCTCGTCGTCAACGCGCGCTGGGGCGGGCACTGCACGTTCGACCGGATCGTGATCGACCTCGAGGGGTACGTCCCTCCGGTCACCGTCACTCCCGTGTCCCAGCTGGTCTACGACGGGTCCGGCAAGCCCGTGCCGCTGGCCGGGACGTACTTCCTGGAGATCCGGCTGCACCCCGCCGCCGCCCACGACGACGCGGGGCAGAACGTCTACCAGGGGCCCAAGCTCCAGAAGATCTACCTCAGCAAGCTCAAGGGCATCGCCCTGACCGGCGACTTCGAGGGGTACGTGACCTTCGGCGCCGCCTTCGACACCCAGCCGTTCTACAGCACCTCCGTCCTGCACTCGCCCGAGCGGTTCGTGCTGGACATCGCACACCCGAACACCTGCTGACCCGAGCGGGTACGGACGGCGGGCCCGGGACGCGTGACGTCCCGGGCCCGCCGTCGCGTGCGGGAGGGGCGGCCGCCGGCGCCGGGGGCCCGGGCTCCGGGTCCGGCTTGTGACGGTCCGTGCGGACGACTAGGGTCATCGGGCCTTGGTGTTCGGGAAACCGGTGGAAAACCGGTGCGGCCCTCGCCACTGTAATCGGGAAGTCCGGCTCCAGATCCTCCCAGACACCGTCCGGGAGGCGCCCCCAGCGGGTAGGCCACTGGGCGCGCGCGGGAGACCGCGCGGGCCCGGGAAGGCGGAGTCCGGGCATCATGACCCGTGAGCCAGGAGACCGGCCGAGGCGCGTCGTCCATCCACGAGGTGCTGGAGAGGTCTCCCAACTCATGCATATCGCCGAGGGGTTCCTGCCCCCTTTGCACGCGGCCGCCTGGGGCGCCGCGTCCGCCCCCTTCGTCGTCCACGGGGTCCGCGCCCTGACCCGCGAGGTGAAGGCGAACCCGGAGAGCACGCTGCTGCTCGGGGCGTCCGGTGCGTTCACGTTCGTCCTGTCCGCCCTGAAGATCCCTTCTGTGACGGGAAGTTGCTCGCACCCGACGGGGACGGGGCTCGGGGCCATCCTCTTCCGTCCGCCGGTCATGGCGGTGCTCGGCACGATCACCCTGCTCTTCCAGGCGCTGCTGCTGGCCCACGGCGGGCTCACCACACTGGGCGCCAACGTGTTCTCGATGGCGGTCGCCGGGCCCTGGGCGGGCTACGGCGCCTACCGGCTGCTGCGCAGGTTCGGCCTGCCGCTGATGGTGACCGTCTTCTTCGGCGCGTTCTTCGCCGACCTGATCACCTACTGCGTGACCTCCGTCCAGCTGGCGCTGGCCTTCCCCGACCCGGCGAGCGGCTTCCTGGGCTCCCTGGAGAAGTTCGCCGGCATCTTCGCGGTCACCCAGCTCCCGCTGGCCGTGAGCGAGGGCCTGCTGACGGTGCTCGTGATGCGGCTGCTGATGCAGTCCAGCACGGCGGACCTGGTCCGCCTCGGGGTCACGAAGCTGACCGGCGGCAAGCGGACCGAGCAGGGGGCGGCGCTCTGATGACCAGGAACACGAAGATCAACATGTTGCTGCTGCTCGTGGTGGCGGCACTGGCCGTGATCCCGCTCGCGCTGGGGCTCGGCGAGGGCAAGGAGGAGCCGTTCACCGGCGCCGACAGCCAGGCGGAGGCGGCCATCACGGAGCTGGAGCCGGACTACGAGCCCTGGTTCTCCCCGCTGTACGAGCCCCCCTCGGCCGAGATCGAGTCGGCGCTGTTCGCGCTCCAGGCGGCGCTCGGTGCGGGCGTCCTCGCCTACTACTTCGGCGTCCGCAGGGGCCGGCGCCAGGGCGCCGCGCAGGCCCTCGCCGACGCCGGGGCCGCCGGGCGGACCCGCACCACCCCGGAGCCGTAGGCGGTGCTGCCGATCGACGTGGCGGCCCACTCCAGCCGCTGGCGGGGCCGCCACCCCCTGGAGAAGGCCCTGCTGGGGCTGGGGCTCACCGTCACCGCCGTGTGCCTGCCGCCCTGGCCCGGCGGGCCGCTGGCCGCCGCGGCGACCCTGGCCGTGCTGCTCGGGCCCGCCGGGGTGCCCGGGCGGCAGCTGTGGCGGGCCTTCCGGGTGCCGCTCGGCTTCTGCGTGACCGGGGCGCTGCCGCTGCTGGTCTCGGTGGGCGGCCCCGGCGGCTTCCTCGCCCTCGCCCCGGACGGGCCCCGGCACGCGGCCGAGCTGCTGCTGCGCACCTCCGCGGCCTCGCTCGGGGTGCTGCTGTTCGCCTTCACCACGCCGGTCTCGGACGTGCTGCCCCGGCTGGTGCGGGCCGGGGTGCCCGCGCCCGTGGTGGACGTGGCGCTGGTCATGTACCGGATCGGCTTCCTGCTGCTGGACTCGATGGCCCAGGTGCGCCGCGCCCAGGCGGCCCGGCTCGGGCAGACGAGCCGGGCCGCGGTGTGGCGTTCGCTGGCCGGGCTCGCGGCGACCTCGTTCGTCCGGGCCTTCGACCGCGCCGCCCGGCTCCAGCAGGGGCTGGCGGGGCGCGGTTACGACGGCGCGCTGCGGGTGCTCGTACCCGACGCGGCACTGTCCTGGCGGTTCCTGACGGGGTCCGCCGCCCTGCTGGCCGCCCTGGTCGCGGGGACCCTCGTACTGAAGGAGCTGTGGCTGTGACCCCGTTGGTGGAGCTGGTCGGCGCGGGTTACGCGTACGAGGACGGTCCGGCCGTGCTGTCCGGGGTGGACTTCGCCATCGCCGAGGGCCGGGCGCTGGTGCTGCTGGGCCGCAACGGCAGCGGCAAGACCACCCTGATGCGGCTGCTGAGCGGCGGGCTGCGGCCCGGCACGGGCGTGCTGCGCCTCGACGGCGCGGAGGTGGCGTACGACCGCAAGGGCCTGGTCCGGCTGCGGACCTCGGTGCAGCTGGTGGTGCAGGACCCGGACGACCAGCTCTTCGCCGCCTCCGTCGGGCAGGACGTGTCCTTCGGTCCGATGAACCTGGGGCTGCCGGCCGCGGAGGTCGGTGAGCGGGTGGACGCCGCCCTGGCCGCGCTGGACATCACCGCCCTGCGGGACCGTCCGACGCACCTGCTGTCGTACGGGCAGCGCAAGCGCGCGGCGATCGCGGGCGCGGTGGCGATGGCCCCGCGGGTGCTGATCCTGGACGAGCCGACCGCCGGCCTCGACCCGGACGGACAGGAACGCCTCCTGGACGTCCTCGCGGGGCTGCGCGCGGCCGGCACCACGGTGGTCATGGCCACCCACGACGTGGACCTGGCGGTCCGCTGGGCCGACGACGCGGCCGTGCTGACCCCGGCCGGGATCCGCACCGGCCCCGCCGGGGAGCTGCTCTCGGACCCGGAGCTGCTGGCGTCGGCGGGCCTGCGCCAGGCCTGGGCTCCGGCGGTGACGGCCCTCCTGCGCGCGCACGGCCTGCTGGCGGCGGGCCTGCCCGGGCCCCGGGTGCCCGAGGCGCTGGCCGAGTGGCGGCCGGCGGCGCCGCCGGCCGCGCCGCAAACCTAGGATGGCGGCATGTCGCTGCCGCACGCCATCCTGACCGCACTGCTGGAGAAGCCCTCGTCGGGGCTGGAGCTGACCCGGCGGTTCGACAGGTCGATCGGCTACTTCTGGTCCTCGACGCACCAGCAGATCTACCGGGAGCTGGGGCGGCTGGAGGAGGCCGGGCTGATCCGGGCGCTGCCGAGCGAGGTGCCCGTGCGCGGGCAGAAGAAGGAGTACGAGGTGCTGCCCGACGGCCGGGCGGAGCTGGCGCGGTGGGTGGACGAGAGCCAGGACCCGAAGCCGGTGCGGGACGCGCTGCTGCTGCGGATCCGGGCGGCGGCGGTGGTCGGTCCGCAGCGGCTCGGACCGGAGCTGCGCCGCCATCTGGAGCTCCACCGGGCGCAGTTGGCCACGTACGAGGCCATCGAGGCGAAGGACTTCCCGCCGGAGCGGGACGCGGCCGCGGACCGGTTGCGCCGGCTCGTGCTGCACGGCGGCATCGCGCTGGAGGGGTTCTGGCTGAGCTGGCTGGAGGAGGCGCTGTCCGAGGTGGAGGAGCTGGCCTCGGCACAGGCACCGCCGCAGGACGGGGCCTGACGCGCCCCCGCCCCGGCGTGCGGGGCGGAGGCGGACGCGCCGCGCCTACTTGTTCAGGGAGGCCCAGAACTCGTCGAAGCTCATCAGCTTGTCGCCGTCGCTGTCCTTGGCGGCGATCACGGAGTCCGCGATCGCGGCGGTGACGTAGTGGTCACCCATCGCCTTCATGGCCGCGCTGTACTCGTCGGCCGTGACGAAGCCGTCACCGTTCACGTCGAACTTGTCGAACGTCGCCCGTGCGCTCTCGATGTCAGCCACTGGGTCCACCCCTTCTCGGTGCTTGTTGACCGGCTCAGGGTAACGGCACCGGGCGCGCGGGCACTGCCGGGGTCCCGTCCGGGCCGCGGAGGGGATTCCGGCGGCAGCCGCCCACGCCGCCGCAAGCGGTCACCGGGTAGGCGGAAGCTTTAATTCCAGCTGATGGATCCCTCCACGGCTTGTCACACTCCGGGATCGCGGCATAACGTACCGGCATCGCCGACGCGCCGTCAGCGTCCGTCGGCGGCCCCACGGACACGGTGTCCCGGGAGCTGTGCGAGCTCCCGGGGCACCGTTGTTTCCCGGCCTAGCGGAAGATGCCCGTGTGGCCCAGGGAGTAGCGGCCGGGCTGCGGGTACACGGCGAGGCCGTGGGGGCCGCCGCCGACGGGGATCCGGGCGAGCTGCTTGCCGGTGACGGTGTCGATCGCGTAGACCTCGGAGTTGTAGCGGCCCGACAGCCACAGCACCTTGCCGTCGGCGGAGACCCCGCCCATGTCGGGGCTGCCGCCGCCCGGCAGCTGCCACTTCTTCGTGAGCCGGTTCTCCTTGAAGTCGAACACCGAGACGCTGCCCTCGCCCCGGTTGGAGACGTACATCTCCCGGGAGTCGCGGCTGACGTACAGCCCGTGGCAGCCCTTGCCGGTGGGCAGCAGCTTGGGGACGTCGAACGCGTCGCCGCTGAGCACCCACATGCCGTGCGCCATCATGTCCGCGACGTAGAAGGTCTTCCCGTCCGGGGAGATCTTCACGTCCTGCGGCATCGCGCCCTCGAAGGGCAGCTTCTGCTGGCCGATCACCTCCATCTTCTCGGTGTCGACCTTGAGGAGTTCGCCGGAGAACTCGCAGCTGACGATGAAGTAGCGGCCGTCGGCCGAGAAGTCGGCGTGGTTGACCCCGAAGCAGGTGACGGGGACCGTCTTGACCCGGTCCATGGTGTGGGGGTCGCGGAAGACCAGCTCGCGGTCCATGGAGGCCATCACGACCGCGTACTTGCCGTTGGGCGTGAAGTAGAGGTTGTACGGGTCGTGCACTTCGACGGGCTTGCCGGCCTCGCCGGTGGCCGGGTTGATCGGGGTGAGCGTGTGGCCCCGGTTGTTGTTGACCCACAGGGTCTTCATGTCCCAGGAGGGCACCACGTGCTGCGGCTGGACCCCGACCGGGATGGTGTCGATGACCTTGTACGTGGCCGGGTCGATGACGGACACCGTGTTGGAGTTGGTGTTCGGCACGTAGACCCGGGACGGGAAGTCCTTGACCACCGGGGAGAGCCGGTTCGGCCGGTCGGCGGCGTACACGTCGTGGGGATCGAGCAGCGGGGGCATCCCCGCCAGGCCCGGTGGCGCGGCCGGGACGGCCTTGACGGGCTGCTTGGCGGGCCCCTTGGTGCCGAGGGCCTCGGCGGGGGCCTTGTCTGCCGATCCGCAGCCGGCCAGGGCGGCGAGGACCAGACCGGCCAGCAGCACGGTGGCCTTCCGGGGAAGGCGGGTGGTCTTCATGAGGTCAGCAGCTCCGTGGTGGTCACCGCGCGCAGTTCGCGGCGCGCGAGTTCTTCGAGGAGGGGCGGCATCGCGTCGGCCGTGTCCGCGTAGCCGAAGTGCAGGCTCACCACCGATCCGCGCTGGATCGTCCCGGTGACGTTGCGGATGACGGCCGCCGCGCCGGGCGAGGTGAAGTCGAGGGAGTCCACGTCGTACGAGAGGACGTGCGGGTAGCCCGCCCGCTGGGCGAGCCGCCGCACGAGCGGGGTGGCGTTCTGGGTCTGGGAGGGGCGGAACCAGGTGCCGATCGAGCCGGTGAGGCGCTTGAGGCGCTGGGCGCAGCCGGTGATCTCGGCGTAGGCCTCGGCCTCGGACATGCCGTTGATCGCGAGGTGGCGCTGGGTGTGGTTGCCCAGTTCGTGGCCGCCGTCGAGGATGCGCCGGGCCATGGCGGGGTGTTCGTCGAGCCAGCTGCCGATGGCCAGTACGGTGACCCGCGCGCCGGACTTCTCCGCGGTGGTGAGTACGGCCCGGGCGAGGGCGGGGTCCCCGTGGCCGTGGAAGGTGAGGGCGACCCGGGGCCGGTCGCGGGGGCCGTGCGCGATCTCCACGGGCTGCCCGGGGAAGCGCCGCGGGGCGGCCGGCGCCGGCCGGGCGGGGTGGGCGGGCCGGGCGGGGGCGGCACGGGCGGGTTCCGGCGCCGCCGGACCGCCGTCCGTGCCGCAGGCCGCGGTCAGGACGCCGGCGGCGGCCGCCGCCGTGGCGCGCAGGGCCGTACGACGGTCTGGGTAACAGAGCACCCGCCCATTTAAGGGCCGGATGGCACCGAAGGTAATGATTGACCCAATTTGGTGCGTCCGCCGATCGCCCCCAACGGAGTGATCGTCCGCTATGTGATCAACGATTTACACAGAGCGGTCAATATTTATTCGCTGATTGCGAGGCGAGTGGCCCATCTCACCTAGGATTTAGGTGGAAACTCTTGGGATATGCACACTTATGTCCGAGTCGAGAGTTTTGGCGTTCCGTGACGTGTCTGCCATAGTCGGAACCACGACTTCCCTTTGACCCGAGCGAAGTCCCCGCCGAGGATCACACACCCCACCGGTCCTCGGCGCACCCATGAAACCCCCGCCGCGCCCCACCTGGGCAAGAGGGGGTTTCTGGCGTTCCGGGGCCTCAGCGGTCGGCGACCCGCATCTCGAACCAGGTGATCTTGCCGCGCGGCAGCAGGTCCGCGCCCCAGCGGTCGGAGAGCTTGTCGACGAGGAACAGCCCCCGGCCGGTGGTGTCCAGTTCGTGGACCGGCATCAGACAGGGCAGCCCCCGCGAGGGATCGCGCACCTCCACCCGGATCCACCCGCGCCGGCGCAGCATGCGTAAGCCGAACGACCGGGCCCCGGTATGGCGGACGGCGTTGCCGACGAGTTCGGAGACCAGCAGGACGGCGTGCTCGGCGATCTGCGGCGACAGGCCCCAGAAGCGGACGACCACGCTCTGGGTGAGCCGGCGGGCCGTGCCGGCGGACTCCGGCATGGACGGCAGCGTCACCTCCGCCTCGGCCGGGTTCCCGTACGACTCCAGCGCTTTGAGGCCCTGTTCGTCCTCGACCGCCGCCGTCAGCCGTACGGCCGAAGCGCTGCTGCGCTGCCGCGGCTGTTCCACACCCTCCAGGCCCGCCATGCACCCATCATGGACGGCCCGCGCGTCCGACCGGGCCGTTCCGCGGGAATACACCCCCCGGAACCATCGATCCCGAGGGGGCGCGCCGGCATATGCGCCGGGCAACGGAGGGCCGCACGGGCGGCGCTCACCTGGGGTGACGCTGCGCGGCCCGGCGATCACGGCCGGTGGATCACCGAGGGGTCTTAAGGCTGCCTTAAGGCCTGGCTAATCCACCCGCACGGGTCTCGTGCAGCGGGACTCGTGCGACCCTCGAGGCATCACCCGTCACCCGGCGGCTCCTCCAGGGCCGGGCTCAGACGAACTTGGCCTTGCCCGGGCCCTCTTCGACGAAGCTCCGCATCCCGCGCTCGCGGTCCTCGGTGGCGAACAGGCCGGCGAACCAGTTGCGTTCGATGGTCAGGCCGGTGTCGATGTCCGCCTCCAGGCCCGCGTCCACGCACTCCTTCGCGGCGCGCAGCGCGATCGCCGGGCCCTGGGCGAGCTTGGCGGCCCAGGCGTGCGCCTGCTCGTACACCTCGGCGGCGGGAACGACCCGGTCCACCAGGCCGAGGGCGAGGGCCTCTTCGGCCTTGACCATGCGGCCGGTGAAGATCAGGTCCTTGGCCTTGGAGGGGCCGATCAGCCGGGACAGCCGCTGGGTGCCGCCCGCGCCCGGGATCAGGCCGAGCAGGATCTCGGGCTGGCCGAGCTTGGCGTTGTCGGCGGCGATGCGGTAGTCGGCGCACAGGGCGAGCTCGCAGCCGCCGCCGAGGGCGTAACCGGTGACGGCGGCGACGACCGGCTTGGGGATGCGGGCGACGGCGGTGAAGGCGTCCTGGAGGGCGCGGGACCGGGCGACCATGGCCGCGTGGTCCATGTTCTGCATCTCCTTGATGTCCGCGCCGGCCGCGAACACCTTCTCCCCGCCGTAGAGGATGACGGCGCGCACGTCGGCGCGGTCGGTGGCCTCCGCGGCGAGCGCGCGCAGCCGGTCCTGGGTGTCGATGTCCAGGGCGTTCATGGGCGGGCGGTCCAGCAGGATGGTGCCGACGCCTTCGGAGACTTCGAGAGAGATGGTCATACGGGGGAGGTTAGCGGCCGGGGGTCCGGGGGTCTCCCCCGGAAAAGCGCAGGACGCGAAGTGGCCCGGTGCCGTGGGTCACAGCACCGGGCCACGGACTACGCGCGCGGGGGGACTACTTGATCCACTCCGCCCAGTCCATGTTCCAGCCGTTGAGGCCGTTGTCCGGGGCGATCTGCTTGTCCTTGGAGTTCTTCACGATCATCACGTCGCCGATCAGCGACTCGTTGTAGAACCACGCCGCGGGGGTGTTGGGGTCACCGGCGCCGCGCTCGTCCTCCAGGCCGACGCAGCCGTGGCTGACGTTCTCCGAGCCGAAGGTGCTCGAGGAGGCCCAGTAGTTGCCGTGCACGAAGGTGCCGGAGGTCGACAGCCGCATCGCGTGCGGGACGTCGGAGATGTCGTACTCGCCGCCGAAGCCGACGGTGGCGCCGTTCATCCGGGTCACCTTGTACTTCTCGCTGATGACCATCTGCCCGTTGTAGGTGGTCGTCGACGGGGCGCCCGCGGTGATCGGGACGGTCCTGAGCACCTGGCCGTCGCGGACGACCTCCATCTTCTTGGAGTCCGCGTCGACCGTGGTGACCTGGGAGCGGCCGATGGTGAAGTTGACCGTGCGGGTCTGCTTGCCGTAGACGCCGGGGCGGCCCTCGACGCCGTCGAGCGCGAGCTTCACGGTGACCTTGGTGCCGGCGGCCCAGTACTTCTCGGGGCGGAAGTCGAGGCGGTCGTTGCCGAACCAGTGGCCCTCGATCGGTACGGACGGCACGGACGTCACGGTGATCGCCTTCTCGACGGCCTCCGTGTTGGTGATGCCGCGGGTGAAGTTGATGGACACCGGCATGCCGACGCCGACGGTCGCCCCGTCCTCGGGCGTGTAGTGGCCGACGAAGGTGTTCTGCGGGGTCAGGGTCGTGAAGGTGGTGTCCTTGGCGGACTCGCGGCCGGCCTCGTCCTTGGCGACCGCGTGCACCTTGTACTCGGTGGCGGCGGCCAGGTGGCGGGCGGGCTCCCAGGTCGCGCCGTCGGCGGCCAGCTTGCCCTCCACCGCGTTGCCCTTGGTGTCGGCCACCGTCACGGTGGTCAGCTTGCCCCCGCTGCTGGTGATCTTCAGTACGCCGCTGGTGGCGACCTCCTTCGACCCGTCGTCGGGCTTGACGCTGACCACGGCCTTGGACGCCTCGGTGCCGGTCTTCGCCGTGCCGCCCCCGGGCTTGCCGTTGTCCCCGCCGCTGCCCGCGCTGTTGCCCCCGCCGCTGCACGCGCTGGTCAGCAGCAGGGCCGCCCCCAGCAGGACGGCCGGCAGGCCGGTGCGGACGCGGCCGCGTATCGGCTGCAGGTTCACTCGTGTTCTCCCCATGTCCCCCGCGCACGGACAGTCGCGCGCTGTCGTCAGGAAATCACATGGGGAGATTACGAATAGGCACAGTCATGTCACCGTTCCGTCCCAAGTGCGGGGGCGGCCGGCCGTCGGCCCGTGCGGCCGGTCCCCGGGTCCGTCACCCGGGGACCGGCCGGAACCGTCGGGGCGTCAGTGCTCGGGACGGTCCTGCTCCGGCCCGCCGTGCTCGGGACGGCCGTGCTCGGGACGGCCGTGCTCGGGACGGCCGTGCTCCGGCCCGTCCTCGCAGTGGCAGCTCTGGCCGTCGTGCGCGCGCCGGTTGAGGAGGGCGACGGCGATCCGGCGGCCCGGGGTCCGGTCGTCCAGCGTCAGCGGGCCGGTCACCGGGTCGCGCGGCGGGACGTAGCCCTCGGGGGCGTCCACCTCGACCACGTAGTACGCGCCGTCGGCGAGGCCGTCGAAGGAACAGGCGCCGTCCCGGCCGGTGGTGCACTCGTCCCCGGTGCGCTCGTCGGCGTTGATGCCGCGCTGCTGGAGGCCCGCGGTGCGGTTGGTCTCCCTCCAGAGCTCGAACACCGCCCCGGGCAGCGGCCGCTTCGTCTTCGCGTCCTTCTTCAGGACCCTGAGGGTGCCGGTCCGGTCCTCGTCCTTCCGGTTCGGGACGGTGACGTCCTCCTCGGTGTCACCCGGCTCCAGCTCGAAGGCCGTGACGGGGTCTCCGGGCCGCTCGTAGCCCGCCGGGAGGCCCACCTCCCGCCAGTAGTAGCGCTCCCCCACCGGCAGCTCGACCGTGCACGAGCCCCCTCCACCGGTGACGCAGACGCCGTCGAGCCGGGTGTCGGGGTTCTCGCGGGTCTGGAGCCCCGCGGTCCCGTTGCTCTCGCGCCACAGCTCGAAGCGGGCGCCGGACAGCGGCTCGCCGGTCTCCTCGTCGACCTTGCGCAGCACGACCCTGGCGCTGCCGTCCGGCGGCTGGGGGGTCCTGCGGTTCACCGCGACCCGGCGGACGCCCTCCGGGACGTCCTCCGCCGTCAGGACCAGCACGTGCACGGCGTCCTCGGGGAGTTCGTAGCCGGGGGGCGGGGCCGTCTCGCGCCAGTAGTAGGTGCCGGGCTCCTCATCGCGCCGGCAGGTTCCGTCCGCGAGGGTGGTGCACTCGTCCACCTCGGTGTCGGGGTCCTGGCCCTCGTACTGGAGGCCGTCGCGGCCGTTGGTCTCCTTCCACAGTTCGAACCGCGCCCCGGGCAGCGGCCGGCCGTCCTCGTCGTGCTTGACGATCACCACCGGCCCCCGGGCCGGCGGGACCGGCGCGCAGTCGGGCAGGTCCCCGTCGAAGGGGTAGGCGTGGAACTCCGCGCCCAGGCCGGTGGTCTCCGTCGGGCTGGTGTGGGTCACGCTGCCCGCGGTGAAGAAGCGGCCGTTCAGGCCGATGACGGAGACGGTGGCGGCCGACGCCTGCGGGCCGATCAGCACGCTGCCGCCGAGCTGCGCCGAGCCGGCCAGGGTGACCTCCCGGGCCTCGGGGAAGTTCCACAGCAGCCGCTCGCGCAGCCCGGCGGGCAGCAGGGCGTTGTTGACGCGCAGGGCGGGGGACTCCCCGGTGACGTTGACCAGGACGGTGGCGTGGTCCGGGATCCCGGCGAAGCGCAGGGTCTGCTGCGCGCCGGAGGGGCCGGAGAGGTCGAAGTCGACGTTGAAGACCTGGAGGGGCGAGGCCCCGTCCCCGGTGAAGACGGTCTCCTGGGCGCTCCACACGGCCCGGCCGGTCGGCGTGCGCGGGGTCCCCCCGGGCCGGGCGTAGCAGGTGCTGGCCGCGGTGAGCGCGCCGCGCAGGCCGCTGTAGGGGCCGGCGGCGGCCGGGTCGTGGACGAGGACGCCGGTGACGGTGCCGGTGAGGCTGCCCGCGTAGCGGACGGCTCCGCCGTCGGCGAGGAGGGTCTGGCGCGGGGCCACGGTGACGTCCCCGCCGGTGGTGAGGAAGTCGGAGTCCTTCGGCGGGGGGACCCGGGAGCCGACTCCGGCGATGCCCACGTTGTAGACGAGCCCGCCGGCGGACTTGTTCATGTCGAAGTCGCCGAGGACGACGACCTTGCCCTCCGCCTCGGCGGCGCCCCGGCGGACGAGCATGTCCCCGCCGACGAACACGTTGATGTTGCTGTCGCGGCCGGTGAACGGCAGGTTGTTGGGTTCCGGGTAGGGGGACGGGCAGCCCTGGCCGGGGCCCGTACCGCCCGGGACGCAGGGTCCGAGGCCGCCGGGCAGCGGGGCCCTGAGGGCGCGTGCCGCCGTGGGGGGCTCGGTGCCCGGGCCCGCCGCGAGGGCCGTGGGGGCCCCGGCCGCGAGTACGGCGCCCACGGCCAGCCCGAGGGTCCAGTTCCTTGCTGACATGACACTCCGTCCGCTGTCTCGGCCATCCGCCCGCGCCGATGGCCCTGACAGGCTGCGGGCGCGGATCGGCGCGGGAACGGAGGACACTCTCCGCGTACGGCATTCCGGTCCGACAATCACTCGATCGCACCGCTTCGCCGGGGTGCGGGGACGTCCGGAGTGTGTCCGCCGGGCCCGCGGAGGTGTCGCGGGCGGGTGGGCCGGTGCGTCAGCCGATGGCGGAGCCCGCCACCCAGTCGGCCCAGGACATGTTCCAGCCGCCCAGTCCGTTGCTGGGGGCGACGGTCTTGTCCCGCGAGTTCACGATCTCCACCACGTCGCCGACCAGCGTCCGGTCGAAGAACCAGCCCGCCGGGGTGTCCGAGCCGCCGCCCTTGTCGTCGCGCAGGCCCACGCAGCCGTGGCTGGTGTTGGTGCTGCCGAAGGTGCCGGGGTCGGCCCAGTAGTTGCCGTGCAGGAAGGTGCCGGAGGCGGTGAGCCGCATGGCGTGCGGGACGTCGGGGATGTCGTACTCGCCCTTGCCGTCCTCGCCGGTGAAGCCGACGGTGGCGCCGTTCATCCGGGTCACGTCGAACATCTCCATCACCACCATCCTGCCGTTGTAGGTGGGGTTCTCGGGCGCTCCGGCGGTGACGGGGATGGTGGACAGCAGCCGACCGTCCCGGCGGACCTCCATGGTGTGCGCCTCCGCGTCGACGGTGGAGACCTGGGAGCGGCCGACGGTGAAGCGAATGGTCTTGTCCTGGATGCCGTACGAGCCGGGCGCGCCCTCGACGTCGCGCAGCTCCATCCTCACGGTGACCTCGGTGCCGGGCTTCCAGTACTCCTTGGGCCGGAAGTCGAGGCGCTCGTCGCCGAACCAGTGGCCGACGACCTCCACGGCCGGCCGGGAGGTCACGGTGATGGCCCGTTCCACGTCGGCGCGCCGCTTGACCGGGCGGCTGAAGTTGAAGGAGACGATCATCCCGGTGCCGACGGTGGAGCGGTTCTCGGGCTTGAAGTAGCCGATGAACCGCTCCTCGGGGACGTAGGTGGTGAAGGTGGTGTGCCGGGCCTGGCGGCGGTCGTGCCCGTCGAGGGCGACCGCGTCGACGGTGTACTTGGCGGCGAGCGCGAGCCGGCCGGCGTCGGGGTCGGGGCTCCAGCTGAGGCCGTCGGCGGCGATCTCCCCGGGGACCTCCTCCTCCTGGGCGTCCTCGACCTTGGTGACCCTGACCCGTTCGAGGCGGCCCTCGGGGACGTTCACCCGGAGCGGCCCGTCGGCCGGTACGCCCTTGGCGTTGTCCTCGGGGGTGATCCGGATGGCCTCGTCCGGGGAGCGGGGTTTGCCGGGAAGCTGGATCTCCACGGGGGACCCGCCGCCCGTGCAGCCGGTGAGCCCGCCCAGCAGGGCCGCCCACGCCGCCACGGCGGCCAAGCCCGCCCCTGCCCGCCTCGTCAGAAGAGTCACGCCCCGTCCAACGACCGGGCCCCTCCGGGGGAAACGTGAGGGCCGGGCACGTTCCGGGCAGAACAGTCCGGGCAGAACAGTGGGAAGGACCAGACGGGGGCGGGCCCGGCCGGGACGCCGGGCCGCACTCCCCCGCCGGGTACCCAGGAGCCGTGGAGGCGGGCAGTGTCGAGCGCAGCCGAGCAAGAGGCGGTGGATACCGCCGCCAGCGATGCCAGCAGGGCCGTCGCGGGCATGGACGCCCTACGGGAGCGGGTCCAGGCCAAGGTGTTACGGGCGGCCGCGCACCCGCCGCCGCCGGTGTGGCCGGGTTCCTCGCACCCGCTGGGGGCCCGCTACCACGCGGGGCCGGCCGGGGTCGAGGGCACCAACTTCGCGCTCTGGGCGCAGGGCGCGGAGGCGGTGGAGCTGTGCCTGTTCGACGCGCTGGGGGCGGAGACCCGCTGCGCCCTGACCGAGCTGACGCACGAGATCTGGCACGGCTTCGTCCCGGGCGTGCGGCCGGGGCAGCGGTACGGGTTCCGGGTGCACGGGCGCTGGGACCCCTGGACGGGCGCCCGGTACAACCCGGCGAAGCTGCTCCTGGACCCGTACGCGCGGGCGGTGGACGGGGACTTCTCGCTGCCGCCGGAGGTGTACGGGCACGTGCGGGACTGGCCGCAGCAGTACATCGCGGACACGGTCCGGGACGACAGGGACTCGGCCCCGTACGTCCCGAAGGGGGTGGTCGTCCACGATGACGACGACTGGTCGGACGACGTCCGGCCGAAGACCCCCTGGGCCGATTCGGTGATCTACGAGCTGCACGTGCGCGGGTTCACGATGCGCCATCCGGGTGTTCCCGAGGAGCTGCGCGGGACGTACGCGGGGCTCGCCCATCCGGCGGCGGTGGAGCACCTGAGGACGCTGGGCGTGACGGCGGTGGAGCTGCTTCCGGTGCACCAGTTCGCGCACGAGGACCACCTGCTGCGACGGGGGCTGCGCAACTACTGGGGCTACAACTCGGTGGGGTACTTCGCCCCGCACGCCGGCTACTCCGCCAGCGGGACGGCGGGGCAGCAGGTCGGCGAGTTCAAACGCATGGTGAAGGCCCTGCACGCGGCGGGCATCGAGGTCATCCTCGACGTGGTCTACAACCACACGGCGGAGGCCGGGGAACTGGGACCGACCCTGTCGCTGCGGGGGATCGACAACCGGGGCTACTACCGGCTCCAGTCCGACCAGCGCCGCTACGCCGACTACACGGGCTGCGGGAACACCCTGCACGCCGGGCGCCCGCACGTGCTGCGGCTGATCACCGACTCCCTGCGGTACTGGGTGACCGAGATGGGGGTGGACGGCTTCCGCTTCGACCTGGCGGCGGCGCTGGCCCGTTCGATGCACGACGTGGACATGCTGTCGCCGTTCCTCGCGGTGATCGCCCAGGACCCGGTGCTGCGGCGGGTCAAGCTGATCGCGGAGCCGTGGGACGTGGGCTCGGGCGGCTACCAGGTGGGCGCGTTCCCGCCGCTGTGGACGGAGTGGAACGACCGCTACCGGGACGCCGTACGGGACTTCTGGCGGGGCGCGCTGCCCGACGTGCGGGACCTGGGGTACCGGCTGTCGGGGTCGAGCGACCTGTACGCGTGGGGCGGCCGGCGGCCGTACGCCTCGGTGAACTTCGTGACCGCGCACGACGGGTTCACCCTGCGGGACCTGGTCTCGTACGAGCACAAGCACAACGAGGCGAACGGGGAGGAGAACCGGGACGGCACCAACGACAACCGGTCCTGGAACTGCGGGGCCGAGGGCGAGACCGGCGACCCGCGGGTCGGGGCGCTGCGGCGGCGGCAGCTGCGCAACCTGCTGACGACGCTGCTGCTGTCGACGGGCGTGCCGATGCTGGTGGCGGGCGACGAGTTCGGGCGCACGCAGGGCGGCAACAACAACGCGTACTGCCAGGACAACGAGACGGGGTGGGTGGACTGGTCGCTGCTGTCCGACCCGCAGTGGAGCGGGCTGTTCGCGCTGACCCGGCGGCTGATCGCGCTGCGCCAGACCCATCCGGTGCTGCGCCGGCGGGCGTTCTTCTCCGGCCGGCCCCAGGGTGCGGACGGGCTGCGCGACCTGGCCTGGTTCACCCCGGCGGGGGCGGAGATGACGGAGCGGGACTGGTACGCGCCGGCCGCGGCGGTGGGGCTGTACCTGTCGGGGCGGGACATCCCGGGGCGGGACGAGCGGGGCCGGAAGGTGACGGACGACAGTTTCCTGGCGCTGCTGCACGCCGGGGACGGGCCGGTGGAGTGGATGCTGCCCGGCGCGCCGTGGGCGACGGCGTACGAGCTGGTGCTGGACACGTCGCGGGAGGAGCAGGCGGCTCCGCCGGGGACGCGGCACCGGGGCGGGGAGCCGCTGACGGTTCCGGCGCGGTCGGTGCTGCTGCTGCGGGTGGTGAGCTGACCCCGCGGGCGATGGCCGGCCCTCCGGGGGGGGGCCGGCTGCGCGGGGGCCCGGCTCGCGGGCGGGGGGCGGCTCTGCTTGCGGGGCCGGCCCGTGCCCGCTTCTGGGACGAGTTGGCCGATCCGGAGCGGAATCCTTCGCTCCCCCTGCGATGATGTGCCCTTTCCGTGAACGCGCGAACACATGACCACACGAACAGGGGCACGCATGGGGAGAGTCGGGACCGCCCTCCGGGAGCTGCGGGGGGCCCAGAAGTCGGCCAAGGGGGTGTCGCTCTACTCGCGGTTCGTCAACCGGCCCGTCGGCCGCTACCTGGCCGCCGGCGCCTACGCCCTCGGCATGACCCCCAACCAGGTCACCCTCGTCAGCGCCGCCTTCAGCTTCGCGGCCGTGGCGGCGGTCGCCCTGGCCGCGCCCTCGTGGGCCCTGGGCGCGGCCGTCTGGGCGGCGCTCGCGGCCGGCTTCGCCTTCGACTCGGCCGACGGCCAGCTGGCCCGGCTGCGCGGCGGCGGGAGCGCGGCGGGCGAGTGGCTCGACCACGTCGTGGACGCCGCCAAGCTGACCGCGCTGCACGCCTGCGTGCTCATCGCCTTCCACCGGTTCCCCGAGGCCTACGGGACCGGCTCGGACGGCTGGCTGCTGGTGCCGCTGGGCTTCCAGTTCGCGGCGGTCGTCACCTTCTTCGGCGGGCTGCTGACCGAGAAGCTCAAGCCGCGGCCCGCGCCGGGCAGCCCGGCCGCCGCGCCGTCGACCCTGCGCGCGGTGGCACTGCTGCCCGTGGACTACGGCGTGTTCTGCCTGGTGTTCCTGCTGCTGGGCGACGGGACGCTGTTCCGCTGGGCGTACGCGGGCCTGGGCGCGGTCGCCGCCCTGTTCCTGCTGGCGTTCCTGGCGAAGTGGTTCCGCGAGCTCAGCGCCGTTCGGCGGTGAGCTGCTCCAGCGCCGGGCCCGCCGGCTGGGCGAGGGCGTCCAGGGCCCGGCGCAGCTGGGTGCTGGAGGTGTGCACGGTGTAGGGGAAGTAGACGACGTCGACCCCGTGGGCGGCGAAGTCCCGTTCCAGCTTCTCGCCCTTGGGGGTGCCCCGCCAGTCGTCGCCCTTGAAGATGACGTCGAAGCGCACCTGCTTCCAGGTCTCCACCTTGTCGGGGACCGTCTCCACGAAGGCCGCGTCCACGTACCTGACGCTGCGGACGATCTCCAGCCGCTCGACGAGCGGGATCATCGGGCGGCGCCCCTTGGCGAGTTCGGCCATCTCGTCCGAGACCACGCCGGCCACCAGGTAGTCGCACCGGCTGCGGGCGTGCCGGAGGATGTTGAGGTGGCCTATGTGGAAGAGGTCGTAGGCACCGGGCGCGTATCCCACCCGGTACGGCCTGCGCGTGGACGGCACAGGATCGGTCAATTCGCGCTCCGTCATCGGTTACCCCCCAGCGGCCGCACCCCCCGGTGCGGCGGTTCAGCAGACAATAGCGTGCACGTTCCGCAGCCGGCCGGTGAACGAATAGGGTGACGTGCGCATCATCCAGGGGAGAAGGGGACGTTCAGTGTCCACATCCGGTCACCGGCGGCTGCTGCTGGTTTCCACCAACTACGCCCCCGAGCACGCGGGCATAGGACCGTACGCCACCCAGATCGCGGAGCACTGGGCGAGTACCGGCCACGACACGCACGTCCTGGCGGGCATGCCGCACTACCCGGCCTGGTCGGTCGAGCCGGAGTACAAGGGGGCGCTACGGCGCACGGAACGGCGCGCGGGGGTCACCGTGCACCGGCGCGCGCACACGGTGCCGCCCCGTCAGACCGCCCTCCGCCGGGCGCTTTTCGAAGGATCGATTCTGCTGCACGGCGCGGTGGCCCCTCCCCGGATGCCGAGGCCCGACGCGGTCATGGCGCAGATGCCGAGCCTCGCCGGCGGGGTGACGGCCGCACGGCTCGCGGCCCGCTGGAAGGTGCCGTTCGTACCCGTCGTCCAGGACCTGATGGGCGCCGCGGCCGCGCAGAGCGGCATCAGCGGTGGCGACAGGGCGGCGGCGATCGCCGGGCGCGCGGAGGCGTACGCCCTCAGGCGGGGCGCCCTGGTCGGCGTCATCCACGAGACCTTCGTGGACCGGGTCGTGGCGATGGGCGTGGACCCGGGGCGGATCCGTCTCGTCCCCAACTGGTCCCACGTGCCGAGGCCCACCAGGCCGCGCGGGGAGACGCGCCACCACCTGGGGTGGGCACCCGGCCAGACCGTCGTCCTGCACTCCGGGAACATGGGCCTCAAGCAGGGCCTCGAAGTCCTCGTCGGCGCCGCCCGGCTGGATCCGGACGTCCGCTTCGTCCTCATGGGCGACGGCAGCCAGCGCGCGGCCCTCGCGAGCCTCGCGGCCGACGTGCCGAACCTGGACATCATCCCGCCGGCCGCGGACGGCGAGTTCCCGGACGTCCTCGCCGCGGCGGACGTCCTCGCGGTCACGCAGCACGCCGGCGTGCTGGACATGAGCGTCCCGTCCAAGCTCACCTCCTACTTCCAGGCCGGCCGGCCCGTCGTCGCCTCCGTCGCGGCGCAGGGCGGCACCGCGCAGGAGGTGGAACGTTCGGGCGCCGGGGTGCTCGTACCGCCGGAGGACCCCGAGGCCCTGCTGAAGGCCGTCCGGTCCCTGGCCGAGGACCCCGAGGGCGCGGAGGCCCTGGGCGCGGCCGGGCCGGCGCACGTGGCGGCCCACCTGAGCCGTGAGGCGGGCCTGGCCCGTATCGACGCACTCATCGACGAAGCACTTGGGGGACCGCGCCCGTGACCGAGACGAACCGCCCGGCGACGGCCCCGGACCAGGACGAACCCGATCTCCTGCGCGACCAGTTCAAGCAGCTGCTGCGCTACCGCCGGCTCCTCGGCGCGGGCGTGGCGGTCGGCCTGCTGGGCGGCGTCTACCTCGGCGTGTCCACGTCGGACACCTACGTGTCCGTCGCGGACGTGGTGCTGCGCGCGCCCACCGACGACCCGTTCAACCCGAGCCTGGCACCCGACAAGGCCATCAACATCGGCTCGGAACGCCAGGTCGCGCTCTCCAGCTCCACTGCCGCGCAGGCCGCGAAGACGCTCGGCGTGCCCGACAAGGACTTCCGGGCCCTCCGCGGCGGCCTCCAGGTGACCAACCCGCCGCAGACGATGGTGCTCCGGTTCACCTACACCGCGGCCTCCCCCAAGGAGGCCGCCAAGCGCGCCAACGGCATGGCCGCCGCCTACCTGCTCAAGCGGCAGGAGGCGCTCGACATCACCCGCGACACGATGGTCAAGGGGTACGAGGCCCAGCGCGACCCGGTCGCCAAGCAGCTCGACGAGGTGGCCCGGCAGATCAACAACATGCCGGCGGGGACCGCCCGTGACGCGGCCCTCTCCTCGCGGACCGACCTCCAGAACAAGGTCAACACCCTCAACGGCAACATCGCCAAGCTGCAGGCCCTGGACATGACCCCGGGCCGGGTCACCAGCGCCGCGACCCCGCCCGCCGCCGCCGACGGCCCGGGCCTGCCCATGTCGCTCGCGCTGGGCGCGGCCGTGGGCCTGGCGCTCGGCCTGCTCGCCGCGTGGGTCCGGCTGGTCTTCGACCCGGCGCCGCGCTCCGAGGGCGACGTGGCCCGGTCCCTGCGCGCGCCCGTCCTGGGCTACCTGCCCCGGGACCGCACCGGCGGCGGCCCGCTCCTCGCGGCCGGGGAGGCCGATCCGCGGCTCGCCGAGGAGTACCGCTCGGTGGCCTTCCGGCTGGCCTACGACTCCCGTTTCGCGGACCGGCGCCGGCTGCTGGTGGTCGCCCCGCGCGGCAGCAGCGAGACGGCCGCCGCCGTGGCCGTGAACCTGGCCGCCTCCTTCGCCGAGACCGGCAAGGACGTCCTGCTCATCGAGGCCGACCTGCGCACCCCGGTCCTGGCGAGCCAGCTCCCGACGGACGCGGCCGGACGGCCGCGCTGGAGCCTGCCGCCGGGCGGCGCGGGCGCCCCCGAGTGGCCCGACGGACGCCAGCTCGTCGTGGACGCCGGGGAATCGGGCGACTTCGACCTGATCCCGGGCGACCGGGTGCGCAACGTGGCCCGTGCGCTGACCTCGCCGCGCACCACCCGGCTGATCGCCGAGGCCGACTCCCCCAACTCCACCGTGGTGGTGCTCGCGCCGCCCGTCCTCTCGTACGCGGACGCGCTCGCCCTGGTCGACCGGGTCGACGGCGTCCTGGTGGTCTGCGACCCGCGGGCGGTGCACCGCACCGACCTGGCCCGGATCCGCGAACTGATCAGCGGCGCCGGCGGGACCGTGCTGGGCGCCGTGTTGCACGCGCCGCCGCACTCCGGCAAGCGCGGCGCGGGCCGCGCCGGGGCCGAGGCCGCCGGGGTCGCGTCCGCCGGCGCGGCACGGCCGGAGCCGCCGGCCGGGGAGGACGCCGGAGCCGGGGAGGGCCTCCCGGGCGACGGCAGCGACACGGTGGCGCTGCGCACCGTCCGCACGGGCCGCAGGTGAGCCGGCGGGGTCTCGCCGCGGTCTCCTCGGTCCTGGACCAGGCCGCCGCCAGCGCCACGAACATCCTGGTCCTGGTCCTGGCGGCCCGGCTGTCGTCCGCTTCGGGCTTCGCCGCCTTCTCGATGGTCTACGTGGCCTTCAGCGTGCTCCTCGGGCTGAACATGGCGTACGTCGGCCAGACCGTGGTGCTGGAGAAGGGCGAGCGGCTGGCGACGGTGTGCCGCTCCTCCGTGCAGTTCACGGCCGTCGCCTCGGCCGCCGCCGGTCTGGTGCCGGCCGCGGTGGGCCTCGCGGTGCCCGGGGACGCCGGGTGGGCGTTCCTCGCGCTGGGACTCGTCCTGCCGGTGGTGCTCGTCCAGGACGGGCTGCGCTACTGCTTCTCCGCCCTGCGGGTGCCCGGGCGGGCGCTGGCCGCGGACGCGCTGCGGCTGGGGTGCGCGGCGGGGGCGCTGGCCGTGCAGCCGTACGGGGCTCCGGCGGGCCGGCTGGTGCTGGTGTGGGGGCTGTCCGCGCTGCCCGCGCTGGGGCTGGGCCTGTGGCTGCTGCGGCCCTTCGTGCGCGGGGTGCGCGCGGACCTGCGGCCCTATCTGCGGCGCGGGCACCTCGGGCGGCGCTTCGTCGTCGAGTTCGCGGTGGGCAACGGCTCCAGCCAGCTGGCGGTGCTCGGGCTCGGCGTGTTCGCGACGCCGCTCGCCGTGGGTGCGCTGCGCGGCGCCAGCACCCTCTTCGGCCCGCTGAACGTGCTGTTCAACTCGGCGACCGCCTTCGGGCCGCCGGTGGTCGGGCGGGCGTCCGGCAAGCGGGGCGTGGTCCGGCTGACCGCGGTGGCGGGAGGGGGCCTCGCGGTGCTGGGCGCTGGCTGGGCGGCGGTGCTGTACGCCCTCCCGGACCGGCTGGGGCGGGAGCTGCTGGGCGGCACCTGGGCCTCCGCCTCGGCCCTGCTGCCCGCCACGGGCGCGCAGTACGCGGTCATGGGCCTCGGCACCTGCGCGCTGCTGACCCTGCGCGTGCTCAGCCCCAAGGCCACCCTCTCGCTCCAGGTGGTGTACTCGCTGCTGTCGGTGGGCCTGCTGCTGGGCGGGTACGCCGTGTGGGGGGTCGCGGGCGCCGCCTGGGGCCTGGCCCTCGGCTCCGCGGCGAAGGCGGCCGCCGGGTGGCTGCGGGTGGGCCGCCTGAAGGTGCCGGCGGAGGTCACGGCCGCCGCCTGAGCGCACCGGAGCGGGCCCGGGACGGTGGTCGTCCCGGGCCCGCGGTGTGTCCGGGTCAGTTGTAGGTGCCGGTGATCGAGACGCCGGTCCGGGTGCCGGGGACGCCGGTCAGGTCGACCGGGGCGGCGGGCGACCAGGCCCCGCTCACGGCGCGGATGGTGTGCAGGACCCGTCCGTCGGTGGTGACGAAGGCCGCCTGGAGCTCGTTGTCCACCGCGGCGGCCGCGACGTCGGTGACGGTGACGCCCGCCGGGACGACGGCGGACAGGTCGTTCAGGGCCCACTGGCCACTGGCGAAACGCGCCCCGTGGTAGCGCTTCGCGCCGCCCTCGGTGGTCACCACCAGCTGGAGGTCACCGCCGGTACCGGCCGCCGCGACGTCCTCGACCCCGGTCACACCCGTCTCGGCGGAGGCGTTGCCCCAGCCCGTCCAGGTGCCGTCCGCGTGCCGGACCGTGTGGAACAGGGATCCGTCCGAGACCGCCACGACCTGGGTGTCCGTTCCCACCCGGGCGACGGCCAGCTTCGTCACGGGCGCCCCGCCGGGGTTGCCGACCGCGCCGAACGGCGTCCACGTCCCGTTCGCCCGGCGGACCGTGTGGTGGACCTTCCCGTCCGCGACCACCACGACCTGGAGCTCGGTGCCCGAGGAGACCGCCGCCACGTGCGTCACGTTCGCCAGGGCGCCCGCGGCGGCGTGCACGTCGCCGAAGTCCGCCCAGGAGCGGTCGGCGAAGCGGATGGAGTGGTACAGCTTGCCCTCGTTGGTCACGGCGAGGACGTGCGTGTCGCCGTTGACGCCCGCCTCGGCGGTGGTCCGTACCCCGCCCGGGAGCTCGCCGGTCACGCTTTCGACGTCGCCGAAGCCGGTCCACGTGCGGTCCGCGTTGCGCACCGCGTGGTGGAGGCCGCCGCCCGACTCGACCACGACCTGCGCCCGCCACTGGCCCGACGGCGCCGGCGGGGGCGTGGTGTCGGCGCAGTTGCGGCTGGTCAGCGTCGTACCCATCTGGAAGGGCACGCCGTCGAAGACGGACTGCTTGACCGAGCCGTTGTACTGCTGCTCGTAGTGCAGGTGGGCGCCCGAGGAGTTGCCGGTGTTGCCCACGACGCCGATCTTCTGGCCGCGCACGACGCGGGTGCCCGCGCTGACGTCGTAGCCGTTGAGGTGGGCGTAGAGGGTTCTCGAACCGTTGCCGTGGTCGATGACCACGTATTTGCCGTAACTGCGGTACGAGCCGTCCGGGTTGGTCAGGGTCGTGGCGATGCTGACGACGCCGTCGGCGCTGGCGAGCACGGGCTGGTTGGCGGTCGTGCTGCCGTGCGTCCAGTCGATCGACTGCACGGAGGGGCTGTGGCCGCTGTACGTCTTGCCCAGCCAGGCCTGGTCGCAGCTGAAGGGCATCTGGTAGGCGGGCCCCGCGGCGTGGGAGGGGGACGCGGCGAGGGCGACCAGGCCGGAGGCGGCCAGGGCGACACCGGTGACCGAGGTCAGCGCACGACGGGTGAAGGTGGTGGCCCCGCCCCAGGGACGGATGGTACGAGCAGACATGACGATCCCCCATGTTCCGGACACGAATGAGCCGCGTGTCCGCAGCTGCGCGGGCGCTCCGCGGTGCGGTGTGTGCGGCTGCGGGGCGCGCTCGGCGGCGCCGCCCCGTTTCCCCCGCCCCTCTCGGGGCGTTGACAGGATCATGTCCTGGCCAGCGGGGGGTGTTCCAGGGGCCGGGGGTGGCCCGAAGCTGCCTGGCACGATGCGGCCAAGGGACCGGCGCCGCGTCAGCGCAGGGTGGTGGCCTTGTCCTGGCGGTACGTGGCCACGAGCGCGAGGCACATCACGGCGATCGCGACCCGGCCGGAGGCCTGGAGCAGCGGACCGCGCAGCAGGATGAAGGAGTACCCGGCGACCAGCGGGACCACCACGGAGACCAGGCTGCCCGGTGCGGAGCGGCGCGTGGCCCGCTCGGCGTAGCGGCGGTCCACGCGCGCGGCGGCGTACCCGATGCCCAGCAGCCCGGCACCCATGCCCAGCGGGCCGAAGTCGAGCCACAGCTCGGCCCAGACCGGCGAGGAGAGGTTGGTGTTGACCGTGCCCATCCACTGGCCGACCATCACGCCGGTGTCGCGCGGCTTGCCCGGCCACACCGAGCGGGGCACCGCGAAGAGGACGGATCCGGCGAGCTGGCGCCCGTAGAAGTGGCCGGGGCCGGACTCGGAGAAGGTGATGGTGTTCGCGAACATGCCGATCTGGTCGTAGTCCTTGAGCGCCATCGGTTCCAGGAACGAGGTCGTCTCGACGGGCTTGTAGTTCTTCTCGTCGTAGCGGAAGCGGTCCGCGAAGGGGAAGACCAGCAGGGCAACCACGACGGCCATCGAGAGCGCCACCCGGTACATGGCGGCGCTCACCGGGAAGACGGTGAACAGCAGCGCGAACAGGACGGTCAGGAACCAGTACCGCGGGTTGGAGACCGGGTTGTTGACGATCAGGTTGAGGACTGCCAGCGCCGACCAGGTGACGATGACCGACACCTTGCGCCGGGCGAACCTCGAGGTGATCAGCCAGCGCGTGTACAGGAGCAGCGCGAGCAGCGCGGGCACGGTGCCGAACCCGCGCAGCAGGGCCTGGCCGGCCTGGCCGTCGCCGTTGGAGACGCCCGCCTCCTCGATCCCGGCGATGATCTCCTGGCGGCTGGAGAAGAAGACGGCCGGGCCGCCGAGTTTGAGGATGAAGGCCACGCTGCCCAGGAAGGCGAGGACGGTCAGCAGCTGGAGCCGCCGCCGGTGTGCCATGAGCGGCCGGGGTTCGCCCGGGGCGCCGCCCGCGCGGCCCGCGGGCCGGTGGCGTGCGAGCAGCACGCCGACGTCGAAGGCCGTACAGCCGAGCAGGACCAGCCCGATGGCGAGGGTGAGGTCGGAGCGGGGCCCCACGACGGGGGTGGGGACCCGGCCGAGGACGGCCTGGGCGAGCGGGGCCACGCCCATGGCCATGTAGACGAAGAGCCAGAAGGCCCCCTGGAGCAGTTTCCGACGGCCGGTCAGGACCATGGCGGACAGCCGGGCGCCCGCGTACATGGTGAGCAGGAGCTGGAGCCAGAAGGCGGCGTCGTGCTGGCCGTCGCCCGGCTGGACGGCGACGAAGAGCGGGAGGAAGACGGTGAACCCGAGGGCGAGCGGCACGGACAGCGCCCGCGAGAGCAAGGTCCGCGGGGTGGTGACCCTCCCCCACTGGGACTCGTCCTCGAAGGGCGGCGGGACCGGCTTCACGGCGGGTTCGCGCATGTCCGTGGCCACTGTTGCCCCCACCCCTGTAAGTGATCAGCGCGCAGTTTAGTCTGAGCGTCCGGCGCCCGGGGAGGCGCGCCCGGGGCGGACGACGAGGGGCGACTGTTGCGCGATCTTCCTGCTTTCACGCTGGCCGGATACGACAAGGGGCGGGGGCCGCTGACGCAGGCCCTGTGGTTCGCCGTGATGAACACCCTCTTCATGGCCTGGTTCTGTCCCGCGCGGCTGCGCGTGGCGCTGCTGCGGGCCTTCGGGGCGAAGATCGGCGAGGGGGTGCTGATCCGGCACCGGGTGCGCGTGCTGTGGCCGTGGAAGCTGGAGGTCGGCGACCACACGTGGATCGGCGAGGGCGTCTGGCTGCTCAACCTGGAGCCGCTGACCATCGGTTCGCACGTGTGCCTCTCGCAGGAGTCGATGCTGTGCACCGGCTCGCACGACCACCGGGCCGCCGACTTCCGCTACCGCAACGCCCCGATCACCGTCGAGGACGGCGCGTGGGTGGCCGTACGGGCCACCGTGCTGGCGGGCGTGACCGTGGGCCGCTGCGCGGTCGCGGGCGCGGGCGCGGTCGTGCACCGGGACCTGCCGGCCCTGACCCTGCAGACCCAGGACGGGCGCCGGCGCCCGGTGGAGGAGCCGAAGTGAGAGTCCTGCACGCCGTCACCCTGCACTCCCCCTCGCACGCCTTCGGTGGCCCCGTACGGGTCGCCCTGAACCTGGCCGCGGGGCTCCGGGCGCGCGGTCACGAGGCGCGGCTCCTCGCGCTCGGGGAGGGCTTCGATCCCTGGCCGACCGCGGTGGAGGGGGTCCCGGCGAAGCTGTTCCCGGCCCGCCGGCTGCTGCCCCTCGGCTTCAGCGGGATGACCTCGCCGGCCCTGCTGGCCTCGGCGGGCCGCCTGGTCCGGGACGCCGACGTCGTCCACGTCCACCTGGCCCGGGACCTGGTCACCCTGCCCGTGGCCCTGGCGGCGCTGCGGGCCCGCAAGCCGCTGGTGCTCCAGACCCACGGCATGGTGGACCCGAGCGGGAAGGTCCTGGCCAAGGTCCTCGACGCGGTGGCGGTACGCCGCCTGCTGCGCGGCGCGGACGCGGTGCTGTACCTGACCCCGCACGAGCGGGAGGGGCTCGACGCGGTGGCCGGCTCGCCGCTGGCGCGGGCCGTCCGGCTGGTCAACGGCACGCCGGCGCAGGAGGAGCGCCCGCCGCCGGCGGGTCCGCCGCGCATCCTGTACTCGGCGCGGCTCCAGTCCCGCAAGCGGCCGGTGGACTTCGTGGACGCGGCCCCGGCGGTGCTCGCCGTCCACCCCGGCGCGCAGTTCGTGGTGGCCGGCCCGGACGAGGGCGAGGCCGCGGCGGTCCGGGCCCGGATCGACGCCCTCGGCCTGGGCGACCGGTTCACGGTGCCGGGCGCCCTGTCCACCGCCGGGGTGCTGGCGGAGCTGCGCCGCGCCCACGTCTACGTACTGCCCTCGGTGGACGAACCGTTCCCCATGTCGGTCCTGGAGGCCCTCGCGGTGGGCGTCCCCGCGGTGGTCACCCACTCCAACGGCCTGGCCCGCGACATCGCGGCGGCCGGCGCGGGCCGCGCCGTCGAGCCCGGCCCGCGGGACGTGGCGCGGGCGGTCCTCGACCTGCTGGCCCCCGCCGAGAACGCGAGCGCCTCGGCGGCCGCCCGCGAACTGGCCGCGGCGTCCTTCTCGATGGACGCCGTACTGGACACCCTGCTCGGCGTCTACGAGGGGGCCGTCCGCCCCTGAGGACGGGGGCCGCCGCCCCGGCCGCCACGGCGGGAGTCCGGCGCGTGAAGGATCAGAGGTCGCCCCGGTGGTGGTGTTCCTCCACCACCGGGAAGGCGGCCGTGGCGCGGCGGCGCTTGAGGACGCTCGCGTAGACGCCGAGGCCGACGCAGCCGGCCGCCATCATGATCAGGCCGACGAGGTCGAGGTTGACGCTCTCCAGCTCCCAGTCGCTCGCGAAGGTGAGGACGGCCCCCACCACGATCAGGGCGATGCAACCGCCGATGCCCCGCATAGGATTCGCCTCCGTCTGTCGTGTGACGGCGCGGTTACCCGCAAGACGGGCGCGGAAACGCCCGCGGGGTCAAGGCCGTTGCGCGGACGGGGCGGTGCTCACGCCGGGAGCCAGGCGTAGCAGCCCGTCGAGGTGAAGCGGTCCGCTCCGGAGGGGACGGTGGCCGTGATCCTCTCGCCCGCCTTGGGCGGGGCTTCCGGGCCCGAGGCGAGGACGGAGCCGTCCTTGGCCCTGATCTCCCAGGTGCACGTGGTGCTTTGGGTCAGGGCCCGGTAGGTGCCGGGGGCGGGGGCGGTGCGGGAGCCGTCGCCGAAGCCCTTCTCCGCCATCTCCAGGACGGGCTTCTGCTCCGGGCAGAGCAAGGTGATCGCGTCCCCGGCACCGGTGACCTCGCCGGAGATGACGGCCGCGGCCGCGGCTTCCCTGTCCCGCTTGGCGGTGCGCTCCACGCGCTGGCAGGTCTCCTGGCCGATCTGGAGGACGGCCGCCGGGTCCGTCTTCTCCGGGACGCGTCCGCTCAGGTACTTCTTCTCGTTGTCCTTGAAGCTGCCCGTCTTCGGGGTGAGCTTCGCGTCCGGCAGGACCGGGCCCGTCGGCTTCGCGTCGGGCGGGGCCGCCGCGGTGGGCCCGGTGGTGGCGTCCGCCGGGTCGGGGGCGGAGGACGGGGCCGGCGGCTTGGGGTCGGCGGTCCGGGCGGCGCCGGACGCGCCGTCGTCGGCGGAACTGCAGCCGGTCAGCGTGAGGGCGGCGGCGAGCAGGACGGCGGCCGCCGCGGAGCGTCGGTACATCAGGTGGCTCCCGTACGTACTGGGTGGGTGGGCGTACGGGGCCCGGCGCGTGGTGCGCCGGGCCCCGTACGCCGTCAGGCGGTCACTTCTGGCCGAAGGTGAGGACCAGCTGCGGGGCGGCGTCCGCGGCGGTGGACTCCGAGGACCAGATCCACAGCGGGTCGGTGCCCGAGCCGGTCAGGCCGAGGCCGTAGCTGCCGCCCAGCACCGCGGAGACCGCGGCGGTGTCCAGTTCGACGCTCTGGACGGCCGAGCCGTCCGGCACGCCCGCGATGCTGCCGAGCGGGGTGGTGCCGAGGGTGGGCTTGGTGGTGAACGTCGTGCCCTCGCCGCTCCAGCTGCCGGTGACGGGGACCACGGAGACGGTGTCGACGGTGCCCGCACCGGTCTGGGTGGAGGTCTTGAACTGGAGGGAGGCGGCCTTCAGGACCTGTCCGGCCGGGGCGGCCGGGAGGGTGAAGCGCAGGTACGTCTCGTACGCCGAGGTCCCGCGCACCGCGAGGGAGGACGACGTGCCGTAGGCGGTGCCCGGGGCGCCCTGGTTGACGTAGGTGTCCTCGGAGACGGCGACCCTGGCGACCGTGTCCGTGGGTGCCTTGGCCAGGTCGAAGTGGGACTTGACCTGGGCCTGGGTGAGCGCCGACGGGTAGACGGCGGTCTCGTCGATCTGCCCGGCGAAGAAGTTGCTCGTCGGGCGGCTCGGCCAGCCGCTGAGGTTGTCGCCGCCCACGTGCCAGTAGCCGGCGTACGCGGTGGAGGTGGTGGCGCTGTTGGTGCCCTTGTTCTGGCCGTCCACGTACAGGGTCATGCCGCCGGGGCCCTGGGTGCCGACGACGTGGTGCCACTTGTTGTCGTTGTACGTCTCGAACAGGCCGGTGGAGACGGTGCGGGCCGAGCCGTTGTAGACGCCGAAGACGAGGCGGCCGGTGTTGGTCATGTACAGCTGCTTGTCGAAGGAGCCGCTGTTGTTGACCGTGTTGTTGCCGAAGCCGATCAGCTTGCCGCCGCGCGTGGTGTTCGTCTTGAACCAGGTCTCGACGGTGAAGGCACTGCCGACGAACTGCCGGTGGTCGCTGTACACCTGCTGGCTGGTGCCGTTGAAGCCCATGGCGGTGCTGGTGCCGCTGACGGCGCCGGGGCTCAGGCGCAGCGCGGGCGCGTTGACCTGGATGCCGCTGGTGTTGCCGCCGTCGGAGGAGTCGGCGACGTACGGGCTGACCGTGTCGTCGTAGCGCCAGTACAGCTGGGCGCCGTCCGCGCGGACCTTGTCCGGGTAGGCCTGGACCGAGACCGGGACGGTCACCGAGGCGGTCGCCGACAGGGCGCTGGTGTTGCCGGCGGCGTCGGTGGCGGTCACCCGGTAGGTGTAGGACTGGCCCGCCTTGACGGTGGTGTCGGTCCAGGAGGCCTGCGGGCGCTCGAACTCCAGGGAGTCGGCGGTCGTGGTGTGGACCGGGGTGGCCGAGCCGTTGCGGTAGATCCGGTACGTGAGCCTGCTGTCGTCCTGGTCGTAGCTGGTGCGCCAGCGGACCTGGGCCTCGCCGGGCCTGACGCTGGCGGCGCTGGCGACGGGGGTGGTCGGCGCGCCGATGTCACCGGTGCCGGCGAAGCGGGTCAGGGCCTGCTGGGGGCGGCCGTTGATGAGGGTGAACTCACCGCCGGCCCAGAGGTACTTGACGCCGTTCTTCTCAGCGACGGACATGACGCGGGGGCCGATGCCCTCGCCCACACCGTCGTTGGCGGTGGGGTGCCAGCCGAGCTTGCGCGGGCCGCGCACGAAGCCGTCCACGGGTGCGGGGGCGGTGCCGGTGTGGTCGGTGGGCTGGGCGAGGAAGAAGTGGCGTTTCCCGTCCGGGAATTCGAGCTCGGTGGAGCAGTCGTGGGCGTGCGAGGAGCTGTAGAGGACCCCGTCGTACGGCAGCACGTACTGGGTCGCGCCGAGGCAGCGGTCGCGCCACTTCTCCGTGAAGTCGGGGTTCAGGGCGAGGCGGCCGTCGAAGACGCCGCCGCCGGAGCCCTCGTTGCCGGTGTAGTAGCCCGTCGCGTCGGCGGCTATGTGCTTGACCACCGAGTTGGACGGGATGGTGGCGTACGTCTTGGCGACCGCGCCCGTGGTGGCGTCGACGACCGCGAGCGCGTGGGTGTTGGCCCCGTTGACGGTGAAGAAGTCGCCGCCGAGCAGGACGTTCTTGCCGTCGTTGCTGACCTTGACGGCCCGGCCGGGCTCGTCCGCGTGGGCGGTGAAGGGTTTGAGGGCACCGGAGGCCGCGTCGACCGCGGCGAACCGCTCGCGGGTCTGGCCGTCGACGGTGCCGAAGTCGCCGGCCACGTAGAGGGTGTCGTCGGTGACGTCGAGCGCGCGCACGGTGGCGGGCACGCCCGGGTGGAACGAGGCCTTGGGGGTGCAGCTCTCGATGTCGATCGCGGCGAGGCTGGAGACGGGGGTGCCGTTGACGGCGCCGAAGTAACCGCCGGCGTACAGGGTCTTCCCGTCCTTGGAGACGGCCAGCGCCCGGACGGTCGCGCTGCCGTCGCCCACGGTGAAGGCCAGCTTGCAGGAGGTGGGACTGCCCGTCTCGGCGTCCAGGGCGACGAAGTTGACCGCTTCCTGCTCGGTGCCGCCGGCGCCGTCGGGCGGCCGGACGGCCGAGAAGGTGCCGCCGGCGAAGACGGTGCCGTTCGCCTGCTCCATGGCGAAGACGACGCCGTTCGGCTGCCAGGTGGGCAGCTCGTCGGCGGTGAACGCCACCGGCGGTGTGATGGCCGACGCCTCGGGCATCAGCACCAGGCCGAGTCCCGTGCCGGCGCCGGCCAGTGACAGTGCGAGGGCAGCAGTCAGCCCTCTGGATCTACGCATGGGCCCCCCAGGGCTTTCGCCCGGTTTGATGGCTGGAACTATCCGAACAGCCATATGTACTGGCGCAGACTAGGGCTCACGTGAGGCCCGGTCACCTCACTTGACCCATTGCATACCAACTTGGAATCAACGGGGTTCAGGCTGGAGGGTGCACGGTGGACATACGGCGGGTACGCGCCCGGCCACACCCGTACGGAGCCCTGAGCTCGCGGGAATGGCCGGGACACGGCAAATCGTAGGGGAAGCCGGACGCCTCAGCGGTCGATCCGCACGGTCGCGCCCGCCAGTTGGTCCTCGACCTGCCGAACATCGGCGTCGACCATGATCCGCGCCAGCTCGGGCACCAGCACCGTCGGCTTCCAGCCAAGGACCTCCCGCGCCTTGGAGGCGTCGCCGATGAGGGCGTCGACCTCACTGGGGCGCTCGTACTTGGCGTCGTAGCGCACGTGCTCGGTCCAGTCGAGGCCGGCGTGGGCGAAGGAGGACTCCACGAACTCCCGCACGGTGGCGGCGACTCCGGTGGCGACCACGTAGTCGGTGGGCTCGTCCTGCTGGAGCATGCGCCACATCGCGTCGACGTACTCGGGGGCGTAGCCCCAGTCGCGGACGGCGTCGAGGTTGCCGAGGTAGAGGTGGTCCTGGAGCCCGGCCTTGATGCGGGCGACGGCGCGGGTGATCTTGCGGGTCACGAAGGTCTCGCCGCGGCGGGGCGACTCGTGGTTGAAGAGGATCCCGTTGACGGCGAACATGTCGTACGCCTCCCGGTAGTTCACCGTCGTCCAGTACGCGAAGACCTTGGCCGCGCCGTACGGGCTGCGCGGGTGGAAGGGGGTGTCCTCGTTCTGCGGGGGCGGGGTGGAGCCGTACATCTCGGAGGAGGACGCCTGGTAGATCCGGGTGTCGACACCGCTGGCCCGGATGGCCTCCAGCAGGCGCAGCGCGCCGAGCCCGGTCACGTCGCCCGTGTAGAGGGGGGCGTCGAAGGAGACGCGGACGTGCGACTGGGCACCGAGGTTGTAGACCTCGTCGGGGCGTATGTCGCGCAGCAGGTTCACCAGGGCGACGCCGTCGGAGAGGTCGGCGTGGTGCAGCACGAAGGAACGGTTCGCCGTCTGCGGGTCCTGGTAGACGTGGTCGATCCGCTCCGTGTTGAAGCTGGAGGACCGCCGCACGAGCCCGTGCACCGTGTAGCCCTTGGAGAGCAGGAGCTCGGCGAGGTACGAGCCGTCCTGCCCGGTGACGCCGGTGATCAGTGCGGTCTTGCCCATGTGGGGTCCCCCTGGGGTCGGTTGCTGTTCTGGCCGGGGCCGCGCCCCGGTGTCTGCGTGCGGCCCGGCCGGCCGCTGGTCGTGTGCGGCCGCGCGGGACCGGCGGCCGCACGGCGGCCGCCCCCCGTTCCCGGCGACCGGATGGGTACCGTACACGCCGGGCCGGCCGCCACCGGGGCCGCCGGTGACCGGGACGCCGACCGGCGTGGTGCGCACCGCGCATGACGGTGCGTCCCGTGGACGCGGTCCGCGGGCCGGAGGGCCGGCCGCTCCCGGCCGATGCCCGGCGGGATCCGGGCTCCCCGGGGACCGGCCGTGAGCGGGCTGGCATCATCGGCGGTATGACACCTTCGCAGCCCCTCCTGCCCCCGCACGCCCGCGTCTTCGTCGCCGGACACCGCGGCCTCGTGGGGTCCGCGGTCGCGCGCCGCCTCACCGCCGACGGCCACGAGGTGCTCACCCGCGGCCGCGCCGACCTCGACCTGCGCGACGCCGCCGCGACGGAGGCGTACCTGCGGGACGTCCGCCCCGACGCCGTCGTGCTGGCCGCCGCCAAGGTCGGCGGGATCATGGCGAACAGTACGTACCCGGTGCAGTTCCTGGAGGACAACCTCAGGATCCAGCTCAGCGTCATCGCCGGAGCGCACGCCGCCGGCGTGGGCCGTCTGCTGTTCCTCGGCTCCTCCTGCATCTACCCGAAGCTGGCCCCGCAGCCCATCACCGAGGACGCCCTGATGACGGGCCCCCTGGAGCCCACGAACGAGGCCTACGCCCTCGCGAAGATCGCCGGCATCGTCCAGGTCCAGTCGTACCGCAAGCAGTACGGGGCCTCGTACATCTCCGCGATGCCCACGAACCTCTACGGCCCCGGGGACAACTTCGACCTCCAGTCCTCGCACGTGCTGCCCGCCCTCATCCGCCGCTTCCACGAGGCGGCGGCCGAGGGCCGCGAGGAGGTCGCCCTGTGGGGCAGCGGCACCCCGCGCCGGGAGTTCCTCCACGTGGACGACCTGGCGGCCGCCTGCGCGGTGCTGCTGGAGCGCTACGACGGCGACGAGCCCGTCAACATCGGCTGCGGGGAGGACCTCACGATCAGGGAACTGGCCGAGACGGTCGCCGAGGTGACCGGCTTCCGGGGCAGGCTGGCCTGGGACACGTCGAAGCCGGACGGGACCCCGCGCAAGCTGCTGGACGTCTCGCGCCTGACCTCGCTGGGCTGGAAGCCGGGCATCGCGCTGCGGGACGGCATCGACGCCACCTACCGCTGGTGGCTGGCTCAGGGCTGACGGTCTCGAGGGGGGACTCAACGGGCCGCCCCTCAGTAGGCTCCGCGACCGTCGACGACGGCGCGGAGCGTACGGCCCATCACGTCGACATCGCTGGTGAAGGACCAGTTGTCCACGTACTGCAGGTCGAGCTGAATCGTTTCGTCCCAGGACAGGTCCGACCGCCCGCTGATCTGCCACAGCCCGGTCATCCCGGGCCGTACGGTGAGCCGGCGCCGCTCGACCGCGTCGTAAGCGGCCACTTCCTCGGGCAGCGGCGGCCGGGGGCCGACCAGCGACATGCTGCCCGTCAGTACGTTGACCAGCTGCGGCAGTTCGTCCAGCGAGGTGCGGCGCAGCAGCCGGCCCACCCGGGTGACGCGGGGGTCGCGGCGCATCTTGAACATCAGGCCGTCGTTCTCGTTGGCCCCCGCCAGGTCGGCCTTGCGGCGCTCGGCGTCCACCACCATCGTGCGGAACTTCCACATGACGAAGGGGACGCCGTCGCGCCCGACGCGCCGCTGGCTGTAGAAGGCCGGTCCGTTCGAGCCGAGGCGGATGGCCAGGACGAGTGCGAGGAACAGCGGCGCCAGCAGGAGGAGTCCGAGGGCCGCTCCCGCCCGGTCGAACACCGCCTTGAGCAGGGGCTGCACCCCCCGCCGCACGGGCGGCGCGACCCGCAGCAGGGCGAGTCCGCCGGCCGAGAGGGTCTCCAGCCGCTTGACGGACACCTCCACGAGTCCGGGGAAGACGGCCAGTTCGAGGCCCTCGTCGTGCAGGGCCCACGCGACCCGGCGCAGCCGCTCCCCCGCGATCCGCGCCCCGGGCGCCACGAGCACCAGGTCGGCGTGGTGGCTGCGGACGGCTCCCAGCACGGCGGCGGCGTCCCCGTCCGGGGCCTGCGGCATCGAGGCGTCCAGCCGGGCCGCGACGGGCATGCCCCCGGTGAGGGTCCCCTCGCCGACGGGGACGACGCCGACGGCGACGTAGGGGTGGTCGGTGCGCGCGGCGAGGTGCGCGATGACGTGCTCGGCGGCGGCGGGCTCGCCCACCACCAGTACCCGGCTGACGGCCTGTGCCTCGCGGCGGGCGGCGGAGAGGTGGTGGTACGTCAGTTTGTGCCGGGCGACGGTGACCAGGAGCGCGGGCAGCAGCGCGCCGAGGGCGGCGAGCCGGGGGGTGTCCTCCGCCGTCACCACCCGGGCGACGGCCAGGACACCGATCAGAATCAGCCAGTCGTGCAGCACGGGCAGCACCCCGCGGGACTCGCCGAGCACGCGTACGGCGTACCGTCGGCGCAGGGCCTGCACCGCGGTCCAGGCGAGTGCCGCGCCGAGGGCGCAGTACCCGGGCCTGGCCTGCCCGGCCGCCTCGAAGACCAGGCCCACGGGGACGGCGGCGCCGATGAGGTCGGCGCCCACGGCGGCGGGCAGGTACCACCGCGCCTTGTCGCCGAGCCGTCGCACCGGGGCCGCGGCCGGGCCGTCGGGCGCGGTGGTCTCCCCGGCCATTCTTTGCGCAGGAAAATGGACATGCCTCATGGGCCCCCCTGGCACGTGGTCAATGTCGGTGGTGCCTGTCCACTGCTTCCCCTGGCAGCGAACATCTGTCGCACCGGGAAACAGTACGACAAACGCCCGTACGGGAGATGCCGTTCGGGTGAACACGGCCACGCGACGCCCCCCGGTCACCAGAAGACGACAGCCGTTCCGTCAGCCGGAGCGATCCCTTCCCCTGCCAAGGTGAATAGTTCGCATACCGGATACGTATCTTCGGACAACGGACTGTTTCCGGCCAACCTTTTGATGTGGCCCTGACATCGCAGCCCGCAGGTGGCACTCTTCGATCCGTTCATCGCACCAGCCCTGATCTGCCCGGAGGCCCACCCAGCCATCCGGAACCCCCCCTTGCAGAAGGAGTCTGCGTTGAGTCCCACCCCCCAGCGGCGTGCCACCGCGGCCGGCGCACTCGTTGCCGCGGCCGCACTGCTCGCCGTAGGCATACAGGCCGGTACCGCCACCGCCGACGCCACCGCGTCGCAGGCTGCCCGCGCGGCCGCCCAGCCCAACCCGGGCGCGGCCCCCGCCGTACTCAGCGCTTCGGAGCGTGCGACGCTCATCACCGAGGCCACCTCGACGTCCGCCCAGGCCGCCAAGGCGCTCGGCCTCGGCGGCGCCGAAAAGCTGATCGTCCGCGACGTCGTCAAGGACGCGGACGGCACCACGCACACCACCTACGAGCGGACCTACGACGGTCTTCCCGTCCTCGGCGGCGACCTCACCGTCCACGCCAAGGGCGGCGTCACCAAGAGCGTCACCAAGGCGACCCAGCACGAGATCAAGGTCGCCGACACCACCGCCACGGTCACCCCGGCCGCCGCCGAGGGCCAGGCCGTCTCGGCCGCGAACGCCGAGGGCTCCAAGCAGACCAAGGCCGACAAGGGCGCCCGCAAGGTGATCTGGGCCGCGGACGGCGTCCCGGTCCTCGCCTTCGAGACCGTCGTCGGCGGTCTCCAGGACGACGACACCCCCAGCCAGCTGCACGTGATCACCAACGCCAAGACCGGCGCGAAGATCGCCCAGTGGCAGGGCGTCCAGACCGGCACCGGCAACACCCAGTACAGCGGCCAGGTCACCCTCGGCAGCTCGCAGTCGGGCAGCAACTGGACGCTGACCGACGCCGGCCGCGGCAGCCACAAGACCTACAACCTGAACCGGGGCACCTCCGGCACCGGCACCCTGTTCTCCGGTCCGGACGACATCTGGGGCAACGGCCTCCCCTCCAACACGGAGACCGCCGGCGCGGACGCCCACTACGGCGCCCAGGTCACGTGGGACTACTACAAGAACGTCCACGGCCGCAACGGCCTGCGCAACGACGGCGTCGCCCCGTACAGCCGGGTCCACTACGGCAACGCGTACGTCAACGCCTTCTGGGACGACTCCTGCTTCTGCATGACCTACGGCGACGGTGACGCCAACAGCAAGCCGCTCACCTCGATCGACGTGGCCGCGCACGAGATGACCCACGGCCTGACCTCGGTCACCGGAAACATGACCTACAGCGGCGAGCCCGGCGGTCTGAACGAGGCCACCTCCGACATCATGGCGGCGGCGGTCGAGTTCTACGCCAACAACCCGCAGGACGCCGGCGACTACCTCGTCGGCGAGAAGATCGACATCCGCGGCAACGGCACCCCGCTGCGCTACATGGACAAGCCGAGCAAGGACGGCTCCTCGAAGGACGCCTGGTACTCCGGCATCGGCGGCATCGACGTCCACTACTCCTCGGGCCCGGCCAACCACTGGTACTACCTGGCCTCCGAGGGCTCCGGCGCCAAGGTGATCAACGGCGTGAGCTACGACTCGCCGACCTCCGACGGCCTCCCGGTCACCCCGATCGGCCGCGACGCCGCCTCGAAGATCTGGTTCCGCGCGCTGACGGTCGGCTACTTCAAGTCGACGACCAACTACGCCGACGCCCGCACCCAGACGCTGCGGGCCGCCGCCGACCTGTACGGCCAGGGCTCGGCCACGTACAACAACGTCGCCAACGCCTGGGCCGCCATCAACGTCGGTCCGCGCATCAACGACGGCGTGACGGTCACCCCGATCGCCAACCAGACCACCCAGATCAACACGGCGGTCAGCCTCCAGGTCCAGGCGACCAGCACCAACCCGGGTGCGCTGACCTACTCGGCGACCGGTCTCCCGGCCGGCCTGTCGATCAACTCCTCGACCGGTCTGATCTCCGGTACGGCCACCACCGCGGCCACGTCCAACGTGACCGTCACCGTGACCGACTCGGCGTCCAAGACGGGCACGGCGTCCTTCACCTGGACCGTCGGCACGGCGCAGCAGAACGTGTTCGAGAACACCACCGACTACGCGATCGCCGACAACGCGACCGTCGATTCCCCGATCACGGTGACCCGGACCGGCAACGCCCCGAGCACCCTCAAGGTGGACGTCAACATCGTCCACACCTACATCGGTGACCTGAAGGTCGACCTGGTCGCCCCCGACGGCACCCTCTACAACCTGCACAACCGCGCCGGCGGCAGTGCGGACAACATCATCAAGAGCTTCACGGTGAACGCCTCGTCCGAGGTCGCCCAGGGCGTCTGGAAGCTCCGGGTCAACGACAACGCGAGCCTGGACACCGGAAAGATCGACAGCTGGAAGCTCACCTTCTGACCCCACCGGGGCCGGTCGTGAACCACAGCTGAACCGCCAGACCACGGGGCCGCCCGGGAGAAGACCTCCCCGGGCGGCCCTGTCCCATGCCGCGGTCCTAGTCGTCCTGCCAGTCGTCCTGCCGGTCGCCCTGCCAGTCGTCACGCCAGTCGTCACGGCCGTCGTGGTGGCCGTGGTGGTGGCCGCTCGGCTTGAAGTACACCGACCGGACCGACAGGTCGTGCGCCCGCTCGCCCGGCCGGAGCGCCTCCACCGCCTCGCCGCCGCAGCTGCCGTCCTCGTACAGGAGGGCGAGGGACTCCGTCTCGTTGGCCACCCAGAAGGCGGGCCGGTTGCGCGAGGTGCCCGTCAGCCGGTAGCAGGTGTCGTTGTCGGCGGGCTCGATCGTCCTGCGGCGCACGTCGCCGTCGCCGCCGGTGAACCGGTAGTGCAGCTCACCGAGGGCGGGGCGGTCACGGTCGTGGCCGTGGGCCAGTGACGGGCCGGCGGCCGGCAGGACGAGCGCGCAGGAGGCGGCCAGGGCGGCCGCGGCGGTGGAACGAAGACGCATGTGAGGGTCCGTTTCTCGGGTGCGGGGACACCGGCTCCGGTGGACGTCCCGGGGCAGTCTCGGAGCGCACCGGCCGCCGGCGGGCTGCCATGCACAGCACGCTCGAAGCTTCACCCTCCCGGCACGCGCGCGCACCGCCACGGCGTCCGTACGGGTGTACGGACGCCGTGGCGGCCGGGCGGCCCGGGGCCCCGCGCACCGGGACCCCGGCGCGTCAGGACCTCAGCGCATCAGGACCCCGCCCAGCGACGCCTCGCTGCCCACCGGCGCCGCGACCAGGCCCAGCTCGGCGGGGCTGGCCAGCAGCGGGTGCGCCGGCAGGACGCGCACGGTGTAGCCGAAGGGCCCGGTCCGGTCGAGGGCGAGCGGGCCCTCGTAGACCCAGCGCCCCTCCAGGTCGGGGCCGGCCGCGGGCTTGAGCGGGAAGGCCCGCCCGTCCCGGATCACGTCCTGGGCGTCGACCCGCCCCGCGACGGCCTGCACCTCCACGTCCTCCGGGGTGAGCGCGTCCAGCGCCACCCGCACCCGCAGCGTGAGCGTGGCGCCCAGCTCGGCGGTGCCCCCCACGGGCGCGGCGGCGACGGCCTCCACGTGCTCGACGGCCACCTCCGGCCAGGAGGCCCTGACCCGGCCCTTCCACCAGGCGAGGTCCCGCGCGGTGTCGGGGGTCAGGGTCCGGTGGGAGAGCGCGGCGGGGGCGTAGAGGCGCTCCACGTACTCCCGCACCATCCGCCCCGCGAGCACCTTCGGCCCCAGGGAGACCAGGGTGCGCCGGACCATCTCGATCCAGCGCACGGGCAGCCCGGCCCGGCCGTCCCGGTCGTAGAAGCGGGGCGCGACCCGCTCCTCGATCAGCTCGTAGAGGGCGCCCGCCTCCAGGTCGTCGCGGCGGTCCTCGTCCGTGCCGAGCCCGTCGGCCGTGGGGATGGCCCAGCCGAAGTCGGGTTCGAACCACTCGTCCCACCAGCCGTCCAGCACGGACAGGTTGAGGCAGCCGTTGAGGGCGGCCTTCATCCCGCTGGTCCCGCAGGCCTCCAGCGGGCGCAGCGGGTTGTTCAGCCAGACGTCGCAGCCCGGGTAGAGCTTCTGCGCCATGGCCATCCCGTAGTCCGGCAGGAAGACGATGCGGTGGCGCACGCGCGGGTCGTCGGAGAAGCGCACCAGCTCCTGCACGAGCCGCTTGCCGCCGTCGTCGGCCGGGTGCGCCTTGCCGGCGACGACGATCTGCACCGGGCGCTCCGGGTGCAGCAGCAGCCGGCGCAGCCGTTCGGGGTCGCGCAGCATCAGCGTGAGCCGTTTGTACGAGGGCACGCGCCGGGCGAAGCCGATGGTCAGCACGTCCGGGTCGAGGACGGTGTCGACCCAGCCGAGTTCGGCGTCGGCGGCCCCGCGCTGCTTCCAGGAGGCGCGCAGCCGGTCGCGCACCTCCTGGACGAGCTGCTCGCGCAGGGTCCGGCGTACGTCCCACACGTCCTGGTCGGCGATCTGCGCGACGGCGTCCCAGCGGGCGGAGGAACCCACCGCGAAGGCGTCCTCGGTCCGTCCGGCCCCGATCTGGCGGGCGCCGAGCCGCATGACCTCGGGGGCGACCCAGGTCGGGGCGTGCACGCCGTTGGTCACGGAGGCGATGGGCACGTCGGCGGCGTCGAAGCCCGGCCAGAGCCCGGCGAACATGCCCCGGCTGACCGCCCCGTGGAGGGTGGAGACGCCGTTGGCCCGCTGGGCGAGGCGCAGGCCCATCACGGCCATGTTGAACACCCCGGGGTCGCCGCCGGGGTAGGACTCGGCGCCCAGTTCGAGGATCCGCTCGGCGGGTACGCCGGCCAGCTCGCCGCCCTCGCCGAAGTGGCGGGCGACCAGGGAGCGGTCGAAGCGGTCGATGCCGGCGGGCACGGGGGTGTGGGTGGTGAACACGGTTCCGGCGCGTACGGCCTCGACGGCGGCGTCGAAGCCGAGGCCGTGTTCGCCGTCCAGTTCCCTTATGCGTTCCAGTCCGAGGAAGCCGGCGTGTCCCTCGTTGGTGTGAAAGACCTCGGGGTCGGCGTGGCCGGTGATCCGGCAGTACGCCCGCACGGCGCGGACCCCGCCGATGCCGAGCAGCATCTCCTGGAGCAGCCGGTGGTCGCTGCCGCCGCCGTAGAGGCGGTCGGTCACCTCGCGGGCGCCGGCGTCGTTGTCCTCGACGTCGGAGTCGAGCAGGAGCAGCGGCACCCGCCCGACGCGGGCCTGCCAGATGTGCGCGTGCAACGACCGTCCGCCGGGGAGGGTGAGCGTCACCCGGGCGGGGGTGCCGTCCTCCTGCCTCAGCAGGGACAGGGGCAGCTCGTGCGGGTCGAGCACCGGGTAGTGCTCCTGCTGCCATCCGTCGCGCGAGAGCGACTGGCGGAAGTAGCCGTGCCGGTAGAGCAGGCCGACGCCGATGACCGGGACGCCCAGGTCGCTGGCGGCCTTGAGGTGGTCCCCCGCGAGGATGCCGAGCCCGCCGGAGTACTGGGGCAGGGCGGCGGTGATGCCGAATTCGGGGGAGAAGTAGGCGATGGCGGCCGGGAACCCGGCGCTGTTCTCGTGGGTCTGGTACCACCTCGCGCCGTGGAGGTAGTCGTCGAGGTCGGCGGCGACGACGGCCAGCCGCCGCAGGAAGCGCCGGTCGGCGGCGAGTTCCCCGAGCCGGGCGGCGGGCACGGAGCCGAGCAGCCGGACGGGGTCGCCGCCGGCGGCCTGCCAGCCCTCGGGGTCGACGGATTGGAAGAGTTCGCGTGTTTCCGTATGCCACGACCAGCGCAGGTTGCGCGCGAGGTCGGCGAGCGGCATCAGGGGTTCGGGGAGGACGGGGCGCACGGTGAATCGACGGATAGCCTTCACGCGTTCCACCTTCGCAGGGGATGACGGATCGGAGCGACCGCACCACGCTGTGCACCCGCGCTTCGCCCCCGGAAGGCTAGCGCCGCGGGCCGGCTCCGGCCATCCCGCCTCCCGGGACGCCCGCCGGCGCGTCCGTCCGGACGTCCGCCGGCGCGTCCGTCGCGAGGCGGGCGTGGAGGTGCTCGTCGTGCCAGCCGTCGGCGTGCCGGAGCGCGCCGCGCATGGTGCCCTCCAGGGGGAAGCCCGCCCTGAGGGCGACGGCGCAGGAGGCCGGGTTGGCCACGGAGTGGCAGATCCGCAGCCGGTGCACGCCCGCCTCGCGGAAGGCCCATGCGGCCACCGCGGCCACCGCCCGGGGCATCACCCCCCGGCCGCGGCCGTCGGGCAGCAGCCAGTACAGGAACTCCGCGGCGGCGCCCGCCGGGTCGAAGTCGCCGAGACCGATCAGGCCGGCGGCCGGGGAGTCCGGGCGCGGGGACACCGCCCACAGCGCCGCCTCCTGCCGCGTCCACCGCCGGTTCCAGCGGGCGATGCGGGCCGCCGCCGACGCGGGCGTCTCGGGCTCGGGCCGGTTCCAGTGCCGGATGCCGGGGTCCTCGTACGCGGCGACGAGCACCGGGGCGTCCGTCTCCCGCCAGGGCCGCAGCAGCATTCCGCAGGGCAGGTCCAGCACCGGCTGCGGGCCGACGCCCCATGGGGCGGGAGGGGCCGGCGGGGCGAGGGGGGCGGAGGGTATGTCGTTGTCCACCGGCCCATCCTGGCCGACTTGACGGAGCATCGGCGGATGCCGGGCCGTACGCCCGCCGGCCACGTGCCTCTACGTACGAGTAGTTAACCGGCGGCACGGATTGGGCGGGGCGTGAGTGGGAAGGGCTGAGCGGGTAGACGCGGTACCACGCACGGCGCACCCGCCCAAAACCTTTCCCCGCCACCCGAGTGAACGCGGACAGGAGCGGCCATGCCCGCAGCCCAGCCGTCTTCCGAGCGGCTAGAAACAGAGCGAACAGAGCGTGCACTACCAGCCGTGACTCCGGCTGGCCCGTTACCGAGCCCTGCGAACTGCCTCCAGGTGATCCCATCATGATCGGTCGCATTCCCGTGCTGGACGTCCGCCCCGCCGTCGACTGCGGCGCCAGACCCGCCAAGGCGGTCGTGGACGAGGTCTTCGAGATCTCCGCCACCGTGTTCCGCGAGGGCCACGACGCCGTATCCGCCCATGTCGTCCTGCGCGACCCGACCGGACGGCTGCGTCCGCCGGTGCCGCTGCGCGAACTCGCCCCCGGCACCGACCGGTGGGGGGCCCGGGTCTCCGCCGACGCCGAGGGGAGGTGGACCTACACCGTCGAGGCGTGGAGCGATCCGGTCGCCACCTGGCGGGCCCACGCCGCCATCAAGATCCCGGCGGGCCTGGACACCGGCCTGACCCTCCTGGAGGGCGCCGAGCTCTACGAGCGCGCCGCGGCCAGGATTCCCAAGCGGGACGGCCGCCAGGCCGTGCTGGCCGCCGCCGGCACGATGCGCGACGAGGACCGGCCGGCCGCCGAGCGGTACGCGGCCGCGCTGGCGCCCGCGGTGGACGCGGCGCTCGCCCGGCGCCCGTACCGGGAGCTGGTCACGGCCGCCAAGCCGCTGCCCCTGATCGTCGAACGCAAGCGGGCCCTCTTCGGTTCCTGGTACGAGATGTTCCCCCGCTCGGAGGGGGCGGTGGTGGAGCCGGGCAAGGCTCCGGTCAGCGGGACCTTCCGCACCGCCGCCGAACGGCTGCCGGCCATCGCCGACATGGGCTTCGACGTCGTCTACCTGCCGCCGGTCCACCCCATTGGGTCGACCTACCGCAAGGGCCCGAACAACACGCTGTCGGCGGGCAGTTGGGACCCGGGGGTGCCCTGGGCGATCGGTTCGACGGAGGGCGGCCACGACGCCGTCCACCCCGAGCTCGGCACCCTGGAGGACTTCGACGCCTTCGTCGCCCGGGCCCGGGACCTGCGGCTGGAGATCGCCCTGGACTTCGCCCTCCAGTGCTCCCCGGACCACCCGTGGGTGGAGAAGCACCCGGAGTGGTTCCGCCACCGGGCGGACGGGACGATCGCCTACGCCGAGAACCCGCCGAAGAAGTACCAGGACATCTTCCCGGTCCACTTCGACACGGACATGGCGGGCATCGTCGAGGAGACCGTCCGCATCCTGCGCCACTGGATGGACCACGGCGTCCGGATCTTCCGGGTCGACAACCCGCACACCAAGCCGGTCGTGTTCTGGCAGAAGGTGATCGCCGAGATCAACAAGTCGGACCCCGACGTGATCTTCCTGGCGGAGGCCTTCACCCGGCCCGCCATGATGCGCGCGCTCGCCTCGGTCGGCTTCCAGCAGTCGTACACCTACTTCACGTGGCGCAACACCAAGGCCGAGCTGACCGAGTACATGACCGAGCTGACCGGCACCCGTTCGGCCTCCGTGATGCGGCCGAACTTCTTCGTCAACACGCCGGACATCCTCCACGAATACCTCCAGAAGGGCGGCCGGCCCGCCTTCGAGGTCCGGGCGGTCCTCGCCGCCACCCTCTCCCCCACCTGGGGCGTCTACGCGGGCTACGAGCTCTGCGAGAACGAGCCGGTCCGGGAGGGCAGCGAGGAGTACCTGAACTCCGAGAAGTACGAGCTGCGGCCGCGCGACTGGGCCGCCGCCGAACGCGAGGGCCGTTCGATCGCCCCGCTGATCACCACCCTGAACCGGCTGCGCCGGCGCAACCCCGCCCTCCAGCAGCTGCGGGACCTCCACTTCCACCCGACCGACAACGAACAGGTGATCGCCTATTCGAAGCATTCGGGCGGCAATTCCGTACTGGTGGTCGTCAACCTCGATCCGCACCACACCCAGGAGGCGACGGTCTCGTTGGACATGCCGGTACTCGGCCTCGACTGGCACGGGTCCCTCGCGGTGCGCGACGAGCTCACCGGCGAGACCTACCACTGGGGCAGGGCGAACTACGTGCGCCTGGAACCGGGCCGTACACCCGCGCACGTCCTGGCCGTCCTGCGACCGTCCCCGCCCACCGGAGGGTCACCCACCACATGATCATCAACGATCCCGTCCACGACACCTTCGAGGACACCCCCGCCAAGGACCGCGACCCCGACTGGTTCAAGCGGGCCGTCTTCTACGAGGTCCTCGTCCGCTCCTTCCACGACAGCAACGGCGACGGCGTCGGGGACCTCAAGGGGCTCACGGCCAAACTGGACTACCTCCAGTGGCTCGGCGTCGACTGCCTGTGGCTGCCGCCGTTCTTCGCCTCCCCGCTGCGCGACGGCGGCTACGACGTCTCCGACTACACCTCCGTACTGCCCGAGTTCGGCGACCTGGCCGACTTCGTGGAGTTCGTGGACGCCGCGCACACGCGTGGCATGCGGGTGATCATCGACTTCGTCATGAACCACACCAGCGACCAGCACGAGTGGTTCCAGCAGTCGCGCAAGGACCCCGACGGACCGTACGGGGACTACTACATGTGGGCCGACAACGACAAGCAGTACCAGGACGCCCGCATCATCTTCATCGACACCGAGACCTCGAACTGGACGTACGACCCCCTGCGCAAGCAGTACTACTGGCACCGCTTCTTCTCGCACCAGCCGGACCTCAACTTCGAGAACCCGGCCGTGCAGGAGGAGATCATCTCGGCGCTGCGCTTCTGGCTCGACCTCGGCATCGACGGCTTCCGCCTCGACGCCGTGCCCTACCTCTACGCCGAGGAGGGCACCAACTGCGAGAACCTGCCGCGCACCCACCAGCTCCTCAAGCGGGTCCGCGCGGAGATCGACGCGCACTACCCGGACACCGTGCTGCTCGCCGAGGCCAACCAGTGGCCCGAGGACGTCGTCGACTACTTCGGCGACTTCGCGAAGGGCGGGGACGAATGCCACATGGCCTTCCACTTCCCCGTCATGCCGCGCATCTTCATGGCCGTACGAAGAGAGTCGCGCTATCCCGTCTCCGAAATCCTGGCCAAGACCCCGGCGATCCCGGAGCGCTGCCAGTGGGGCATCTTCCTGCGCAACCACGACGAGCTGACCCTCGAGATGGTCACCGACGAAGAGCGCGACTACATGTACGCCGAGTACGCCAAGGACCCGCGCATGCGGGCCAACATCGGCATCCGGCGCCGGCTCGCCCCGCTCCTGGACAACGACCGCAACCAGATGGAGCTGTTCACCGCCCTCCTGCTGTCGCTGCCCGGCTCGCCGGTGCTCTACTACGGCGACGAGATCGGCATGGGCGACAACATCTGGCTCGGCGACCGCGACGGCGTGCGCACCCCCATGCAGTGGACCCCGGACCGCAACGCCGGTTTCTCCTCCTGCGATCCGGGCAGGCTCAACCTGCCGGTCATCATGGACCCGGTCTACGGCTACCAGGTCACCAATGTCGAGGCGGCCATGGCGTCGCCCTCCTCACTGCTGCACTGGACCCGCAGGCTGATCGAGATCCGCAAGGCGAACCCGGCCTTCGGCCTCGGCTCGTACACCGAACTGCCCTCGTCCAACCCGGCGGTGCTCGCGTTCCTGCGCGAGTTCGGGGACGACCTGGTGCTGTGCGTGCACAACTTCTCCCGCTTCGCGCAGCCCACCGAGCTGGACCTGAGGTCGTTCAACGGGCGGGTCCCGGTGGAGCTCACGGGTGACGTGCGCTTCCCGCCGATCGGCCAGTGGCCGTACCTGCTGACCCTGGCGGGCCACGGCTTCTACTGGTTCCGGCTCCGCAGCGACCAGCGCGCCGACTGACGGACCGGCCACGGGGCGGGCACTCCTTTGGGTCAACGGCCCGCCCCTGTACGGATCATCCTGACCCGACACTCGCACATACCGGAGAAGCAACTGCCGCACATCCGGGACACTCTGCGCATTCTGTGACGGCCCGGGGAAAGGACGCGACGCCATGTCGGAGGCTGCATCCGCCCGGAGCCGGCTGACGGCCGCCCGGGCCACCGGGACCGCCGGGCTGGAGCCGATGCTGCGGGAATGGCTCCCCGCACAACGCTGGTTCGCCGGAAGGGGGCGCCGGATCGGCCGGATCGAGACCGTCTCGGCGGCCGAACTGCTGCCGCCGGGCTCCGCGCCCGGACTGCTGCACCTGCTGCTCGACGTGGACGGGGACTGCTACCAGCTCCTGCTGGGCATCCGCCCGTCCCCGCTCCCGCCGCCCCTGGCGCCCGCGCTGATCGGGCACGCCCCCGACGGCCCGTACGCCGGCCGGGCCGTGTACGAGGCGCTGGGCGACCCCCGGCTGGCCTCGCTGCTGCTGGAGCGGCTGCGCTCCCCCGGGACCCTGGGGCCGCTCCGCTTCGACCGGGACCCGGACACCCCGGTGCGGGCCGGGCTGCTGCCCCGGCCGCTGTCCGGCGAACAGACCAACTCGTCCCTGATCTACGGGGACGCGTACATCCTCAAGGTGTTCCGCCGGGTCGGGCCCGGGGTCAACCCGGACCTGGAGCTGCCCCGGGCGCTGGCCGCCGCCGGCTGTACCCGCGTACCCGCGCCGGTGGCCTGGTACGAGGCGCAGCCGGCCGGTGGAGAACCGTTGACCCTGGGCGTGCTCCAGCCCTACCTGCGCGGCTCCGACGACGGCTGGCAGCTGGCCCTGCGCAGACTCCGGTCGGGGGCCGACTTCACCGCCGAGGCGCACGCGCTGGGCCGGGCCACGGCCGAGGTCCACAGCGCGCTCGCGACCGCGCTCCCCACCCTGGCCCTGGGCCCCGAGCAGACCGCCCGGCTCGCCGCCGGGATGACCGCCCGGCTGGCCGCCACCTGCCGCGAGGTGCCCGCGCTGCGGCCGTACGAGGCCGGGCTGCGCGGCGCCTTCGACGCGCTGGCCGCCTCCCGGGGCGCCGGGGTCCCGGCCCAGCGCATCCACGGGGACCTGCACCTGGGCCAGACCCTGCGCACCGCCGACGGCAGCTGGGCGCTGATCGACTTCGAGGGAGAGCCGGCCCGGCCGCTGGCCGACCGCCGCCGCCCCGAGCCGGCGGTCCGCGACATCGCCGGGATGCTGCGCTCCTTCGACTACGCCGCCCGCTCGCACCGCCCCTTCGCACCGGCCTGGGCGGACGCCTGCCGCACCGCGTTCTGCGAGGGCTACGCCCGCACCACCGGACGCGACCCGCGCGAGGACCCGGTCCTGCTGCGCGCCTACGAGACCGACAAGGCGGTGTACGAGGCCCGGTACGAGTCCCGGCACCGCCCCGACTGGCTGCACGTCCCGATGGCGGCGATCCGCCGTCTGTCGGAACCGCAGCGGTCCGCACACCGCATGCCCCCGCCGGTTCCCGGCACCTCCCCCTCCCCTTCCCCCCGCCCGAAGCCCCCGAGGAGGCCGCTCGCGTGAGCGCCGCACGACAGCCGTCACCGACCGTCAGTGAGCAATCCGCAGCCGGACCGGAACCCGCGAAGCGGCCCCGGCCGCCCGTACCGAGGGAGGCGCGGGCCGGCGGCGCCGCGCCGCCCCACGGGGTGCGCCCGGCGCCCGCGCTGGACCCGGAGGAACGGGCCCGGCTGCTGGAGGGCCGCCACCACGACCCGCACGCGGTGCTGGGCGCCCGGACGCAGCGGGGCGGGGTGGTCTTCCGCGTGCTGCGCCCGTTCGCGAAGGCCGTCACCGTCCTCGGCAAGGGGCTGCGGGCCGAACTGTCCGACGACGGGGACGGGCTGTTCTCCGGGCTGCTGCCGCTGACCGGGGTGCCGGAATACCGGCTGCTGGTGGCGTACGACGGCACCGACACCGAGGTCCACGACCCGTACCGGTTCCTGCCCGCCCTGGGGGAGCTGGACCTGCACCTGATCGGGGAGGGCCGGCACGAGGAGCTGTGGACGGCGCTGGGCGCCCGGCCGATGGAGCACCAGGGCGTGGCCGGCACCCGCTTCACGGTGTGGGCGCCGAACGCCCAGGGGGTCCGGGTCACCGGGGACTTCTCGTACTGGGACCCGACGGCCCACCCGATGCGCTCGCTCGGCTCGACCGGGGTGTGGGAGCTGTTCCTGCCCGGGGTCGGCGAGGGCGCCCTGTACAAGTACGACATCACCCGCCCGGACGGCAGTCACACCCTGCGCGCCGACCCGATGGCGCAGTACGCGGAGGTCCCGCCGGCCACCGCCTCGGTGGTCACCTCCTCGCGGTTCGTGTGGCAGGACGCCGAGTGGATGGCGACGCGAGGCGACCGCCCGGCGCACCAGGCGCCGTTCTCGGTGTACGAGCTTCACCTGGCGTCCTGGCGGCCGGGGCTCGGCTACCGGGAGCTGGCCGAGCAGCTCCCGGCGTACGTCAAGGAACTCGGTTTCACGCACGTCGAGTTCATGCCGGTCGCCGAGCACCCCTTCGGCGGCTCCTGGGGCTACCAGGTCACCGGCTTCTACGCGCCGACCTCCCGGATGGGCACCCCGGACGACTTCCGGTTCCTCGTGGACTCGCTGCACCGGGCCGGGATCGGGGTGATCGTCGACTGGGTGCCCGCGCACTTCCCCCGCGACGAATGGGCCCTCGCCGAATTCGACGGCCGCCCGCTGTACGAGCACCAGGACCCGCGCCGGGCCTCGCACCCGGACTGGGGGACGCTGGAGTTCGACTACGGGCGCAAGGAGGTCCGCAACTTCCTGGTCGCCAACGCCGTCTACTGGTGCCAGGAGTTCCACGTGGACGGGCTGCGCGTGGACGCCGTCGCCTCGATGCTGTACCTGGACTACTCCCGCGAGGAGGGCCAGTGGTCCCCGAACCGGCACGGCGGCCGGGAGGACCTGGACGCGGTGGCGCTGCTCCAGGAGATGAACGCGGTGGTCTACCGGCGCTGCCCGGGTGTGGTGACGATCGCGGAGGAGTCCACGGCCTGGGACGGGGTCACGCGGCCGACGGACTCGGGCGGGCTCGGCTTCGGCCTGAAGTGGAACATGGGCTGGATGCACGACACCCTGCGGTACGTGTCGAAGGAACCGGTGCACCGCAAGTACCACCACAACGACATGACCTTCGGGATGGTGTACGCGTTCAGCGAGAACTACGTGCTGCCCATCTCGCACGACGAGGTGGTGCACGGCAAGCGCTCGCTGGTGTCGAAGGCGCCAGGTGACTGGTGGCAGCAGCGGGCCACGCACCGCGCGTACCTGGGGTTCATGTGGGCCCATCCGGGCAAGCAACTGCTTTTCATGGGGCAGGAGTTCGCCCAGGGGTCGGAGTGGTCGGAGGCCCACGGCCCGGACTGGTGGCTGCTGGACTCCTCCTATTCGGCCGCCGGGGACCACCGGGGGGTGCGCGACCTCGTGCGCGACCTGAACCGCGCGTACGCGGCGGCTCCCGCGCTGTGGGAGCGGGACTCGGTGCCGGAGGGCTTCGCCTGGGTGGAGGGGGGCGCCGCCGAGGACAACGTGTTCGCGTTCCTGCGGTACGCGCAGGACGGCTCGCAGCTGCTGTGCGTGTCGAACTTCTCCCCCGTGGTGCGGCACGACTACCGGCTCGGCGTGCCGGAGGAGGTGCCGCTGTGGCGGGAGGTCATCAACACCGACGCCGAGGAGTACGGCGGGAGCGGCGTCCGCCAGGGCCGGCCGCTGCGCCCCGAGCCGGTACCGGCCCAGGGGCGTGCGGCGAGCCTGCGGATGACGCTCCCCCCGATGGCGACGGTCTGGCTCAGGCCGTGACCAGCGCGTCGTCGAGTTCCTGAAGCAGCCGGCGCTTGGCGCGGGCGCCGACGAGCTGCCTGACGGGCTCGCCGTCGCGGAAGACGAGCATGGTCGGCATGGACAGCACCCCGTAGCGCGTGACGGCGCCGGGGTTGCTGTCCGCGTCGATCTGGACGACCTTGAGGCCGTCCGCGCGCTCGGCGGCCACGGCGGAGAGCACCGGGGCGAGCTGGCGGCAGGGGCCGCACCAGTCCGCGGTGAACTCCACCAGCACGGGCCGGCCCCGCTCGGCCAGCACCTCGGCCTCGAAGTCCGCGTCGGTCACTTCCGCCACACCCTGTGCATGGATCATTTCCGTTCCCCTCTCACGTCTGTCACTGCTGTCACGTCTCGCGCACCCGTTCGCGCCGGCGCCGGGCGTCAGCCGGTCATCTCGCAGCGCGGTACGGCTTCCCCCGCGGCCTCCTCGGCTGCCGCCAGCTGGGCGGCGACCTGCTCGCGGACGTCGGCCAGCTGGCCGATCAGGCCGTCCAGCTCGGCGAGCTTGCGGCGGTACACCGCGAGCGAGGCCGGGCAGGAGTCCCCGGCGGGATGGCCGGCGCGCAGGCACTCGACGAACGGCCGGGTCTCCTCCAGTTCGAAGCCGAAGTCCTGGAGGGTGCGGATCTGCCGCAGCAGGCGCAGGTCGTCCTCGTCGTAGTCGCGGTAGCCGTTGCCGGTCCGCCGGGCCTCGAGCAGTCCGCGTGATTCGTAGTACCTGAGCGTCCGGGTGCTGGTCCCGGCCCGCTTCGCCAGTTCGCCGATGCGCATGGGGCGACCGTATTCCTTGACGCCGACGTCAAGGGAAGGGGAACGGCGCGGGGGCGTTCCGGGGGCCCTCGCCACCCCCGTATGCGAGGGCCCCGTCATGGATCACGGACGGCGGCCGCGGCCGGTTCAGGGGCTGTGACGGGGATCACCCGTCGGCCTTCCCGGGTCGCCTGCGGGGAAGTGGCCGGATCCGTACGCTGTGAATGGATCTCCTGCAGTCCGATTACCGGACGGTCGCCGGGAAAACCGCCCAAAGTCATGAACTGCATAGGACTTTCCTACGAGTTATGGGCTTGTTTGAATAGTCTGTAGTCGTCACACCTCGGCCACTCCTACCGTGTGCCCTGTGCACTCCAGCCCACCTTTCAATGCCCCCGCCGCGCGTCGCCTGCGCGCGGCCCTGGGCATGGCCCCCGGTCACGTCGCCTACGGCCTGCGGGCCCAGTACGGACTGCTCGTCGCACCGGAGACGGTGACGGCCTGGGAGCGGGGCGAGCAGTCGCCCACCTCAGCCGAGCTCACGGCCCTCGCCGGCGTCCTCTGGTGCTCCCCCGGGGAGCTGCTCGCCGAGCCCGTCACCCTGCGGGAGCACCGCATCGCCCGCGGCCTGGACCCCGAGGACCTGGCCCGCCGGATCGGGATCGAGGCGAACGCGTACCGGAAGATGGAGGACACCGGCCGCTGGAAGGGCAACGAGCGGCAGTCCGCCGCCCTGGCCTCGGTGCTGGGGCTGAGCCTGGCGCAGTTCGTGACGGCGACCGGCAAGCACGAGGAACTCGCCGGGCTGCTGCGCAGCGCGGTGACCACCCGCTGGCAGGCCTACGTCAAACCGCTGGGCAAGCTGCTGCCCGTGCCCCGGGCCCACCTGGAGCGGGTCCTGGAGTACCTCTACAACGACTACCAGCAGCGGATGGTGGCCACCCTCGGCTGGGGCGGCGCCGAGGGGACGGCCGGCACCGGTGACGCGGGCCGGGAGTTCCTTGCGGAGATCACGGACCGGTTCTGGGCCCTGGCCGGCGGCGCGTGAGGCGGCCGGTCAGAAGACCGACTCGGCCTCGTACATCCGGTGCTCCGGGACCGTCTTGAGCTCGGTGACGGCCTCCGCCAGCGGTGCCATCACGATGTCGGTGCCGCGCAGGGCGGTCATGTTGCCGTACTCGCCCCGGTGCACGGCCTCGACGGCGTGCCAGCCGAAGCGGGTCGCCAGGACGCGGTCGTACGCGGTCGGCACACCGCCGCGCTGGACGTGGCCGAGGATGACCGGGCGGGCCTCCTTGCCCAGGCGGTGCTCCAGTTCGATGGCCAGGCGGTTGCCGATGCCCGCGAAGCGCTCGTGGCCGTACTGGTCGATGGCGCCCTTCTCGTAGGGCATGGAGCCCGCCGCCGGGTGCGCGCCCTCGGCGACGCAGACGACGGCGAACTTCTTGCCGCGGGCGAAGCGTTCCTCGACCATCTTCACCAGGGCGTCGACCTCGAAGGGGCGCTCGGGCAGGCAGATGCCGTGGGCGCCGCCGGCCATGCCGGACTCCAGGGCGATCCAGCCCGCGTGACGGCCCATGACCTCGACGACCATCACGCGCTGGTGGGACTCGGCGGTGGTCTTGAGGCGGTCTATGGCCTCGGTGGCCACCATGACGGCGGTGTCGAAGCCGAAGGTCCGGTCGGTGGAGGAGATGTCGTTGTCGATGGTCTTCGGCACGCCGACGACCGGCATGCCCGCGTCGGACAGCATCCGGGCGGCCGTGAGGGTGCCCTCGCCGCCGATGGGGATCAGCGCGTCGAGGCCGTACCGGCTCGCCAGTTCGTTGGCGTTCTCGGCGGCCTCGTGCAGCCGGGCGCGCTCCATGCGCGCCGAGCCGAGGATCGTGCCGCCGCGGGCGAGGATGCCGCTGACGGCGTTGATGTCGAGGGGGCGGTAGTGGCCGTCGAGGAGGCCCTTGAAGCCGTCCTCGAAGCCGATGACCTCGTCCCCGTGCCCGACCAGCGCCCGGTGGACGACCGAGCGGATGACAGCGTTCAGGCCCGGGCAGTCGCCGCCTGCGGTGAGAACTCCGATACGCATCGTGCTGTGTCTCCTGCTCCTGGTCGTGCCCTGCCGTGGCGCCGGGGACGCCCTCCGTATGCCCAGCCCGACCGTACATATGAAGGACGTATTGATGGCGCCTGTCCGATTCTTCCATGTTCCGAGGGGGGCGCGCGCCCCGCGCCACTCCGCCCACCAGGCCTTTCGCCCCTCCCGACCAGGCCTTTTTCCCAGAAGCGCCCTATCCACTGACGGAGGTATTGTCAAGAGGTCAGGCCAGGTCGATCAGACATCCACCGCATGGGACGGAGAGCACGCGTGACGCGCAGCGTGTACGTGACCGGTATCGAACGGGGAGACGGCCGCCAGGTCGTCGAACTGGGGATCATGGAGCTCCTGACCCGGCAGACCGGCCGGGTCGGCGTGTACCGCCCCCTGCTGCACGACGGACCGGACCGGCTCTTCGACCTCCTGCGGGCCCGCTACCGGCTCGACCAGGACGCGGCGACGGCCTACGGCATGGACTACCACGAGGCGTCCGCCCTCCTCGCCGAGAAGGGCACGGACGAACTGGTCTCCCGGCTGGTCGACCGCTACCACCGGGTGGCCCGGGACTACGAGGTCATGCTGGTCCTCGGCACCGACTACGCCGACACCAACCTGCCCGACGAGCTCGCGCTGAACGCCCGCCTGGCCAACGAGCTGGGCGCGGTCGTCGTCCCCGTCGTCGGCGGCACCAAGCACCCCGCCGAGGCCGTGCGCGCCGAGGCGCAGAGCGCCCACCGGGCCTACGAGAGCCTGGGCTGCCACGTCGTGGCGATGGTCGTCAACCGGGTGGCCCCGGACGACCGCGACGTCATAGCCGAGTGGCTCGCCGCCCGCCTCCCCGTGCCCTGCTACGTCCTGCCCGACGACAAGTCCCTCTCCGCCCCGACCGTCGCCCAGATCACCCGGGCGCTCGGCGGCGAGGTGCTGCTCGGCGACGACGCCGGGCTCGCCCGCGACGCCGTGGACTTCGTCTTCGGCGGCGCGATGCTGCCGAACTTCCTGAACGCCCTCACCCCGGGCTGTCTGGTCGTCACCCCCGGGGACCGCGCCGACCTGGTCGTGGGAGCGCTCGCCGCGCACGCCTCGGGCACCCCGCCCATCGCCGGTGTGCTGCTGACGCTGAACGAGCGCCCGTCCCGGGAGGTCCTCACGCTGGCCTCGAAGCTCGCCCCGGGCACCCCGGTGGTCTCGGTGGCCGGCAACAGCTTCCCGACCGCCGCGGAACTCTTCTCGCTGCAGAGCCGCCTGAACTCCGCGACCCCGCGCAAGCTGGAGACCGCGCTCGGCCTCTTCGAGCGGCACGTGGACACCGCCGAACTGCGCGGGCTGCTGTCGGTGGCGCGCTCCGAGCGCGTCACCCCGATGATGTTCGAGCACGAGCTGCTGGAGCGGGCCCGCACGGAGCGGCGCCGGGTGGTGCTGCCGGAGGGCACCGAGGAGCGCGTACTGCGCGCCGCGGACGTGGTGCTGCGCCGCGGGGTGTGCGACCTGACCCTGCTGGGCGAGGAGCAGGCGATCCTGAAGAAGGCGGGCGACCTGGGCGTCGACATCTCCCGCGCCCAGCTGATCGATCCCGCGGCCTCCCCCCTCCGGGAACGTTTCGCCGAGTACTACGCCAAGGTCCGCGCGCACAGGGGCATGACGGTCGAGCTGGCCCACGACGTGGTCACCGACGTCAACTACTTCGGCACCCTGATGGTCCAGCAGGGCCTGGCCGACGGCATGGTCTCCGGCTCGGTGCACTCCACCGCCGCCACCATCCGCCCGGCCTTCGAGATCATCAAGACCAAGCCCGAGGCCTCGATCGTCTCCTCGGTCTTCTTCATGTGCCTGGCCGACCGGGTCCTCGTCTACGGCGACTGCGCGGTCAACCCGGACCCGGACGCCGAGCAGCTCGCGGACATCGCCGTGCAGTCGGCGGCCACGGCCGCCGCCTTCGGTGTCGAGCCGCGGATCGCGATGCTCTCGTACTCGACGGGCACCTCGGGCTCCGGGGCGGACGTGGAGAAGGTCCGCAAGGCCACCGAGGCGGTCCGCGCGCGGCGCCCCGACCTGGCGGTCGAGGGCCCGATCCAGTACGACGCCGCGGTGGAGCCCTCGGTCGCCGCGACCAAGCTGCCCGGCTCCGAGGTCGCCGGCCGGGCGAGCGTGCTGATCTTCCCCGACCTGAACACGGGCAACAACACGTACAAGGCGGTGCAGCGTTCGGCCGGAGCCGTCGCGGTCGGGCCGGTGCTCCAGGGCCTGCGCAAGCCGGTCAACGACCTCTCGCGCGGCGCGCTGGTCCAGGACATCGTCACCACCGTGGCGATCACCGCGATCCAGGCGCAGTCGCAGTCCCTGCCGCAGGCCCGGTGATCCGTGCTCCCCGACCACACCCGAAGGAAAGACCCCTCATCGTGACCGCAACGCGCGTACTCGTCCTCAACTCCGGCTCCTCGTCGGTGAAGTACCAGCTGCTCGACATGGCGGACCGCTCCCGCCTCGCCGCCGGCCTGGTGGAGCGCATCGGCGAGGAGACCTCCCGCCTCGTGCACGAGCCGCTCACCGGGGCCGCCGCCGCGGGCGGCAGGCGCGAGCTCCCGGGACCGATCGCGGACCACGGCGCCGCCCTGCGGGCGGTCGCGGCGGAGCTGGCGGCCGACGGGCTGGGCCTGGACTCCCCCGAGCTCGCGGCCGTCGGCCACCGGGTGGTGCACGGCGGTACCCGGTTCACCCGGCCGACGGTCATCGACGACGAAGTGCTGGCGGAGATCCGCAGCCTGGTCCCGCTGGCCCCGCTCCACAACCCGGCCAACGTGACCGGCATCGAGGTGGCGCGCGAGCTGCGCGGCGACCTGCCCCAGGTGGCCGTCTTCGACACCGCCTTCCACTCGACGATGCCGGAGCACGTGGCGCGGTACGCGATCGACGCGGCGACCGCCGACAAGTACGCCATCCGGCGGTACGGCTTCCACGGCACCTCCCACGCCTACGTCTCGCGGGCCGCGGCCGCGCTGCTGGGCCGCCCGGCGGAGGACGTGAACGTGATCGTGCTGCACCTGGGGAACGGCGCCTCCGCCTCCGCGGTGCGGGGTGGGGTCTGCGTGGAAACCTCCATGGGGCTGACCCCGCTGGAGGGCCTGGTGATGGGGACCCGTTCGGGCGACCTGGACCCGGCGGTCGTCTTCCACCTGGCGCGGGTGGCCGGGCTGGGCGTCGACGAGATCGACTCGCTGCTCAACAAGAAGAGCGGTCTGCTGGGTCTGTGCGGCGACAACGACATGCGCGAGGTGACGCGGCGCGCGGGCGAGGGCGACGAGCCGGCCCGGCTCGCACTGGCGGCGTACGTCCACCGCCTGAAGAAGTACATCGGCGCGTACACGGCGGTCCTGGGGCGGGTGGACGCGGTGGTGTTCACGGCGGGCGTCGGCGAGAACGCCTCCGCCGTGCGGGAGGCCGCGATCGCCGGCCTGGAGGGACTGGGCCTCGCGCTGGACCCGGAGGCGAACGCCGTGCGCTCGGGGGAGCCGCGGCTGATCTCCCCGGCGCACGCGCGGGTGGCGGTGGCCGTGGTGCCCACCGATGAGGAACTGGAGATCGCCTCCCAGGCGTACGCGCTGGTTACCCAGTAGTCACTTGGACTTTCCGCCAGACGGAATATTCCGCTACGAAACAAACGGATAGGATCCGCTTCATGCGCCGTTCCAAAATCGTCTGCACGCTGGGCCCCGCCGTCGACTCGTATGAGCAGCTGAAAGCGCTCATCGAGGCAGGCATGAACGTGGCCCGATTCAACTTCAGCCACGGATCCCAGGCAGAACACCAGGAGCGGTACGACCGCGTCCGGAAGGTCTCCGAGGACACCGGGCGCGCCGTCGGCGTCCTCGCCGACCTCCAGGGCCCCAAGATCCGCCTGGAGACCTTCGCCGAGGGTCCCGTCGAGCTGGTGCGCGGTGACGAGTTCACCATCACCACCGAGGACGTCCCGGGCGACAAGTCCATCTGCGGCACCACCTACAAGGGCCTCCCGGGCGACGTCGCCAAGGGCGACCAGATCCTGATCAACGACGGCAACGTCGAGCTCCGGGTGACCGAGGTCGAGGGCCCGCGGGTCAAGACCATCGTCATCGAGGGCGGTGTCATCTCGGACCACAAGGGCATCAACCTGCCGGGTGCCGCCGTGAACGTCCCCGCCCTGTCGGAGAAGGACGTCGACGACCTGCGCTTCGCCCTGCGGATGGGCTGCGACATGGTCGCCCTCTCCTTCGTCCGCGACGCCAACGACGTCAAGGACGTCCACCGCGTCATGGACGAGGAGGGCCGCCGGGTCCCCGTCATCGCCAAGGTGGAGAAGCCGCAGGCGGTCGAGAACATGGAGGCCGTGGTCGCGGCCTTCGACGCGGTCATGGTGGCCCGCGGCGACCTGGCCGTCGAGTACCCGCTCGAGAAGGTGCCGATGGTCCAGAAGCGGCTCATCGAGATGTGCCGCCGCAACGCCAAGCCGGTGATCGTCGCGACCCAGATGATGGAATCGATGATCACCAACTCCCGCCCGACCCGCGCGGAGGCCTCCGACGTCGCCAACGCCATCCTCGACGGCGCCGACGCGGTCATGCTGTCCGCCGAGTCCTCGGTCGGCGCGTACCCGATCGAGACCGTCAAGACGATGTCGAAGATCGTGACGGCGGCCGAGGAGGAGCTCCTCTCCAAGGGCCTCCAGCCGCTGGTCCCGGGCAAGAAGCCGCGTACCCAGGGCGGCTCCGTCGCCCGCGCGGCCTGCGAGATCGCCGACTTCCTCGACGGCAAGGCCCTGGTCGCCTTCACCCAGTCCGGCGACACCGCCCGCCGCCTGTCGCGCTACCGCGCCACCCAGCCGATCCTGGCCTTCACGACCGACGTGAACACCCGCAACCAGCTCACCCTGAGCTGGGGCGTCGAGTCGGCCATCGTCCCGCACGTGGACACCACCGACGCGATGGTCGACCTGGTGGACGGCGAGGTGCTGAAGCTCCAGCGCTTCAACACCGGCGACACCATGATCATCACGGCCGGCTCGCCCCCCGGCGTCCCGGGCACGACCAACATGGTCCGCGTCCACCACCTGGGCGACACGGCCGCGGGCGCCTGAGCCCTGACACCGGCCGCCTGACTCTGCCGCACAGAGACCGAGGGCGGCACCCCGGGACCCCCGGGGTGCCGCCCTCGGTGCTTCCGCCCCGCACCTGGACCCGCCCGCCGGACCGGCGGCGGATTCCTAGCCCCGCGCACCACGCACGGTGGCCCGCACCCTGAGGGGGTGCGGGCCACCGGCACGTCCGGGCCGGCCGTTACTCCGGCGGGCCGATGTAGTTCTTCAGGCCCGGGACGGTGAGGTCGCCGCCGAACTGGCCGGCCTGGACGACCTTGACGTTCGTGAAGAACGCGAAGGGGACGTTCAGGGGCGGCGGGGTGTTCGGGGTGAACTCGATCGGGATGAGCCCGAAGAGGTTGCCCTTGAGGCTCTCCGTGTACATCGTCACCTTGCCGTCGCGGATCTTGGACGTGGAGCCCGGGCGCGACTTGAGGTGGGCGACGTTCGGGCCCTTGCCGACGGTCTGGTAGAGGTCCTTGATGTCCAGCGAGTCCGCCGTGAACTTCAGGACCTTCTTGACCTTGCCGCCCGCCGTCTTCACCTCCACGATGCCCTCGTAGTCGAGGCCGTAGAGGGTCAGCAGCGAGCTGTCCAGGTACCAGGGCTCGTCCGGCAGGAGCGGGATCCCCGGCTCCAGCTTGGCGTTGGCGAAGGCCTCGGCGTCGAAGGTCGGGCAGGGGAAGGGCTGCTTCCCGTCCGGGTCCGCCGTCGCCGACGTCGTCGGGGAGGGGCTCGGCGAGGCCTTGTCCCCGTCCTTCTCCGCGTCCCCGGTCGTCTTGCCCGTCTCGTCCTTCGGCTTGGTGGCCGTGTCCTTGACGTCCTGGGGCAGTTCCTCGACCGTGGCGCCGGCCTTCTTCGCCGCGTCGCGGATGGCGTCGGCGGCGGGGCCCGTGGCCGGGGCGGACGGGGCGGACGTGGTGGGCGCGGGAGCCGGGGTGGCCGGCTTCGTCGCGCCCTGGAGGGGCCTGCCGAGGCTGTCCACGAGGCCCTTGAGGGCGTCGCCGACGCCCAGCGGGTCCAGCGGGTTGGCCGGCTTCGTGGCCGGGGCCGTGGCCGTGGCCGAGGGGGACGGGGAGGCGCTCGTCGACGGCTGCTTCGGCGTCTTCGGGACCTCGGGCTGCTGGGCCGACGGGGACGCCGAGGGGCTGACCGCCGGCTTCGGGAGTTTGCTCGCGCCCGGCGAGGGGCTCGCACCGGCCGAGGGCGACGCCGAGGCCGAAGGCGACGGCGAGCCCGAGGTGGACGTCGAGGGACCGGGCGACGGCTCGTCGGAGCGGGTCACGCACGGGCCGGGGGCGAAGGGGATGTCCTTCTCGTCGGCGAGTGCCAGCTTCGGGGCCATGCCCATCCCGACGAACACGGCCGTCGGCATCGCCGCCAGCGCCATCGTCTTGCCGACGGGTATCTGGAGCTTGTTCAGCAGCGACTTCCTGGGCGCCGCGTGGCGCGGCCCCCTTCTCTCACGGGACTCCGCTCCGGGGGTCACGCCCCGCTGCGTCTCATCACCCCGCACTGTTCCTCCCGCCATCGGCGTGGGCAGTCGTCTCGGTCGCGTACGCCGTTTCCGTGTCGCGGGGCCCCGGGAATCCGTCGAACGGGTCCGCCTCCTGCGCCTCGGGCCGCTCGGGCTCTTCCTCCTCCGCCGGAGCACCCGGCGCCCAGGCCAGCGCGAGGCATCCGCCGATCATGGAGGTGAGGAAACCGATGAAGAAGCCGCCGAGGTTGGACTTCGGGATCGACACCAGGGCCAGCAGGATCGCGGCGACACCCGCGAAGACGCGGATGCCCTGCTGGAACCAGAGGCCGAGGCCCAGCGTGATCAGCAGGACGCCGAGGATCAGCGACACGGATCCCGAGGTCGTCGCGATCGCGAGGCTCACGTTGGCCAGCCGGATGTCCGCGAACGGGAAGTAGATGATCGGCACTCCGCCAAGGAGCGTGAACAGTCCGGCCCAGAAAGGACGGGCACCTCGCCAGGCACGGAAGCGGTGGCGCAGGACAGTGAGCCAGTGATCGTCTGCGGCGTGAACCGGGGCCTGGGGGTTCATGGACAACAGCTCCCTGGAAACGGTGGTACGGAGAACTCTGTGGAGCCCGGCCGGGCGCGCGGCGACGGCTGCCGCCGCGCGCCCGGCCGGCCGGTCACGTCCGGGACGGGATTACTTCTCGTCCTGGTAGCACGGCTGGTTGCCGCTGAGCAGGCGCAGCTTGAGGTCGGGCAGCGTGAAGGTGCCCGCCGTCGTCGCCCACGCCTTCTGGCGGACGTTCGTCAGCGTGGCCTTCTTGGCCCGCTGCGAGAACAGACCGCCGTCGGCCACCGTGCCGGGGACCGGCTTGGTGATGGTGTGGCTCTCGTCGCCGACCGCGACACCGATGTCGAGCTGCTCGAACTTGGCGTCCGCGTCCAGCTCGGCGACGTCGAGGTAGATGTTCTCCGCGACGGCCGGACGGCCCTTGTTGCCCGTGCGCAGCTGCAGGGTGATGGCGCCGATCGGAGTCGGCGTCACCAGCGACTGGCACATGTTGGTGATCTCCGCACGGCTGAAGCCGGAGATCGTGACCGGGTGCTTGGTCTTCTCCTTGGAGCCGAGCTGGTGCCCCTCGGCCAGACTGCCGTACTGGAGCAGGTTGTCACCGACCAGCTGGTCGGCCGACACCTTGAAGTCCTGGCCCGAGACGCTGAAGGACGCCGCCAGGGCGCCCTGCGCCAGACCCACACCGACCGCGGCGGTGGCCGCGATGCTCGGCACCATGACGAGCGCGAAGCGCTTCCATCTGGTTCCGCCACGCACCTGAGAACTCATCTTGTTCCTCCTTCTCGGACGTACATCTCCGGTCCGGGCCGGGAGGCCCGTCCTGGGATGGGAGAAGTGCTACGTCCTCGGGAAGGAGCGCAGGCGGCCGGGCCGCGGCGCAGCCGCGTCCGTACACCGGCGTTCACCCCCGAGCGACAACCACTGGGCCACGCGTTCGCGCAACCTGGAGGACAGGCTCCGCCGGTGTGGCGGAGACCCCCCTGTCCACGGCCGGTGCCACTGTCACCGGCCGGCCCGGTGGGGACCCTCCGCCGCGGTTCCGGGTGAGCGGCTCTGCGGGAAGGACCGAGCGTCGCCGATCGTGGTGCATTCCCGGCCGGGGCACAAGGGGTGTCGTTACTGGCGGGTAACGGCTGGATAACCGGAGTCTTGCCGGGTGCCGTCGCACGGGCACGCTGGGTGTCACCCAGGGCCACGACAGATGGGAGGAAGAGCGAACAACCGGACAGTTCACGGGGTTCGGTTTACTGCGAGTAACAGCGGCCGCGATTGCCAAGATTTGGCAAAGCGCGGCCGTTGTTTATCTCCGTGTCAACAAATCGCCGGGGGCGGCGGACGCCACCGGAGTACGGCTAGAAGAGCACCCGGGCCAGTGCGGTACGGGCCGCCGAGACCCGCGGGTCGTCCGCCCCGATCACCTCGAACAGCTCCAGCAGCCGGACCCGTACGGCGTCCCGCTCGTCACCGAAGGTGACCCGCACGGTGTCCACCAGGCGGGAGAAGGCGTCGGCCACGTGCCCGCCCGCCAGGTCCAGATCGGCCGCGGCCATCTGCGCGGCCGGGTCCTTGGGGTTCGCGGCCGCCTCGGCGCGCACCGCCTGCGGGTCCATGTGCTGCACCCGGGACAGCAGCTCGGCCTGCGCCAGGCCCAGCTTCGCCTCGGTGTTGCCCGGGTCGTCGGCCAGGACGTTCTTGTACGCCTGCACGGCGCCGCCCAGGTCACCCGCGTCCAGCGCCACGACCGCCGCCTCGAGCAGCGCGTCGTACGGACCGGCCGGCACCTCGGCGGGGGCCGCCGGGGCGCCCTCGGCGCCGGGGTCGACCTGGAGGCCGACGAGGCCGAAGCGCTCCTCGGCGACCTGGACGAGCTGGCCGAGGGTCTCGCGGATCTGCTGCTCGGGGGCCGCGCCCTGGAACAGCGGCAGCACCTGGCCGGCGACCACGGCGAAGACGGCCGGGATCCCCTGGATGCCGAACTGCTGCATCAGCGTCTGGTTGGCTTCGACGTCGATCTTCGCCAGGACGAAGCGGCCGGCGGCCTCGACGGTGAGGCGCTCCAGCAGCGGGCCGAGCTGCTTGCACGGCTCGCACCACTCGGCCCAGAAGTCGAGGACGACCGGGACCTCGTGGGAAAGCTGGATCACGTCACGCTCGAAGCCCGCCTCGGCTACGTCGAAGACGAGGGCGGACGCCGGTACGGCACCGCCGGGCGCGCCGGGAGCGCCGCCGCCGGCCTGTCGGGCCGCGTCCTTGCGCGCCTGCTCGGCCTTGGCCTTGGCCTCGCCGGCCGCCTTCACAGCGGCGAGGTCGACGACGCCGCTCATGGACATGTTTCTGGGCTGCATGCGTACATCCTCCCCCGTGTGCGCGCGCCGGCGAAAAGGATCCCGAAAGATCGTCCCGCGTTGTTCGTTGTGCGTCGTCGTTGTGCGTGGTCCGTCGTGCGTGTGCGGCGCCGGGTCCCCACCTGGCGCCAGTAGCTTCGCGTGGTTGCCGCTCTTACGCTACGAGCCGTAGCGTAACTCCCCCGGCGGCCGCGCGCCCCGTGATCTGAACCACACCGAAAGGGTCCCCGCCGGTTCCCCTACCGACGGGTATGGTCTCGGCCATGCGCAACCCCAGCCCCGGCGCCAGCGCCCCGCACGGCCGCACCGGCCGCCCCCGCAGCGCGGCGGCGGACGCCGCGATCCTCGCGGCGACCCGGGACGCGCTGGTGGAGCTGGGCTGGTCGAAGCTGACGATGGGGGACGTCTCGGCGCGCGCCGGCGTCGCGAAGACCACCCTCTACCGGCGCTGGGCGGGCAAGAACGAGCTGGTCGTGGACGCGGTCGCGGAGCTCTTCGACGCGCTGGAACTCCCGGACCGGGGCTCGCTCGAAGCCGACGTCGAGGACGTGGTGCTCCAGTTCGCGCGGCTGCTGCGGCGCCCGGAGGCCCGTACGGCCCTGATGGCCGTGGTCGCGGAGTCGACCCGGGACGAGGCGCTGCGGGACCGGATCCGGTCGGCGATCGTGGACCGGCAGAAACGTCTCGTCGTACTGGGCCGCGAACGGGCCCGGGCCCGGGGCGAGCTTCCCCCCGAGGAGGACGTCTCGCTGGCCGCGCAGACCACCGACCTGATCTTCGACGTGATCGCGGGCACGGTGGTGCACCGGGCGCTGGTGAGCTGCGAGCCGGTGGACGAAGGGTGGGCGGCCGCCTTCACCGCCCTCCTGATGCACGGCCTCCAGGGCGCGGCCCCCGCCTGAATACGCGGTGCGGCGCACCCCGGAAAGGAGGGAGGCCGGCCGTAGCCGCCACCTCGCGGGCGGGTACGGCCGGCCTCTCCCGGAACCCCTAGAAGCCCGGGGGCTCGGTGTAGACGCCCCACTCGTCGCGCAGGACGTTGCAGATCTCGCCGAGCGTGGCCTCGGCGCGTACCGCGTCCAGCATGGCGGGGATCATGTTCGACCCGTCCCGGGCGGCGTCCAGCATCGCCTTCAGCGCGGCCGTCACCCTGGCGTCGTCGCGGCGCTCCTTGCGGGCGGCGAGGACGCGGACCTGCTCGCGCTCCACCTCGTGGCTGACCCGGAGGATCTCCAGGTCGCCGGTGACGGAGCCGTGGTGGACGTTGACGCCGACGACCCGCTTGTCGCCCTTCTCCAGCGAGCGCTGGTACTGGAAGGCCGACTCGGCGATCTCGCCCGTGAACCAGCCGTCCTCGATGCCGCGCAGGATGCCGGAGGTGATGGGGCCGATGGGGTGCCGGCCGTCGGGGTGGGCGCGCAGGCCGCGTTCCTTGATCTGCTCGAAGATCTTCTCGGCGTCGGCCTCGATGCGGTCGGTGAGCTGCTCGACGTACCAGGAACCGCCCAGCGGGTCGGCCACGTTGGCGACGCCGGTCTCCTCCATGAGCACCTGCTGCGTGCGCAGCGCGATCTCGGCGGCCTGCTCGCTGGGGAGGGCGAGGGTCTCGTCGAGGGCGTTGGTGTGCAGGGAGTTGGTGCCGCCGAGGACGGCGGCGAGGGCCTCGACGGCGGTGCGCACGACGTTGTTGTACGGCTGCTGCGCGGTGAGGGAGACGCCCGCCGTCTGGGTGTGGAAGCGCAGCCACATGGCCTTGTCCGACTTCGCCCCGTAGACCTCCTTCATCCAGCGGGCCCAGATGCGGCGGGCGGCGCGGAACTTGGCGATCTCCTCGAAGAAGTCGAGGTGCGCGTCGAAGAAGAAGGAGAGGCCGGAGGCGAAGTGGTCCACGTCCAGGCCGCGGGAGAGACCGAGTTCCACGTAGCCGAAGCCGTCGGCCAGCGTGTAGGCGAGTTCCTGCGCGGCCGTCGCCCCGGCCTCGCGGATGTGGTAGCCGGAGACGGAGAGCGGCTTGTAGGCGGGGATGCCGTTCGCGCAGTACTCCATGAGGTCGCCGATGAGGCGCAGGTGCGGCTCGGGTTCGAAGAGCCACTCCTTCTGGGCGATGTACTCCTTGAAGATGTCCGTCTGGAGCGTGCCGTTGAGCACGGCCGGGTCGACGCCCTGGCGCTCGGCGGCGACCAGGTACATGCAGAAGGCGGGCACGGCGGGGCCGCTGATGGTCATCGAGGTGGTGACGTCGCCCAGCGGGATGTCCTTGAAGAGGACCTCCATGTCGGCGGCCGAGTCTATGGCGACGCCGCAGTGGCCCACTTCTCCGAGCGAGCGCGGGTCGTCGGAGTCGCGCCCCATCAGGGTCGGCATGTCGAAGGCGACGGAGAGCCCGCCGCCGCCGGCGGCCAGGATCATCTTGTAGCGCTCGTTGGTCTGCTCGGCGTTGCCGAAGCCGGCGAACTGGCGGATGGTCCAGGTCCGGCCGCGGTAGCCGGTGGCGTGCAGACCGCGGGTGAACGGGTACTCCCCGGGCCAGCCGATGCGCTCGAACCCCTCGTACGAGTCGCCCGGGCGGGGCCCGTAGACGGGGTCGACGTCATCTCCGGAGAGCGTCGTGAAATCGGCCTCGCGCTTGCGGGCCTTGTCGTACCGGGCCTGCCAGCGACGGCGGCCCTCCTCGATGGCGTCAGCGTCCATACCCGTGAATTTACTAGGACGTCCTAGTAAATGTCGATGGGAAACCCCGGGGAGTCTCCCCGGGGGGCTCGGCTCCATCGGAGCCCGAGGCGGGCCCAGGCCGGGCCGGGGCCTTCGCCGAGGCCCCGCGCGGTCCTCCGCCCGGGCCCCGGCTCAGGCCTTCGCGGTCGCCAGACCGTCGCTGACCAGCGGCTCGACCTCGGCGCGAATGCCGCGCTCGACGAAGAAGGCGGCCAGCGGGATGGTCCCCGACACCAGCACCCACAGCAGCTTGCCGAAGGGCCACTTCGCCTTGGAGCCCAGGTCGAAGGCGAAGACGAGGTAGATCATGAACAGCACGCCGTGGACCTGCGAGACCGCGAGGGTCAGGCCGGCCCCGGTGTCGAAGCCGTACTTAGCCACCATGCAGGCACAGAGGATCAGGAGCATGACCGCGGTCACGTAGGCCATGACGCGGTAGCGGGTCAGCACGCTTCGTTTCATGCCGTCGAGCGTAACCGTCCGTTTTGCGCGATCTTGACGCGGCCCCGGGTCCGGGTGCCTCAGTTCTCCTCGAAGTCCGCGGCGGCCACCCGCAGCGGGCGCAGCAGCGCGAAGATCTCCGCGCACTCCTCCGCGTCGTACACGCCGAGGCCGAAGTCGATCGCCATCAGGTCCTCGGTCGCCGCCTCGACGACCTCCCGGCCCTTGGCGGTGATCGACGCGAGCGTGCCGCGGCCGTCCTGCGGATTGGGGCGCTTGTCCACCAGGCCGGACCTCACCAGCCGGTCCACGGTGTTCGTCACCGAGGTCGGGTGGACCATCAGGCGCTCGCCGATCTTCGACATCGGCAGCTCCCCCGCCTGGGAGAAGGTCAGCAGCACGAGCGCCTCGTACCGGGCGAAGGTGAGCCCGTAGGGCTTCACCACCGCGTCCACCTCGGCGAGCAGGATCTGGTGCGCGCGCATGATGGAGGTGATCGCCGCCATGGACGGCACGGGGCCCCAGCGCTGCCGCCAGAGCTCGTCGGCGCGGGCGATGGGGTCGAAGGGAAGGCTGAGCGGCTTGGGCACCCACCAGACCCTACCGGGCGGTCATTTGACCGCGGGTCCCGTCTCATCCCTCGGCCGCCGGAGCACGGCGAGGAGCGTGACGGCGACCGCCGTGCCGAGCAGCCCGGCGCCGGCGACCACCACGTGCGCCGGGAGGAACTCGGCGGCGGCCCCGGCGAGCGCCATGCCGACGCCCTGGAAGGTCATCAGCCCGGTGCTCAGCAGCGTCATCGCCCGTCCGCGCAGCTCGTCGGGTACGGCATCCACGTACATCCGGTCGAGCCCGAGGGTGTGGGCGTGCGCCAGCCCCGCCGCCAGCAGCACCACGAGGACCACGGCCGGGCCGGGACGGAGGGCGAACAGCAGCAGCGGGAGCAGGGCCGTGGCGGCCAGCGGGGCCGTGATCCGCGAACGCGTTCGGGCGGTGAGCGCCGCACCGGCCCAGAGTTCCCCCGCGACGGTGCCGACGGGCAGCGCGCACATCAGCACCCCGAGGGTGACGGTCCCCGCCCCGGCGTCCTCGGCGTAGGGGGTGAGCAGCGCCTCCGGGACGACGGCGAAGGCGGGCGGCAGCCAGCACAGCAGGGTGAGCGCGCGCAGCCGGCGCTCCCCGAGGAGGGCGCGCAGCCCGCCGAGCGGGGATTCCCGTACGCCGGCCGCGCAGCCGGCGGCGCGGGCGGGCCGGGCCCGGGTGCCCAGGCGCAGCAGCAGCGCGGAGGCCAGGAACCCGGTGGCGGTCAGCGCGAGCGCGGTGCGCGGGGACACGGCGGCCAGCAGCAGGCCGCCGAGGCCGAAGCCCACGAGCTGGGCGCTCTGGGCGACCATGCGCAGCAGTGAGCGGCCGAGTACGAAGGCCTCGCCGGTCCCGACGACGTCCGCCAGGGAAGCGCTGCGGGCGCCCTGGAAGAGGGGCGCGACGAAGGCCATGGCGCAGCGGAGTACGAGGATCCCGGCGACCGGCGTCCCCGGCCAGACCATGGCCGCCGCGCAGCCGGCGCAGAGCAGGTCGCAGCCGACGAGTACCCGGCGGGCGGGGTACCGGTCGGCGAGCGGGGCGAGGAAGGTGCCGCCGAGGGCGTGGGGGAGGAAGCCGAGGGCGAAGGTGAGGGCGCTCATCAGGGGCGAGCCGGTGGCCCGGTAGACGAGGACGGTGAGGGAGATCTCGGCGATGACGACGCCGAGGAGCGAGAACAGGTGGGCGGCGAAGACGGCACGGAACTCGCGGACGCGGAACACGGGCCGGTAGCCGGTTGCGGCGGCGGCGGGGGCTTGGTTGTCGGTCGGCATGCCGGCAGCCTCCCGGGACTAGGCTGGCGGGCCGAGAGATTCGGTCCCGCCCGAATCCGAGGCCGGCCCGGAGGCGGCACCGCATGGCGTTCCACTTCCGCTTCGGACCGGCCGACCTGCTCCGGTGCCGGTTCGCGATCTCCCCGCGCTGGGAGACGCAGGAGGCCGTGAGGGTCCTGCTGCGGCCGCGGCGGCAGGCGTACCACCTGCCCTGGCTGAGCGGGATCCGGTCCGCCGCGGCCGGTCTGGACCTGCGGCCGCTGTGGCTGCTGATGCCGCGCGCGGGGCACAACCCGGACCTGCTCAGCCCTCCCCCGGCCGGGCCGTCCGTCACCTTCGGGGAGGAGCTGGACCGGGTGCGGGCGGCGGCCGGTGACCCGGACGCCGCGCGCGAGGACCTGCGCAGGGCCCTGGTGTGCACCCCGGGGGCGGCCGAGAGCGACATGGGGCGCCGGATGCTGGCGGACCCGGCCCGGGCGGTGCGGGAGCTGGCCGATCTGTACGAGCGGGCCTGGGAGGTGCTGATCGCCCCGCACTGGCCGCGGCTGCGGGCCCTGCTGGAGGCCGACGTGCTGTTCCACTCGCGCCGGCTGGCGGCGGGCGGGCTCCAGGCCCTGTTCGACGGGCTCCACCCGGACCTGCGGTGGTCCGGGGAGGACCAGACCCTGACCCTCGAGCGGCCGTCCCGCCACGACCGCGAGCTGGGCGGGCAGGGACTGCTGCTCATGCCCAGCGCGTTCATCTGGCCGGAGGCGGTCGGCGGCTACGACCCCCCGTGGCAGCCGACACTGGTGTATCCGGCCCGCGGCATCGGCGCCCTGTGGGCGGCGTCGGCCGGTCCGGCCCCGCGCGCCCTGGCGGGGCTGCTGGGGCGGACCCGGGCGGAGGTGCTGTGTGCCCTGCGCGAGCCCGCCTCGACCACGGCGCTCGCGCACCGGCGGGGCCTGGCCCCCTCGACGGTGTCGGCGCACCTGACGGCGCTGCGGGCGGCGGGGCTGCTGCTGCCGTGCCGCCAAGGCCACCAGGTCCTGTACGAGCGCACCCCGCTGGGGACCGCCCTGGTCTCGGGCGGCACGCCCACGGGCTGACCCGCGGCCGGCGCGGGGGCGCTCTCCGCGCAGGACGCGGCGGGCGGCGGGCGGCGGGCGGCGGGCGGCGGGCGGCGGTTCAGGCTCCGGAGAGGTGCCGCTCCACCGTCTCCACCTTCGAGGTGATGCCGTCGGTGACGCCGGGCCGGATGTCGGCCTTGAGGATGAAGGAGACCCGCGGTGCCCGGGCCTCCACGGCGGCCAAGGCGCGGCGCACCACGTCCATGACCTCGTCCCACTCGCCCTCGACGGTGGTGAACATGGCGTCGGTGCGGTTCGGCAGCCCCGACTCGCGCACGACGCGGACCGCTTCGGCCACGTACGCGCCGACCTCTTCGCCGACCCCCAGCGGGGTCACCGAGAACGCGACGATCACGCGTCCGCCGCCTGGCGCGCGCGGGCGGCGATGACGCCGTCGGCCTCGTCGCGCTTGAGCAGCTTGTCGCCGTACAGGCCGCCGAAGGGCAGCAGCGCCAGCACGAAGAACAGGGCGACCTTCTTGACCGGCCACTTCGCCTTGTTCCAGACGTCCAGCAGGAAGACCGCGTAGATGACGAAGAGGATGCCGTGCAGGATGCCCAGCGGCATCATCAGGTAGTCGATGTCCGATACCCGGCTCAGCAGCGAGCCGAAGATCAGCAGGGCCGGGAACGACAGCGCCTCCGGGACGGAGATGAGGCGCAGCCGGTGCAGGGCGGAAGCGGTCTTGATGTCCACGTGGAACCTTCGGGGCCGGGTACCTGGGGTCGGTCCAGTGTCTCAGCCGCTCTCCGCGATCTTTCCGCGGGGCCCGGGATCCGCCGAAGCCCGGCGATTGTGGCGGATATCGTCCTCGGGGCCCTGTTCGCCCCCGCCCGGTGCCGATACCTTCGTCCCCGTGGCTCAGTTCAGACTCCAAGGCAGCAAGGTGCTCGCCGTCGACCTGACCGGTGACGCCGTGAAAGCGAAGAACGGCGCCATGGTCGCGTACGACGGTCAGATGGCCTTCAAGAAGATGACCGGCGGCGGCGAAGGCCTCCGCGGAATGGTGACCCGCCGGCTGACCGGCGAACAGATGACCGTGATGGAGGTGCAGGGGCACGGCACCTGCTACTTCGCCGACCGCGCGAGCGAGATCAACCTCGTCAGCCTGCGCGGCGAGAAGCTCTACGTCGAGTCCAGCAACCTGCTGTGCACCGACGCCGGACTGCGCACCGGCACGACCTTCACCGGTCTGCGCGGCGCCACCACGGGCAACGGGCTCTTCACGACGACCGTCGAGGGCTCCGGCCAGGCGGCGATCATGTCCGACGGGCCGGCGGTGGTGCTGCGCGTCAGCGCCCAGTACCCGCTCTCGGTCGACCCGGGGGCGTACATCGCGCACACCGGCGACCTCCGGCAGTCCTTCCAGTCCGGGGTGAACTTCCGCACCCTGATCGGCGAGGGCTCCGGCGAGGCGTTCCAGATCCGCTTCGAGGGCGAGGGCCTGGTGTACGTCCAGCCCAGCGAGCGCAACACCGTCGGGGGTGACGTCTGATGCCGTTCCGCGAGATCAACTCGAAGATGGTCGAGGCACAGGTGGTTCCCGGCCAGAAGATGTACAGCCAGCGCGGCGCGATGCTCGCCTACCGGGGCGAGGTCTCCTTCACCCCGAGCATCACCGGCGGCCAGGGCGGGGTCATGGGCATGATCGGGCGCCGGGTGGCGAACGAGCAGACCCCGCTGATGACGGTCGAGGGCAGCGGCACCGTGATGTTCGGCCACGGCGGCCACCACATCCAGGTGATCAACCTCTCGGGCGAGACCCTCTACGTCGAGGCCGACCGGCTGCTGGCCTTCGACGGCACGCTCCAGCAGGGCACCATGTTCATGGGCTCGCAGGGCGGCGTCATGGGGATGGTGCGCGGCCAGGTGACCGGCCAGGGCCTGTTCACCACCACCCTGAAGGGCCACGGCGCGGTCGCCGTGATGGCCCACGGCGGAGTCATCGAGCTCCCCATCACCCCGAACCGGCCGGTGCACGTCGACCCCCAGGCGTACGTGGCCCACCATGGGGACGTCAGGAACAAGCTCTCCACCGCGCTCGGCTGGCGGGACATGGTGGGGCGCGGCTCGGGCGAGGCGTTCCAGCTGGAGCTGTCCGGCCAGGGAGCCGTGTTCGTACAGGCCTCGGAGGAGAAGCTGTGAACTTTGGCCCCGTGAACCCGGGCCCCGGCGGCCCGACGGTGTTCGATCCGCACAGCCTGCCGTCCGACGACAACGTGAACGCGTACACCTTCTGCGTGGAGCTCAAGGGGAGCCAGTGGTTCCTGCAGAAGGGCAAGATGATCGCCTACTACGGGCGCATCGAGTTCAACGGCATCGGCAGCGGCCGCTTCGACCGGTTGCTGCGCACCAGCTTCCATTCGCCGCTGCACGCCGGTGACTGGGTGGTGGCCGAGGGTCAGGGCAAGATGCTGCTGGCCGACCGGGCCTTCGACGTGAACTCGTACGACCTGGACGACGGCAACCTGACCATCCGGTCGGGGAACCTGCTGGCGTACGAGCCCTCGCTCGCCCTCAAGCAGTCGATCGTGCCGGGCTTCCTGACGCTGATCGGAACCGGGAAGTTCGTCGCGGCGTCCAACGGTCCGGTGGTGTTCATGGAGCCGCCGCTGCGCGTGGACCCGCAGGCGCTGGTGGGCTGGGCCGACTGCCCCTCGCCCTGCCACCACTACGACCACGGCTACATGTCGGGCGTGATGGGCGGCCTCCGCTCGCTGACGGGCATCGGCGGCACCTCGGGCGAGGAGCACCAGTTCGAGTTCGTCGGGGCGGGCACGGTGCTGCTGCAGTCGACGGAGCTGCTGATGGCGGAGCAGTCGGTCGGCGCGGTGGGCGCCGGGGCGGCCACGGGCAACGCCCAGGGCGTTCCGGGGGCCGGCCAGAGCCCGCTGGGCGTGCCGCGGATGCCGGGCCAGCTGGGTGATCTCCAGCGTCGGTTCGGGCTGTGATGCCCCTGGGGGCGCGTTGACCGAGCCGATCTTCCTATTTTTGTACGTAATTCAACTTCTTAGGTAGAGTTCTTTCATGGAGACGATGGAGACCGAGACGGCCACCCGCTGGCTGACCGACGCCGAACAGTGCGCCTGGCGCACCCACCTGGACGTCAGCAAACTGCTGATGCACCAGCTGGAAAAGGATCTCCAGCCCTTCGGACTCACCATCAACGACTACGAGATCCTCGTGAACCTCTCGGAGTCGGAAGGCCTGCGGATGCGCATGAGCGACCTGGCCACCGCCACGCTCCAGTCCAAGAGCCGGCTCTCCCACCAGATCACCCGCATGGAGACCGCGGGCCTGGTCCGCCGGGTGAACTGCGAGTCCGACCGCCGCGGCCTGTACGCGGTCCTCACGGACGAGGGCATGGAGACCATGCGCAAGGTCGCCCCGCACCACGTGGCGTCCGTACGGGAGCACTTCATCGACCTGCTGCCGCCGGAGGCCCTCCAGGCGCTGCGCGATTCGCTGCGTCCCGTCGCGGAGCACCTGCGCGGCAACCGCGGCAAGATCTGAGCTCCGTCCGCCCGGCGTGCCGTGCCGGGCGGACGACCGCACAATGGACGGGAACGCTCGCTGCCGGCCCGATCGCCCGCAGGGCAACCGCAGGCGCCACGGCCGGCCTGAGGAGGTCCCATGAAGCGCACCCTGTACGTTTCCGCAGCCGCGTCCGTCGTCCTGATGGTGGCGGCCCCCGTCGGCGCCGCGTCGGCCGCCCTGGCCGCCGGAACGCCGCGAACCGTCCCGGCGTCCGCCCCGGTCCGGGTGGACGCGACCGCGGAGAAGGCCGCCGAAGCGGCACTGAAGGCGCACCCGGGCGTCATCGAGTCGATCGACCGCGACGACGACGTCTGGAAGGTCGGCGTGATCGGCAAGGACGGCAGCCACACCGACGTCGAGGTGAACGTGGGCAGCGGCGCCGTCACCCACGAGGAGACCGACGCCGCGAAGGACCGTGACGAGGAGGACCGCGCCGGCGACGCCGCCCTGCTCGCCGCGAAGGTCACCGCCCAGCAGGCCATGAAGACGGCCGTCGCGGCACATCCGGGCCAGGCCTGGTCCGTGAACTGGGACGACGACGATGACGACGGGCGCGCCCCCTACTGGGACGTCGAGGTCAAGACGTCCGGCGACAAGACCCAGAACGTCCACGTCGACAGCATGACCGGGAAGGTCATCTCCGCCAAGCAGGACGGCGAGGACCACTGACCCCGCGGAACGGACACACCGGACGGGGGCGCCGCGCGCGGCGCCCCCGTCCCCGCCGTCTCCGGGCCGGTCAGCCCTCGGTCAGGCTCTCCAGCAGCGCGTCCGCGGCCGCGTACGGATCCAGCTCGCCGGCCGCCACCCGGCCCGCGAGCGCGTCCAGGTGCGCGTCGCCGCGCAGGTCGGCCAGGCGTCCCCGCAGTGCGGTGATCGCGATGGTCTCCACCTCCCGCGCCGCCCGCGCCGCCCGGCGCTCGGCCAGCACCCCGCGCTCGTCCATCCAGGCCCGGTGCTTCTCCAGCGCCTCGACCAGCTCGTCGATGCCCTTCCCGCGCGCCGCGACCGTCTTGACGATCGGCGGCCGCCAGTCACCGGGCCCCCGGGTCTCCCCCAGGCCCAGCATGTGGTTCAGCTCCCGGGCGGTGGCGTCCGCGCCGTCCCGGTCGGCCTTGTTCACCACGTACACGTCGCCGATCTCGAGGATGCCCGCCTTCGCGGCCTGGATCCCGTCGCCCATGCCCGGGGCCAGCAGCACCACCGAGGTGTCGGCCTGCGAGGCGATCTCCACCTCGGACTGGCCGACGCCGACCGTCTCGACCAGGATCACGTCGCAGCCGGCCGCGTCCAGCACCCGGATCGCCTGCGGCGCCGCCCAGGCGAGACCGCCCAGGTGCCCCCGCGTGGCCATGGAGCGGATGTAGACCCCCGGGTCGGAGGCGTGGTCCGACATCCGGACCCGGTCGCCGAGCAGCGCCCCGCCCGAGAAGGGCGAGGACGGGTCGACCGCGAGCACGCCGACCCGCTTGCCCGCGCCGCGGTAGGCCGAGACCAGGGCCGAGGTCGAGGTCGACTTGCCGACTCCCGGGGAACCGGTCAGCCCGACCACGTACGCGCCGCCCGTCAGCGGTGCCAGGGCGGCCATCACCTCGCGCAGGTGCGGGGACGCCCCCTCGACCAGTGAGATCAGCCGGGCCACGGCCCGCGGCCGGCCCTCGCGGGCCTGTGCCACCAGCGTGGGGACGTCCACCGTCGCCATACGGGCACCTACGCCTTCGGAACGCGGATCACGAGGGCGTCGCCCTGGCCGCCGCCGCCGCAGAGGGCGGCCGCGCCGGTCCCGCCGCCACGGCGCTTGAGCTCCAGCGCCAGGTGGAGCACCACGCGGGCACCGGACATGCCGATCGGGTGGCCCAGGGCAATGGCGCCGCCGTTGACGTTCACCTTTTCCGGGGTCACGCCGAGGTCCTTCATTGACTGCACGGCGACCGCCGCGAAGGCCTCGTTGATCTCGATGAGGTCCAGGTCCGAGACCTCCAGGCCGTCCTTCTTCAGGGCGTGCAGGATCGCGTTCGAGGGCTGCGACTGGAGGGAGTTGTCCGGGCCGGCCACGTTGCCGTGGGCGCCGATCTCGGCGAGCCACTCCAGGCCCAGCTCCTCGGCCTTGGCCTTGCTCATCACCACGACGGCGGCGGCGCCGTCGGAGATCTGCGAGGAGGTGCCGGCGGTGATGGTGCCGTCCTTGGCGAACGCCGGGCGCAGCTTGGCCAGGGACTCCACCGTGGTCTCGGGGCGGATGCCCTCGTCGGCCGCGAAGACGACCGGCTCGCCCTTGCGCTGCGGGATCTCGACGGGGGTGATCTCGGCCTCGAAGACGCCGTTCTTCTGCGCGGCGGCGGCCCGCTGGTGGGAGGCGGCGGCGAACTCGTCCTGCGGGGCGCGCTCGATGCCCAGACGGGTGTTGTGCTTCTCCGTGGACTCGCCCATCGCGATGTTCTCGAAGGCGTCGGTCAGGCCGTCGTGGGCCATCGCGTCCAGCATCTCGATCGCACCGTACTTGTAGCCCTCGCGGGACTTCGGCAGCAGGTGCGGGGCGTTGGTCATCGACTCCTGGCCGCCCGCGACCACGATGTCGAACTCCCCCGCCCGGATGAGCTGGTCGGCCAGCGCGATGGCGTCGAGGCCCGAGAGGCACACCTTGTTGATGGTGAGGGCGGGCACGTTCATGGGGATGCCGGCCTTGACGGCGGCCTGGCGGGCGGGGATCTGGCCCGCGCCGGCCTGGAGCACCTGGCCCATGATCACGTACTGGACCTGGTCGCCGGAGATCCCGGCCCGCTCGATGGCGGACTTGATGGCGAAGCCGCCGAGGTCGGCGCCGGAGAAGGACTTCAGCGAGCCGAGCAGCCGCCCCATGGGCGTGCGGGCCCCGGCGACGATCACTGAGGTGGTGTTGTTCGTTCCGGACATGAGGCACAGCCCCTTGAGATGAGGAGTGAACGAGGGTTTACCCGAATGTACTGAGCGGTACCCGCCCCGTCACCGGGCAGTCGGTGTGATCGCTGGCACGTTGCGTGACACCCCGCCCGGGCGGTGCACTGGTCCCATGCTGACAAGAATCGACCACATCGGGATCGCCTGCTTCGACCTGGACAAGACCGTCGAGTTCTACCGTGCCACGTACGGGTTCGAGGTGTTCCACACCGAGGTCAACGAGGAGCAGGGCGTCCGCGAAGCCATGCTCAAGATCAACGGGACCTCCGACGGCGGGGCCTCCTACCTCCAGCTCCTGGAGCCCACCCGCGAGGACTCCACGGTGGCGAAGTGGCTGGCCAAGAACGGCGAGGGCGTGCACCACATCGCCTTCGGCACCGAGGACGTCGACGGCGACGCGCAGGCCATCCGCGGCAAGGGTGTCCGCGTCCTCTACGACGAGCCCCGCACCGGTTCCATGGGCTCCCGGATCACCTTCCTGCACCCCAAGGACTGCCACGGAGTCCTCACCGAACTGGTCACCTCCAACCCTGAGCACTGATGTCCCCATTCCCCGGCCGGTAGAGTGGCCATGGCTCGGCCGGGGTTCGGTGCGGAACGGGGTCGGGGCCTGCTAGCCCTGCCCCGACATCTGACACCATTTCCCCGGGGGCGTCGTTCAGCGGGCGAGCGATGCTCAATTGGGAGTGAGCTTGCGACCAGGGGACGGATGGGACCGCGCTGTGCGGGGCTACGAAAGCCAGGAGAGCCATCAGGCCGAAGCCGACCACCTCTCGCGCTTCGAAGCCGAGATGGAGCGGCTGAAGAAGGAGCGCGGGAAGGCCGTCCAGCACGCCGAGGACCTCGGCTACCAGGTCGAGGTGCTGCGCGCCAAGCTGCATGAGGTGCGCCGCGCGCTCGCTTCCCGCCCCGCCTACGACGGCGCGGACATGGGCTACCAGGCGGAGCAGCTGCTGCGCAACGCCCAGGTGCAGGCCGACCAGATGCGGTCCGACGCCGAGCGCGAGCTGCGCGACGCCCGGGCGCAGACCCAGCGGATCCTCCAGGAGCACGCCGAGCACCAGGCGCGCCTCCAGGCCGAGCTGCACGCCGAGGCCGTCAACCGGCGCCAGCGCCTGGACCAGGAGCTCAACGAGCGCCGCCAGACGGTCGAGGCGCACGTCAACGAGAACGTCGCCTGGGCCGAGCAGCTGCGCGCCCGTACGGAGGCCCAGGCCCGCCGGCTCCTGGAGGAGTCCCGCGCCGAGGCCGAGCAGGCGCTGAACGCCGCCCGCGCCGAGGCCGCCCGCACCGCCGAGGAGGCCCGCCGCCGGCTCGCCGCCGACGCGGAGGCCGCGCGCGCCGAGGCCGAGTCGGCACTGCTGCGCGCCCGCAAGGAGGCCGAGCGGCTGCTGGCCGCCGCCTCCGCACAGGCGCAGGAGGCCACCGAGCACGCCGAGCGGCTGCGCACCACCACCACCGCCGAGGCCGAGCAGACCCGGCAGCAGACCATGGACCTCGGCCGGGTGGCCGAGGCGCGGGTCCAGGAAGCCGACGGCGCCCTGCGCGCGGCCCGGGCCGAGGCGGAGAAGCTCCTCGCGGAGGCCAAGGAGAGCGCCGCCCGGCAGCTCGCCTCGGCGGAGTCCGTCAACGAGCAGCGCACCCGCACCGCAAAGGAGCAGGTCGCCCGGCTGGTCGGCGAGGCCACGAAGGAGGCCGAGGCGCTCAAGGCCGAGGCCGAGCAGGCGCTGGCCGATGCCCGCGCCGAGGCGGAGCGGCTGCGCGCCGAGGCCGGCGAGCAGGCCCGTGCGGCCGCCGCCGAGGACACCGCGGCGCAGCTGGCGAAGGCGGCCCGCACCGCCGAGGACGTGCTGAACAAGGCCTCGGAGGACGCCCGGGCGACGACCCGCGCCGCGTCCGAGGAGGCCGAGCGGATCCGCCGCGAGGCCGAGGCGGAGGCCGAGCGGCTGCGCGCCCAGGCCGCGGCCACGGCCGCCGAGCTCAAGGGCGCCGCGAAGGACGACACCGAGGAGTACCGGGCCCGCACCGTCGAACTCCAGGAGGAGGCGCGGCGGCTGCGCGGCGAGGCCGAGCAGCTGCGCGCGGAGGCCGTCGCCGAGGGCGAGCGGATCCGCGGCGAGGCCCGCCGCGAGGCGGTGCAGCAGATCGAAGAGGCGGCCCGGACCGCCGAGGAATTGCTGGGCAAGGCCAAGTCGGACGCCGACGAACTGCGCGGCGGGGCCACGGCCGAGAGCGAGCGGGTCCGCGCCGAGGCCGTGGAGCGGGCCACCACCCTGCGCCGGCAGGCGGAGGAGACCCTGGAGCGCACCCGCGCCGAGGCCGAACGGCTGCGCGCGGAGGCCGAGGAGCGGGCGGAGGCCCTGGCCGCCGAGACGGACGCCGCCCTGCGGGCGCGCCGCGAGGAGACCGAGCAGGCCCTGGCGGCGAAGCGGGCCGAGGCCGAGGCCGAGCTGGCCCGGCTGCAGGCGGACGCCGAGGCCCGGCTGACGTCGGCGGAGCAGACGCTGCGCGAGTCCCGCCTGGCGGCGGAGAACATCCGCAAGGAGACCACCGAGGAGAACGACCGGCTGCGCGCCGAGGCGGCGGAGCGGATCCGCACCCTCCAGGCCCAGTCGGAGGCGGAGTCCGAGCAGCTGCGCGCCGAGGCCGCGCAGGACGCCGGCCGGGTCCGCGCGGAGGCCGAGCTGGTCTCCGTACGGCTGCGCGCCGAGGCGGAGGCCGAGTCCGAGCGGGTCCGCACCGAGGCGCAGGAGACCGCGGACCGGCTGCGCGCCGAGGCGAAGGCGGCGGCCGAGCGGGTCGCCGCGGAGGCCGCCGAGGCCCTCGCCGCCGCCCAGGAGGAGGCCGCGCGGCGTCGCCGGGAGGCCGAGGAAACCCTGTCGGCGGCCCGGACGGACGCGGGCAACGAGCGGGCCCAGGCCCGTGAGCAGAACGAGGAGCTGCTGGCGCAGGCCCGCAAGCGCTCGGAGGAGGCGCAGGCCGAGGCGGCCCGCCTGACCGAGGAGGCGGAGCGCCGCGCGGCGGAGCTGGTCGCGGCGGCCGAGGCCACCGCCCAGCAGGTACGGGACTCCGTGGCCGGGATGCACGAGCAGGCCGAGGAGGAGATCGCCGGCCTGCGCAGCGCGGCCGAGCACGCGGCGGAGCGTACGCGCACCGAGGCGGAGCAGGAGGCGGACCGGGTCCGCGCGGACGCCCACGCGGAGCGCGAGCGCGCGGCCGAGGACGCCGCGCGGGTGCGCAGCGAGGCCCGCGTCGAGACGGACGCGGCGAAGGAGCTGGCGGCACGGACCGTCGGCGACGCGATCGCGGAGGCCGAGCAGCTGCGGGCCGACACGGCCGAGTACGCGCAGCGGGTGCGCACGGAGGCGTCGGACGCGCTGGCGGCGTCCGAGCGGGACGCGGCGCGGACCCGCGCGGACGCCCGCGACGACGCGAACCGGATCCGCGGCGAGGCGGCGGAGTCCCTGGAGGCCTCGCGCGCCGAGGGCTCCCGGATCGTGGCCGAGGCCGAGGCCGAGGCGGAGCGCCTCACCGAGGAGACCCTCGCGGCGAACGCGGCGACCGTCGCCGACGCCCGGACGGAGGCGGAGCGGCTCACCGCCGAGGCCGCCGAGGCGGCGGACGCCGCCCGCGCCGAGGCGGCGGGCACCCTGGACGAGGCGCGCGCCGAGGCGAACCGGCTGCGCACCGAGGCCGCCGAGCAGGCGGACCGGCTCATCACCGAGGCGGCGTCCGAGGCGGACAGGCTCACCGAGCGGACCCGCGAGGACAACGAGCGCACGGTCGGCGAGGCGGCCGCGGAGGCGGAGCGTCTGACGGCCGAGGCGGCACGGGTCCTGGAGGACGCCCGGGCGCGGGCGGAGGCCCTGAAGGCGCAGGCGGCCGACACCCTGGCGGCGGCGGAGCGGGACTCGGCGCGGATCCTGGTGGACTCCCGCGCGGAGGGCGACCGGCTCATCGAGGAGACCCGCGCGGCCAACGAGCGGACGGTCGGCGAGGCCGCGGCCGAGGCGGACCGGCTCGTCGCGGAGGCCGCGCGGACGCTGGACGAGGCCCGCACCGAGGGCGGCCGGATCATCGGCGAGGCCACCGCGGAGGCGGAGCGCGTCACGGCCGCGGCCGCCGAGACCCTGGCGGCCGCCGAGCGGGACGCCGAGCAGACGCTGGACGAAGCGCGCGCCGAGGGCAACCGGCTGCGCACCGAGGCCGCCGAGCAGGCGGACCGGCTCATCACCGAGGCGGCGTCCGAGGCGGACAAGCTCACCGAGCGGACCCGCAAGGACAACGAGCGCACGGTCGGCGAGGCGGCCGCGGAGGCGGAGCGGCTGCGCGCGGAGGCGGCCGAGGCGCTGTCCTCGGCGCAGGAGCACGCGACGCGCACCCGGTCCGAGGCGGAGCGCCTCAAGGCGGATGCGGCCACCGAGGCCGAGCGCACCCGCACGGAGGCCCGTACGGAGTCCGAGCGGCTGCTGGACGAGGCCCGCGAGGAGGCCAACAAGCGGCGTACCGAGGCGGCGGAGCAGGTGGACCGGCTCATCACGGAGGCGGCGGCCGAGGCCGACCGGCTCACCGCGGACGCGGGCCGTCAGGCGCTGGCCGCCACGACGGCGGCCGAGGAGCAGGCCGACGCGATGGTCGACGCCGCCCGCAAGGAGGCCGCGCGCATCACGTCGGAGGCGACCGTCGAGGGCAACTCCGTGGTGGAGAAGGCCCGGACGGACGCCGACGAACTGCTGGTCGGGGCGCGTACGGACGCGGCCGCCATAAGGGAGCGGGCGGAGGAGCTGCGTGCCCGCGTCGAGTCCGAGGTGGAGGAGCTGCACGAGCGGGCCCGCCGGGAGTCGGCCGAGCAGATGAAGTCGGCCGGCGAGCGCGTGGACAAGCTGGTCCGCGCGGCGACCGAGCAGAGCGCCGCCGCCGAGGCCAAGGCCAAGGAGCTGGTGTCGGACGCGAGCAGCGAGGCGAGCAAGGTCCGCATCGCGGCCGTGCGCAAGGCCGAGGCGCTGCTCAAGGAGGCCGAGACGAAGAAGGCGGAGCTGGCGCGGCAGGCGGAGAGCGTCCTCGCGGAGGCGAAGGCGGAGGCGGAGCGGCTGGTCGACGAGGGCCGTCGTGAGCTGGAGGTGCTGGTGCGCAGGCGCGAGGACATTCAGGCGGAGATCTCCCGTGTCCAGGACGTTCTTGAGGCGTTGGAGTCTTTCGAGGCACCTTCGGGTGGCGGAAAGCCCGCTGTGGGTGGCCAGGGCGCGGGGGGCGTGAGGGCCGGCGCAACAGCGGGTTCCACTCGTTCGAGTGGTAAGGCGTCAGAGGGGTAGTCAGAAGACAGGATGTGTGCTTCTGAGGGAGGTTCAGGCGGACGAGTGACAAGCATTCCGCCGCCTTGCCACTCAAAAGGGGTGTCATTGTCCAGGGCAAACCCGGATTGACTCGATGACACGCCGCCCTGGCGCCTAGGATTCCCCTTAACACCTCACGTAGCACCTCATCGGTCTCATTCGACAGGAACCCCATGAGCGACACTTCCTCCCCCTTCGGCTTCGAGCTCGTGCGGCGTGGTTACGACCGCGGTCAGGTGGACGACCGCATTACCAAGCTGGTCTCCGACCGCGACAGCGCCCTAGGACGTATCAACTCTCTGGAAAAGCGGATCGAGGAGCTGCACCTCGAGACGCAGAACGCCCAGGCCCAGGTGAGCGACGCGGAGCCGTCGTACGCCGGTCTCGGCGCCCGGGTCGAGAAGATCCTGCGGCTGGCCGAGGAGGAGGCGAAGGACCTGCGCGAGGAGGCCCGTCGCGCGGCCGAGCAGCACCGTGAGCTGGCCGAGTCGGCGGCCCAGCAGGTGCGCAACGACGCCGAGTCGTTCGCGGCGGACCGCAAGTCGAAGGCGGAGGACGAGGGCGTCCGCATCGTCGAGAAGGCGAAGGGGGACGCCGCCACCCTGCGCGCCGAGGCCCAGAAGGACGCCGCCTCCAAGCGCGAGGAGGCCGACGCCCTCTTCGAGGAGACCCGCGCCAAGGCCGCCCAGGCCGCCGCGGACTTCGAGACCAACCTGGCCAAGCGCCGTGAGCAGTCCGAGCGCGACCTGGCCTCGCGTCAGCAGAAGGCCGAGAAGCGCCTCGCCGAGATCGAGCACCGCGCCGAGCAGCTGCGCCTGGAGGCCGAGAAGCTGCGTACGGACGCCGAGCGCCGGGCCCGCCAGACGGTGGAGACCGCGCAGCGCCAGGCCGAGGACATCGTGGCCGACGCCAACGCCAAGGCCGACCGCATCCGCAGCGAGTCCGAGCGCGAGCTGGCCGCGCTCACCAACCGCCGCGACTCCATCAACGCGCAGCTGACCAACGTCCGCGAGATGCTGGCGACGCTGACGGGTGCCGCGGTGGCGGCCGCCGGCTCCCCCATCGACGACGAGCCGGTGACCCGCGGCGTCCCGGCCCAGCAGAGCCGCTAGTACGCCCGCGCGCACACCGCCGTCCGCCCGCCGGGAGCGGGCCGGCGCACCAGGGGCCGTACGTCACCTTTTCGAGGTGGCGTACGGCCCCTGGCCGTTCTAGCGTGGCCGCATGATCGAGCTAGAGGGCCTTACGAAACGATTCGGCGCGAAGACCGCCGTGGACAACCTCAGCTTCCAGGTCAGACCGGGGGTGGTGACCGGCTTCCTCGGCCCCAACGGGGCGGGGAAGTCCACGACCATGCGCATGATGCTCGACCTCGACCGCCCGACCGGCGGTTCGGTCCGGATCGACGGGAAGCACTACCGGGACCTGAAGGAGCCCCTGAAGCACATCGGAGCGCTGCTGGACGCGAAAGCCATGCACGGCGGCCGCAGCGCGTACAACAACCTCCTGTGCCTGGCCCAGTCGAACCGGATCCCGGAGCGGCGGGTGGCCGAGGTGCTGGACCTGGTCGGTCTGACGGCCGTGGCCAGGAAGAAGTCGAAAGGATTTTCGCTGGGCATGGGGCAGCGGCTGGGAATCGCCGCGGCCCTGCTCGGTGATCCGGAGATCCTGATGTTCGACGAACCCGTCAACGGTCTTGACCCCGAGGGAATTCTCTGGATCCGCAATCTGATGAAGGGGCTGGCCTCGGAAGGAAGGACGATCTTCGTCTCCTCCCACTTGATGAGCGAAATGGCCCTGACGGCTGATCATTTGATCGTCATCGGCCAGGGAAAGCTCCTTGCCGACTTGTCGATGTCCGATTTCATCCAGCAGAACTCGCGCAGTTACGTGCGGCTGCGCTCTCCGCAGCAGGAACGGCTCAAGGACGTCCTGCACGAGGCCGGGATCAGCGCGGTCAGCATCCCCGCCACCGGCACCCTGGAGATCGACGGCGTACCGTCCGAGCGGCTCGGCGAACTGGCCGCCCAGCACCAGATCGTGCTGCACGAACTCAGCCCGCAACGGGCTTCACTCGAGGAAGCGTTCATGCGCATGACGGCGGATTCCGTCGAATACCACGCCCACGCGCCCGGTGCGCCCGGCGCGCCCGTCCCCGGACCGGCGGGCCCCGCGTGGGGCACCGGCTTCGAGGCGACCCGCAAGGGCGGTGAGTGACGTGGCCTACTCCGCCGTCCTCCGGTCCGAGTGGACCAAGATCCGCACCGTCGCCTCCACCAGCTGGACGCTGGCCACCACGCTGCTGGTCACCGTCGCCGTCGGCGCCGGACTGTGCGCCGTCGTCAACGCCACCTTCGAGGACATGCCCAAGTCCTCGCAGGTCACCTTCGACGCCACGCAGATGAGCTTCTCCGGCATGCTCCTGGGCCAGCTGGCGGTGCTGGTCTTCGGTGCGATGGTGGTCGGCAGCGAGTACGGGACCGGGATGATCCGCACCTCCCTCGCGGCCGTGCCCCGGCGCGGCACCCTCCTGCTGGGCAAGGTCACCGTGGCCACCGGGCTGGCCCTGGCCGTCGGCCTGGCCACCGGGTTCCTGTCCTTCTTCCTCGGGCAGGCACTCCTCGGCGACCACAGCACCGCCCTGGGCGAGGAGAACGTCCTGCGCGCCGTGATCGGCGTCGGCCTGTACCTGGCGCTGCTCGCCGCCTTCGCGATCGGCGTGTCCATGATCCTGCGGAACTCGGCCGCCTCGATCTCGGTCCTGATCATGTTCGTCCTGATCCTGCCCATCGTCCTCAGCCTGGTCGACGCCACCCGCAAGATCGCCGACTACCTGCCCAACCAGGCCGGTTCCGCGATCATGGAGACCGTGCCGTCCGCCGTGAGCGGCTCGGACGCCCCCTACGGTCCCTGGGGCGGACTCGGGATCATGGCGCTGTGGGCGCTGGCGGCCGTGATCGGCGGTTACCTCACCCTCGCGAAGCGGGACGCCTGAGGGACACCGCGTGACGCCCCGGTGACGGGAGGGGTCCGTCCCGCGACGGACCCCTCCCGTACTACGGGACATCCCGGACCGGATCTCAGGGACGGCTCAGGGGCGGCTCAGGGATCCGGTCCGGCCGGGAACCGCGGGCGCCCCGATATCCTCTTAAGGCGTACGCGGGCGAAAGCCGTCCCGGCTGGCAAGGGGCACAGGGATGATCGAGGCAGTCGGCCTGACCAAGCGCTTCGGCGCCAAGACCGCCGTCGACCAGTTGTCCTTCCAGGTCAAGCCGGGTCACGTCACCGGCTTCCTGGGACCCAACGGCTCCGGCAAGTCCACCACCATGCGCATGATCCTCGGGCTGGACCGGCCCACCTCGGGCCGCGTCACGATCAACGGCCTCCCCTTCCGGGAACTGCCGAACGCCCAGCGGCACGTCGGCGCCCTGCTCGACGCCAAAGCCGTGCACGGCGGCCGCAAGGCCCGCACGCACCTGCTGGCGATCGCCCAGCTCTCCGGGATCCCGGAGAAACGGGTGGACGAGGTCCTCGGCGTCGTCGGCCTCAAGGACGCCGCCGGCCAGCGCACCAAGGGCTTCTCCCTCGGCATGGGCCAGCGGCTCGGCATCGCGGCCGCCCTGCTCGGCGACCCGCAGGTGCTGCTCTTCGACGAGCCGGTCAACGGCCTCGACCCCGAGGGCATCCGCTGGGTCCGCAACCTCATGCGGCAGCTGGCCGCCGAGGGCCGCACGGTCTTCGTCTCCTCGCACCTGATGAGCGAGATGGCGCTGACCGCCGACCACCTGATCGTGATCGGCCGGGGCAGGCTGCTGTCCGACATGAGCACCCAGGACTTCATCACCCACAACTCGGCCGGATTCGCGCGGGTCCGCGCCGCCGACGGCCCCGGAGCCGACGGCGCCGACGGCCGCACGGCCCTGGGCGCCGCGCTGACGCAGGCCGGCGGCCGGGTCCTCCAGGAGCCCGACGGGGCGCTGCGGGTGACCGGACTGGACCTTCCCCGCATCAGCGACCTCGCGCACGGGGCGGGCGTACGGCTGTGGGAGCTGTCCCCGCACCGGGCCTCGCTGGAGGAGGCCTACATGCGGATGACGCAGTCCTCCGTCGAGTACACCTCCACCGAGGACCCCCGAGCCGAGCTGTGGGAGCCCGAGCCGCTGACCGTCCCGGCGTGGGAGGAGGCGGAGGCACCCGTCCCGGCCGAGACCGCCGCGGGCTTCTTCCCTCCCCCGCCGCCCGGATCCGGGCGCCCCTTCCTGATGCCGGACAGCGCGGCCGGCCTGGCCAGCGCCACCCCGCGCCCCGCCCACGGCTCCCCCGCCGGGGCCCCGTCCCCCGGCCCCGCGTCCCCCGGCCCCGCGGGCGCGGGCGCGGGCAAGAACTCCCCCGAGGACCTCCGATGACCACCACCCCCGCCGGCCCGCCCGCGGCGAGCGCGGAGCAGCCGGGGACGTACAGCTCGCCCCTGCCCACGCCGCGGCCGCACCTGGGGCACGCCGTGTCCTCGGAGTGGACCAAGCTGACCTCGGTGCGCTCCACCGTGTGGACGCTCGGGTCCCTCGTGGCGCTGGTCGTCGGCATCGGGATGGTCGCCGTGTTCCAGACCTCGGCCGCCGACTACCAGTACCTCCCCTTCCCCGGTCCCGCCCTCTTCGGGCTGATGGCCGGCCAGGTGTCCGTGATGGTGCTGGGAGTGCTGACGATCTCCTCCGAGTACGGCACGGGCCTGATCCGCACCACCCTGACCGCCGCCCCCGACCGGCTGCGGGTGCTCACCGCGAAGTACCTGGTCTTCGGCACGGTCGCGTTCGTCGTGACGCTGTGCTCGGTGCTGTTCGTCGGCCTGTGGGCCGCGATCCTGCACAACGGCCCCGCCGCCGGGTCCCACGGGCCGGACGACTGGACGGGCGCGCTGGCCGGCTCCTTCTACGTGACCGTGCTGGGCGTCCTCGCGCTCGCGGTCGGGGCGCTGGTACGCCACTCCGCGGGCGGGATCGCGGTCATGCTCGGCGTGGTCACCATGCCCCCGGTGCTCGGGGCGATACTGACCGCCTGGCCGGTCACCTCGGGCCTGGGGGCGCTGGTGCTCCGCTACAACGCCCCGGTGGGCCTGGTGCAGCTCTTCGGGCTGGAGGGGGTCGACATGGAGGGCCGGTCCGCCCCCAGCGACGTGGTCCAGCTGGCGCTGCTGCTCGTGGTGACGGCGGGCGCGGTCGCCGCCTCGTACGCGGTGGTCGGCCGCCGCGACGTCTGACGGCGCGGCTCAGTACCTGGGCGCGTTGCGGGACCGCTGCACCTTGGAGGTGCGGCGGTCCTTCGCGTTCCAGCAGGCCTTGTGCCAGTGCCGCCGGTCGTCGACGCCGCCGTACTCGGGCCAGGCCACCACATGCGGGGTGCCCGAGGGGATCTCCTGGTCGCAGCCCGGGCAGCGGTAGCGCTTGCCGGCCGCGCCGGCCCCCGAGACCTGCCGGACCTTCCACTCCTCACCGAGGTACTCCTCGGTGCGCTCCAGCCCGAACCGGTCGAGGCCGGCGCCCGGGCGTTCGTCCGGACTCTCGCCGCCCCGGGGGCGGTTGTGGCGCGGTGACACGTATACCTCACGAAGGAGCGGGGGACAGTGACTTTCTCCCAGACTACGCGCAGCGAGCCGGGGTACCCGCAGGGTGGCTGGCGGGGCCGGTACTTCCGCGGGGAGCCGACCCGACTATCTCAATAACTTTCCTGTCAGGCCGTGCCTTTGGCACGTGTCAGGCGTTGTTGCCATCAGACGTTGATGCCATCAACGAGTCGGTCCACCTGGGGGAGGCCGCGTCAGCCGCGAGGAGGCTAAGGCGATGCGCGTAGGAGCGTTTGTACTGGCGGCCCAGTTCCCGGGTCAGGGGCAGGGGGAGGCGCTGCACCGGGCGGTGCGGACCGCCGAGGTGGCCGAGGAGGCCGGGCTGGACTCGGTCTGGCTCGCCGAGCACCACTTCGTGCCGTACGGGGTGTGCCCGTCGGCGGTGACCCTGGCGGCCCTGCTGCTGGGGCGGACCCGGCGGCTGCGGGTGGGCACGGCGGTCAGCGTGCTGCCGAACACCCATCCGGTGGCCCTCGGGGAGCAGGCGGCCCTGCTGCACGTCACCTCGGGCGGCCGGTTCAGCCTGGGGGTGGGGCGCGGCGGGCCGTGGGTGGACCTGGAGGTGTTCGGCGCCGGTCCGCAGGCGTACGAGACTGGCTTCCCGGAGGACCTGGACCTGCTGCGGCGGTGGCTGGCGGAGCCGCGGGTGGGGGCCGCCGGCGCGCGGCACTCCTTCCGCGAGGTGGCCGTCGTACCGCGCCCGGCCGACGCGCTGGACGGCGACGGGACGGGGCCGGAAGTGATCGTCGCCTGCACCTCCCCGGCCTCGGTGCGGCTGGCCGCCGAGCGGGGTCTGCCGATGCTGCTGGGCATGCACTGCGGGGACGAGGAGAAGGCCGAGCAGGTCGCGCTGTGGCGGCGGACCGCGCTGGAGCACGGGCACGCGCCGGAAGCCGTACGGGCCGCCGCGCACGTCTCGGCGGGGGTCTGCCAGCTGGCCGACACCACGGCCGACGCCCGGGAGACCCTGCTGAAGGCGATGCCGGGCTGGTTCCGCCAGGGCCTGGACGCCCACGTGACGGTGGACGGCCGGCAGCGTGCGATGCGCGACCCCCACGCGTACACGGAACTGCTGTGCTCACTGCACCCGGTCGGCAGCCCCGTCCTGGCGGCGGACCGGCTGGCGCAGACCGCGGAGCGGACGGGCATCACCCGCTTCGCCCTGCTGACGGAGGGGTCGGGCGACCTCGCCGCCACGGAGGACAACGTCCGGCGCCTCGCCGCGGAGGTCCTCCCCCTGCTGGTGTGACCCGGTACGGGCCTGGGCTGCCGCTCCTGTGTCAGTCGCACCTCCCGCGACACGGAGCGGCAGCGCGGTACCGGTCCTGCTAGCAGTCCCGAAGTTCCGGGGACTGGTTGAGCAGCTGGCCGCGGATCGAGGTGAACTTGGCCAGCCGGTCGTCCACCGAGGAATCCAGCGGGAACACCGCCACGCGGTGACAGTTCTGGAATGCCAGGCGCACCCCGAAGTGCCGCTGCAGCGCTCCGCGTATCGCGTCACTCGCGAGCGCGCGCAGCAGCTGCCCGCGCGCCTGCTCGTCCGGCGGCGGCGTCTGGTTGTCGGCGAACTCTCCGCCCTCAACCTCCAGCTGGGCCACCAACGAGCTGATCATCTCCCATGCGAAGGGCAGGGAGGTCCGGACGCAGTCGACGAAGGCGGCTTCGTCGACCTCGCCTCGCTCGGCCTGTTCGAGTAGGGCCGGTGAGACGTCGAGCGACATGGGTTCTCCTCTCGTGACCCCGGCAGTTTGGGCTGCCGGAGTCCTACGGGCAGGGAGGGAGGCCGCGACGCAGCGTGCACGCTCGGCAACCTCCCGCTCACCACGGTAGGCGCCCGCCGGGTACCGCACCAGGAGAATGCGCATACAACGCGCCATCGGCGAACGGGGCTTTCAGGGGCGAATCGCGTGGAGGCCCGTCGGTCGAGTAGCGTTGCCGACCATGCGTCTCGTCATTGCCCGCTGCTCCGTCGACTACGCGGGCCGGCTCACCGCCCATCTGCCCTCGGCACCCCGTCTGATCCTCGTGAAGGCCGACGGCAGTGTCTCGATCCACGCGGACGACCGGGCGTACAAACCGCTCAACTGGATGTCGCCTCCGTGCACCCTCAAGGAGGGGACCGGTGACGACGCGAACGTCTGGACCGTCGTCAACAAGGCGGGCGAGAAGCTCATCATCACCATGGAGGAAGTCCTCCACGACTCCTCCCACGAGCTGGGCACCGACCCCGGCCTCATCAAGGACGGCGTCGAGGCGCACCTCCAGGAGCTGCTCGCCGACCGCATCGACACGCTGGGCGAGGGCTACACCCTGATCCGGCGCGAGTACATGACGGCCATCGGCCCGGTCGACATCCTGTGCCGGGACGCGTCCGGCGCGACGGTGGCGGTCGAGATCAAGCGGCGCGGGGAGATCGACGGCGTCGAGCAGCTGACCCGGTACCTGGAGCTGCTGAACCGCGATCCGCACCTGGCGCCGGTGCGGGGCGTCTTCGCGGCGCAGGAGATCAAGCCGCAGGCGCGGGTGCTCGCGCATGACCGCGGGATGGACTGCGTGGTCCTCGACTACAACGCCCTGCGCGGCATCGAGGACGACAAGCTCCGCCTATTCTAGGCCGCCTCTTTCGGATCTTGCCGGTCAAGCCCGCGGCCCGTCGTTCCCACGGCCCTCCGAGCCCCGCTCGGAGGGCCGTTGGCGTACGGGCGCCCGTGCGGGCCGGTGCCGCGCCCCGCCGGGTCAGATCGTCGTCGGGGACTGCGCCGCCGTCGGGGACTGGGCTTCCGACGAGGTCGTCGGGGTGGTCGGCGCCGAGTCGGTCGGGGCCGGGCTCGTCGGGGGCGGCGGTGACGTCACCGGGGGCTCCGGGTCCGGGTCCGGGTCGGGCTTCGGGGTCTCCGGCGTCGGCTTCGGGGCCGGCGGGGTGGGCCGGGGCTGCTGCGGGCCGGGCGTGTGGCCCGCCGGCGGGGGCGTCGGCCGGCGGACCCCGCCCGGGTCGTCCGGGCCGGCGGCCGACGGCGGCGCGGCCGGTTCCGGCGCCGAATCGTTCCCGCTGTTCCCCGGCACCTGCGGCGGGGCCACCGCGGGCGTGTCCGGGGTCGAGGACACGGCCGGCGCCGCCGGCTGCTCCGGGTCGCCCCCGGCGGTCAGCGACAGGCCGACGACCGTGCCGAGCGCCACCACCGTGAGCGCTCCGGTGGCGGCCAGCAGCACCGTCTTGCGGCGTCCGGCCGCGAAGGGCCGCGGGCGGCGGGGAAGGGACGCCGGTGGCGGTGCCGGTGCCGCCGCGGCCGCCGGTGCGGGCGTGAACGCGTCGGCGTAGACCTGGGCGAGGGTCGAGGGCGAGCCGGCCGGCTTCCCGATCACCGGGGTCACCCGGGTGACGGCCTCGGACGGCGCCGGCTGGGGCGCCGTCCGCGGAGCCGGCGGCGACGGCTGCGACGGCGGCTGCGCAGCGGGCCCGGCGGCCGGAAGGGCCGGCGGCGGCTCCAGGCGCAGCGGGGGCGACGCCTTCGCCCCGGCCGCCGCCCGGTCCCGGTCGGTGACCAGCGCCAGCGCCCGGCGGCCGGAGACCGTCCCGCGCTTGTCCGCGAGCGCGCCGCGCAGCCCGATCGAGGCCTCCAGCTCCGCCCGTGCCCGGTCCAGACGCCCCTCGCACAGCGCGAGCACGCCCAGCTCGTGGTGGAAGTACGCCTGCTCGGCGACCTCGCCCGCCTTCCGCGCGGCTTCGGCTCCCGAGCGCAGCACCCGCTGCCACGCCTCCCAGTGGGGCGCCGCCGCGAGGGCCGGCGCCGCCGTGCGGGCCAGGAGTACGGCGGCCACCACGTCGGCCCCCGCCAGCGCGGCCAGTACGGCGTCGGCCTCCGCCGCGACCCGCTCCGGGGTGACCGAGGCGTGCCCGGTCCACCAGGCGTAGTGCCGGGCGGCGGTACGCGCCTCCTCGGCGGCGGTCTCCCCGTACCCGGCCTCCTCCAGCTGCCGCGCGACGCCCTCCGCGAGGCGGTAGCGCGGCCCGACGGGGGTGATCAGGCCGCAGCCGAGGAGTTCGGCGACGGCGGCGTCGGCGTGCGTGTCCCCGACCAGCGCGGGGAGGTGGGCGTGGTGCGGCAGTTCCCCGGCCAGCGCGCAGGCGGTCCGCAGGGCGGCGCGGGCCGACTCGCTCACCCGGGACGCCAGCAGTCCGGCGGGGGCGGCGGCCTGCGCCAGGGTGGGCAGCGGCACGTGGGAGGGATCGCGGGGGCGCTCCTCGAAGACGCCGGGCTCCTCGTCCTCGTCGGCGGCGGCGGTGTCGTTGAGCTCGTCGCGCTGCCGCAGCAGCGCGGCGGCCTGTACGAAGCGCAGCGGCAGGCCCTCGGAGGCGAACCGCAGGTCCTCCGCCCAGGCCGTCTCCTCGTCGGTGAGCGCCCTGCCGGTCGCGGCCTCCAGCAGCCGCAGGCAGTCGGCCCGGCCGAGGCCGCCGAGGAAGACCTCCTCCAGGTGCGCGTCGTCGGAGGGGGCCTTGGTGTCGGGGGTGGCGGCGAGCAGGTAGGCGCATTCGGGGGTGGCGCGGAGCAGCTCGTCGAGGGCGGGGCCGCCCAGTTCGAGGTCGTCGAGGAGGACGATCGCGCCGATCCGGGCGACGCCCTCGAGGAGCCGCGTGCGGTCGGGGCGCTCGTCCCGGGTGTCGTACACGGTGCCGTACAGGGTGTGGAGCAGTTCGGCGGGCTGCTGCCGGCCGTGGCCGCTGAGCCGGACGACCCCGTCGGGCGCGAGGTCCGCGCAGTCGGCGGCGACCGCGTCGAGGAGGGTGGACCGGCCGGATCCGGCGGGCCCGGTCAGCCGTACGGAGCGGCCGCGCCCGAGGAGGCGGACGAGCCGCTCCCGCTCGTCGGCGCGGCCGAGGAGCGGCAGGGCGGGGACGGGCGGTCCGGGCAGCGCGGGCGGACGCGCGGCGGCGTCCCGGGCGGCGCGGGCGGCGGCGTCGCGCCTGGCGGGGCGGCGGGCCGCCGCTGCGCGCGCGTCGGGGCGCAGGGGTTCGATCTCGCTGCCGTCGACGGGGTTGACGGTGAGGGTGTACTCACCGGTGGTCAGGGTCACGACACGGGCGGGTGCCGGGGCCTGCGCCGGTGCCGCAGGCTGCGCCGGGGCCTGCGCCGCCGCTGCCGGGGGCCGCGCCGCCGCTGCCCCGGCCGGCCGGCCCGCCGGCTGCTCGTCCGGGCCGGGCTGCCCCTGTGTACGGTCCATGACCAAGTCCCCCGATCGCGCCGCGCGCCGCCGCGTCTTCACCGTCTTCGTCGTGCCGGCGCCCGCTCACGTCGTCGTCGTTACCGGTCCGGTTTCCGCCCGAACCCTAGACCGTGGCCGGCCCCGCCGTCACCGCAGGGGTGGCTTCACCACCGGACCGTTACGATTCCCGCCGATCTTCGGCCTAGGCTGTCTCTTTCGGATCTTGCCGGTCACGCCCGCGTCGTCCGGTGCCGTGCATCGCAAGGCGGAGAGGCTCCCGATGACCGGACGTCCTCGGGTGCCTCGACAACGCGGCGAGGTGCGGTGCCGGGCGACGCGGGTCAGGCAAGATCCGGAAGAGCCGGCCTAGTCCTTCCGGCCGGTCACGGCCACGGTGACCCCGAGGCCGATCATGGCGAGCCCGCCGGCCCCGCCGACCGCGGAGAGCCTGCGGGGCGATCCGGCGAACCAGTCCCGGGCGGTGGCGGCGGCGATCCCCCAGACGCTGTCGGAGACGATCGCGATGAGGTTGAAGACCAGCCCGAGCAGGAGCATCTGGAGCACGACGTGGCCCTGCTCCCGGTCGACGAACTGGGGCAGCACGGCGGCGAAGAAGACGATGGTCTTGGGGTTGGCCACGCCGACCGCGAAGCCCTCCCCCAGGGTCCGCAGGCCGCCGGCGGCCGTGGGGGGCGCTTGCGCGACGGCGGCGTGCAGCGACCGCCGGTCCCGGAAGGCCTTGACGCCGAGGTGGACGAGGTAGGCGGCGCCGGCCAGCTTCAGGGCGGTGAAGACGAGGACGGACCGCTCGACGACGGCTCCGACGCCGAGCGCCACGGCGACGACGAGCGCGTACGCTCCGAGCGTGTTGCCGGCCACCGTGATCAGCGCGGCCCGGCGGCCCTGTGCCAGCGCCCGTCCGACGACGAAGAGCACGCTCGGGCCGGGGATCAGGATCAGCAGGAGGGACATGGCGGCGAAGGCCGCGAGCCGGTCGGTGGACACCATGGCTCCATGTAAGCGGAGGGCGCCCCGGGGACGCAGCCCCTTTTCCCGCCCCGCGTCCGCGCTCCGCGCCCCCGCACCCCGCCCCGGATCACACCCGGGGCAGGCTCTCCGCTTCCAGGCCGCCCTCGATCGCGAGGATGCGGTGCAGCCGGGTGGCGACGAGCAGCCGCTGCATCCGGTCGGGCACCCCGCGCAGGACCAGGCGCCGCCCGGTCCGCCCGGCCCGCCGGTGCGCTCCCATGATCACGCCGAGACCGGTCGCGTCCCAGGAGTCGAGTCCGGTCAGGTCGAGCACGAGGTCGCCGTGGCCGTCGTCGAGGGCGGTGTGGAGGACCGTACGGGCGTCAGCCGCGCTGCGCACGTCGAGGCGACCCCCGACAGCGAGTTCGGCGTGGTCGCCCCTGATGTGCATGTGTGCTCCCCGGCTTTACTGCGTACGTGTGGTCCGACGGGTCCGTGATCGGAAACTCTCACTGCAACTGACTGCCGCGCGGGCGGTGAAGTTGCCGACCGTGAGCGAACCGATACCTAATTCACCCCGTAGGGTGCGGGGATTCGAACGTCCGTGCTCAGTGCTTGTAGAAGCCCTGGCCGCTCTTGCGGCCGATGTCGCCCGCGTCGACCATGCGGCGCATCAGCTCCGGCGGCGCGAACTTCTCGTCCTGGCACTCGGTGTAGATGTTGCTGGTCGCGTGGAGCAGGATGTCGACGCCGGTGAGGTCGGCGGTGGCCAGCGGGCCCATGGCGTGCCCGAAGCCCAGCTTGCAGGCGATGTCGATGTCCTCGGCGGTGGCGACGCCCGATTCGTAGAGCTTCGCGGCCTCGACGACCAGCGCGGAGATCAGACGGGTGGTCACGAAGCCGGCGACGTCGCGGTTGACGACGATGCAGGTCTTGCCGACCGACTCGGCGAACGCGCGGGTGGTGGCGAGGGTTTCGTCGCTCGTCTTGTAGCCGCGCACCAGCTCGCAGAGCTGCATCATCGGGACGGGCGAGAAGAAGTGCGCGCCGACGACCCGCTCCGGGCGCTCCGTCACGGCCGCGATCTTGGTGATCGGGATGGCGGAGGTGTTGGAGGCCAGGACGGTGTCCTCGCGCACGATCTTGTCGAGGGTGCGGAAGATCTCGTGCTTGACCTCGAGCTTCTCGAAGACGGCCTCGACGACGATGTCCACGTCGGCGACCGCGTCGAGTTCGGTGGTCGTGGTGATCCGGGCCAGGGCCGCCTCGGCGTCCTCGGCGGTCATCCGGCCCTTGGAGACGAACTTGTCGTACGAGGCCTTGATGCCGTCCGTGCCCCGGGTCAGCGCGGCGTCGGTGACGTCCCGCAGGACGACGTCCCAACCCGCCTGAGCGGAGACCTGAGCGATCCCGGAACCCATCAGTCCCGCGCCGATGACGGCGAGCTTCCCAGCCACTGCACACCCCTTGCTGTTCTCAGTACGACCCGGCCTCGTAGCCTCTCCGGCGGAGACTAGCGCCCGTGAGGGGCCGAGTGACCGCGAAGTAACACGCGTCACGTCTCAGATGACGGACATCACACTGGTACGGCCCACCAGGCGTGCGCCGCCTCACAGTTCACCTGCGGAGCCGCCCCCGCCGCGCGCGGGACGGCTCCCCGGCCGTCCCGCGCCGCGGGCGCGCCCCGGGGGCGGGCGGCCGCGCCCGGTGGTTCTGCGGCGGGCCCGTCTACGCTGGCGGCATGGTGAACCTGACGCGCATCTACACCCGCACCGGCGACCAGGGCACGACCGCCCTGGGGGACATGAGCCGGACGCGGAAGACGGACCTGCGGATCTCCGCGTACGCCGACGCCAACGAGGCCAACGCCGCCATCGGGACGGCCATCGCGCTGGGGTCGCTTCCGGAGGAGGTCGTGAAGGTCCTGGTCCGCGTGCAGAACGACCTGTTCGACGTCGGCGCGGACCTGTGCACCCCGGTCGTGGAGGACCCGGAGTACCCGCCGCTGCGCGTGGAGCAGTTCTACGTGGACCGGCTGGAGGCGGACTGCGACGTCTTCAACGAGCGGCTGGAGAAGCTGCGGAGCTTCATCCTCCCCGGCGGCACCCCGGGCGCGGCCCTGCTGCACCAGGCCTGCACGGTGGTCCGCCGGGCCGAGCGCTCCACGTGGGCGGCGCTGGAGGCGCACGGCGAGGTGATGAACCCGCTGACGGCCACCTACCTGAACCGCCTCTCCGACCTCCTCTTCATCCTGGCCAGGACGGCCAACAAGGAGGTCGGTGACGTGCTCTGGGTCCCCGGCGGCGAGCGCTGACCCACCCCCCCGCCCGGGCCGTGGTCCACCGGGACCCCTGGCTAGCGCCTGCTCCCGGCCGGTTCGGCGCTCCCGTCCCGGTCGGCGTCCGTGCCCGCCGGGGCCTTGCGGGGCCAGATCGAGTAGCTCGCGGCGATCAGGGCCTGGATGCCGAGGACCCGCAGGGCGCCGGACTGCCAGGCCCGGAGCCCGTCGGTGGCGGCGTCGCCGCCGACGTACCAGATCCCGGCCTGGAGCAGCCCGACGGCGACGAGGGCGGCGGCCAGGGTCCGCGCCCACAGCTTCCACTCGTGGACCGCGCGCTCCTTGCCGTAGGTGGTTCCGGGCGGCTTGGGGCCCCCGGCGAAGCGGTGGGCGGCGTGCCGGTCGAGCCACTGCACGGTGTAGTGCCCGTAGCCGACGGTGTAGCCGATGTAGAAGGCCGCGAGACCGTGCCTCCAGCTGGGCTCCCCGCCGTTCTTCAGATCGATGAAGGACACCACCAGCAGCACCAGCTCCAGCAGCGGCTCCATCAGCAGCACCGCGGCTCCCAGCCGCGGCATTCCGGCCAGGTAGCGCAGCGCCAGTCCGCCCGCCAGCAGCACCCAGAAGCCGACCTCACAGGCGACGATCAGCCCGAGCAGCATGACGGCCCTCCCTTCCTTCCCCGGTTTCCCCTCCAGGTTCCCGGCGGCCGCGCCCCGCCGCGTCGTCGCCAGTGAGGAACGTCCACTGCATCCTTCGATGTAGCGCCGTCTCCGCCCCCGTGCCGAGGCCGCCCCTCGGCGGACCGTGTTGGATGGGACCGTGCTCCTCCAGATCCCCCGCCCCCACCGCGACGACGTCCTGCTCGCGGTGGTCAGCGTGTGCGCCGGCCTGCTGCTCTGGGCGCTCGGCGTGTACAGCACGCCCAGCCGGCACCTCCTGCCCGACTGGGCGGCGCTGGTGCCCCTCGCGGTGCTCGGCGTCCTGGAGCTGCTGCGCCGCTCCGCGCCCGCCGTCACCCTGCCCGTCGGCACCGTCGCCCTGGTCGCGGACCAGTTCACGGTCGGCAGCATCGCCAGCGTCATCGTCTTCACCGACCTGATGTACGCGGCGGTGGTGTACGGAAAACCGGCCACGGCCCGGCGGCTCCCGGTCAGCACCGGGCTGATCACCATGGCCGTCACCATCGGCTCCCTGGTGTGGCTGCGCACCCCGCAGGCCCTGCTCATCGGCGTGCTCACCGGCATCGTGAGCTTCGCCCCGGCGCTGACGGGCGCCACCCTGCGCAACCACCGCGAGGCCGCCGAGGCCGCCCGGCTGCGCGCCGAGCAGACGGCGCTGCTGGCGGAGATGGACCGGACGCAGGCGGTGGCCGCCGAGCGCGCCCGGATGGCGCGGGAGCTGCACGACATGGTGGCCAACCACCTCTCGGCGATCGCCATCCACTCGACCGCCGCGCTGTCCATCGACTCCCCCGCCACCAGCCGCGAGGCCCTCGGGGTGATCCGGGAGAACAGCGTGCAGGGACTGGCCGAGATGCGCCGTCTGATCGGGCTGCTGCGGGACGCCGGAGCGGGGCAGGAAGCCGTCGCGGTGCCCTCCCTGGACGGCCTGGACGCCCTGCTGGGGCAGGCCCGGACCAACGGGTCGGCGAGCGGGCTGGACTTCGTCCTGGCGGACGAGCGGGCCGCGGGGCCGCCGCTGCCGGCACCGGTGGAGCTGGCGGCGTACCGGATCGTGCAGGAGTCGCTGACCAACGCCCTCAAGCACGCGGTTCCCGGCACGGTCCGGGTCCGGGTGGCGCGGGGCGCCGGGCTGCTGACGGTGGCGGTGGACTCCCCGTACGGGGAGCGGCCGGGCCCGCGCGCCCCGGGCTCGGGGGCGGGGCTGGTCGGCATGCGGGAACGGACGGAGCTGCTGGGCGGGACGTTCGCGGCGGGCGCTTCGGGCAGGGTGTGGCAGGTGCGGGCGGCGCTGCCCGCCGGGGAGAGGGCGGTGCAGTCATGACCATCAGGGTCGTCGTGGCCGAGGACCAGCGGGCGGTACGGGCCGGTCTGGTGCTGATCCTGCGCAGTGCGGGGGGCATCGAGGTGGTGGGAGAGGCCGCCGACGGTGAGGAGGCGGTGCGGCTGGCGGAGGAGCTGCGGCCGGACCTGGTCCTCATGGACGTGCAGATGCCGAGGCTGGACGGGGTGTCGGCCACCCGCCGCGTGGTGGAGCGGGAACTGGCGGACGTGCTGGTGCTGACCACCTTCGACCTCGACGAATACGTCTTCGGGGCGCTGCGGGCAGGGGCGGCGGGCTTCCTGCTGAAGGACGCGGACGCCGCGGAGCTGATCGCGGCGGTGCGGACGGTGGCGCGCGGCGAGGGGCTGATCGCGCCCGCGGTGACCCGGAGGCTGATCGCCGAGTTCGCGGCTCCGAAGGCGGTGCGGGCGCCGGTGCGGCCGGAGGCGGCCGCGGCGGTGGAAACGCTGACGCGGCGCGAGCGGGAGGTGCTGGGGGCACTGGGCGGGGGGTTGTCGAACGCGGAGATCGCCGTACGGCTGGACATGGCGGAGGCCACGGTGAAGACCCACGTCAGCAGGCTGCTGGGGAAGCTGGAGCTGCGCAGTCGGGTCCAAGCGGCCGTGCTGGCGCAGGAGTTGGGGATCGAGTAGGCCCCTGGGGATGAGGTCTGGACCTCTTGACGGTTGGTCCAGACCTTTCTAGTCTCACCGCATCACTGTGGTGAGCGTGCCATGACAAAGATTGCACCGAGGCGTGCTCACGGGCGGCGCAGGTCCCACCCCCATGTACCGGTCGGCCCCACGACCGGTACGGACCTCCGGAGGAGCACCCTTGAGCACAGCACCCCCACGACGCAACCGTCTGTTCGGGAGGCTGGCCGCCACCGTGGCCGCCCTCGCCCTGCCCGTCGCCGGCCTGGTCGGCCTGGCGGGCCCGGCGCAAGCCGCCGCCTCCGCGACCGCGACCTACACGAAGGCCTCCGACTGGGGCTCCGGCTTCGAGGGCAAGTGGACGGTGAAGAACACCGGCACCACCACCCTCAGCAGCTGGACCGTGGAGTGGGACTACCCGGCCGGCACCCGGGTGACCTCCGCGTGGGACGCCACGGTCACCAGCTCCGGCGACCACTGGACGGCCAAGAACGTCGGCTGGAACGGCACCCTCGCCCCCGGCGCCACCGTCAGCTTCGGCTTCAACGGCACCGGGTCCGGCGCCCCCTCCGGCTGCAAGATCAACGGCGGCTCCTGCGACGGCGGCTCCAGCCCCACCGACGCCCCGCCCTCGGCCCCCGGCACCCCCACCGCGACCGGCGTCACCGAGACCGCCCTGACCCTGTCCTGGACGGCGGCCACCGACGACAAGGGCGTCAAGAACTACGACGTCTACCGCGACGGCACCAGGCTCACCACCGTCACCGGCACCACCTTCGGCGACAGCGGCCTGGCCAAGGGCACCACGTACACCTACGCGGTCACCGCCCGTGACAGCGCCGACCAGACCGGCCCCTCCTCCGGCACCCTCTCGGTGACCACCACCGGCGGCGGCACCCAGCCCCCGGACCCCGGCACCAAGGTCAAGCTCGGCTACTTCACCAACTGGGGCGTCTACCAGCGCAACTACCACGTGAAGAACCTGGTCACCTCCGGCAGTGCCGCGAAGATCACCCACATCAACTACGCCTTCGGCAACGTCCAGAACGGCAAGTGCACCATCGGCGACGCCTACGCCGACTACGACAAGGCCTACACCGCCGACCAGAGCGTCGACGGCGTCGCCGACACCTGGGACCAGCCCCTGCGCGGCAACTTCAACCAGCTGCGCAAGCTCAAGGCCAAGTACCCGCACATCAAGATCCTCTACTCCTTCGGCGGCTGGACCTGGTCCGGCGGCTTCGGGCAGGCCGCGCAGAATCCGGCCGCCTTCGCCGACTCCTGCCACGCCCTGGTCGAGGACCCGCGCTGGGCGGACGTCTTCGACGGCATCGACATCGACTGGGAGTACCCGAACGCCTGCGGGCTGTCCTGCGACACCAGCGGCGCCGCCTCCTTCAAGAACCTGATGTCGGCCCTGCGCGCCAAGTTCGGCGGCTCCAACCTGGTCACCGCCGCGATCTCCGCCGACGGCTCCAACGGCGGCAAGCTCGACCTCGCCGACTACGCGGGCGCCGCCCAGTACGTCGACTTCTACAACGTCATGACGTACGACTTCTTCGGTGCCTGGGAGGCCAAGGGACCCACCGCCCCGCACTCCCCGCTGACCTCCTACGCCGGCATCCCCATCGCCGGCTTCAACTCCGAGGCCGCCATCACCAAGCTCAAGGGCAAGGGGATCCCCGGCTCCAAGCTCAACCTCGGCATCGGCTTCTACGGCCGCGGCTGGACCGGAGTCACCCAGGACGCCCCCGGCGGCACCGCGACCGGACCCGCCCCGGGCACCTACGAGCAGGGCATCGAGGACTACAAGGTCCTCAAGAGCAGCTGCCCCACGACCGGCACCGTCGCCGGCACGGCCTACGCCAAGTGCGGCGGCAACTGGTGGAGCTACGACACCCCCTCCACCATCGCCGGGAAGATGACCTGGCTGAAGAACCAGGGCCTCAAGGGCGCCTTCTTCTGGGAATTCAGCGGCGACACCGCCAACGGCGAACTGGCCGACGCCATCCACACCGGGCTGCGGTGACCCCCACGCACCGCCCCGGTCCGCGATCCCTCGTATGAGGGTACGAAGCCGGGGAGGCGGGACCGTCCCCCGCCTCCCCGGCTTCTCCACGTCCCGCGGGCGGTGGCCCGCCCGCCTCAGGCGACGTTCACCCGCTGCCCGGGCGGCGCGGCCTCCAGCCACGCCAGGAAACCGGTCAGCGCGTCCTCGCTCATCGCCAGCTCCAGGCGCGTCCCCCGGTGGGAACAGCCGAGCACGACGGCGTCGGACAGCAGGGCCAGCTCCTCCTCGCCCTCGGGCGCGCGGCGCGCGAGGACCTCGATGGAGGACCGCTCCAGCAGCCGGCGCGGGCGCGGGGAGTACGAGAAGACGCGGAACCACTCGATCCGGTCACCGCTGTAGCGGGCGACCCCGTAGACCCACCCCTTGCCGGAGACGTCCGGCTCGTCGGTCACGCCCCAGCGCAGGCTGCAGTCGAAGGTCCCGCCGGACCGCTGGATGAGTCTGCGGCGCAACCCGAACACGAACAGCCCGATCACCACCAGGGCTACGACCAGGCCGCTCACAAGCAGAGCGAGGAGCATCTTCACCGACCTCCTCGCTCATCGAAAACCGCACAAACAAAAGTACGTACATCGCCTCAGCCGCGACCCGGTCCGGAAAATTCCGGACCTGACCGCGGCTGAGGTATCAAACTGTTCGGTACGGGGCTCAGTGCCCCGCGACCGCGCGCAGCCGGACATCGGCGCGACGTTCGGCGGCCGCGTCGGCCTCCGACTTCGCGCGCTCCAGTGCCCGCTCCGCCCGCTGGACGTCGATCTCGTCCGCGAGCTCGGCGATCTCGGCCAGCAGGGACAGCTTGTTGTCCGCGAACGAGATGAATCCGCCGTGCACCGCGGCGACGACAGTGCCGCCCTCGCTGGTACGGATGGTCACCGGGCCCGATTCCAGCACACCGAGAAGCGGCTGGTGACCGGGCATGACGCCGATGTCGCCGGACGTGGTGCGGGCGACGACCAGGGTGGCCTCGCCGGACCATACATTGCGGTCCGCCGCGACCAGCTCGACGTGCAGCTCAGCAGCCAAGGTGGCTCCTCGGGTCACCACCCGGCGGGTCAGCCGGGTGTTGGGTCAAATTCTAATGGGCGTGGGGAGAGGGACGGGACACCCGCCCCTCTCCCTGGGGACTGCGAACCGGGAGCGCTCCTCGCGGAGCGCGCCGGATCAGGAGACGCCCAGCTCCTTGGCGTTGGCCTTCAGGTCCTCGATGCCACCGCACATGAAGAACGCCTGCTCGGGGAAGTGGTCGTACTCACCGTCGCAGATCGCGTTGAACGCGGTGATCGACTCGTCGAGCGGAACGTCCGAACCGTCCACGCCGGTGAACTGCTTGGCGACGTGGGTGTTCTGCGACAGGAAGCGCTCGACGCGACGGGCACGGTGGACGACGAGCTTGTCCTCCTCGCCCAGCTCGTCGATACCGAGGATCGCGATGATGTCCTGGAGGTCCTTGTACTTCTGGAGGATCCCCTTGACGCGCATGGCGGCCGCGTAGTGGTCCGCCGCGATGTAGCGGGGGTCCAGGATGCGGGACGTGGAGTCCAGCGGGTCGACGGCCGGGTAGATGCCCTTCTCGGAGATCGGACGGGAGAGAACCGTCGTCGCGTCGAGGTGGGCGAAGGTGGTCGCCGGCGCCGGGTCGGTCAGGTCGTCCGCGGGGACGTAGATCGCCTGCATCGAGGTGATCGAGTGACCGCGGGTCGAGGTGATGCGCTCCTGGAGGAGACCCATCTCGTCGGCCAGGTTCGGCTGGTAACCCACCGCGGAGGGCATGCGGCCGAGCAGGGTCGACACCTCGGAACCGGCCTGGGTGTACCGGAAGATGTTGTCGATGAAGAAGAGCACGTCCTGCTTCTGCACATCGCGGAAGTACTCCGCCATGGTCAGACCGGCCAGGGCGACGCGCAGACGGGTGCCCGGGGGCTCGTCCATCTGGCCGAAGACGAGCGCCGTCTTGTCGATGACGCCGGAGTCGCCCATCTCCTCGATGAGGTCGTTGCCCTCACGGGTACGCTCACCGACACCCGCGAACACCGACACACCGTCGTGGTTGTTGGCGACGCGGTAGATCATTTCCTGGATCAGAACGGTCTTGCCGACACCGGCACCACCGAACAGACCGATCTTTCCACCCTTGACGTACGGGGTGAGGAGGTCGATGACCTTGACGCCGGTCTCGAACATCTCGGTCTTCGACTCGAGCTCGTCGAAGCTCGGGGCCTTGCGGTGGATCGGCCAGCGCTCGGTGACCTCGGCGTTCGCCTCCGGGTAGTTGAGCACCTCACCCAGGGTGTTGAAGACCTTGCCCTTGGTGAAGTCACCGACGGGGACGGTGATGCCCTCGCCCGTGTCGGTCACCGGGGCCTGGCGGACCAGGCCGTCGGTCGGCTGCATCGAGATGGTGCGGACGAGGCCGTCACCCAGGTGCTGCGCGACCTCGAGGGTCAGGGTCTTGAGCTTGCCGTCCTCGGCCGGGTCGGCGACCTGGACCTTGAGGGCGTTGTAGATCTCGGGCATCGCGTCGACGGGGAACTCCACGTCGACGACCGGGCCGATGACCCGGGCGACGCGGCCCGTGGCGGCGGCCGTCTCAACAGTGGTCGTCATTACTTGTCACTCCCCGCGGTCGCGTCGGCCATGGCGCTCGCGCCACCGACGATCTCGCTGATTTCCTGGGTGATTTCGGCCTGGCGGGCCGCGTTGGCAAGCCGGGAGAGGCTCTTGATGAGGTCTCCGGCGTTGTCGGTCGCCGACTTCATCGCGCGGCGGCGGGCGGCGTGCTCGGAAGCGGCCGACTGCAGCAGTGCGTTGTAGATGCGGCTCTCGACGTAGCGCGGCAGAAGGGCGTCGAGGACGTCCTCCGCCGACGGCTCGAAGTCGAACAGCGGAAGGATCTCGCCCTTCGTACCGCTCTCCTCCGCAGCCTGGTCGAGGCTGAGCGGCAGCATCCGGCCGTCCACCGCGTTCTGCGTCATCATCGACACGAACTCCGTGTAGACGATGTGCAGCTCGTCGACGCCGCCGTCGGCCGTTTCCGTCTGGATGGCCTCGATCAGCGGCGCCGCGACGCGCTTGGCGTCGGCGTAGGCCGGGCTGTCGGTGAAGCCGGTCCACGAGTCCGTGACCTTGCGCTCACGGAAGCCGTAGTAGGCGACACCCTTGCGGCCGACGATGTAGCTGTCGACCTCCTTGCCCTCCGCCCGCAGCCGCTCGGTGAGCCGGTCTGCCTGCTTGATGGCGTTCGAGGAGTAGCCGCCGGCCAGACCGCGGTCGCTCGTGATGAGCAGGACCGCGGCGCGGGTCGGCGCCTCGACCTCGGTGGTCAGGGCGTGCTTGGTGTTCGAACCGGTCGCCACCGCGGTCACCGCGCGGGTGAGCTCGGTCGCGTACGGCATCGATGCCGCCACCTTGCGCTGCGCCTTGACGATGCGCGAGGCGGCGATCATCTCCATCGCCTTGGTGATCTTCTTGGTCGCCGTGACGGCACGGATGCGACGCTTGTAGACCCGGAGCTGCGCTCCCATGAGTCAGGTCCCTTCCGTCGTCACTTGGAGACGTTGACGGCCGGCGCGTCCTCGCCCAGGAGCTTGCCGTCCGAGGTCTCGAACTGGCGCTTGAAGGCGGCGATGGCGTCGGCGATCGACGTCAGGGTGTCGTCCGACATCTTGCCGCCCTCGGCGATGGAGGTGAGGAGGTCCTTGCGCTCGCGGCGCAGGTGCTCCAGCAGCTCCGACTCGAAGCGACGGATGTCGTTGACCGGGACGTCGTCCATCTTGCCGGTGGTGCCGGCCCAGACGGAGACGACCTGCTCCTCGACGGGCATCGGCTGGTACTGGCCCTGCTTCAGCAGCTCGACCATGCGCTTGCCGCGCTCCAGCGAGGCCTTCGACGCGGCGTCCAGGTCGGAACCGAAGGCGGCGAACGCCTCCAGCTCGCGGTACTGGGCGAGGTCGACGCGCAGACGGCCGGAAACCTGCTTCATGGCCTTGTGCTGCGCGGAACCACCGACGCGGGAGACCGAGATGCCGACGTTCAGCGCCGGGCGCTGGCCCGCGTTGAACAGGTCGGACTCCAGGAAGCACTGGCCGTCGGTGATGGAGATGACGTTGGTCGGGATGAACGCCGAGACGTCGTTGGCCTTGGTCTCGACGATCGGCAGACCGGTCATCGAGCCGGCGCCCATGTCGTCGGAGAGCTTCGCGCAGCGCTCCAGCAGACGGGAGTGCAGGTAGAAGACGTCACCCGGGTAGGCCTCGCGGCCCGGCGGGCGGCGCAGCAGCAGCGACACGGCGCGGTAGGCGTCGGCCTGCTTCGACAGGTCGTCGAAGATGATCAGGACGTGCTTGCCGGCGTACATCCAGTGCTGGCCGATGGCGGAACCGGTGTACGGCGCCAGGTACTTGAAGCCGGCCGGGTCGGACGCCGGGGCGGCGACGATCGTCGTGTACTCGAGCGCGCCGGCCTCTTCCAGGGCGCCGCGAACGGACGCGATGGTCGAGCCCTTCTGGCCGATGGCGACGTAGATGCAGCGGACCTGCTTGTTCACGTCGCCGGAGCGCCAGTTGTCACGCTGGTTGATGATCGTGTCGACGGCCAGGGCGGTCTTGCCGGTCTGGCGGTCGCCGATGATCAGCTGACGCTGGCCGCGGCCGATCGGCACCATCGCGTCGACGGCCTTGTAGCCGGTCTGCATGGGCTCGTGCACCGACTTACGGACCATGACGCCCGGGGCCTGCAGCTCGAGGGCGCGGCGGCCTTCGGTCGCGATCTCGCCGAGACCGTCGATCGGGTTGCCGAGCGGGTCGACCACGCGGCCGAGGTAGCCCTCGCCGACGCCTACGGAGAGGACCTCACCGGTGCGCTGCACCGGCTGGCCCTCCTCGATGCCGCTGAATTCGCCGAGGACGATCGCACCGATCTCGCGCTCCTCGAGGTTGAGGGCGAGACCGAGGGTGCCGTCCTCGAACTTCAGCAGCTCGTTCGCCATGGCGGAGGGCAGACCCTCCACCTTCGCGATGCCGTCGCCGGCAACGCTGACCGTTCCGACCTCCTCGCGCGAGGCCGCGTCCGGCTGGTACGACTGGACAAAGGTCTCCAGTGCGTCCCGGATCTCCTCCGGCCGGATCGTGAGCTCCGCCATCTGGGTTCCCTGCTCTCCTTGTTGGGCCTGAAGCTTCTTAGGGGTCTGGGGGTGACCCCCAGGAATCTTCTGCAAGTTCTGCACGGCCCAACCGGGCCGCTAGGAATGCTTTGTATCTGTGTGGTGGCGGCTGGTCAGCCGGCCATGCGGCGCGACGCCTCGGCGAGGCGGTCCGCGATGGTGCCGTCGATGACCTCGTCGCCGACCCGCACCGAGATCCCGCCGAGGACCGCGGGGTCCACGTCGAGGTTCAGGTGCATCTGGCGGCCGTACAGCTTGGCCAGCACCGCGCCGAGACGCTGCTTCTGCACGTCGCTGAGCGGAACCGCGCTGGTCACGGTGGCGACCATGCGGTCACGGCGCTCGGCGGCGAGCTTGGAAAGGGACTCGAGTCCCGCTTCCAGGCTACGTCCACGCGGGTGCGTGACGAGACGGATGACCAGACGCTCGGTGACGGCGTTCACCTTGCCGCCGAGCAGGCCGCGCAGCAGCTCGCTCTTGGCGGTGCCGGTGGCGGCGCGGTCGGTCAGCGCGGAACGCAGCTCGGTGCTCGAGGAGACGATCCGGCCGAAGCGGAAGATCTCGTCCTCGACGTTGTCGAGCCCGTTGCCCTGCTGGGCCGCCGTGAGGTCGGCGGTGGCCGCCAGCTCCTCCAGCGCGTCCACCAGGTCGCGGGACTGCGACCAGCGGGAGCGCGCCATGCCGGACACCAGGTCGAGGGTCTCCCCGCCCACCTGGCCGGACAGCAGCCGGCCGACGAGCTCGGCCTTGGCCTCGCCGGACTGCGCCGGGTCCGTGATGACCCGACGCAGCGAGACCTCACGGTCGAGCAGCGCGGTGACGGCTGCCAGCTCACCGGCGAGCTTCGCCGCGTCGACGGACGTGTTGTCCGTCAGCGCGTCGAGACGCTCGCGCGCGGAGGCCAGCGCCTCGCGGCTCGCTCCGTTCATCGGGCCGCCTCGGCCTTCTCCTCAAGCTCGCTGAGGAAGCGGTCGATGGTGCGGCTCTGGCGGGCGGCGTCCTCGAGGGACTCGCCGACGAGCTTGCCGGCCAGGTCGGTGGCGAGCTTGCCCACGTCCTGACGCAGCGCCTGAGCGGCGGCCTTGCGGTCTGCCGCGATCTGGGCGTGACCGGCAGCGATGATCTCCTCACGCTGCCGCTGGCCCTCTGCGCGCAGTTCTTCCTTGAGCGCAGTGCCCTGCTCCAGCGCGTCCTGGCGCAGGCGCGCGGCCTCGTGCCGGGCTTCGGCGAGCTGGGCCTTGTACTGCTCCAGCACGCTCTGGGCCTCGGTCTGAGCGGCTTCGGCCTTCTCGATACCGCCCTCGATCTGCTCGCGGCGCTCGTCCAGAACCTTGTTGATGTTCGGGAGGAGCTTCTTCGCGAGGAAGCCGAAGACGATGACGAAGGCGATCAGACCGATGACGAGCTCGGGGATCGGCGGGATGAGAGGGTTTTCCATCTCAGCCGCGAGAACCATGAGGTTCACATCAGTGCCTTTCGTCTAGTGGGCTGTTCGTCGAGACCGAGGATCAGGAGCTCGGGTAGACGAACGGCATGACCAGACCGATCAGGGCGAGCGCCTCACAGAAGGCGAAGCCGAGGATCTGGTTGGCGCGGATCAGGCCGGCCGCCTCGGGCTGGCGGGCGAGGGCCTGCGTGCCGTTACCGAAGATGATGCCGACGCCGACGCCGGGGCCGATGGCCGCGAGACCGTAACCAACGGAGCTGAGGGAGCCGGTGACGGCGGCAAGGGTCTGGGACATGCCAGTTCTTCCTTCTCTTTCACGGACCGGTGGGGGTTGGCCACCGGACGAATACGGGGGGCTGAGCGGGGGCGGGCCTGGCTCAGTGGTGCTCGGCGAGCGCGCCCTGGATGAAGCTGCAGGCCAGGAGGACGAAGACGTACGCCTGGACGGCCTGGATGAAGAGCTCGAAGGCGGTCATCACGATCACCATCACGAACGACACACCGGCGTAGGCGATGCCGATGCCGTTCAGCAGGTACCAGCTGGCGATCGTGAAGAGCAGCAGCAGGGTGTGACCGGCGAACATGTTCGCGAAGAGTCGGACCGCGTGGGTGAACGGGCGCACCAGGACGTTCGAGAAGAACTCGATGACCATGATGAGCGGAAGGACGCCGCCCAGGCTCTTGTCGTAGCCGGTGAGGTTCTTCAGGCCGCCGACGAAGCCGTGGCGCTTGAAGGTGACCGACATCCAGATCACGTAGACGATCAGCGCGAGGACGGCCGGGTACGCGATGATCGAGGTCACGGGGAACTGCGCCACCGGGACGATCGACCAGACGTTCAGGATCCAGACGAAGAAGAACAGGCTGACCATGAAGGGGACGTACTTCTCGCCCTCCTTCTTGCCCAGCGTCTCGTAGACGATGCCGCGGCGCACGAAGTCGTAGCCCGCCTCGCCGACCATCTGGAGCTTGCCGGGAACGATCTTCGCCTTGCCGAAGGCGGCCCAGAAGAAGGCCACGATGATGACGGAGCCCAGGAGGGCCAGCAGCATCGGCTTGTTGAAGTAGGCATTGCTGCCGGCTTCGCCCCACAGCGGCTCGAAGAGGAACGAGTGCAGGCCCGGGCCGGGGAATCCACATCCGTCGAAGATGTGACAGTCGGTCTCGAAGGCGAGGACCTGCGTCGGGTCAGCACTCACCGCGGGCTCCTTCAGCGTGGCGCATAGGTACGGCAACCTCGTTGTGTCGGCGCGGCGCGCGGCCGCGGTTCGGCACTGGACTGGTGTAACGGATGTGGGGGCGGCAGTCAGGCATCGAGCCTCGCGATGGAACAGGCGTCAGCTCAGATGCCCGCGCCCGCAGTGCCGCAGTTGGAACCGGACGATAGCAGCATCTCGAACGCACACTTATCCCGGCCCTACCCCTCACGGCTTCGACCCCGGGTTCTCGGGCTTTTCACCCTTCGTCGAGTCCGGCTCGACGTACAGGATCTTCGCCTTCATGTGAGCACGCGTCTGCGCGCCGATCCACACCAGGGTGGCGGCGACGAGCGTGATGGCGAACGCGCGGGGGTGGAACAGCGTCGTGTTCTTGAACACGGCGAGAAAGACGAAGAGCAGCAGGATCTGCGCGGCGTAGAGCATGAGGCCCATGGCCTGGAACAGGTGCGGCAGGGATTTCGCCGTGCGCTGCAGGACGACGAATCCGAGTCCCATGAACAGGATCACGACCGCGGTCGCGACGACGGACCCGACGGCGCCCTTGCCCCCGACGACCAGACCGCTGATCACGGCCGCGACGGCGCCGGCGAGAGCGGTGGGTACGGCGGTTTGCAGGAGGGATCGGACGTCATCTGACCGCATGGCGGTTTGCTCCGCGTGGTGGTGGGGGCACGGACTCGTACGGGAACTCGTACGGGGACGAGCGTAAGCCCGGTCCGAGCGAGAGCCTCGGGCCAATGGACCGTCGCACTACGGTCCTTCGGCTCTGTCACCGGGTTTAGTGAACGGTATCACAAACTATTTGATGAGAGCTTTACCTGCCTGGTGTGCTGACTGTCACACATGAGGGCTAACCCGCCCGTGTGTGCAGGACAAGGCGGCTCATTGTCTGGTAAAGGGCGCCCATGTCGGATATGCGGCCGCGCCGTCAGCGAGCCGATCCGGCCTTACGCCGGTCGGGGAGGCGCGAACGGGGGCCTACGGCGGTCGCGCCGTTGACGCCCGACACCCCCGCCACGACGGGCCGTGCCGGCACCGGCTCCAGGCCCTCGTCGTCCCGCACGGCCGCCTCCGCTGCCCGCTCGGCGTGCCGGTAGCGCGGCGGGACCAGGCCTTCGGCCCAGCGCGGCGCGCGCGGGGTGAAGCGCGGCATGAGGAGGAGCACGAGTCCCAGCGCGCTCAGCGCGGCGAGGGAGAGGACGATCCACATCGAGGCCGAATGCACCGAATAGGCCACCGTGCCGAATGCGATCAGGCCCGACCAGAAATACATGATGAGTACGGCGCGGCTGTGGGAATGCCCGAGTTCCAGCAGCCGGTGGTGCAGGTGGCCCCGGTCCGCGGCGAAGGGGGACTGGCCGTTCCAGGTGCGCCGGACGATGGCCAGGACGAGGTCGGCCATCGGAATGGCGATGATGGTCAGCGGCAGCAGCAGCGGAATGAAGACCGGCAGCATCGCGTGGGTCGCGTTCCGCTCACCGCCGACGAAAAGGGCCATCGTGTCGGGGTCGACCTGCCCCGTGATCGAGATGGCCGAGGCGGCCAGCACCAGCCCGATCAGCATCGAGCCGGAATCCCCCATGAAGATCCGCGCCGGGTGCATGTTGTGCGGCAGGAAACCCAGGCACATGCCCATCAGGATCGCCGCGAACAGGGTCGCGGGAGCGGCGGACTCGATGCCGTAACCGAACCAGATCCGGTAGGCGTAGAGGAAGAACGCGCACGTGGCGATGCAGACCATGCCCGCCGCGAGACCGTCGAGGCCGTCGACGAAATTCACCGCGTTGATCGTGATCACCACCAGCGCCACGGTGAGCAGGGTGCCCTGCCACTGGGTGAGCGCCACGGTGCCGATGCCCGGAACCGGAATCCACAGGATGGTCAGGCCCTGCATGACCATCACGCCCGCGGCGATCATCTGGGCGCCCAGCTTGATCAGCGCGTCGAGTTCGAACTTGTCGTCCAGGACGCCGATCAGCCAGATCAGCGCCGCACCCGAGAGCAGGGCCCTGGGCTCGTTGGACCGCTCGAAGACCCCGTTGAGGTTCTGCAGGTGGTCGGCGATCAGCAGCCCCGCGCACATGCCGCCGAACATCGCGATCCCGCCGAGCCGCGGGGTCGGCTCCCGGTGCACGTCGCGCGCGCGGATCTCCGGCATCGCGCCGGCCGCGATCGCGAACTTCCGCACGGGCCCGGTCAGCAGGTAGGTCACCGCGACCGTGACGCAAAGCGTCAGCAGGTATTCACGCACTGGCTGCCCCAGAAGTATCGCCGGCCATCTCAGCCCCACACATTAGCCGCGATGTCACCACGGACGAGGACGCGCGGGGGCCCCGTTCCGGTTGCACTACGCCATACTCGTCCCGGTTACGCCCCGTACGGGGGAAATCCACTGGTCAGCTCGGCCACGTCGGCACGCGTCGCCGCCGCTTCCCCGCGCAGCGCGGCCGCGAACAGGTCCGCGATCACGGCCATCTCCGGCTCCCCCATCCCCTGCGTGGTCACCGCCGCGGTACCCAGGCGGATGCCGCGCTGGTCCCCGTACGGCAGCGCGCAGGTGTCCAGGACGATCCCCGCGGCGGCCAGGCGGCCCCGCGCCGTCGGCCCGTCGACGCCGAGCCCGGCGGGATCCGCGCTGACCAGGTGGGTGTCCGTACCGCCGGTCGTCACGGCGAACCCGTGCCGCTCCAGGGCGGCGGCCAGGGCGCGGGCGTTGGCGACGACCCGGTGCGCGTACCGGCCGAAGGCGGAGGCGGCCGCCTCGCCGAAGGCCACGGCCTTGGCGGCGATGGTGTGCATCTGGGCGCCGCCCTGGGTGAAGGGGAACACCGCCCGGTCGACGCGCTCCGCGAACTCCGCGCCGCACAGGACCATTCCGCCGCGCGGGCCGCGGAGCACCTTGTGGGTGGTCGCGCAGACCAGGTCCGCGTACGGGACGGGGCTGGGCGCCGCCCCGCCGGCGACGAGCCCGATGGGGTGCGAGGCGTCGGCGATCAGATGGGCCCCGACCTCGTCGGCGATCTCGCGGAACGCCGAGTACTCGAGGTGGCGGGGGTAGCAGATCGACCCGCACACGATGGCCTTGGGCCGGTGCGTACGGGCCAGCCGCTGCACCTGCTCGTAGTCGACGAGCCCGGTCTCCGCGTCGACCCCGTACCCGACGAAGTCGAACCAGCGGCCGGAGAAGTTGGCGGGAGATCCGTGCGTGAGGTGGCCGCCGTGCTCCAGTCCCATGGCCAGGACGGTGTCCCCGGGCCGCAGCAGCGCCGCGTAGGCGGCCAGTACGGCGGCGGAACCGGAATGCGGCTGGACGTTGGCGTGCTCGGCCCCGAAGAGCGCCCTGGCCCGCTCCACGGCGGTCCGCTCGGCGAGGTCCGCGTACGCGCAGCCCCCGTGGTAGCGGGCGCCCGGATACCCCTCGGCGTACTTGTTGGAGAGCGCGGAGCCCAGCGCCGCGAGCACGGCGGGCGAGGTGAAGTTCTCGGCGGCGCTCATCTGCAAGGTGGTCGCCTGCCGCTGCCGCTCCCCTTCGAGGATGTCGGCCATCTGCGGGTCCTGCTGCCGCAGGAGGTCCGCCGCCTGCTGGGTGGTGACAGTCATGGCACGACTCCCGCGCGTGGGTGTACCGGTACCAGCCACTGTAGGCCGGACCCGCCCCGCGCGCCCGCCGCCCGGCCGCGGCGGGGCTCAGCGGGAGGAGGTGACGCCCGTCAGGGCCGTGACCACCGGGTCCAGCGCCTGGTTGATCTCGTCGCCGATCGACCGGAAGAAGGTGATCGGCGAGCCGTACGGGTCGTACACCTCGTCGGCGTCGGCGGACGGCGCCAGCAGCCAGCCGCGCAGCGCCGCGGCGGCCCGTACCAGCGCCCGCGCCCGCTCCGCCATGCCGTCGTCCAGCGGCGGCAGCGTGGCCGGGTCTATCGCCCGTACCAGCCGGGTGAACTCCTTCAGCGTGAAGGTGCGCAGGCCCGCCGAGTGGCCCATGGAGATCACCTGCGCCCGGTGGTCGCGGGTGGCGGTGAGCACCAGGTCGGCGCGTATGACGTGCTCGTCCAGCAGTTCCCGCCCGGTGAACCCGGACGCGTCGGCACCGAAGTCGGCGAGGACGGCGGCCGCGTTGGCCTCCATCGGGGCGCCCTCGTGGCCCCAGGTGCCCGCGCTCTCCACGATGAGGTCCCCGGCCGGGAGGCCGAGGGCGCCCAGCCGGTGGGCCAGCGCGTGCCGCGTCAGCCGCTCGGTGATGGGCGAGCGGCACACGTTGCCGGTGCTGACGTGGAGTATGCGGAAGGACCGACTCGCTATGCCACGCCCCTCAGGGCTCACGGAGCCACCTCGAGGTCGGGTACGACCTCCCGCAGCTGTTCCGCGGTCAGCGCGCCCTCGCGCAGCAGTACGGGAACCTTCCCGGTGACGTCGACGATCGACGACGGCTCGGTGCTCGGCGTGGGACCGCCGTCCAGGTACACGGAGACGGAGTCGCCGAGCATCTCGCGGGCCGCGTCGCAGTCCGCCGGCGCGGGGTGCCCGGAGAGGTTCGCGGAGGACACGGCCATCGGGCCGACCTCGGTCAGCAGCTCGATCGCGACGGGGTGCAGGGGCATCCGCACCGCCACGGTCCCGCGGGTCTCCCCCAGGTCCCACGCCAGCGACGGCTGGTGCCTGGCGACCAGGGTGAGCCCGCCCGGCCAGAAGGCGTCGACGAGCTCCCACGCCTGCTCGGAGAAGTCCGTGACGAGACCGTGCAGGGTGTTCGGGGAGCCGATGAGGACGGGGGTGGGCATGTTGCGGCCGCGTCCCTTGGCGGCGAGCAGGTCGCCGACCGCCTCCGGGCTGAAGGCGTCCGCGCCGATCCCGTACAGGGTGTCGGTGGGCAGCACGACGAGCTCTCCGCGGCGCACTGCGGAGGCCGCTTCACGCAGACCCGTCTTGCGGTCCGTCGCGTCGTTGCAGTCGTATCGCCGGGCCATCAGCGGTTCTCCTCGTGCGGCGGGGTGGTGGCGGGGAAAGCGGTCGCGCGGGTCACGGCATGGCCTTGCGGGCGGTCGCGAAGCGCGGACGGTTGTTCAGGTCGGGGTGGTCGGCGGCGTCGGCCCAGCCCCGTTCGTCGGCGAAGATCCACGGCACCTGGCCGCCCTGCGTGTCGGCGTGCTCGATCACGACGATGCCGCCGGGACGCAGCAGCCGGTGGGCGGTGCGCTCGATGCCGCGGATGGTGTCGAGGCCGTCCTCGCCGGAGAAGAGCGCCATCTCGGGGTCGTGGTCGCGGGCCTCGGGGGCCACGTACTCCCACTCGGTGAGCGGGATGTACGGCGGGTTGGAGATGACCAGGTCGACCTGACCGTCCAGCTCGGGCAGCGCGGTGAGCGCGTCGCCCTGGTGGACGGTGACCCGGGAGCCCTCGGCGTTCTTGCGGGTCCAGCGCAGGGCGTCCTCGGACAGCTCCACGGCGTGCACGCGCGAGCGCGGCACCTCCTGGGCCATGGCGAGCGCGATGGCGCCGGAACCGGTGCACAGGTCCACGATCAGGGGCTCGACCACGTCCATGGCGCGGACGGCGTGTATGGCCCAGTCCACGACCGACTCGGTCTCGGGCCGGGGCACGAACACCCCGGGGCCTACCTGGAGCTCCAGGTACCGGAAGAAGGCCCGGCCGGTGATGTGCTGGAGCGGCTCGCGGGCCTCGCGGCGGGCGACGGCCTCCCAGTAGCGGGCGTCGAAGTCCGCGTCCTTGACGTGGTGCAGTTCCCCCCGCTTGACGCCGTGCACGAAGGCCGCGAGCTCCTCCGCGTCGAAACGCGGTGAGGGCACGCCGGCGGCGGCCAGCCGCTGGGTGGCCTGGGCCACCTCGGCAAGCAGCAAGTTCACGCTGGTCCTCCGGGCTGCTGTCGTACGGGGGGTGGGGCGAAGGTCAGTGCGCGGCCGCGAGCTTCGCCGCGGAGTCGGTGTCGACGCAGGCCTGGATGACCGAGTCGAGGTCGCCGTCGAGCACCTGGTCCAAGTTGTACGCCTTGAAACCGGTCCGGTGGTCCGAGATCCGGTTTTCCGGGAAGTTGTACGTACGGATCTTCTCGGAGCGGTCCACGCTGCGCACCTGGCTGCGGCGCTGGTCGGAGGCCTCCTGCTCGGCGGCTTCCTGGGCGGCGGCCAGCAGGCGCGAACGCAGGATGCGCATGGCCTGCTCCTTGTTCTGGAGCTGGCTCTTCTCGTTCTGGCAGGAGGCGACCACACCGGTCGGGATGTGCGTGATGCGCACGGCCGAGTCGGTGGTGTTGACGGACTGGCCGCCGGGGCCCGAGGAGCGGTACACGTCGATGCGGAGGTCGTTCATGTTGATCTCGACCTCGACCTCCTCGGCCTCCGGGGTGACGAGCACGCCCGCGGCGGAGGTGTGGATGCGTCCCTGGGACTCGGTGGCCGGCACGCGCTGGACGCGGTGCACGCCGCCCTCGTACTTCATCCGGGCCCACACGCCCTGGCCGGGCTCGGTGGCCCCGTTGCCGCCCTTGGTGCGGACGGAGACCTGGACGTCCTTGTAGCCGCCGAGCTCGGACTCGGTGGAGTCGATGATCTCGGTCTTCCAGCCCACGCGCTCGGCGTAGCGCAGGTACATGCGCAGCAGGTCGCCGGCGAACAGGGCGGACTCGTCGCCGCCGGCGCCCGCCTTGATCTCCAGGAGCACGTCCTTGTCGTCGCTGGGGTCGCGCGGGACGAGCAGCAGGCGGAGCTTCTCGGTGAGCTCGTCGCGCTGGGCGCTCATTTCCTTGACCTCGGCGATGAAGTCGGGGTCGTCGGCCGCCAGCTCCTTGGCCGTCTCGATGTCCTCGCCCGCCTGCTTCCACGCACGGAAGGTGGCGACGATCGGGGTCAGCTCCGCGTACCGCTTGTTCAGCTTGCGCGCGTTCGCCTGATCGGAGTGGACCGAAGGGTCGGCGAGCTTCTTCTCGAGGTCGGCGTGTTCGCCGACCAGTTCCTCGACCGCTTCGAACATCGGATGCTCCTGTGTGAAAAGTCAAAAATGGGCTGGGCTGGCTGAACGACGACAAAGGCGCCGGTCCGGCCGCCCCCGCGTGGTCAGGGGGCGGCCGATGACCGGCGCCTGGGTCGCGCTACTTCTTGGCCGCACCCTTGCCGAAGCGGGCCTCGAAGCGGGCCACGCGGCCACCGGTGTCGAGGATCTTCTGCTTGCCCGTGTAGAACGGGTGGCACTCGGAGCAGACCTCGGCACGGATGGTGCCCTCGGTCAGGGTGCTGCGGGTGGTGAACGACGCGCCACAGGTGCAGCTGACCTGGGTCTCGACGTACTCGGGGTGAACATCGCGCTTCAAGGTGTCTCCTAGATTCGGGAGGGCGCCGGGTCGCAGGAGCCGAATTGCGCACTGCGTGAACCGGGGCCGACAGACCAGTCTGCCAGGACCGGGCCGCCTGTCAAAATTCCGGGAACGCTCCCCTCAACGGGGAGGGGCCGCCCCCTATTCCCCGGGGGTGCTGCCGGATCCCGGCAGCCCCTCCTACTGGACGATCGAGCCCGCGGTGCTCTTGTCCCCGGCGGACTTCTCGGTGGCCTGGGGCGGGATCGGCTGGTCGGCCAGCAGGGAGTCCCAGACCATCTTGGACTCCTTGGTGAGGGGGACCACCCGGTCGCGGTCGGCGGGGTCCGGCCCGACCGGCAGGGTGATCATGTGCATGTTCTCGGCGCCGATCCCCTGGAGGCCCTGGGCGAAGCCCATGAGGGACTTCACGTCGCCGAGCGCCTTGTCGGTGGTGATCGCCTTGGTGGCGGAGTCGGCGAGGCCGAACAGCTTCTTCGGGTTGTCGAACACCCCGACCCCCTTGACCTGCTTGATCAGCGCCTTCATGAAGGCCTGCTGGAGCTGTATTCGGCCCAGGTCACTGCCGTCGCCGACGCTCTTGCGGGTGCGTACGAGGCCCAGGGACTGCTCCCCGTCGAGCTTGTGCGGGCCGGGCGGCAGGTCGAGGTGGCTGGCGTCGTCCTTGATCGGCTTCGTGGTCGTGAGCTGGACCCCGCCGAGGTTGTCGATGATCTTCTTGAAGCCGGTGAAGTCGACCTCGATGTAGTGGTCCATGCGGATCCCCGACAGCTGCTCCACGGTCTTGACCGCGCAGGCCGGCCCGCCGACCGTGAAGGCCTCGTTGAACTGGGCCTTCCTCCGGCCGGGGTCGGTCTTGCCCTTGCCGGTGGCGCAGGCGGGGCGCGGGACCATCGCGTCGCGCGGGATCGAGACGACGCTGGCCTTCTGGTGGCCCTCGTAGAGGTGGACGATCATCGCGGTGTCCGAACGGGCGGAGCCGCCGTCGTCCTGGCCGTACTCGCCGTTGGCGCCGCTGCGGGAGTCGGAGCCGAGGACGAGGATGTCCATGGAGCCGTTGTCGACGTCGGCCGGGCGGTCCTTGCCGAGGGCCTGGTCGATGTCGACGCTGTGCAGGTTGCCGTTGAGCTTGAAGTAGAACCAGCCCAGCCCGCCCCCGCCCAGCAGGACCACTCCGGCGGCGGTCCAGGCGGCGACGGTGAGGCCCTTGCGGCGCCGCGGCTGCCCCCTGCGCCGGCCCCCGCGTGCGGCTCGGCGGCCGCGGCCTCTGCTGTCCTCGCTCATGCTCTCCTCAGTCCTGGCTCCGTGGCCCGTCGTCTCTCACTCAGACGGGTGAGCGCGGTCCAGGGTTCCACGCCTCCCGGTGCCGTTCGCACACCGGGGGGCGGTCCGCCCCCGCTTCCCCGGTCTCCGGGCCGCGGCCGGTCTGCCTGGGGTTCCGGTACGGGTGCGGGGCCGCGCGGGGGTCCGCCCGCGGTCGGGAGTGTGGTGAAGGTCGCACAAACGGAACCGCCCCCGCCGTGGGAGGGCGGGGGCGGTTCCGTACTGCGGGCGACCCGGTCAGTCGTCGTTCTTGCCGGCCGGGGTCGTCTTGGCGATCTGCATCAGGAACTCGGCGTTCGACTTCGTCTGCTTCATCTTGTCGAGCAGCAGCTCGATCGCCTGCTGCGAGTCGAGCGCGTGGAGCACCCGGCGCAGCTTCCAGACGATGGCGAGCTCCTCGCTGTTGAGGAGGATCTCCTCCTTGCGGGTGCCCGACGGGTCGACGTCGACGGCCGGGAAGATGCGCTTGTCGGCGAGCTTGCGGTCGAGCTTGAGCTCCATGTTGCCGGTGCCCTTGAACTCCTCGAAGATCACCTCGTCCATGCGCGAGCCGGTGTCGACGAGCGCGGTGGCCAGGATGGTCAGCGAGCCGCCGTCCTCGATGTTGCGCGCGGCACCGAAGAAGCGCTTCGGCGGGTACAGCGCGGTCGAGTCGACACCACCGGACAGGATGCGGCCGGAGGCGGGCGCCGCGAGGTTGTACGCGCGGCCCAGACGGGTGATGGAGTCCAGCAGGACGACCACGTCGTGACCCAGCTCGACGAGGCGCTTGGCACGCTCGATGGCCAGCTCGGCGACGGTGGTGTGGTCCTCGGCCGGGCGGTCGAAAGTCGAGGAGATGACCTCGCCCTTCACCGACCGCTGCATGTCGGTGACCTCTTCCGGACGCTCGTCGACCAGGACGACCATCAGGTGGCACTCGGGGTTGTTGGTGGTGATCGCGTTGGCGATCGCCTGCATGATCATGGTCTTGCCGGTCTTCGGCGGGGCCACGATCAGACCGCGCTGGCCCTTGCCGATCGGCGACACGAGGTCGATGATCCGGGTGGTCAGCACGCCCGGGTCGGTCTCCAGGCGGAGCCGGTCCTGCGGGTAGAGCGGGGTCAGCTTCTGGAACTCCGGCCGGCCGCGGCCTGATTCGGGCGCCATGCCGTTGACGGAGTCCAGGCGCACGAGCGCGTTGAACTTCTCGCGGCGCTCGCCGTCCTTGGGCTGGCGGACCGCACCGGTGGTGTGGTCGCCCTTGCGCAGGCCGGCCTTGCGGACCTGGGCGAGGGACACGTACACGTCGTTCGGACCGGGCAGGTAGCCGGAGGTCCGGATGAACGCGTAGTTGTCGAGGATGTCGAGGATGCCCGCGACGGGGATCAGCACGTCGTCATCGGCGACCTGCGGCTCGTTCGGCGCGAACTCGTCACGGCCGCGACGGCCCCGGCGGTCGCGGTAGCGGCCGCGGCGGCCGCGACGGCCGTCCTCACCGTCGAAGTCGTCCTGCGGGCCGTTGTCCTGACGGTCCTGCCGGCCCTGGCCGCGGCCGCCCTGCTGCTGGCGGTCCGCGCGGTCCGTACGGTCCTGGCGGCCGCCGCCCTGCTGCTGGCCCTGGCCGCCGCCCTGCGGCTGACCCTGCTCGTCGGCCTTGGCGCCGCGCTCGCGGCGGCCCTGCTGGCGGTCACCGCGGTCACCACGGTCACCGCGCTCGCCACGGTCACCGCGCTCGCCGCGGTCACGGCGGTCGCGGCGGGTGCGGCCCTCGCCGGCCTCCTGCGCCTGGCCCTGGGGCTGGGCGGACACCGCGACGGCGGCCTCGGCCTTGGCCTCGGGCTGCGCGGCCGGGACCGTCTCGGTCTTCTGCTCGACCTGCACGGCGGCGGGGGCCGAGGACTCGGGGCTGCCGGAGGGGGCGGTGGCCCGGCGGCGGCGTCGCTCGCCGACGGGCGCGTCCTCGCTGGCCGGCTGGCCCGGGATCTCGATCTGCGGCTGGGCGGCGGTCTTCTCCGCGGGAGCCGCGGCGGCGACCTCGCCCGTGCGGGCCTTGCTGGTGGCGCGGCGCTTCGGCTTGGCCTCGGCGGCGTCGGCGGCGGGGGCCGCGGCGGCCTTGGCGGCGCCGCCGCCCTGCGCCTCCTTGATGACCTCGATCAGCTGGCTCTTGCGCATCCGCGCGGTGCCCCTGATACCGAGGCCCGACGCGACCTGCTGCAGCTCGGCCAGGACCATGCCCTCGAGGCCGGTGCCGGAGCGGCGGCGCTTGGGGGCGGCGCCCGCGGCGGGAGCACTGGTGTCGACGTTGGTGTCGGCAGCGCCCATCAGATCGGTGGTGTCGCTCACGAAGGGTCCTTCCCTGGAGCGGACGTCGGCCTGTCTGGCTCGGCGACCGGTTGTGCTGTCCGACAGCAGTCCTAGGTGTGGACCGTGCCGGGGCGGTGGTCCGCCGGTAGAGATACGGCGGAGAGAAACGTGCGTGGTGGTTCCGGCGAGAAGCCCCCGAGCTGGAAGCGTGGGAATGTCACGCCGATTCCGGAGCGTGCCCGAAGCTGCTGGCAGTGATCAAAGCAGTCGGGGAGGCTCCCGGAAGAAATGTGGTCCCGAAGGGGGACACTGAGCACCGAGCCATGGCGGCTTCGGATGCGCACTTGAGGTTAACACTACCGGATCCAACAGACATTCCCCCTCTCAATCACCGGCAATCGCCCTGTCGGGGGCGGAGGGCCTGCCCGGCCGCCCGCCCCCGAGGGCCGTGTCGTTACGACACGGGCTGACCGCCCGGGGCGCCCAGCGGAAGGACGCTCGCGCCCGCGGCGTCGAGGGCGAGCCGGTTGGCCGCCCACCCCTCGCCCGCGAGCCGCGCGACCTTGTCGGCCGCGCCGTTGTCGACCAGCGCGAGGACCGTGGGGCCCGCACCGGAGATGACCGCGGGGAAGCCGTCCGCCCGCAGCCGGTTGACGAGTGCCACGCTCTCCGGCATCGCCGGGGCCCGGTACTCCTGGTGCAGCCGGTCCTCGGTGGCGGGCAGCAGGAACTCGGGACGCCTGGTCATGGCCTCCACGAGCAGGCCCGCCCGGCCCGCGTTCACGGCCGCGTCCACGTGCGGGACGGAGCGCGGCAGCAGCCCGCGCGCGGTCTCGGTCAGGACCGGCTTCGAGGGGACGAAGACCACCGGAACGATGGAATCCGAGGGGTCCATCCGGATCGCCCTGGCGCTGCCGCCGTCCATCCAGGCCAGGGTGAAACCGCCGAGCAGACAGGCGGCGACGTTGTCGGGGTGGCCCTCGATCTCGGTGGCGAGTTCCAGCAGTGCCGCGTCGTCGAGCTTGGCCTCGCCGCCTATGGTCACGGCGCGGGCGGCGACGATGCCGGCGCAGATCGCGGCGGAGGAGGAGCCGAGGCCCCGGCCGTGCGGGATGCGGTTGGCGCAGACGACCTCCAGGCCGCGCGGCTGCCCGCCCAGCAGGTCGAAGGCGGTGCGCATGGAGCGTACGAGGAGGTGGCTCTCGTCCCGCGGCAGGGTGTCGGCACCCTCACCGGCGATGTCGATGTCCAGGCCGGAGTCGGCGACCCGGACGACTACGTCGTCGTAGAGCCCCAGGGCCAGGCCGAGGGCGTCGAAGCCGGGGCCGAGGTTGGCGCTGCTGGCGGGGACGCGCACCCGTACGGCGGCGGCGCGGAACGCTGGACCTGCCATCGGTCGATGACACTCCTTGTGACTGTGCGGGATCCGGCTGCGGTGCGGGATCTTCGCTGCGAATGTACTGGAGAACGTACGACACCCGAAGGCCCTGGGGGCAGCACCGTGGTCATGTGCGCGGTGGCGGATGTAAGTACAGCGTATCGAAGGAAGGTTCTCCCGCGACATAGGGCGCACGGGAGGCGCACGACGCGTGTCGGCGTCTTCCGGCGGATACCGCTGCGGTCCGGGTGGCCCCCGGCCGGCTTCCGGCGGCGTACGGCGCCGGGCCGCCGGATTCCGCAGACTTCCGGAATCCGGCAACCCGGGCGCGGGGCCCGGCGGCCGGGGACGGGGCGCCCCCGGCAACCCGGGCCGTGCGTCAGGCCAGGCCGAGACGGATGGCGGCGGCCTCGGCGTCCACGGGGACGGTCACCGGCTGCGGAGCGCCGGCGACGGCCCAGTCGGGGTCCTTGAGGCCGTTGCCGGTGACGGTGCACACGATCGTCTGGCCGGGGTCGACCAGGCCGGCCTCGGCGGCCTTCAGCAGACCGGCGACCGACGCGGCCGAGGCGGGCTCGACGAAGACGCCCTCCTGCGCGGCCAACAGGCGGTAGGCCGCCAGGATCTGGCGGTCCGTCACCTCGTCGATGAAGCCGCCCGACTCTTCGCGCGCGGCGAGCGCGTAGTCCCAGGAGGCCGGGTTGCCGATGCGGATCGCGGTGGCGATGGTGTGCGGCTCCTTGACGACCTCGCCGCGCACGATCGGCGCGGAGCCGGAGGCCTGGAAACCCCACAGGCGGGGCGTGCGGGAGGCCAGGCCGTCGGCCTTGTACTCCTTGAAGCCCTTCCAGTACGCGGTGATGTTGCCGGCGTTGCCGACGGGCAGCACGTGGATGTCGGGGGCGTCGCCGAGCGCGTCGACGATCTCGAACGCGGCCGTCTTCTGGCCCTCGATGCGCACCGGGTTCACGGAATTGACCAGGGCGACCGGGTAGTTGTCGGACAGCGCGCGGGCCAGGTTCAGGCAGTCGTCGAAGTTGCCGTCAACCTGCAGGATCTTCGCGCCGTGCACGAGGGCCTGGCCCATCTTGCCGAGCGCGATCTTGCCGCGGGGCACGAGGACGGCGGACACCATCTCGGCGCGCACCGCGTAGGCCGCGGCGGAGGCCGAGGTGTTGCCCGTGGAGGCGCAGATGACGGCCTTGGCGCCCTCCTCCTTGGCCCGGGTGATGGCCATGGTCATGCCGCGGTCCTTGAAGGACCCGGTGGGGTTCGCGCCCTCGACCTTGAGGTGGACCTCACAGCCGGTGCGCTCGGAGAGCACCTGGGCGGGGACGAGGGGAGTACCGCCCTCGCGGAGCGTGACCACGGGAGTGGTGTCCGTGACCGGCAGGCGGTCCCGGTACTCCTCGATGATGCCGCGCCACTGGTGGGTGCGATTGCTGCTCATGGGTCCTTACTCCCCTTCAACACGCATGATGCTGGCGACACCGCGCACGGTGTCCAGCTTCCGCAGCGCCTCGACGGTCCCGGAGAGGGCGGCGTCGGGTGCGCGGTGGGTGACGACGACGAGGGAGGCCTCGCCGTCCTTGCCCTGCTGCCTGACCGTGTCGATCGACACGCCGTGCTCCGCGAAGGTGGTCGCCACCTGGGCGAGGACGCCCGGCTTGTCCGCCACATCGAGGCTGATGTGGTAGCGGGTGACGACGTCCCCCATGGGGCTGACCGGCAGCTGGGTGTACGCCGACTCGCCGGGCCCCGTTGCCTCGGCGAGCTTGTTGCGGCAGACGGCGACGAGGTCGCCGAGGACCGCGGAGGCGGTCGGAGAGCCGCCCGCGCCGGGCCCGTAGAACATGAGCCGCCCGGCGGCCTCGGCCTCGACGAAGACCGCGTTGTACGCCTCGCGGACGGAGGCCAGTGGGTGGGTGAGCGGGATCATCGCCGGGTGGACGCGGGCGGTGACGGAGGCACCGTCGGCGGCGCGCTCCAGGATGGCGAGGAGCTTGATGGTGCAGCCCATGCGCTTGGCGGAGGCGAAGTCCGCGGCGCTGACCTCGGTCATGCCCTCGCGGTAGACGTCGTCGAGGCGGACCCGGGTGTGGAAGGCGATGCCCGCCAGGATCGCGGCCTTGGCGGCGGCGTCGTAGCCCTCGACGTCGGCGGTGGGGTCGGCCTCGGCGTATCCCAGGGCGGTGGCCTCGTCCAGGGCCTCCTGGTAGCCGGCGCCCGTCGAGTCCATCTTGTCGAGGATGAAGTTCGTCGTGCCGTTCACGATGCCCATCACCCGGTTGATCTTGTCGCCGGCGAGGGACTCGCGCATCGGGCGGACCAGCGGGATGGCGCCGGCGACGGCGGCCTCGTAGTAGAGGTCCAGCCCGGCCTGCTCGGCGGCGGCGTGCAGGGCGGCACCGTCCTGCGCGAGCAGCGCCTTGTTCGCGGAGACGACGGAGATGCCGTGCTCGAAGGCGGTGGTGATCAGGGTGCGGGCCGGCTCGATGCCGCCGATGACCTCGATGGCCACGTCGATGTCGCCCCGTTTCAGCAGGGCGGTCGCATCGGTGGTGATCAGCGACGGGTCGATGCCCTCGCGCACCTTGGAGGGACGGCGCACGGCCACGCCGGCGAGTTCGACGGGCGCGCCGATCCTGGCCGTCAGGTCGTCGGCGTGCGTCGTCATGATGCGCGCCACCTCTGAGCCGACCACGCCACAGCCCAGCAGCGCCACCTTCAGCGGACGCGTACGCATCATTGACCTACGCCTTTCGATCTTTCTTCGCTCCCGGCGCGCGGTTTGCGCGTCAGGTAGGACCCAGTCTCACTCAATGGACAGAAGTTTCCATCTCCGGTCCATTGAGTGAGACGTGGACTGAGACGTCTATTTTGGGGACCCGGGGCCCTTCCCCAGAAACATGCGGTTCATCCGAGGTCGAGGGACAGGAGATCTTCTTCCGTCTCGCGGCGGACGATCACCCGGGCCGCTCCGTCGCGCACCGCGACCACGGGCGGACGGAGCGCGTGGTTGTAGTTGCTGGCCATGGAGCGGCAGTACGCCCCGGTGGCGGGCACGGCGAGGAGGTCGCCGGGCGCCAGGTCGGCCGGCAGGAAGGCGTCCTTCACGACGATGTCACCGCTCTCGCAGTGCTTGCCGACGACGCGGACGAGCATCGGCTCGGCGTCGGAGACCCGGGAGACCAGGGTGACCGCGTACTCGGCGTCGTACAGGGCCGTACGGATGTTGTCGGACATGCCGCCGTCGACGGAGACGTACGTCCGCAGCCCCTCGAGCGGCTTGATGGTGCCGACCTCGTACAGGGTGAACGCCGTCGGGCCGACGATGGCGCGGCCGGGCTCGACGGAGATCCGGGGCGCCTTCAGCCCGGCGCTCTCGCACTCCCGGGCCACGATCTCGGTGAGGGCCTTGGCGATCTCGTGGGGCTCGCGCGGATCGTCGGCCGACGTGTACGCGATGCCGAGGCCGCCGCCGAGGTCGATCTCGGGCAGCTCGACGCCGTGCTCGTCGCGGACGGCGGCCAGCAGCCGGACCACCCGCTTCGCGGACACCTCGAAGCCGGCCATGTCGAAGATCTGCGAGCCGATGTGCGAGTGGACGCCGAGCAGCTCCAGGCTGTCGTGGCCGAGCGCCCGGCGCACGGCCTCGGCGGCGGACCCGTCGGCGACGGCGATGCCGAACTTCTGGTCCTCGTGGGCGGTCGCGATGAACTCGTGCGTGTGCGCCTCGACGCCGACGGTCACGCGGATCTGCACGGGCTGGCGCACGCCCAGCTCGCGGGCGGTGTGGGCGACGCGGGCGATCTCCTGGAAGGAGTCGAGCACGATCCGCCCGACGCCGGCTCCGATGGCCCGGCGGATCTCGCCCTCCGACTTGTTGTTCCCGTGGAAGGCGATCCGCTCGGGCGGCATCCCCGCGGCGAGGGCCGTGGCCAGCTCCCCGCCGGAGCACACGTCGAGGTTGAGCCCCTCTTCCTTGAGCCACTTCACGACGGCCTTCGAGAGGAAGGCCTTGCCGGCGTAGAACACGTCGGCGTCCTTGCCGAAGGCGTGCGCCCAGGCGCGGCAGCGGGCGCGGAAGTCCTCTTCGTCGAGGAAGTAGGCGGGGGTCCCGAACTCCTCGGCGAGCCGCGTCACTTGCATGCCGCCGACGCGGACGACCCCGTCGTCGTCGCGGGTGACCGTACGGGACCACACCTTCTCGTCGAGCGCGTTCAGGTCGGCGGGCGGCGGGGCGTAGTGGCCCTCGGGCAGGACGTCGGCGTGGCGGGGCCCGGCGGGGTGCGCGGAACGGCTCATCGGAATCTCTCTTCGCGGATCACAGGAAGTCGGGGGCGTCTATGCCGAGGAGGGCGAGGCCGCCTGCCAGCACCGTCCCGGCGGCTTCGGCGAGTGCCAGCCGGGCGCGGTGGGCGGCCGAGGGTTTCTCGTCCCCCTTGGGCAGGACCTGGTGCTGGAAGCCGAGGAGGGCGTCGGCGACGGCGACCAGGTGCCGGACGAGCCGTTCGGGCGCCTGGTGGTGCGCGGCGGCCTCCAGGACGAGCGGGTACTCGGCGAGCAGGCGCAGCAGGGCGGGGGCCTCGGCGTCGGCGTCGCGGGGCCCGGCGGGCTCGCCCGGCTCCGCGTCGAACCCGAGCCGGCCGGCGTTGACCCGCAGGGACCGGGCGCGGGAGTGGGCGTACCGGACGCGGAAGAACTCGCTGGACTCGTCCTGGACGAGCAGGCCGGGCGTGAAGGAGGGGGTCTCGCGGGCCGGTACGCAGAGCATCGCCCAGGCCGCGGCGTCCGCCCCGTACGCGGCGACGACGTCCCCGTCGCGCCCGGCGACGGGCGCGACGCGCAGTTCCTCGGGGCCGGCCACGCCCTGACTGGCCCGGATCCGCCGCACGGCCTCCCCCAGGACCCGCGCCCGCAGCTCCCCGTCGGGCGCGTACCCGTACCTGTGCCCCCTGGCCCGGATCTCGCGCACCAGCTCGGCGGCGGGGACCGGCGCGAGGGTGAAGTTCAGGAACCCGGGCCCGGTGATCTCCACGCTCCGGATCCCGGGTTCGTCGGCCAGCAGCCGGTCCGCGAGCACCCGGGCGACCTCACGGGGCTGCTGCCCGGCGCTCCTGGCGACCTGGAGGGCGACGGGGGTGGCGTACTCCCCCGCTCCCCCGGGCCGGGTCCGCTCGACGACCGCCCGCGCGGGCACGCCCCCGGACAGCTCCCCATCCTCCACGGCGCGACGTACGGCTTGTACGACGGCACGAGAGAGGTCGGCGGGGATCACGGAACCCAGCCTAGGGGAGAAGCCCGCGGGCCATGCATCGGGTTTCGCCATGTGAACAGGGCGGAGCCGTCAGGCCCCCCGGCCCGCCCTCCCGGCCCGTCCGGCCGGGGCTCCCTTGCGCTCCACGAGGCGGCGTACGACGCGGACCAGCTCGGCCGGCTCGAAGGGCTTGGCGACGAACGCGTCAACCCCGGCGGCGATCGCCGCCTCGGCCTCGAGCTGCGTACAGGCACTGACGATGGCGACGGGCAGGTGCCGGGTCCGCGGATCGGCCCGCAACCGCGCGGCGGCCCCGAACCCGTCCAGCCGGGGCATGACCACATCAAGGGTGATGACATCCGGACACACCCGGTGCACGACGTCCAGGCACTCGGCACCATCGCTCGCGGTCACGACCTCGAAGCCCTCCAGCTCGAGATTGACCTTGATCAGCTGCCGGATGACCTTGTTGTCGTCGACAACAAGCACCCGGCCCGAGGCGCCTGGCACAACTCGAGAGTAGGTCGCCCTAAGCCCCCGCGTCCGGGTTTTCGCCACTTCCACCCCCTCCGGGCGACCGACCGCCCCCTCCCGCCGAATCGGTTCCTGATCACCCCGCGGAAGCTGGTAGTGTTCAACCCGTCGCCGCAACGCGGACGACACGCCCCCGTAGCTCAGGGGATAGAGCAACGGCCTCCGGAGCCGTGTGCGCAGGTTCGAATCCTGCCGGGGGCACTTCGCAGGAAGTGCCCAAAGACCCCGCCATCAGCGGCAACGCTGAGACGGGGTCTTCGCGTATGCGCAGCCAACTGCCGTGTCCCGGCAGCTTTTTCGCCCCGGGTACGCGGAGCGGCGTGCCCGCCCCACTCCCAACCGAAGCCGACACGGTCCTGGCCGGCCTCGAAGCCGCACTGCGGTGCCCCCACATCAGCGACTACATCTACTGGGACTTCGACGCCGAACCGAGCGCCGAGAAGGTCGTGGACCGAGCCATGGCGTACGAGCCCTTCGCGCTCTGAGCCGGACGGCGCCGTACGGGCAGGGGCTCGGGCACGGCGGTCACCGTGGCGGCGGGGCCGGGCGGGGGCACGGGTCCGGCGCCCGGCGGGGTCGGCGCCCGCGCCGGGGACGGCGGGGCAGCGGTCAGGGTTGCTCGCGCCGGAGGTCCTGCGCGGGGGTGCCGGAGTGCGTCGTCCGTGCGGGGGCGTCGTCCGGGGTGGCGGGGGCGGGTTTCCGGCCCGGGGCGGCCGTTGCGGCCAGGGCCGTGGCCGCCAGTGAGACCAGGCCGCCCGCCGAGAGGGCCCAGCGGGGGCCCCAGTGGTCGGCCAGCCATCCCGTCAGGAGGGCGCCCAGCGGGGTGGTGCCCTGGAAGATCAGCATGTAGAGGGCCATGACGCGGCCCCGGTAGGCGGGGTCCGAGCCGAGCTGGATCCGGTGGTTGGCGGCCTGCGCGAAGTACATCATCGCGAAGCCGGTCAGGGCCAGCAGCAGGCACGCCGTCGGCAGGGTCGGGGCCAGGCCGGTGAGGGCCTCGGCGGCGCCGAAGGCCAGGGCGGAGCCCGTGACGACGGCGGCCGTCGGCCGGGCGCGGCGGGACGAGCCGGCGAAGGCGGCCAGCAGGGAGCCCGCCGCCAGGGAGCTGCTCAGCAGCCCGAAGGCGGCCGAGCCGGTGCGGAACCCGGTCTTGGCCAGCAGGGGCAGCGTCAGCTGGAAGTTGAAGCCGGCCAGGCCCAGTACGCCGATCAGGGCCAGCGGGAGGACCAGGTCCGGGCGCCGGGCCACGTAGCGGAGCCCGTCCGCCACCCGGGGGTCGCCGGGGCGGGCCGGCGGTCGGTGGAGTTCGGCGGGGCGCATCAGCGCGAGGCCCGCCACCGACCCCAGGTAGCTGCACGCGTTGATCAGGATCACCGGCCCGACGTCGAGGCGGGCGATGAGGAGGCCGGCCGCGGCGGGGCCGGCCACCCGGGCGGCGTTGAAGTACGCGCCGCTCAGCGCCGACGCGTTGGGCAGCAGCTCGTTGCCCACCATCTCCCCGACGAAGGCGATGCGGGCGGGCGCCTCCACCGAGTTGACGGTGCCGAGGGCGAGCGCGAAGAGCCAGATGTGCCAGAGCCGGATCTCGCCGAGGAGCACCCACAGGCCCAGTACGAGGGCGAAGGCGCCGGACGCCAGGTTGGCGAGGACCAGGATGCGGCGTTTGCTGTGGCGGTCGGCGAGCCGGCCCCCGTACAGCGTCAGCAGCAGGACGGGGGTGAACTGCAGGGCCGTCACCACCCCCAGGGCGGTGCCCGAGTTCCCCGACAGCTCCAGTACCAGCCAGTCCTGCGCGATCACCATCATCCAGGTGCAGGTCACCGAGAGGAGCTGGCCGAGGAAGAAGAGCCGGAAGTTGCGTACGGAGAGGGAGTCGAAGGCGTGTCTGAGGGTGTGCACGGTGGTCGTTTCCCTTCACGTCCCCTCGATTCTCCGTGGTGCCGGTGGAGCAGCCACCCGTGGGGGTCTTCCGGTGGTCCGTACGAGGGCGGCGGGCCGGGGTCTGTGGGTTCGGGGGGTGGGGGGCGGCGGAGGGCGTGCGTAGGGTGGTTCCGAGGCCGCTTCGCGCCCGCTGACCAGGCGCTTCGCGGCGAGGGAGCGCACAGGATGGGGCGACGAGGATGCGTGGGCTTGCGGAGACGGCACGGCGGTGGACGGCCGAGGGGCGGGTGGCCTTCCTGGCCCGGCCGGTGACCGAGCAGGGGTTCGGGCCGCGGGATCCCGCCGGGGCCGTGCTCGTGGACGCCCGGGGGGAGTGCGTCGGAGCCCTGTACCGCGGGGTGTTCGACGCCGAGCTCGTCGCGGAGGCCGGGGCCCTGGGCGCCGGGCGGACCGCGCGGGTGTGCGAGGTGTCGGTCGGTACCGGCGAGGCGGTGGACGCGAAGCTGACGTGCGGCGGGCGGGCCGAGGTACTGCTCCAGCCCCTCTCGACGGTGCCCGCCGCATGGTGGGAGCTGCTCGGCAGCGGCGCCGGGGTGGCGCTGGTGACCCGGATCGGCGAGGGCGCGGACGGCACCGTCAGCGAGGTCGTGCGGGCCGGCGACGAGCCCGACGACGAGGCCGGGCGGCGGGCCGGGGAACTGCTGGGGACCCGGCGCCCGGGACGGGACGCCCTGTACGGGGGCGCCGGGCTGGTGCTGGTGGAGGCGTACCCGTCGGCCCCGTACCTGGTGATCGGCGGGACCGGTGAGCTGGCCGAGGTGATCGGTGCGCAGGCGGCGCTGCTGGGCTGGGAGGCGGCCGTGGTGGAGGCGGCGGCGGACGCGGAGAAGGCGCTGGCGGCGCACCGGGACGCCGCCTGCCTGGTGATGCTCAGTCACGAGCCGGACTTCGACGTGCCCACGCTGCGCACCGCCCTGGCCCTGGGGATCCCGTACGTCGGCGCGCTGGGTTCGCGGCGGACCACCGCGCGGCGCCGGGAGGGGCTGGTGGCCGCCGGGGTGGACGAGGCCGCGCTGGCCCGGGTGCACGGGCCGATCGGGCTGGACCTGGGTGCCCGGACCCCGGCCGAGACGGCGCTGGCCATCTGCGCCGAGATCCTGGGGGTGCTCGGGGGCCGGGACGCGCGGGGGCTGCGGGACGCGGAGGGGCCGCTGCGCTGAGCGGCCGCCGCCCGGCGGTCCGGGGCGGGGTTTCGGCCCGGGCGGTACGGCGTACCGGGCGGGGCGGGGCGGTAGGAGCCCGGGGCGGGAGGCCGGGCGTGTCATCCGTCCGGAGCACGCGGCGCGGGCGGAATCGTTCCGGCCCGGTACGGCGTGGGCGGGGGGCGGCGCGGGCCCCGGGCCGGGTGTCCCCTGCCCGGGTCCGCGGGGGTGCGGGGCGGGTCCGGGGGCGGCTCCCTCGGCCGGCCGCGGAGGGCGGGAGCCGCGCCGGCCGGGGGATTCTTTGCACCGCCCCCGCGTGCAAAAGCAGCAAAAGCGGGAAAATGGGATCCATGGACACGATCCTCAGCGTGGACGAGATCCTGACCGACATCGCCTGGTTCTTCGTCGTCGGAATCATCATCACCGGCATGCTGCTCGGTGGCTTCAAGCTGGGCCAGCGGGTCCGGGCGAAGGAACCGCCGCCGCCCACCCCCGAGAGCCAGCCGCACCTGCCCGACGGCGGGGCCGTCCACGAGGTCCGCGAGGAGCGGGACCCGGTGGAGATCCCGAAGGGCGGTCTGCGGCCGCACGAGATGCAGGGCTACGGGAACTTCGGCTCCACCACCTCCAGCCATGCCGACGAGGTGCGGGCCGAGCGCGAGTCCGGCTTCGAGAAGCCGGAGGGGCCGGGGCCGCACCCGCAGCCCGGCGCTCCCCCCGACGCCGGCCGCGGGGCCCACTCGTAAGCGGTCGCACCCGCCCGGCACGTGCCCCCGACCTGCGCCTCCCGCGCGGGTCGGGGGCACGTCGGCGTCCACGTCCGCGTCCGCGTCCCTATAGGTCCTACAGGTCCGTCCGCAGCCGCAGCACCTCCGGCGGCGGGTGCCTCGCCGAGGTGTGCCGGACCTCGGCGGCCAGCGGCGGGTCCAGGGGGCTGAACGGCACCTCCCCGAGCCCGATGGCGGTGACCGTGGCCCCGCCCGGGGCGGCGCGCCCGCGCTCGGCGAGCACGGCCGCGAGTTCCGCGCGCAGCGCCGCCGGCAGCGGGCTCGACACGAGCGGCGCCTCGTCCTCCTCCCCCGGCAGGACCAGGACCAGTGCCGTCGGGCGGCGCGCGGTGCCGGTGTAGCCGATCACCGCCGCGTCCCGCACGTCCGTGTGCCGGAGCTTGCGCCAGGCGCGCCGCCCCGCCGGGTAGGGCTGGTCCAGCCGCTTCACCACCAGGCCCTCGATGCCGCTGGCGGGCAGGGTCTCGTACCAGGTCTGCGCCAGCTCCGGGTCGGTCGTCATCGGCACCGGCTGGATCGGCGGCCCGAGCGGCAGCAGCAGGTCGACCAGCAGGGCCCGGCGCCGCTCGTAGGGGCGGCCCCGGACGTCGACCCCGGCCAGCTCCAGCACGTCGAAGGCCGCGTACGAGGCCGGCAGGCTCTGCGCCAGCACGGCGGCGCGGGCCGCCGTGGCCGCCGCGCGCCGCTGGACCAGGGCGAAGTCCGTGCGGCCGGCGTGCCAGACGACCACCTCCCCGTCCAGCACCGTACCGGCGGGCAACTGCCGTGCGGCCGCCGCCAGATCGGGGAACGCGCTGGTGACGGTCCGCCCGGAGCGGGCCTGGAGCACCACGTCCTCCTCGGTGCGCAGCACGACCATGCGGTGGCCGTCGAACTTCGGTTCGTACGCCAGTCCCGCCCCGCGCGGCAGGGTCCGTACGGCGGCGGCGAGCGCGACCCGCACGCGCGGGGTCACGGCAGGCTCCCGGCCTGCCCGGGGTCGTTCAGCGGGGCGAGGAGGTCACCGTCGCGGGCCAGCCTGGGCGGGATGTCGTCGGCGAGGAACACCAGGTCGGAGGGGTCGCGGCAGGCTTCGACCTCGGCCCAGGAGACGGGCGCGGAGACGGTCGGCAGGGGCCGCGCGCGCAGCGTGTAGGGCGCGGCGGTGGTCTTGGCGGCGGCGTTCTGGCTGTGGTCGACGAACACCTTGCCCGGGCGCAGCGCCTTGGTCATGCGGTGCACGACGAGCCCGCGCAGCTCGCCCTCGGCCTCCTGGGCGAGTGCCTTCGCGTACGCGGACGCGCGCGCGGAGGAGACCGGTTCGAGCGCCACGGCCAGGTGCAGGCCCTTGGAGCCGGAGGTCTTGGCGTACGCCGTCAGGCCGTCGGCGGCGAGGCGCTCGCGCAGCCAGAGGGCGGCGGTGCAGCATTCCACGACGGTGGCGGGCGGGCCGGGGTCGAGGTCGAGGACGAGCCGGTCGGCGACGGCGGGGGCGCCGGCCCGCCACTGGGGGGTGTGGAACTCCACGACGAGGTTGGCGGCCCACATCAGGGACGCCAGCCCGGATACGACCACTTGTTCGGCCCGTTCGTCCTCGGAGCGGGGCACGGGGGTGGTCTTCACCCAGGCGGGTGTGCCGGGCGGAGGGTTCTTGGTGAAGAAGAGCTGACCGTCCGGACCGTCCGGATAGCGCAGGAAGGAGAGGGGGCGGTCCTGGATGTGCGCGAGGAGGGGGTCCGCGACGGTGGCGTAGTAGTGCAGCACCTCGCCCTTGGTGAAGCCGGTCCCCTTGTAGAGGACCTTGTCCAGGTTGCTGAGCGCGATGCGACGCCCCTCCACCATCGTGATCGGCGTCATACGATGAGATTGCCACGAATCAGGAGGAACCGTGCGATCCATTTGGAATGGGGCGATCTCCTTCGGCCTGGTCAGCATCCCGATCAAGCTCGTGAACGCCACCGAGAGCCACTCGATCTCCTTCCGCCAGATCCATGTGACCGACGGCGGCCGGGTCCGCTACCGCAAGGTGTGCGAGCTGGACGGGGAGGAGGTGCCCTCCGTCGAGATCGGCAAGGGGTACGAGGAGGCGGACGGGTCGATCATCCCCATCACGGAGGAGGACCTGGCACGGTTGCCGATCCCGACGGCGAAGACGATCGAGATCGTGTCGTTCGTACCGACCGAGGAGATCGACCCCCTCCAGATGGACGCCGCGTACTACCTCGCGGCGAACGGCGCCACGGCGGCCAAGCCGTACACGCTGCTGCGGGAGGCGCTCAAGCGCAGCCGCCGGGTCGCGATCGCCAAGTACGCGCTGCGGGGGCGGGAGCGGCTGGGCATGCTGCGGGTCGTCGACGACGTGATCGCGATGCACGGGCTGCTGTGGCCGGACGAGATCAGGGCGCCGGAGGGGGTGGCCCCCGAGGCGTCGGTGACCGTGCGGGAGGCGGAGCTGGACCTGGCCGACGCGCTGATGGCCACCCTCGGCGAGGTGGACATGTCCTCCCTGCACGACGACTACCGCGAGGCCGTGGAGGCGATGATCGCGGCGAAGGCGGACGGGGCGTTCGAGCCGTCGGAGGCCGTGGTGGAGCCGGCCGGGGCGCAGGTGATCGACCTGATGGCGGCGCTGGAGAACAGCGTCCGGGCCGCCAAGGCCTCGCGCGGCGGCGGTCAGGGGAGCGCGGAGACGGAGGACGAGCAGGGCACGGGGGACGAGCAGGGCACGGAGGCGGAGGAGGGCACGGAGGCGCGGGTGACTCCCATCCGGCGCGGCGCGGCACCCGCCGCGCCGAAGGCGGTGGGCGGGAAGAAGTCGACGGCCTCGGGCGCCCGCAAGACGGCGGCGTCCGGGAAGAATACGACCGCGAAGTCCACTTCGGCGGCCGCTTCGGGCAAGTCGCGGGCCGCGAAGTCCACTTCGACCGCAACGAAGTCCACCTCGGCCGCCACGAAGTCCGCCTCCAGGGCGACGAAGTCCACCGCGAAGTCGGCGACGAAGTCCACGGCGAAGTCCACGGCGAAGTCCGCTTCGGCCGCCGCCGCGAAGAAGACGGCCGGCGCCGGCGCGGCCAGGAAGGCGGCTCCGCGCAAACGGAGTTCGGCCTGAGGAAGGCCGGGCGACGGGGCGCGGCGGGGTGCGGTGGGGTGACGGGGCGCGGCGGGGCGGCCGAGCGGCGGGGCGCGGCGGGGCGGCGGGGCCTGCTCAGCCCCACGCGGGGCGGGCGCGGGCGCGGGCGAAGAGGGCTTCGACCTCCGGGGGCTTGAGGGTCGCGGGCACCGCCCGCAGCACGGCCGTCAGGGTCGGGGGCTGGAGGACGAGGACGTCCTGCTGCGTCGGGGCCACCACCACCCGGGAGGCGTCCGCCAGGACCAGGGCCGGGGTCACCGGAGCGTCCAGCACCCGGGCGGCGCAGGCCGCCGCCCGGCGGATCCAGCGGGGGTCGGGCCGGGGCTCGGCGCGGCCCACCGTCAGCAGCAGGTCCCCGACCTGGACGCGCTGGCGCCGGCCCGGGACGGTACGCACGGCCAGGACGCCCGGCGGGCCGATGAGCAGGTGGTCCAGCAGCCCGAGCCCGGGCACCGGGACGTCGTGCAGGGCCCGCCAGTCCGTCGCCTCCAGCAGGTCGAGTTCCGCACCCGTACGCTGCCGGGCCTGGAGTTCCTGCCGCATGCGGAGCCGGGCGCGGCTGCCCGGTGAGCCGTACGCCAGCTCGCCCAGCAGGGTCTCGCCGGGCCGGTTCGGGGCCAGGTCCCCGTCGGGCGGCAGGCTCAGGCAGCGCAGCTCCGCGGCGGTCGGCACGGGGGGCGGGCCGATGGTCCAGCCACGGGTCAAGTACGGGCGCAGGGCGGCCAGTACCGCTTCGCGCTGGTCCTCCGCCAGAACGCTGATCCGGTTGGCCTGCCGGTCGTACCAGGCCACCGCCTGGCCGTCCGGCCGGTTGACGTAGAGCCGGCCGCGGCCGGGCCTGCCGCTCGGAAGGACCTTGAGTCCGCGCATCGGCCTCACCCCCGCCCTCCATGGGAGCAGGCGGCGCTGCCCCGGGCAATCCCTCGGTTGTGTAACAGCTCCGTCGGGTCCCTGCTGCCTTCCTGTTACAAGGCCATCGCCCTACCGCAACGGCCGGGGCCTACTTTTGTGCCGTCCGGAAGCCGTCCGGAAGCACCAGACGCTGACCAACCGAGGGAACCCCGTGGACACCGCCCGCCGCCGTGCCATCGTTCGCGCCACCGCCGTGACCGCCTGCGCCGGTGCGCTGCTGGCCCTGCCGGCCGCCGCAGCGCTCGCCGACGCGGCACCGGCCGCCTCCGGCGCGCAGCGGACCCTCGTCAGCAGCATCTCCCTCGCGGACGGCCGGTCGACGGCGAAGGTGTACCGCGTCGCGAAGGACGCCTACCAGGCCGAGATCCTGCGCGCCGGAGCCACGGTCGTGACGCTGACCAGCCGCGACGGGGCCACCGGGGTCGGTGCCGCCGGTGAACTGCACGCCGCGCTGGGTCCGGACGGGCGGCTGTCCTCCTGGGTCGGCGAGACCGTCCGGGGAGACGGCTCTCACGCGGTGGGCGGCGACGGGCACAAGACCGGGACCCGGACCCCGCACGGCGGTGGCGGCGGCGGTGGCGGTGGCGGTGGCCAGGTCGTACCCGCCTCGGTGGACGCCGCCGCGCGGGACCGCTCCGGCGCCCCGGGTACGGCCGAGGCCCTGCGCCTGAACACCCTGGCCGACGGCCCCGGCGAGGGCGTGCTGCTGCTCGCCGCAGGCGGCGGCATCGCGGCGGTGGGCGCCGCCGGGCTGGGCTACGCGATGCTGCGACGCGGCCGCACGGACGGCTGATCTTCGTTTTTCGGGGGCGCGGGCGGAGCGGGGGGCGGGGCGGGGGCTGTTCCGGCGGGGCGGGGGTTCGGGGGCGGTAGCCCCTCGGGCGGTGTCAGGGCTGGTTCGGGGGTTTCCCGTCAGTCCCATCGTCCTTCCGTGTCGGGCCGGTCCCTCAAGGGCGCTCCTTCGTCGCGTCACTGCGTGATGGCCTTCGGCCACCCTTGACCGACCGTCCCGCCCCGGAAAGACAAGGACTGCCGAGAACCCCCCAAAGAAACGGGACGGTCCAGAGGGAAGGACTTCCGTATCAGCGATGAGGCGGGGTGGGCGGGCGTCGGCCTGCCGGGCATTCGGGCTCCCAGAGACCCCCGGCGGTCCACCCGGGCGCGTCAGATCGCTACGTGCTCCTCCCGGCATGGCGTCCGGCGACCGGCCGGGGCTGATACCTGCACGAAATGCCGAGCAGAGCCCCTTTCGGGGGCGGTGGGCACGTCAGATCGCTACGCATCAAGGTCCTCCAGGGCGGGGTTCCTCTTCCCCGGGCGTCGACGCGGATTCCGTCGACGTTGGGCCCCAAGTTCGCCGGGGAGTTTGCTGCGGGGAGTGCAGCGCGGATCTCGGCCGGGTTTCCGCGCACACAGCGCCCTGCTGCTCCGCCTCGCCCATCCGGCTGCGGCGACAAGGGCTCTGTCCGCTCCGACTCCGCGTCCTTCGAGCAGCCTTGACCTGCCGTCAGGTTCGCCACGCGGGGGACGCCCAGGTTGCTTTGCAGGTTCCTCCCGTCTAATCTCGTCAGCATGACGATAAGCGCGCGGCGGCCCCCGCTCCCTGCGGGGATCGACTCCAGGAGCCTCGGTCCGCCACCGCTCGCACGGCTGTGACGTCGAGCACCGGGCAGAGACGGCACGAAGGCTGCGGGCACCCCAACGCCTGATGTGACCGCTGCGTGAACTCGGACGGCGAGCCTTCTCTCCTGCCGAAGAAATCCCTTCGACGATCACCACAGGACGGTAAAGTGACCACGTTCGCCATGCCGGTGAATCCCTTCGACCTCTCCGAAGCAACGCTGAGCCGAATATCCGCCGATGACTCATGGGCCCCGACCGCGTCGGAGATCCCACATGTCGACGCCAGGGTGATTCGCCATTTCCTCAGCCCTGCCGAAGTCGCGGCATTCGCGGCCGAACTCGCGGCTCAGCGCTTCGCGCCGGTGGGTCTGGACGGCATTGCCGCCAACTACGCGGAGGGAGATCCGGTCGGCTATTACCGTGCGACGGCTGACTCCGAAGCCTTGGCGGCAGAGTTCTACCGCAGGCTGCGGACGTTTCTGTCGTCTGAAGCAGGACCGGACGATCCGACGGATTCAGACGGAAGGGTCTGGAGGCCGGCGGCCGTCAATCCGCGCATGCGCTTCATCACCTACGAACAGGGCGGATTCCTCGTTCCGCACTATGATTCGCCCTATTTCGCGCCCGATGGGATGCGAACGCATCTGACGGTCGTCGTCTACCTGGCGTATGAGGCGGTGGGCGGAGAAACGCGGTTCATCGCCGACAAGCAGAACGACCTCCCCTTTGCGCAACGCGACTTCTCGGACTGGCCGCGGCTCGCAGAGCCCGAGGAAATATTGAGCGCCCACCGCCCCGAACCGGGCGATGCCCTCCTCTTCTGGCATCGGACGCTTCACGACTCGGCCCCGCTTCTCGAGGGAACGAAAACGATCCTCCGAACCGACGTGCTCTACGAGCCCGTAGAGGCGCCTTGAAGGCAACGTCACGGCGTCCCCGAGCCCGTCACACCACCGTCCCCATGCCCCGGTAGTGCGGGGTGACCTCCCGCGCGTTCCCAAGGGCCATGCGGCGGGGAGCCGCGAGGTGGTGGTCCGCAGTGCCGTCCGCTACGCCAGAAGGAGGGTCAGGAGTTCGGGGAGCTCGGGCAGGCCGGGGGCGCATCGGGCGTGCACGCCCACGAAGTTGATCACGTCGACGCGGTCGGTCTCCTTGAGGCTGCCACGGATGCTCCAGTCGCCCTTCTTGAGCGAGACGAGAACGAGTTCGCCCCGCTCGCTGCGGCTCTCGCGCCGCCATCCCCGCTTCTCCAGTGCCCTGACGACGGCCTCGTACGGTCCGGCCCCGGTTCCCTGGCCGACCGGGGCGTCGGGGCGGCCGGACCACAGTGTCGTGCACGGTGCCAGCTGCGTACCGGACGGTCCCTTGACCTCGGGGGCCACCGACGGAGACAGCCCGATCATCCCTGCCTCGGCCGTGGCCTCCTCGACGTCGCGGTCGACCTCGTCCCGGTCCGCCGCCTTCGAGGCTGCGGACGTATCCGGACGGGGGTCCCCAGCGTCCCCACCGCCGCAGCCGGTCACACCCGCCATCACGACGGCCGTCGCGGCCACAGCCCTGACCGCTGCTCTCCACACAGGCACTCTCCCGCCCCTTTACCGTTCACCAGGCGGTGCCCGCACGTTTCTCCGGGGAGTATCCCATGGTGACGGACGCACCGGTTCGCCTCATACGGCCACGCCCCGGACCGGTGGCACTCGTGCCCTCAGCGTGAGGCCCCGCCCCGCCCCGGCCTTCCCCACGGCCAGCGCGGCTTGGGCTTCCGGCCCGTCGGGGAGAAGGTGTACTTCCACCCCTTCTGGAGTCCCAGCCGCTTCGTGTACCCCGACGGGACCCGCTCGTAGAGCAGTACCGTCGGGGGTCCGCCGTCCGGGGCCGGGACGGGGATCTCGTACCACTTCGGCGGGTGGCCCGTCGGGCCGACGAGGATCGGGAGGACCCGGCCGTCCATCGGCCCGCCCTCGAAGGGGGTCGGTTCGCTTCTCACCCCACCAGTGTCACAGCAGGTGGGCCGCCTCGGAGACCAGTGGGATGACGCGTCGGGCGAGGACGCCCACCGGGCCCTCCGGCGGTTCCAGCGCGAGCGCGGCCCGGGCGGCGGACGCCGTCTCGGGGTCGGTGGCCGCCGTGGCCGTGAGGAGGGCGATGAACTGGTCCACCAGCCAGTCGCGGAGGGTGGCGGCCTCCGGCTGTTTCCCCTCGTCGATCCAGATCAGGGACGCCGCCTCGACCGCCGTGATCCAGGTGCGCACCATCATCCGCAGCCGTGGTCCGGGCCCCGGGGCGGGGACGTCCAGGTGGAGGAGGATCTGGTCGGCGGCCGCGCGGCGGATGCCGTCCACCGTGGCCGTGGTGCGGGAGGTCTCGACGACGCTGCCGCCCTGCAGGAGGGCGGCGAAGCCGGCGTCGTGCTCGTCGACGAAGGCCAGGTAGCGGTCCAGGACCCGGGAGAGCCGCTGGGTCAGCGGGCCGGTCTGCGGTTCCGCGAAGCACAGTTGGAGGACGTCGGCCGCCGAGCGCAGGGCGGCTTCGTACAACTGCTGTTTCCCGCCCGGGAAGTAGCGGTAGACCAGCGGGCGCGAGACGCCGGCGGCCTCCGCGACGTCGTCGAGGGAGATCTCCTCCGGGGCACGGTGCGCGAACAACGACAGCGCGGCGTCGAGGAGCTGGGCTCGCCGCTCCTCGACGCTCAGTCTGCGGTAGGCCCGTACGGTCATGCCCGCAGCGTAGACGACCCTCCTACGCGAGGAGGCCCGAGCTGCGCCAGAGCCTGCGGCCGACGCCGCGCAGCACGCCGATGTCGTCGAGGAAGTCGGTGAGCCGCTTCGCGCCGGTCTGCATCACCTCGCGGCGGTGGCCGCTGGCCTTGACCTGGGCGACGGCTTCGCGCCGGTCGAGGCCCACGTTCTCGTAGACGGCCGGGTTGACGAAGGCCACGGAGAAGACGCGGGCGGCCTCGCCGCAGCTGATGCGGGTGAGTTCCCGCTCCCAGCGCGGGGCGGTCAGCATCTGGCGGCGCAGTTCCTCGCGGGCGTAGCGGACGTGCCGGGCCTCCTCGATGACGTGGATCCGGGTCACTCCGCGGACCAGGGGCTGGATGCGCTCGTCCGGGAAGGTCAGGCGCTGCATCCAGTCGAGGATCTCCTCGCCGAGCAGGGTGCAGGCGAAGGAACCGGGGGTGGTGGAGACCGTCTTGAGGATGCGGGCGAGGTTGTGGTTGAGCCGGGTGACGGGATAGTCGGGCGCTCCGGCCTTCTGGATCATGCGGGCGAACATCATCGAGTGGCGGCACTCGTCGGCGATCTCGGTGAGGGCGTACCGGACGTGGTTGCTGGTCAGCGGCTTGTCGTAGATGTGCCGGACCAGGAGCTGCATGAGGATGATCTCGAACCAGATGCCGAGGGAGGCGAGGGACGCCGCTTCGTGGCGGGAGAGGTCGATGCGCTGCTCCTCGCCCATCTTCTTCCACATCGGGGTGTCGTAGAGGGAGAGCAGCTCGGGCGGCCAGTAGTACGTGCCGTCGATCGGCGGGGCGTCCCAGTCGAGTTCCCGGTCGGGGTCGAAGGAGTGCTTGGCGGAGGACTCGAGGAGTCGTTCGGCGATCTGCTCGCGGTCCTTGAGGAGGCCGAGGGCGTCCCTCAGCGCGGCTCGTTCCGTCACGGTCGTCATGGCTCCGGGTCCCTCGCGGTCGGTCGGGTTACCTGCGGTCACCTCTTATGAGACTGCTTGTCAGCAAGGTCGTCAATCCCTCGCGCACGACTTGTTGACCCCGCGTCTACCAACGTGTGACGCTGCCAACTGTCCGCCCACGCGCGGCAGTACGCGAGACGAGGAGGCATCCGTGTCGACGCACGAGTTCTACACCCAGGCCCCGCACGAGAGCGTCTGGCCGGTCCCCGCCTCCGGTGCGGCCCGCTTCAGCTGGGAGTACGACGGGGGCCGCGACCGCCTCCTCGCCCTGTACCAGAAGGGCAAGGACAAGCAGTGGGACGGCGCCAAACGCATCGACTGGGACATCGAGGTGGACCCGTACGACCCCCTCGGCACGCCCGACGAGATGCTGACGCTGCACGGGACCCGCCACTGGGCCGGGATGACCGAACGGGACAAGGGCGAGCTGCGACGGCACTACAGCGCCTGGAACTTCAGCCAGTTCCTGCACGGTGAGCAGGGTGCGATGGTGTGCGCGGCGCGCATCGTGGAGTCGGTCCCGGACCTGGACGCGAAGTTCTACTCCGCGACCCAGACCATGGACGAGGCCCGTCACGCGGAGATCTTCGGGCGTTTCCTGCACGAGAAGGTCGGGATGCTCTACCCGATCAACGACAGCCTCCAGGGGCTGCTCGGCGACACCCTGCGCGACTCCCGCTGGGACATGCCCTACCTGGGCATGCAGGTGCTCATCGAGGGGCTGGCGCTCGCCGCCTTCGGAATGATCCGCGACACGACGGACAAGCCGCTGCCCAAGCAGATCCTCGCGTACGTGATGCAGGACGAGGCCCGCCACGTGGCCTTCGGGCGGATGGCCCTGCGCGACTACTACAGGCAGCTGACCGATGCCGAGCTGCGCGAGCGCGAGGAGTTCGTGATCGAGGGCTGCTACCTGATGCGCGACCGGCTGCGCGGGGTGGAGGTGCTGGAGAACTTCGGCGTCCCCCGGCGGGAGGCGGTGGAGTACACCGAGCAGTCGGAGTTCCTGCACTTGTTCCGGAAGCTGCTGTTCAGCCGGATCGTGCCCTGCGTCAAGGACATCGGGCTCTGGGGGGACCGGCTGCAGAAGGCGTACCTGGAGATGGGAGTCTTCGAGATGGGCGACTCCAACCTCGACCTGCTGATGACCCAGGACGAGGAGATCGCCGAGACCCTGGACCGCGAGCGCTTCGCGGCGGAGGAGCGGGCGCGGGTGGCGGAGGTCGAGGCGGCCATCCAGGAGGGCGCCGCCCCGGCCTGAGGGCGGCCGGGCCGGCTGGGGGACCTCCCCGGCGCCTTCGGACCCTCGCGCGTCAGTGTTCCGCCAGTGCCGCCTCCATCACCGCCCGGGCGATCGGGGCCGCCGCGCCGTTGCCGCTGATGTCCCCGCGCACCGCCGAGGCGTCCTCGACCACGACCGCCACCGCCACCGCCGGCTGCGGTTCGTCCTCCGCGCGGGCCCAGGCGATGAACCAGGCGTACGGGGTGCCGGCGTTGCCGACGCCGTGCTGGGCGGTGCCGGTCTTGCCGCCGACCCGGGCGCCGGGGATCGCCGCGTTGCGCCCGGTGCCGTCCTCCACCACCTTCACCATCAGCTCCTGCATGCGCAGCGCCGTGGCCGGGCTCATCGCCCGTCCCAGGGTGCGCTGGTCGGCGCGCCGCAGCGGGGAGCCGTCGTCCCGGGTCGTGCGGTCCACCAGGTACGGGGTCCGCAGCTCGCCGCCGTTGGCGACGGCCGCCGCGACCATCGCCATCTGGAGCGGGGTGGCCCGGGTGTTGAACTGCCCGATCGAGGAGAGCGCCAGCTGGTCCGGGCTCATGTCGGTGTCGAAGTTGGACCGGGACACCCACGACGGCACCCGCATCCCCTCGTCGTTGAACCCGAAGCGGGCGGCCGCCTCCGCCATGCCGCGCAGCCCCACCCGCACGCCGATGTCGGCCATCACCGTGTTGCAGGACCACTGCACGGCCTCCGCCATCGAGGCCTCCGCGCAGCCGGTGGCCGCGTTCGGCAGCACGGTGCTGGTGCCGGGCAGCCGGTACGGGTCGGGGGTGCGGGTGGGTGCGTCCACATCGGTGACCACGCCCGCGTCGAGGGCGGCGGCGGCCGTCACGATCTTGAAGGTGGATCCGGGCGGGTAGGTCTCGCGCAGCGCCCGGTTGAGCATCGGCCTCGCGGGGTCCGCGTTCAGCCGCGCCCAGGCCGCCTTGACCCGCGTACCGGTGCCGGAGAGCAGGCCGGGGTCGTACGAGGGGCTGCTGACCAGGGCCAGGATCCTGCCGGTGGCCGGCTCGACGGCGGCCACCGCGCCCCGCTTGCCCCCGAGCCCCCGGTACGCGGCCTGCTGCACGGCGGCGCGCAGGGTGGTCTCGGCGTTGCCGCCGCCGGGGCGGCCGCGCGAGAGGTCGTACCAGAGGGGGAAGGCGGACAGCCCCGGGTCGGTGCCGGAGAGGACGGCGTCCTCGGCCCGCTCGACGAAGCTCGTCCCGTACGTCTGGGAGGAGAATCCGGTGACGGGCGCGTAGAGCGGGCCGTCGGTGTAGGTGCGTTCGTAGCGCAGCAGCTGGCCGCTGTCGCGGGAGCCGGTGACGGGCTTGCCGTCGACCAGGATGTCGCCGCGCGGTTCGGCGTAGCGCGCGATGGCGGGGCGCTTGTTGGCCGGGTTCGCCCCGTAGGCGGCGGACTCCCACACCTGGACGCGGGCGACGTTGGCCAGCAGGGCGGCGAGCAGCAGGGCGCAGAAGTACGCGCACCAGCGGATGTAGCGGATCACGCGGGGGCCTCCCCCGGTTCCGGGCCGGGTCCGGGGCCCGGTCCCGGGCCGGGTCCGGGTCCGGGTCGGCGGGCGTTGTCGCTGAGCCGGACCAGCAGGGCGACGATGATCCAGTTGGTGACCACGGAGGAGCCTCCCTGCGCCAGGAAGGGCATGGCCATGCCGGTGAGCGGGATCAGGCCGGTGACGCCGCCCGCGATGACGAACACCTGGAGGGCGACGATCGAGGCGAGCCCGGTGGCGAGCAGCCGCCCGAAGGGGTCGCGCAGCGCGAGCCCGGCCCGGAACCCCCGGGACACGAGGAGCCCGTAGAGGAGCAGGATGGCGGTGAGGCCGACGAGGCCGAGCTCCTCCCCGGCGGTGGCGAGCACGAAGTCCGACTTGGCGGCGAAGCCGATGAGGAAGGACTGGCCGTGCCCGAGCCCGGCGCCGAGCAGGCCGCCTGCGGCGAAGGCGAAGAGGGACTGGGCGAGCTGGCCGGGGCCGTCGCCGCGCTCGATGGAGGCGAAAGGATTCAGCCAGTCGTCCACGCGGCTGTGCACGTGCGGCTCGAAGGTCCCGACGGCGTACGCCCCGAGGGCGGCGAGCAGCAGCCCGATGGCGATCCAGCCGATCCGCCCGGTGGCGGTGAACAGCATGATCACGAAGAGCCCGAAGAAGAGCAGAGAGGTCCCGAGGTCACGCTCCAGGACGAGCACCCCGACGCTGAGCAGCCAGATCGCGAGGATCGGCCCGAGCACCCGGCCGGGCAGGAGCCGCAGCTTCCAGAAGAGCCGGCGGCCGGTGAGGGCCAGGGCGGTGCGGTTCGCGGCCAGATAGGCGGCGAAGAAGAGGGCCAGCAGGATCTTGGCGAACTCCCCGGGCTGGAAGGACAGCCCCGCGAAACGGATCCAGATGTGGGCGCCGTTGACGGCCGGGAAGAAGACGGGGACGAGCATCAGCACGAGAGCGGCGGTCACGGACAGGTAGGCGTACCGCTGCAGCACCCTGTGGTCGCGCAGCAGGGCGAGCACGAGGACGAAGAGCACCACCCCGAGCGCCGACCACCGCAGCTGGTCCTCCGCCCCGGGCTCCCCGGGGGTGGCGAGGTCGAGGCGCTGGATGAGGACCAGGCCGAGCCCGTTGAGCAGGACCGCGATCGGGAGGAGCAGCGGATCGGCGTACGGGGCCCTGAACCGGACGGCGAGGTGGGCGAGCAGCGCGGCGCCCCCGAGCCCGGCGGCGTAGGGGGCGGCGGGGTAGGGGGCGTCGGGGTGGGCGGCCCCCGCCCGGCCGGGCGCGCCGTCGGCCGCGAGGCCCACGTAGAGGTGGCCCAGTACGGAGATCAGGACCGCGCCCGCGAGGAGCGCCAGCTCGATGCCGCGCCGCTTGGCGGCACGGCCGTCGGGGGGCGGGGACGGAGCGGGCTCCGTCACCTTCGCCGTCAGAGCGGTCATACGGGGAAACGTAGCAAGGTCGCGGCTGGTATGTCCGCTTATGTCATAGGGTGCCGAAGAGTCGTCAGAAACGGTCAGCAGCGACAGGAGTGAGGAGCCCCGGCGCATGGGACCAGTGGAGTTCATCGTCCTCGCCTTCCCGGAGGAACAGCTGCGGGTCCCGGCGGTCGAGGCCGTGATGGGGCTGCGGAAGACCGGGGTGGTCCGGCTGATCGACGGGCTCGTCACGACGAAGACGGCGTCGGGGGAGGTCCTGGCGGCGGAGTTCGACGAGTTCGTGGAGCTGCGGGGCATCCTGGCCGGCCGTGACGTGGCCCGGCTGATCGGCCCGGAGGACGTGCAGGAGGCGGCGGAGCTCCTGGACCGGGGCAGCAGCGCGCTGCTGCTGGTGGTCGAGCACGTCTGGGCCCAGGACGCGGCGATCGCCGTACGGGCCGCGGGCGGGCGGATCGTCGGCTCGGTCCGCATCCCGGCGGAGCGGGTGGGGGTGGCGTGATGTTCATCCGGCCGGTGGGCGTGACGGTGAGGGCGGCGGTCCGCCCGGCGGGCCGCCCGCTGCTGCGCGGGCTGCTGCGGCGGGCGGCGGGCGCGGCGGAGTGGGCCCAGGCGGAGGACACCGGGGAGGCGATGGTGGAGGGGTTCGGGGAGGAGGACGAGTTCGGGGAGGGCGACGGGCGGCCCTGGGGGGAGGCACCGGGTCCGGGTCCGGTCGCCGAGACGGAGGAGCAGCCGGGCACGGCGGAAGCACCCGAAGCGGGCGGGGTGGGGGCGGGAGCCGGCCCACCGCCGGTCGGCGGCCTGGTGGCGGCCGGCGCCCTGGTGGCGGAGCTGACGCAGCTGGCCGACCTGACCCGGGAGGGTCTCCTGACGCGGGACGAGTTCACCAGGGCGAAGGCCCTCCTGCTGGGCAGCGGGGGCACGGGGACGGAAGCCTAGGGGGCGGTATCAGGGCTGGTTTGGGGGTTTCCCGTCAGTCCCATCGTCCTTCCGTGTCGGGCCGGTCCCTCAAGGGCGCTCCTTCGTCGCGTCGCTACGCGATGGCCTTCGGCCACCCTTGACAGACCAGCCCGCCCCGGAAAGCCGAAAGACTGCCGAGAACCCCCCAAAGAAACGGGACGGACCAGAGGAGAAGCACTCCCGCATCAGCGATGAGACGAGGTGGGCGGACGTCGGTCCGCCGGGCATCCGGGCCCCTCAGAGACCCTCGGCAGTCCACCCCCACGCGCCAGATCGCTACGCGCTCCCCATGGCTTAGCGTCCGGCGACCGTCCTGGGCCGGTACCTGCACGAAATGCCGATCAGAGCCCCATCCGGGAGCGGTGGGCGCGTCAGATCGCTACGCGCTCCTCCCGGCCCAGTGTCCGGCGGCCGTCCTGGGCTGGTCATAAGCGGGCTGGACGTTGGCCACGGCGGTGGTGAATTCACGTCCCGAGGCGCCATGGATGTAAGCGAGTTCCATCCAGTGCTCGATCCCGGTGTTCGAGACGTTCTCGTTGATCACCGCCATCAGGACGCCCTCGGCACCTGAAGCAATGTCGCGCACGCGCTGACGGAGGAGCCGGTGGGGGACGTACTCGTAGCACTCACTCATCGCGCGCCCCCGCAAAGGTGCCGAGGAAGCGCTCCCAGCCGGCCAACGCCGGGTCGAGGAGATCCGTACTGGGTTCCGCCATGACCTCCACCCGCACCACAAGGGTGTCCGAGGCTTCGTCGCGGGTACAGCTGCACAGGTTCACGGGCCACTCCTACCGTCGTCAGGACGCTGAACCACGACGTTAGGGAGGGATGCCGGAAAGGAGGGGCCCGGTCCGGGCCCCTTCCCGCTACGCGGCCAGCAGACCGATGTCCACCGCCAGGCGACTGGCTCGCTGCCGGCGTTCGGGCAGCCGCGAGGCTGTCTCCTCCAGCACGATGGCCCGTGCGTACCCGTTGTACCGGGTCGTGTCCGGAGCCACGGCGTGGGCCTGTTCCAGTGTCGCGAGCGCCACGTCCGGCTGTCCGTCCAGGTGGTAGGCGCGCGCCTGCTCGATGCGGTGGCGGGCCCGGCGCGGCAAGGACGGGATCACCGCCGTCTCCGGACCGGCGGCCTGCCGTACGGCCTCACCGGCGGTGCGCAGTTCCACCGCCACGCTGACCCCGTGTGCACCCATCACCGGGCGACCGAAGCTCGTCACGTGGTGGAAATAACCGTGGGGAAGCCCCTCGGCCACACGGTCCGCTCGCTCCCACCACCCCCAGGCGGCGCCGGTCTCGCGGCGCCTCGCGGCAGTCAACCCGGCCTCCGCCCGCAGCGCGCCCACCATCGCCCGGACCTCCACGGCCGCATCCGCCAGCCCCGGCTCCAGTAGGCGCAGCGCCCGCTGGACCACGTCGTCCGCCTCGTCGTACTGGCCGGAATCACGGTGCGCCTGTACGGACAGCCAGGCAGCGACGGCCATGGCGTGGGGGTCCTCGGATTCCTGCGCGGCACTCATACCGCGATCGGTGACCCGCCAGAGCAATGAGGGGTCCGGCTGGTAGGCGACGAAGAACTGGGCGAGGAAATAGGTCTCCGCCTTGAGGCGCAGCGCACTTCGGCGCTCGGCGGCGGTCTCCGCCTGCCGCACCGAGAGTTGCGTGTCCCGGATCAGTCCCGGCAGCAGGGCACCGATGACCGCCCGGTGGTTCGACGCCTTGTGCCGGGCCGCCCAGGCAGCGTCCAGGGCCGCTCGCAGGAACGCCTGGGAGGGGGCCTGCCGGTCATCACCGACCGGAAAGGCGGTGAGCGCGGCACGGACAGCAGGCAACTGGTCATGCCCGGGGCCGAGGAAGAGATCGGTGTTCTGCCCCGTACCGATGTCGCCCACCAGGTCATTGAGGCGACGGACACGGAGGGCCTGGCCGATGGCGAGGACCTCGGGCAGTCTCGGCATTCTCATGGCGCCCGTCTCGACTTTCTTGACCCACGACGGATGATGGCCGAGGAGCCCGGCCAGCTGCTCACGGGTCATACCTCGGCGAGTGCGGTAGATCTGAACACGTTGCCCGAATGCGACAGGGTGGTCGTACGGGTCGGGGGGTGCATCGGAGGACACGGCCTTGCCCCTTCTCTGTGCAGCTCGACAGCGAACAGCCTAGGTGCCAGGGCCATTTGCAGTGCTGAAAACCATCAGCCCCGGACAGTCCGCCTGACGCGTCCGCCCGCTTCCTCCGCTGCCCTGATCGACATGTGGTGCAGGTACCAGCCCAGGACGGCGGCCGGACGCTAAGCCGGGAGGAGCGCGTAGCGATCTGACGCGCCCACCGCTCCCCGATGGGGCTCTGATCGACATTTCGTGCAGGGATCAGCCCCGGACGGTCGTCGGACGCTATGCCGACAGGAGCGCGTAGCGATCTGACGCGTCCGGGTGGACGGCCGGGGGTCTCTGGGGGCCCGCATGCAGGACACGGTCAGGGCCCGCCCCACCCCGTCACATCGCTGATACGGGAGTGCTTCCCCTCTGGACCGTCCCGTTTCTTTGGGGGGTTCTCGGCAGTCCTTGTCTTTCCGGGGCGGGACGGTCGGTCAAGGGTGGCCGGAGGCCATCGCGCAGCGACGCGACGAAGGAGCGCCCTTGAGGGACCGGCCCGACACGGAAGGACGATGGGACTGACGGGAAACCCCCAAACCGACTGTGACACCGCCCCGCAGAACCCCCGCCCCCGGAACCCCGCCCCGCCCAACCGGGTGACCGGCCTCGACCCGCCAGTCGGGCTCGGGGGAGGGGGCGGGTTCGCGTGGCAGCATCGGGCGGCGGAGGTGATTACATGACAAAACGACTACTGCGGACCGTGTGTCTCGCCGCCGTCTTCGTCACCGCTGGCTCCCCGCCCCCCGTCCACGCCGAGCCCGCACCGCGCCCCGGACCCGCCGTCGCCGAAGGTCCCCTCCCCCAAGCCCGCACCGCGCCCGCCACCGCGCCCGCCACCGCGGCCGCAGCCGCGCCCGCCCGCGGGGTCGGGGAGCTGCTCGTCCGGTTGCAGGGCCTGTACCAGAGGGCCGAGGAGGCCAGCGAGGCCTACAACGCCGCCGACGTGGCGCTCAAGGCCCGCCGGGCGGAGGAGGAACGTCTCACCACCGCCCTCGGCAGGGCCCGTTCCGCCCTCGACTCCGAGCGGGCCACCGCCGGGCGGCTCGCCCGGGAGCAGTACCAGGGGGCCCACGGCGGCGCCCTCTCCCCGTACCTGCGGCTGCTGCTCTCCGGGGACCCCCAGCAGGCCGTCGACCAGCGACGGCTCGCCGCCCGCGAGGGTGCCCGGCGGGCGGCGGTCGTGGCGCGGCTGGAACGGGACCGCAAGCAGGCGGGAGCGCTCGCCGGAGCCGCCCGCAAGGCCCTCGACGAGCAGCGGGCCCTCGCCGCGCAGCAGGAGCGGGCCCAGCGGGAGGTCACGGGCCGGCTCAAGGAGGTGGAGCGGCTGCTGGCCGCGCTCACCCCCGAGGAGCTGGCCGGGCTCGGGGCGCGCGAGGCGGCCGTCACCGCCGGGGCGCAGCGCTCTCTGCTGGACTCGGGCCGGCTGCCCGCCCGTACGGGGACGCCGACCGCCGCCGGCGGGGCCGCCCTGCGGTACGCGGCGGCGCAGATCGGCAAACCGTACGTGTGGGGCGCGGAGGGGCCGGCCTCCTTCGACTGCTCGGGGCTGACCTCGCGGGCCTGGGAGCATGCCGGGCGGTCCATCCCCCGGACCAGTCAGGAGCAGTGGGCGCGGCTGACCCGGGTGCCGCTGGACCGGCTGCGCCCGGGCGATCTGGTGGTCTACTTCCCGAAGGCCACCCATGTGGCCCTGTACCTCGGGGACGGCAAGGTGATCCAGGCACCCCGTCCGGGGGCCGCCGTGAAGGTGTCGCCGATCGCCGCCAACCCGCTGCTCGGGGCGGTCCGCCCGGACCCCGAGGGGACGCCGCTGGAGGAGTTCACCCCGCCGCCGCTCCCGGAGGCGGCGACGGCGGGGGACGACACGGGCTACTCGGCGGAGGAAGGACCGGCGGCGGAGGCGGAGACCTCCGCCAGGTAGTCGGCCGTGTCCTCGGGGTCGTAGAAGTACGCGTCGAAGTCGGCCGGGTTGTCGAAGCCGTTGGCGAACCGGTCCGCCACCGGCTGGAGCTGCCCGGCCGCGCCGATCAGGTTCAGCACGTGCTCCGGGGGGACGCCCAGCATGGCGTTGGTCCACTGGGTCACCGGCTTGCCGGTGGTGAACCAGTACTTGTCGAAGGTCGCCTTCATCCACGCCTCGTCGAACGGCTTGTCGCCGTGCATGAGGATCGAGGAGAGGTACGAGGCCGCGCACTTGGCGGCCGAGTTCGAGCCCTGCCCGGTGATCGGGTCGTTCGCGACGACCACGTCCGCGACGCCCAGGACCAGGCCGCCGCCGGGGAGGCGGCCGATGGGGTTGCGGACGACGGGCGCGTACCGGCCGGAGAGCGTGCCGCCCGCGTCCGTCAGCTCCACCTTGGTCGCCCGCGCGTACTCCCACGGCGTGAACTTCTCCATGAGCTCCAGCGTGAGCGCCAGGTGCTCGGCCGGGTCGTTGACCCCCTTGAAGACGTCCAGGGGTCCGCCCGGCACGCCCTCCCAGAACAGGATGTCGGCGCGCCCCGAGGTGGTCAGGGTCGGCATGACGAACAGTTCGCCGACGCCCGGGACCAGGTTGCAGCGCACGGCCTCGGTCTCCAGGTGCTCGCGGCGCGGTCCGAGGCCGTGGACGTACGCGACGGCGAGGGCGCGCTGCGGGGCGTCGTAGGGGGAGCGCGCGGCGTCCCGGCCGAACATCGACACGAGCTCGCCCTTGCCGGCGGCGACGAGGACGAGGTCGTACGTACGGGAGAAGAAGTCCAGGTCGGCGACGGACGCGCCGTGGATGACCAGCTGTCCGCCGCGCTGGGTGAAGGTGTCCAGCCAGCCGGCCATCTTCACGCGCTGGTCGACGGACTGCGCGTGTCCCTTGAGGCGGCCGAGCCAGTCGATGGCGCGGGAGCCGTCGGGGGCGGCGACGGAGACGCCCAGGCCCTGGATCTTCGGGGCCTGCCTCTCCCAGAAGTTCAGCTGGAGGTCCCGTTCGTGCTGGAGCGCCGTGTCGAACATGCACTGCGTCGACATGACCCGTCCGGTGCGGATCTCGTCGGGGGTCCGGTTGGACATGAGGGTGATCTCGTACCCCTTCGCCTGGAGGCCGAGGGCGAGTTGGAGACCGGACTGGCCGGCCCCGACGACGAGTATCTTGCGCATCTCACGTTCTCGATTCGGGGGGAGGGTTTCTTCGGCACGTGCCGGGCCCGCGCGCGGTGTCAGCGCACCGCGCCCGCCCGTGCGGGAGCGGGCCCGCCTATGCGGGGGTGGCGTCCAGCGCGTGGCCCACCAGGGTCAGCAGGGACTCCACGACCGTGTCCCGGCGCCGCGCGTCCATGATCACGACGGGCACGTCCGGCGGGATGGTGAGCGCCTCCCGCACGTCCTCGACGTCGTAGGAGCGCGAGCCCTCGAAGTGGTTGACGGCGACCGCGTACGGAAGCCCGCAGGTCTCGAAGTAGTCGAGCGCCGGGAAGCAGTCCCGCAGCCGGCGCGTGTCGGCCAGCACCAGGCCGCCGATGGCGCCGCGCACGAGGTCGTCCCACATGAACCAGAACCGCTCCTGGCCGGGGGTCCCGTACACGTAGAGCACGAGGTCGTCGTCGAGGGTGATGCGCCCGAAGTCCATGGCGACGGTGGTCGTGTTCTTGTCCGGGGTCCCGCTCAGGTCGTCGGTGGTGACGCTGGCCTGGGTCATCACCGCTTCGGTGCGCAGCGGGGTGATCTCGGAGACGGAGGACACGAAGGTGGTCTTGCCGACGCCGAAGCCACCGGCGACGAGCACCTTGACGGCGACGGGCGCGCGCGAGCGGTCGTACTGCCACGGCTGGACGGGCTCGTCGTCCAGGGGGCCGGGCGTCCCGGCGGCGTCGGTGACGGCGGAGGCGAAGTCAGAGACGGCGGAGGCCACTGAGCACCCTTTCGAGCAGCGCGCGGTCGGGCCGGCCGGTGCCGTGGCCCGTGCCGTAGACGCGGATCCGGCCCTGGTCGGCGAGGTCGCCGACGAGGACCCGGACCACGCCGAGCGGCAGCTTCAGCAGTGCGGATATCTCGGCGATGGTCCGCATCCGGCGGCACACCTCGACGATGGCGCGCATCTCGGGCATGCGGTCGGGGGTCTTGGCCGGGCCGCTGTCGAGGGTGGCGACGAAGGTCTCCACCAGCAGCACCTGCGTGAAGCGGGTGCGGCCGCCCGTGAGGGAGTACGGGCGGACGCGGGCGGGACGGCGGTCGGCGCCGCGTATCGGCAGCCGGTCGGAGGCCGTACTCCTCACGGGGTCTTCTCCATCGACTGGCGCAGCTCACTGCGGACTTCGGGGGTCAGGACGTGGCCGGCGCGGCCGACGAAGAGCGCCATGTGGTAGGCGACGACGCTCATGTCGCAGTCGGGAGTGGCGTGCACGCCGAGCAGGGAGCCGTCGCTGATGGACATGACGAAGACGGAACCGTTCTCCATGGCGACCATCGTCTGCTTGACCGTGCCGAACTCCATGAGGGCGGCGGCGCCGGTGGTGAGGCTGCCGAGCCCGGACACGATGGTGGCGAGGTCGGCGGAGGCACCGCGGGGGCCCTTGGGGCGGTCGCCCGGGGCGGGTTCCGCCGCCGGCTCGGAGGAGAGCAGCAGCAGCCCGTCCGAGGACACGACGGCCACGGAGTTGACGCCGGGCACCTCCTCGACCAGGTCGGTCAGCAGCCACTGCAGGTTGCGGGCCTGGGTGCTCAGTCCGTACGTACTGGGCGCGGTCATGTGCGTGCCTCCTGTGCGCTGTCCCCCTGGTCGGTGTGCCCCTGCCCCAGGTCCTGCGGGTCCCGGCGGTCCTGGGCGAGTTCCGCCGCGACGACCCGGCGCCCGTCCTGGGCGCCCTGGTAGAACCCGCCGAGCCTGCGGCGCAGTTCCTCGGCGTCGACGCGGCGCGGCTCGGGGCGGACCGCCGCGGGCTGTGCGGTGCCGGGGGCCGCCACGGAGCGGGGGGTCCGCTTGGGGAGGCCCTTGGCGGTGACGGTTCCGGTGGCGGGCTCGGCCATGGGCTCGGGGTGGCTGCCCTGGCGGGGGACGAAGCCGTCCTCCGCGTCGGCGGCCCGCCGGTGGCTGGACCGTTCGGCGTGGGGCGCCGACTCGGTGTGTCCTTCGTCCTGTACGGGTGCACCGGGCGCGGTGTCCGGTCCCCCGGGGGCCTCCTCGTCGAAGGCCTCGGCCAGGGTGACCACCTTGGGGGGCTCGACGCCGGCGGTCTGTCCGGCGTCGGGGGTCTGTCCGGCGTCGGGGGCGGCGGTGACGACCTGGTCGGCCGGGGGGAGCCCGGTGTCCGGGGACGGCTGCGCGGGCCGCGCTTCGGCGAAGGCCCCGGCACCGAAGGCCTCGGCCACCAGTGACCCGGCGTCGAAGGTGTCGGACTCGTAGGAGTCGTGGGAGTCGCGGGGCTCGTCGGAGTCGCGCGGCTCCAGGGACGCGTGGGGCTCGGCGGTTCCGGCCGCGGAGGCCGCGGAGGCCTCTGCGGCCTCGGCCTCGGCCCCGGACGGCTCCTGCTCCGCGGTGTCCCGGCCGGCGCCGGCCGCTTCGCCCGCTTCCGCCTCGAAGGCCTCGGCGAGCGTGACCACCTTGGCGGGCTCCGCGTCCGCGGACACCGGCCCGGCCTGGGCCGTGGGCTCGGCATCCGCGCCGGCCGAGTCCGCCGCGTCCCGCTCGGCCGGGGCCGTGCGCAGCCGCGGCGGCAGGGTGTTCTCGTTGGCCTCGGCGATCACGCCGGGCAGCTGGAACGCGGGGGCGCCGGGCGTGCCCAGGGTGTGCACCGGGGAGGCCGGCGGGGTGTCGGGCAGCAGGGCCGCCGGGACCACGACCAGGGCCTCCAGGCCGCCGTGCCGGCCGGCGCGCAGCTCGGCGCTGACGCCGTGGCGGGCGGCGAGCCGTCCGGCGACGTACAGGCCGAGTCCGAGGCCATGTTCGGCCTCGGGTTCCTCGTCGTAGGCGTCGGGGGTGGCCAGGCGGGTGTTCAGGGAGGCGAGGCGGTCCTCGGTGACGCCGATGCCCTCGTCCACGACGGACAGGACCACGTCGCCGGCGTCGTTCAGCCGGCCGGACACCTTCACCTTGGCCTCGGGCGGGGAGAAGGTCGTGGCGTTCTCGAGGAGTTCCGCGAGGACGTGCGAGATGTCGTCGGCGGCGTGTCCGGCGACCTGGGTGTAGGAGGGCATGGCGGCGAGGTCGACGCGCTCGTAGCGCTCGATCTCGCTGACGGCGGCCCGCATGACGTCGACCAGGGGCACGGGCAGGCTCTGGCCGTGCCCGTGCTCCTGTCCGGCGAGGACCAGCAGGTTCTCGTTGTGCCGGCGCATGACCGTCGCGAGGTGGTCCAGCTTGAAGAGGGTGGCGAGCCGGTCCGGGTCGCCTTCCTTGGACTCCAGTTCCTCGATGACGGCGAGCTGGCGCTCGACGAGGCCGAGGGTGCGTAGGGAGAGCGAGACGGAGGTCGTCGACATGATGCGGCGGTGCTCTTCGAGCCCGGCGCGCAACTGCTTGAGCTCCTGTTCCAGGGCGTCGCGGCCGCCGGCGAGGGCCTCGTTGCGGCCGATGAGGCGGCGGCGGTCGGCGTCGAGCCCGGCGACCCTGGTGTGCAGGGCGACCGTCTGTTCGCGGACGGCGTTGAGGTGGCGCACGACCTCGGCGAACTCGTCGTTGCGGCCGGTGAAGCGGACCGGCTCCTGCGAGCCCTCGGGGGTCGCGAGCCGTTCGGCGCCGCGGCGCAGCACGGAGAGCGGGCGGGTGAGGGAGCGGGCGACGGCGGTGGAGAAGCCGACGACGAAGAGGAAGAGGACGCCGAGTCCGGCGACCATCAGCTCCAGCCGGGTCACGTCGTCGTCGCGCAGGGTGGTGAAGGCGGTGGCCCGGTCGCCGGCGAGGGTGGACTCCACCGAGCGCATCCGGTCGATGCGGGCGGTCAGGGCGGTGGAGACGGCTTGCGCGTCGGTGGCCCTGCGGTCGGCGGGGGTCAGGGTGGGCCGGTCGGTGAGCCGCTTGAGGTGGTCCTCGGCGGCCTTGACCTCGGGGCCGGTGACGGTGGCGGCGAGGGTCTGGCGTACGCCGGGCCGGGCGGCGCGCGCGAAGTCGTCGAGGGCGGCCTGCTCGCGGACCCGGGAGCGCTGGGCGGCGCCGGTGAGCTCGTCGGCGGCGGCGGAGTTCGGGGCCTGCTCGGCGCGGGGCACGGACAGGGCGGCGAGCAGCAGGCCGCGGGTGGCCGAGGCCTGGTCGACGGCCTGGCCGAGGGGGGCCATGGGCCGGGTGACGGCCAGGGCGGCCTCCGCGCGGGGCGGGGTGAGTTCGGCGAGGCGGTCGCCGGGGGCGAGGAGTTCGGTGAGGAGTGCGGCGTAGGCCTGGTGCGCGGCGAGGGCGGTGCCCTTGCCGTCGACGGCTTCGGCGCGGACGGCCTTGACCTTGCCGAGGGCGCGGGCGAGTTCCGCGTCGGCCTCCGGCTTGAGTTCGGCGATCTGCCGGTCGGTGCGCGCGGTGCGTTCGTCGACGGTGCCCTTGGCGTTGCCGGGCCGGCCCTTGGCCGCGTACTCGACGACGGCGTCGCGCTCGTCGCCGAGGAGGTGGGCGAGGGTGAGGGCGTGCCGGGTCTGTTCCGCCAGGGTGACCAGGCGCTGGGAGTCGTTCAGTTCCCTCGTGGCGGAGACGACGGCGGGGGTGCCTGCCGCGAGGACGGTGAGTCCGGCGACTGCTACTCCGACCACCAGCCTGCTGCGGACGCGTACGCGCCGTCCTGCCTTGGCGGGTCCGTCGGCGCTGGCGGTGCCGTTCTTCCGAGACCGCTTCTTCTGCACCGGTGCTCGCAATCCTGTACGTGTGCTCGTGCTCGTCTACTCGTGTGGCCGAGGTAACGGCCGGTCAACAAGTAAACGCCCCCTGCCCCCTCGTACCGCCTCAGACCTTCGCAGTGTGTTGGGAGGAGAGCCGCCCATCGCCCACCCGGCCACTCGAAGGAGTGAACATCACGGAGGAGGGGCCGACCAACTCGGGCACCGCGTGTCAGGGGCCCGCCGTGGACGGGTGGTTGAAAGAACGCGGCGGGCTTTGGCAGTATGCGCGCCCACATCTCGCGGGGAGCGGGCGGGCGGGGCCGTCGGGCGGTCCGGCACCCCGCCGCCGGCATTGGTACGGACCTGCCGCCCTCGGCCGGGTCCCGCCGGGCAGAATGCCCGCATGCGCATCGACCTGGCCTCCGAACCCGGCAACCCGGAACACCCCAATCAGGACTGGGTGTCGGCGTCGGCACCCGCTTCGGGAGGGGGCGTCGTGATCGTCCTGGACGGGGTCACCCCGCCCCGCGGGGACGACGGATGCGTGCACGGAGTGCCCTGGTTCTCCACCCGGCTCGGCGGCCGATTGACCGAACTGTCCGGATCGCGGCGGGACATGCCCCTGGAGGCGGTCCTGGCCCGGGCCATCGCCGACACCGCCGACGCGCACCGCGGCACCTGTGACCTTTCTCACGTCCGGACCCCCCAGGCGACGGTGGTGATGGTGCGCTGGGACGCGGCGTACGTGGAGCACCTCGTGCTCTCGGATTCCGTGCTCCTGCTCCGCGGACCCGGCGGCGCGGTCACGCCGGTGCTCGACGACCGGCTGGACCGGGTGCCGGGCGAGGTGCGCGGCTCGGTGGCGGCGACCGACGCGCTGCGCAACGCCGAGGGGGGCTTCTTCACGGCGGCCGCGGACCCGGCGGTGGCGGCCCGGGCCCTCACCGGGCGCACCCCGCGCGCGGAGGTGCGGGCGGTGGCCGCGCTGACGGACGGGGCGAGCCGCTGGACGGACACGTTCGGGGAGGGCGACTGGGCGGCCTGCCTGGACGTGCTGCGCAAGGAGGGCGCGCAGGGGCTGATCGGGCGGGTCCGGGCCGTGGAGTCGGATCCGCTGCGCCCGCCGGCCCGGTACAAGCGGCACGACGACGCCTCGGCGGTGTACGCGGAGCTGTGAGCCGCCCGGCGGGGGCCAGGCCGTCTCTTCCGGATCTTGCCTGACCGGCAAGATCCGGAAGAGACGGCCTACTCCTCGCCGGAGTTCAGCTGGTTGAGCAGGCGGGCCAGCTCCGCGACCTCGCCGCGGTCCCAGTCCGCCAGCTTGCGCATGTACCGCTCGCGCCGGGCGCCCCGTACGCGCAGGAACCGCTCCCGGCCCTCCGCGGTGAGGCCGACGAGGAAGGCGCGGCCGTCCGCGGGGTCCGGCTCGCGGGCCACCAGCCCCAGCACCTCCAGGGCGCGCAGCTGGCGGCTCATGGTGGCCTTGCCGACGCCGAAGTAGGCGGCCAGCTCGGTGGCCCGCTGGCGGCCGGCGGCCTCCAGCCGGACCAGCAGCCCGTACGCGGCCGGTTCGAGCTCGGGGTGCAGGGCGCGGGCCATCTCTCCGGAGGAGGCCCGGGCACGCCTCAGGAAGACGGACAGCTCCCGCTCCAGGGCGAGGAACTCCTGGTCTTCGCTGCCGTGCACGTGCCGCTCCCATCGATGGCGGGGCGCACTGTGGCACCCCTGTTCGGGACCAGTATTTCGCAGCGGGCGCGCCGACGGCCCGGGGCCCCGCCGTGGGGGTCCTCCGGGCCGTCGGGGAAGGGGCCGGGGCCGGTCAGGCGGCCTGGTCGAAGGACACCGCGGCCGGGGTGAGGGCGAGCTCCAGCACCTGGCGGACGTCCGTCACCGGGTGCACCTCCAGCCCCTCCAGCACCTCGCTCGGGACGTCGTCCAGATCGGCCTCGTTCCGCTTGGGGATGATCACGGTGGTCAGCCCGGCGCGGTGCGCGGCGAGCAGCTTCTGCTTGACCCCTCCGATCGGGAGCACCCGTCCGGTCAGCGAGACCTCACCGGTCATGGCCACGTCCGTGCGCACCTGGCGGCCGGACAGCAGCGAGGCCAGCGCGGTGGTCATGGTGATGCCCGCGCTCGGGCCGTCCTTGGGGACGGCGCCCGCCGGGAAGTGGATGTGCACGCCCCGGTCCTTGAGGTCGGCGACCGGGAGCTCCAGTTCCGCGCCGTGCGAGCGCAGGAAGCTGAGGGCGATCTGCGCCGACTCCTTCATGACGTCGCCCAGCTGGCCGGTGAGGGTCAGTCCGGCCGCGCCGGTCTCCGGGTCGGCGAGCGAGGCCTCGACGAACAGGACGTCGCCGCCGGCCCCGGTCACGGCGAGGCCGGTGGCCACGCCGGGCACCGCGGTACGCCGCTCCGCCGGGTCCTGGGCGGACTCCGGGACGTGGTGCGGCCGGCCGATCAGGCCGCGCAGCTCGCCCGCTCCGATGGCGAAGGGGAACGCGCGCTCGCCCAGCTCGTGCTGGGCGGCGACCTTGCGCAGGAGGCGGGCGATGGACCGCTCCAGGGTGCGCACGCCGGCCTCGCGGGTGTACTCGCCCGCCAGCTTGCGCAGCGCGTCCTCCTGGAGGTCCACCTCCTCGGCGGTCAGGCCGGCACGCTCCAGCTGGCGGGGCAGCAGGTGGTCACGGGCGATGACGATCTTCTCGTCCTCGGTGTACCCGTCGAGGCGGACCACTTCCATGCGGTCGGCGAGGGCCTCGGGGATGGCCTCCAGGACGTTGGCGGTCGCGAGGAAGACCACGTCGCTGAGGTCCAGCTCGACCTCCAGGTAGTGGTCCCGGAAGGTGTGGTTCTGCGCGGGGTCCAGGACCTCCAGCAGGGCGGCCGCCGGGTCGCCCCGGAAGTCGGAGCCGACCTTGTCGATCTCGTCGAGGAGCACGACCGGGTTCATCGACCCGGCCTCCTTGACGGCCCGCACGATGCGGCCGGGCAGGGCGCCGACGTAGGTCCGCCGGTGGCCGCGGATCTCGGCCTCGTCCCGCACGCCGCCGAGGGCCACGCGCACGAACTTGCGGCCCATCGCGTGGGCCACGCTCTCGCCGAGCGAGGTCTTCCCGACGCCGGGCGGGCCCACGAGCGCTAGCACGGCGCCTCCGCGGCGGCCCCCGATGACGCCCATCCCCCGCTCGCCGCGCCGCTTGCGCACGGCGAGGTACTCGGTGATGCGGTCCTTCACGTCGTCCAGGCCCGCGTGCTCGGCGTCGAGGACCGCCCGGGCGCCCTGGATGTCGTACTCGTCCTCGGTGCGCTCGTTCCAGGGCAGCTCCAGCACCGTGTCCAGCCAGGTGCGGATCCAGGAGCCCTCCGGGCTCTGGTCGCTGGCCCGCTCCAGCTTGTCGACCTCCTTGAGCGCGGCCTCCCGCACCTTCTCGGGCAGGTCGGCGGCCTCGACGCGGGCCCGGTAGTCGTCGGACTCCTCGCCCTCCTTCTCCCCGCCCAGCTCGCGCAGCTCCTTGCGGACCGCCTCCAGCTGGCGGCGCAGCAGGAACTCCCGCTGCTGCTTGTCGACGCCGTCCTGGACGTCCTTGGCGATGGACTCGGCGATGTCCTGCTCGGCCAGGTGGTCGGTGAGCGCCTTGACGGCGAGCCGGAGCCGGGCGACCGGGTCGATGGTCTCCAGCAGCTCCACCTTCTGGGCCACGGTCAGGAACGGGGAGTACCCGCTGTTGTCGGCGAGGGCGGAGACCCCCTCGATCTGCTGCACCCGGTCCACGACCTGCCAGGCGCCGCGCTTCTTGAGCCAGCTGGTGGCGAGGGCCTTGTACTCCTTGACGAGCTCGGCGACGGCCCCGGGCAGCGGGTCGGGGACCTTCTCGTCGACGCTCTCGCCCTCGACCCAGAGCGCCGCTCCCGGCCCGGTGGTCCCGGCGCCGATCCGGACCCGGCCGCGCCCGCGGATCAGCGCCCCGGGATCCCCGTCGGAGAGCCGCCCGACCTGTTCGACGGTCCCCAGCACTCCGATCCCCGCGTACGTCCCGTCGACGCGCGGCACGAGCAGCACCCGGGGCTTCCCGTCCCCGGCCGCCGCCTGCGCCGCCTCGACGGCTGCGCGCACCTCGGCGTCGGACAGGTCCAGGGGAACGACCATCCCGGGCAGCACGACCTCGTCGTCGAGCGGCAGTACGGGCAGGGTGAGCGTTACGGACGTCGAAGCCATGATCTTCCCTCCGGCAGTGAAGTTGAGCTACGTCGACTCAATGGTTCTGCGCCGCCCATTGTTCCCCCACACCCGTTCGCCGGGGGCGAACAACACCGGAGGCCGTACGCGCCGTCAGCTCGGGACGGTGAGCCGGATGTCGCCGGAGCCGGTGCGCACCGTGATGCGGGAAGGGGCGTCGGGGGCGTCGGCGAAGGAGACGTCCCGCTTGCCCGAGGCCGTGGTGGCCGACACCCGGTACGGGGCCTGCGGCGTCTTCAGGGTCACGTCGCCCGAGCCGGTCGTGAAGGACACCGAGCCCGGCGCCTTCTCGAAGCCGACGGTGGCGTCCCCGGAGCCCGACCGGAACTCGAACTCGGAGCCCGACAGGCCCTCGGCCCTCAGGTCCCCGGAGGAGGTGCGGATCCTCAGCGGGCCCGTGATCCGCTCGGCCCGGACGTCGCCGGAGGAGGATTCCAGCTCGGCGGAGGCCACTCCCGTCACGGTGATGTCACCGCTGCTGCTGCCGGCCGTGAGCTTCGCCGAGGCCGGCACCTCCAGCCGGTAGTCGACCCAGCAGGTGTCCCCCGGGTCCGGGCAGCCGTCGGTGAAGCGCAGCACCCCGGCCGAGACCCGCTGACCGGGCACGGGCGCGGTGTCGCCCCGGTAGTGCACGACCCGGCGGACGGCCACCCCGGGGCCGCCGCCCGGCACGACCTCGACGGAACCGCGCCGGAGACCCGTCAGCTCCACCGCGGTGACCGCCTCGGTGACGGTGGTGTCCGCGTCGGCGGTCTTCAGCCTGGCCTCCTCCACGAACGAGCAGCCGGACAGGAGGAGGGCCACGGCGGTGGCGGCGAGGGCGGTGCGGGTCAAGGTGCGCATGCGGCCGAGTCTGCCGGGCCCGGGGCCCGTCCGCGCTGGTGCGGGTATCCGGAGCCGTGGTGGGGTTAACCCCACCCCCGGTCAGGGCCCGGTCACCACCGGCCGCAGCTCCGAGGGCAGGCCCCACTCGCTCCACGAGCCGTCGTACACGGCCGGCCCCTCGTACCCGGCGAGGGTGGCGCCCAGCGCGAGGACGCAGGCCGTGACGCCCGAACCGCAGCTGAAGTACAGCCGTTCCCGCTCCCCCGCCAACGCCCCGAAGACCTCGCGCAGTTCCCCGGCGGGGCGCATCAGCCCGCCGGGCCCCTGGAGCTCGCCGAACGGCAGGTTCAGCGCGCCCGGCATGTGCCCGCCGCGCAGCCCCGGCCGGGGCTCCGGCGCGGTGCCGGCGAAGCGCTCCCGGGTACGCGCGTCGATCACGGCGGCGGCCGGGTCGGCGAGGGCGGCCGTGACCGCGGCGGCGTCCACCAGCAGCCCGGCGCGGGGCCGGGCGGTGAAGGAGCCGCGCGGGCCGTCGTACGCCGCCGGCTCGCCCTCGACGGGCAGCCCGGCCGCGGCCCACGCGGGCAGGCCCCCGTCCAGCACGGCCACCCGGTCGAAGCCCATCGCGCGCAGCATCCACCAGGCCCGGGCGCTGGAGTAGATCCCGGCGCCGTCGTAGACCACCACCGTGTCGGAGTCGTCCACCCCGAGCCCCCGCAGCGCCTCGGCGAACGCCGCCGGTGAGGGCATCGTGTGCGGGACCGCCGCGGAGTGGTCGGAGAGGGCGCCGTCGAGGTCGAAGGGCCGCGCGGCGGGGATCCTCGCGGGGGCGCCGCGGTGGGCCCCGACGGAGGCGTCGAACACGACGACCTCCACGAGGTGCGCGGCGAGCCAGTCCGTCCCGACGAGGGGGCCGGGTATCTCGGTCACGGGCATACGGAACCTCCTGGGTCGGGTACGGGCCGGCCCCCTTTCTAACGCAACGCCGCGGCGCCGCGGCTGCCGCCACCGCCGCGCGGGGCCGTTCCCCTGCCCCGCCCTTCCCCCGTTCCCCGGAGCTCCGCCCCCAGACCCCCGCGCCTCAAACGCCGGCGAGGCTGGGTTTGCCGACCAAGCTGGAGTTGCCGGCAGCACGCCTGCGAGGCCACAGCGGCGGGACGGCCAAACGGCTACGCGAGGGGGCGGGGGCGGGGTGGGGTGTCGTCCGGGGCTAAAACGAGATGGATGCGGCGCGCGGTACCGCTCCGCAGGACAAACCCGGAACAGGCGCCGAACATCGAAGCCCGCCCCGGACGACACCCCGCCCGGGCACCGCCCCCGACCCAAAACCACCTGACCGCACCCCGCCCGACAGGGCACCACCCCGCCCGAACACCGCCCGGCAGGGCAACACCCCGCCCCCGAACCACCCGGCCAGGGTCACCCGCACGCCCCCCACCGCGCGTACACCGCCACCCGCGCCCCGCGCACCGCCGTCACCGAGCAGCGTTCGAAGCCCGCCGCCAGGGCCTCCCGCTTCGCCGCCTCCGCCGGGTACGGGTCCAGGGGCTGGCCCGGCGGGTCCAGCAGGGCGATCACCCTCGGGGCCGCCAGGACCGCCGCGCGGATGCGGTCCGGCGGGAGTTCCGTGCCGTGGAGGGTCCCCGACTCCACCGGCGCCCGGGACAGGGCCACGTCGCGCAGGGTCCCGTACACCCCCGGCGACGACAGCAGCCACTCCCGCCGCCGCGAGGGCATGAACAGCACCGCGTCCCCCGGCCGCGCCCGCTCCCGCACCGCCGCCGCGACGGCGAGCGCGTCGTCCTTGCGCGCCTCCGGGGTCCGCAGCCACACCGACCACGCACCGAACGGCAGCAGCAGCACCCCCACCAGCGCCCACGGCAACCACCCCCGCGCCCCCGCCGGCCGCACCCCCGCCAGCCGCACCCCCGCCAGCACCGCGAGGCCGGCCAGCGCGTAGAGGACGTACCGGTCGACGTACCACGGGTGCACCACCGAGACGGAGATGAGCACCCCCGGCGGCAGCAGGGCCAGGGGGGCGGCGACCCGGACGGCCCTCCGGCCGGGGACCCCGCGGGCCAGCAGGGCCACCGCCGCCACGACCACCGCGTACGCCGCCCAGTCCTGCCACGAGGGCCGCCCCAGCCACCCCAGCTGCGCCTGCGCCTGCCGCGCGCTGACCAGGGCCAGTGGCAGCAGCCCGGCGAGGACGGCGCCCGCCGCCCACCGCCAGCCCCGCGCCCGCCACGCGGTGAACGCGTGCGCCGACAGGGCCAGTACGGCGAACTCGTGCAGCCAGCATCCCAGCAGCAGCACCACCGCGTACGCGGCCCACCGCTCGCGGAGCATCAGGTACGTCGCCCAGGCCACGGCGGCCGCGACCAGTGCGTACGAGCGCCCCTCCTGCGCGTACGTCTGCACCGGCGGCAGCACGGCGTAGGCGGTGCCGGCGATCAGCGCGGCCCGCCCGCCGGCCAGCCGGTGCGCCACCGCGGCCACCCCGGCGGCGGCGAGGGCCGTGCCGGCCACGGACGGCGACCGCAGCGCCCACAGGCCCCCCTCCCCCAGGGCGAAGACCGCGTGCATCAGGAGGTAGTGGAGGCCGTGCACGGCGTCGACCCGGCCCAGCAGTTCCGCCAGCCCGCCCAGGGGCCGGTGCGCGACCTGCCAGGTGGTGGACTCGTCGCGCCACATGCTCCCGCCGCGCGGCAGCCCCCACAGCCCGAGGAGGACGGCCGTCAGCGGGGGCACCCAGCGCCAGGGGGTGATGCGGCGGATGACGGCCTCCGGGTGCTTTCCGTTGCGGGGCGGGGCCTCCATACTCGGTGTTCTTCGGAGTACCTGCGGAGGTGGGTGTGCGAGCGATCCGAGCGGCCGGGGCCGCGGCGGCGGTGCCGCTGGGCGCGTTGCTGGTGCTGGCGGGCTGCGCCGGCGAACCCGGCGGGGCCCCCGAGGCGACGGCGGCGACCGCGCCCCGGACGGCACCGGCGACGGCGTCCGCACCCGCGACGGCCTCCGCACCGGCGACGGCCTCGGCACCGGCCTCCGCACCGGCACCGGCGTCCACCACCGCCACCGCGACGCCCTCCCCCACCCCGCCCCCCGCCGCGCGGACCCTGGTCCGCGTCACCCGCAGCGGGGGGTTCGCCGGCCAGTCCCGTACCGTCCTCGTCAGCGGCGACGGCTCCTGGACCCTGACGGACGGCGAGGCCCGTGACCTGCGCTCCGGGAGGCTGGACCCGCCCCGGCTGGATGCCCTGCGGTCCGCGCTGCGGGAGGCGGACTTCGCGCGCCTGCCCCGGGTGGCGACGGCCGATCCGCCGGTCTACGACGGGTTCACGTACGCCTTCGCGCACGGCGGTTTCGAGGTCGCCGCCGACGAGACCGCGCTGGCCCCGGCCCTGCGGAAGGTGCTGGACGCGCTGCCCGGTTTCGACGCGACGGGATGAATCTCTGATTCCGGATGACCCCGGCTCCTGTCCGAACCCCGCATGGCCGCAGGCCGGTGCCTCCTCTACGCTGCACCCCATCACGCGGGATCTTCAGGGGCGGGACATGGAACAGACACACACCACCCACAACGTCGCCGCGGCCACCCCAGGTGCCCAGCGGCGCGTGCTCGTGGTCGAGGACGACCGCACCATCGCCGACGCCATCGCGGCCCGGCTGCGGGCCGAGGGCTTCCAGGTGCAGGCGGCGTACGACGGGCCTGCCGCCGTCGCGGCCGCCGAGAGCTGGCAGCCCGAGCTGCTGGTGCTGGACGTCATGCTGCCCGGCTTCGACGGGCTGGAGGTCTGCCGCCGGGTCCAGGCGCAGCGGCCGGTGCCGGTGCTGATGCTCACGGCCCGGGACGACGAGACGGACATGCTGGTCGGTCTCGGGGTCGGGGCCGACGACTACATGACGAAGCCGTTCTCCATGCGCGAGCTGGCCGCGCGGGTGCACGTCCTGCTGCGCCGGGTGGAGCGGGCCACGCTGGCCGCGACGGCCCCGCGCGGGGCGACGCTGCGCCTGGGCGACCTGGAGATCGACCACGCGCAGCGCAGGGTGCGGGTGCAGGCGGAGGACGTGCACCTGACACCAACCGAGTTCGACCTGCTGGTGTGCCTGGCCGGGACGCCGCGGGCGGTGCTCTCGCGGGAGCAGCTGCTGGCGGAGGTGTGGGACTGGGCCGACGCGTCGGGGACCCGTACGGTCGACAGCCACATCAAGGCCCTGCGGCGGAAGATCGGCGCTGACCGGATCCGTACGGTCCACGGCGTCGGGTACGCCCTGGAGACCCCGGCGCAGGCGTGAGCGGCCCGTCGCGCGGGCCGGGGCCGCGGCCCTACTCGCCGTTCTCGATCAAGACGAAGCTGGGCGTGCTCGTCGTGGTCTCCGTGTTCATCACCACGGGGCTGCTGATGGTGGCCCTGCGCACGGCCACGGAGCTGCGGTTCATCACGGTCTTCTCGGTGATCGCCTCGATGCTGATCACCCAGTTCGTGGCGCACGGCCTGACGGCGCCGCTGGACGAGATGACGACGGTGGCCCGGGCGATCTCCCACGGGGACTACACGCGCCGGGTGCGCGGTGCCGGGCGCCGCGACGAGCTCGGCGACCTGGCCTCGACGATCAACCGGATGGCCGACGACCTGGAGGCGGAGGACAGGCACCGTCGAGAACTGGTCGCGAACGTCTCGCACGAGCTGCGCACGCCGATCGCGGCGCTGCGGGCGGTGCTGGAGAACGTGGTGGACGGGGTCTCGGAGGCCGATCCGGAGACCATGCGGACCATGCTGAAGCAGGCGGAGCGGCTCGGCCGGCTGGTGGACACCCTGCTGGACCTGTCGCGGGTGGACAACGGGGTGGTGCCGCTGAAGGCGCGCCGGTTCGAGGTGTGGCCGTACCTGTCGGGGGTGCTGAAGGAATCGGGGCTGGCGGCCGCCGGGCGGCCGGGGCTGACGTCCGGTTCGGGCGGACATACCCGTAATGACGTGCATCTTCACCTGGACGTGCATCCTCCGGAACTGACCGCGTACGCGGACGCCGAGCGGCTGCACCAGGTGGTGGCGAACCTGATCGACAACGCGGTCAAGCACAGCCCCGCGCACGGCCGGGTCACGGTCCGGGCCCGGTCCGGTGAGGCGCCGGGGAGCCTGGCGCTGGAGGTCGTGGACGAGGGGCCGGGGATCCCGGAGGCGGAGCGGCACCGGGTCTTCGAGCGGTTCAACCGGGGCTCGGCCGGGGCCGGGGACGGCGCGGGCGACGGGGGCACCGGTCTGGGTCTGGCGATCGCCCGCTGGGCCGTGGGCCTGCACGGCGGGCACATCGGCGTGGCCGAATCGTCACGGGGCTGCCGGATCCTCGTCACCCTTCCGGGCAGCTCACAGGTGTCGTCTTGACGTAGGGTTCGAGGGGGAAGGACATGATCTCGGCCACACGTGCCCGAGGTCGTCAGGGGTGCGAGGCCTAGGGGGTCGCAACCTGGCTGCCCCCTACCCGAACCACGCTTGTTTCCCGCCATTCCGATGGGTGAAACCCGCCGTTCGGTGTGACCTGCGCGACGGAAGTCCCGCCCGGCCTGCATCACACGCCCGGGGAGGCGTAGCCTTTATCCCCGCTGTCCATACCTTGTGAAGCGGAAGAGGGCGGTTGCCGCCGTGTCGCCACAGTCCCCCAGTAACCCGAGCACCACGACCGACGCAGCAGAGGGCGGGAAGAACCCCGCCTCAGGCTTCGGCGCGAATGAGTGGCTCGTCGACGAGATCTATCAGCAGTACCTCCAGGACCCGAATTCGGTCGACCGGGCCTGGTGGGACTTCTTCGCCGACTACAAGCCGGGGGGCGCCGCCGCCCCGGTGAAGGCGGACGAAGCCGTCAAGACCCCGACGACGGACGGCGCCTCCGCACAGGCCGCCACCGCCACCGCCGGGATTCCGCAGGCCGTCGACGCCGCCACGGGGGCGGCGCCTGCCGCGCCCGCCGCCGCGCCCACACCTGTGTCAGCTCCTGCCCCTGCTCCTGCCACCCCCTCTGGTGCCCCTGCTGTGACTGTCACCTCCCAGGCCCCGGCCGCCGCACCGGCCGCGCCCGCCCCGGCTCCGGCCGCCACCACCCCGGCCCAGAAGGCCGCGCCCGCCACCGAGGCCCCCGCCGGGCCCGAGCTGGTGACGCTCCGCGGCCCCGCCGCCGCCGTGGCCAAGAACATGAACGCCTCGCTGGAAGTGCCGACGGCCACGTCCGTCCGCGCCGTCCCGGTGAAGCTGCTGTTCGACAACCGCATCGTCATCAACAACCACCTCAAGCGCGCCCGGGGCGGGAAGATCTCCTTCACGCACCTGATCGGCTACGCGATGGTGCAGGCCATCAAGGCCATGCCGTCGATGAACTACTCCTTCGCGGAGAAGGACGGCAAGCCGACCCTGGTCAAGCCGGAGCACGTGAACTTCGGCCTCGCGATCGACCTGGTGAAGCCGAACGGCGACCGCCAGCTCGTCGTCGCCGGCATCAAGAAGGCCGAGACCCTCAACTTCTTCGAGTTCTGGCAGGCCTACGAGGACATCGTGCGCCGCGCCCGCGTCGGCAAGCTGACGATGGACGACTTCACCGGCGTCACCGTCTCGCTGACCAACCCCGGCGGCCTGGGCACCGTCCACTCCGTGCCCCGCCTGATGCCCGGACAGTCCGTCATCATGGGCGTCGGCTCCATGGACTACCCCGCCGAGTTCCAGGGCACCTCGCAGGACACCCTGAACAAGCTGGGCATCTCCAAGGTCATGACCCTGACCTCGACCTACGACCACCGGGTCATCCAGGGTGCGGCCTCCGGCGAGTTCCTGCGCATCGTCGCGAACCTCCTCCTCGGCGAGGAGGGCTTCTACGACTCCGTCTTCGAGTCGCTGCGCATCCCGTACGAGCCGGTCCGCTGGAACCGCGACATCGACGCCTCGCACGACGACGACGTCACGAAGGCCGCCCGCGTCTTCGAGCTGATCCACTCCTACCGGGTCCGCGGCCACGTCATGGCCGACACCGACCCGCTGGAGTACAAGCAGCGCAAGCACCCCGACCTCGACATCACCGAGCACGGCCTCACCCTGTGGGACCTGGAGCGCGAGTTCGCGGTCGGCGGCTTCTCCGGCAAGTCCATGATGAAGCTGCGCGACATCCTCGGCGTGCTGCGCGACTCGTACTGCCGCACCACCGGCGTCGAGTTCATGCACATCCAGGACCCGAAGCAGCGCCGCTGGATCCAGGACCGCATCGAGCGCCCGCACACCAAGCCGGAGCGCGAGGAGCAGCTGCGCATCCTGCGCCGCCTGAACGCGGCGGAGGCCTTCGAGACCTTCCTGCAGACGAAGTACGTCGGCCAGAAGCGCTTCTCGCTGGAGGGCGGCGAGTCCGTCATCCCGCTGCTCGACGCCGTCATCGACTCGGCCGCCGAGGCCCGCCTCGAAGAGGTCGTCATCGGCATGGCCCACCGCGGCCGCCTGAACGTCCTCGCGAACATCGTCGGCAAGTCGTACGCGCAGATCTTCCGCGAGTTCGAGGGCAACCTCGACCCGAAGTCCATGCACGGCTCCGGCGACGTCAAGTACCACCTGGGCGCCGAGGGCACCTTCACCGGCCTGGACGGCGAGCAGATCAAGGTCTCGCTGGTCGCCAACCCCTCCCACCTGGAGGCGGTCGACCCGGTCCTGGAGGGTGTCGCCCGCGCCAAGCAGGACGTCATCAACAAGGGCGGTACGGACTTCACCGTCCTGCCGCTGGCGCTGCACGGTGACGCGGCGTTCGCCGGCCAGGGCGTGGTCGCCGAGACGCTGAACATGTCGCAGCTGCGCGGCTACCGCACCGGCGGCACCGTCCACGTCGTCATCAACAACCAGGTCGGCTTCACCGCCGCCCCGGAGTCCTCGCGTTCCTCGATGTACGCGACCGACGTGGCCCGCATGATCGAGGCGCCGATCTTCCACGTGAACGGTGACGACCCGGAGGCCGTGGTCCGCGTCGCGCGGCTCGCCTTCGAGTTCCGCCAGGCGTTCAACAAGGACGTGGTCATCGACCTCATCTGCTACCGCCGCCGCGGCCACAACGAGTCCGACAACCCGGCGTTCACGCAGCCGCTGATGTACGACCTGATCGACAAGAAGCGCTCGGTGCGCAAGCTGTACACCGAGTCCCTCATCGGTCGCGGCGACATCACGCTGGAAGAGGCCGAGCAGGCGCTCCAGGACTTCCAGGGCCAGCTGGAGAAGGTCTTCGCGGAGGTCCGCGAGGCCGCCACGCAGCCCGCGGTCGCCGCGCCGGCCCCGGTCGAGCAGGCCGACTTCCCGGTCGCCGTGAACACGGCGATCTCGCAGGACGTCGTCAAGCGGATCGCCGAGGCGCAGGTCAACATCCCCGAGGGCGTCACCGTCCACCCGCGCCTGCTGCCGCAGCTCCAGCGCCGCGCGGCGATGATCGACGACGGCACCATCGACTGGGGCATGGGCGAGACCCTCGCCTTCGGTTCGCTGCTGATGGAGGGCACCCCGGTCCGGCTGTCCGGCCAGGACTCCCGCCGCGGCACCTTCGGCCAGCGCCACGCGGTCCTCATCGACCGGGAGACCGGCGAGGACTACACCCCGCTGCTGTACCTGTCGGACGACCAGGCCCGCTACAACGTCTACGACTCGCTGCTCTCCGAGTACGCGGCCATGGGCTTCGAGTACGGCTACTCGCTGGCCCGTCCGGACGCGCTGGTGCTGTGGGAGGCCCAGTTCGGTGACTTCGTCAACGGCGCGCAGACCGTCGTCGACGAGTTCATCTCCTCGGCCGAGCAGAAGTGGGGCCAGACCTCCGGCGTCACGCTGCTGCTGCCGCACGGCTACGAGGGCCAGGGCCCGGACCACTCGTCCGCGCGCCCGGAGCGCTTCCTCCAGCTCTGCGCGCAGAACAACATGACGGTCGCGATGCCGACCCTGCCGTCGAACTACTTCCACCTGCTGCGCTGGCAGGTCCACAACCCGCACCACAAGCCGCTGGTCGTCTTCACCCCGAAGTCGATGCTGCGTCTGAAGGCGGCGGCGTCGAAGGCGGAGGAGTTCACCACCGGTTCCTTCCGTCCGGTCATCGGCGACAGCACCGTGGACCCGAACGCGGTCCGCAAGGTCGTCTTCTGCGCCGGCAAGGTCTACTACGACCTGGAGGCCGAGCGGGAGAAGCGCGGCATCACGGACACCGCGATCATCCGCATCGAGCGCCTGTACCCGCTGCCGGGTGCCGAGCTCCAGGCGGAGATCGCCAAGTTCCCGAACGCGGCGAAGTACATCTGGGCGCAGGAGGAGCCGGCGAACCAGGGTGCGTGGCCGTTCATCGCGCTGAACCTGATCGACCACCTCGACCTGGCGGTCGGCGCCGACATCCCGTCGGGCGAGCGCCTGCGGCGCATCTCGCGCCCGCACGGCTCGTCGCCGGCGGTGGGTTCCGCCAAGCGTCACCAGGCGGAGCAGCAGCTGCTGCTGAACGAGGTCTTCGAGGCGTAGTCGCCGGCGCGACCCGCACGGAGAAGGAAGGCCCGGCCCCTGTGAGGGGGCCGGGCCTTCCGGCTGTCCGGGGTGGGGCGGCGGGCCGCGTGCGCTACGGCTGGGGTTCGAAGTCCCAGTAGGGGCGGGTGCGCTGGCGGGCGGAGACGGTGTGGACGTGCTGGGGGCCGAGGGTGCGGGTGAGGGCCGTCAGGGCCCTGTCCTCGTGCGTGGAGGCCTCGCTGTCCTCGCGTACCGAGCGCAGGTCGGCGGCCAGGGCGGTGCGGGCGCTGAGCGCCATCGGGTGGTCGGGGCCGAGGACCCGTTCGGCGCCGCGCAGGGTCTCGCGGCTGAGTTCCAGCGCGGCTTCCAGGCGGCCGGTGATGTTGCGGTGCCCGGTGGCGTTGAGGGCGCAGCCCAGGGTCCAGGGGTGGTCGTCGCCGAGGGCGCCGCGCATGCCGACGAGGGCCTGTTCGGACAGGTTCAGGGCCTCGGTCCGCTCGCCCTGGGCGCGGAGCACCAGGGCGAGGTTGCCGACCGTGCCGATGCTGTACGGGTGGGCGAGGCCGAGCTGGGACTGGTAGCCGCGGACGACGTCCTCGGAGATCCGGCGGGCCTCCTCGATGTCGCCGTACTCGCGCAGGTAGGTGGCGTAGTCGGAGGCGACCATCAGGGTCCAGGGGAAATCGGCGCCGAACACCCGGGTGGAGCGTTCCAGGACGCCGCGCAGCCGGGCGCCGGCGCCGGGGATGTCGCCGGTGCGGCGCAGGCACTGGCCGAGGTTGTGTTCGGCGCGCAGGGTCTGCGGGTGGTTGGCCCCGAGGACCTGGACGTGCAGTTTGAGGCCCTGTTCCTGGCGGGCCAGGGCTTCTCGGTAGCGGCCCATCAGGCGCAGGCCCATGGCGCAGCCGATGCCGGAGGAGAGGGTGGCGATGTGCCGGACGCGCAGGACGCGTTCGCGGCGGCGCAGGGTGTCCAGGTCGGTGTCGTAGGCCTCCTGGTAGCGGCCGAGGAGGCGCAGGACGACGGCGACGTTGTTCTGGGCGCCGAGGGTGGTGGAGTCGTCCTCGCCGAGGAGTTCGCGGTAGGTGGTGAAGGCGTGCTCCAGCAGTTCCCGGGCCCGGTCGAACTTGGCGGTGCTGAGCAGGACCCCGGCGTAGGTGCTGGTGGCGCGGAGGGTTTCCAGGTCGCGGTCGCCGCGTTCGGCGAGGAGCCGCTCGGCGACGGAGCGGGCGAGGGTCTCGGCCTGCCGGAAGTGGCCGAGCATGCGCAGGGCGCCGCCGTAGTGGTAGCTGAGTTCGCGCACCTGGTCGTGGTCGTCGCCGAGCATGGCCCGCCAGACGGCGTCGGTCCGTTCCGACAGCCGCAGGCAGGTGTGGTATTCGCCGGCGAGGATCAGGTAGCGCAGGCAGTGCAGCAGGAAGTTCTGGATGCGGGGGTTGCTGCTGGTGAGCACCCCGGCGTGGTCGAGGTGCGGGACGAGTTCGGCGTAGCGGGGCCAGAGCCGGGAATCGGTGGGGCGGCCCGGGTCGGCGGCGGCGAGGACCCGGCGGACGGCGCGGGAGAGCTGTTCGGCCTCGTCCTCGGCGAGGTTCTCGCGGACGATGTTGTGGACCATGCGGTGCAGCTGGACGGTTTCCAGGCCGCCTCCCTCCTCGACGGAGAGGTCCGAGTACTCGAGGCGGACGACGGAGAACTGGACGAGCTTGTTGAGGGCCGCGTTCCAGCGGATCTGGTCGTTGAGGATGCCGGCGAGGTGCTCGGGGACGCCGTCGGCGGGGAATTCGCGCAGCAGGCGCAGCGGGACCCGGCCGGGGGCGAAGAAGACGAACAGCCGCAGCAGGGCGAGGGCGTCGGGGAAGTTCTCCCGGACGTTGTTGAGGAGTATGGCCAGCGCGGTCGGGAAGGGCAGCGGGTAGTCGTCGGAGAGGGTGACGGCCTCGTGGGAGTCGAGGCGGTTCTGGAGGAGGGTGAGGTACTCGCCGACGCCGAGCGGGGAGTCGGCGAGCCAGCCGGCGGTCTGGTCGAGGGCGAGCGGGTAGTCCTCGAGGGCTTCGGCGAGCTGGTCGGCCTCGTCGCCGGTGAGCCGGCGGGCGCGGCGGCGGATGAAGGTGACGGACTCGGGGCGGGCGTAGAGGGGGACTTCGACGAGGCTGGTGTGCCGGGCGGCCCATTCGCGGTTGCGGGAGGTGATGATGACGTCGCCGGCGCCGGAGGGCAGCAGGTCGGTGAGGTCGTCGGGGTGGTCGCAGCCGTCGAAGACCATCAGCCAGCGGTGGTACGGGGAGCCGCGCCGCAGCGCCTCCAGTACGGCCCGGATCTGCTCGCCGTAGCTGCCGGAGCCGGGGGGCAGGCCGAGCGCGGGGGCGAGGTCGGCGAGCCGCTCGCGCAGGGTGGGCCGGTCCTCGGCGGGCACCCACCACACCACGTCGTACTCGGAGGCGAAGCGGTACGCGTACTCGGTGGCGACCTGTGTCTTGCCGACGCCGGAGAGCCCGAGCAGGGTGACGGTGGAGGCGCCGGGCGGGGCCTCGGTGAGGGCGTCGCGCAGCCGGCCGATGACGTCGTTGCGGCCGGTGAAGCGCGGGTTGCGGCGCGGGACGCGGCCCCAGACCTCGGGCGGGTCGTTGGGGAAGCGGGGGCCCCGGCGGCCGCTCTCGGTGCCGATCCGGTCGGTGGGCAGCTCCAGCCGGCGCAGGACGCGGTACTCGGCCTCGTAGGCGTCCAGTCCCCACAGGTCGGTCTTCTCCAGCACGGCGACGGCGCTGGGCAGCGGGGCGTCGGTGAGGCAGACGGCGGCGAACATGCCGGGGTGGGAGGCGGTGACGGTGCGCAGGGCGGCGTTCCACTCCTCGTCGGTGTGGGTGCCGGCCGAGAAGAAGCGCTCGCTGAGCACCACGAGGACCCTGCCGCCCGCACGGGCCAGGTCGTCGAGGGCGGCGGTGAGGCCGGAGCCGCTGGGGTCCCAGCGCTGGAGGGCGACACGGTGTCCGTGCTCCTCCAGCCGGTGGGCGATCCACACCGCCCAGGGGCGGTTGAAGCCCGCGTAGCTGATGACGAAGCGCTGCGCGGGGGCGGCTCCGTCGCGTTCGTGACGCATGGCGGTACCGGTCATGCGGCCGTCTCCCTGGGGTCCGTGCGGTGGACGGGTGCGGGGCGGTGCGGAGGGGCTGGCTTGAAAGGTACCGCAGCGGACGGGGTGTCATACCCCCACGAACGGGGCGAGTTCGGGGTGTGCCTCGCACCAGGCGCGGCGTTCGCGCGCCAGGGCGCGGCGCGCGGCGGCGTGCTGGTCGCCGGGGGGCGGGGTGGCGTCCATGGCGCGCTCGGCGGCGGCCATGCCGTCGACGAACTCTCGGCCGCTGACGGTCAGTGCGGGGTCGGCGCGCAGGACGGGCAGGACGGCGGCGACCTGGGCGCGGATCCTGGCGTGCTGGGCCCAGGCGCCGCGGGCCCCGTAGAGGGCGGCGTGCTGCCAGTACCCGGCGAGGGCCAGGTGGGCGTAGGTGCCGTGCAGCAGCCCTTCCAGGGGGCGCGGGTCGGCGCGCCAGGGCGCCCAGTAGCGGGGGGTGCGGTCGGCGGTGTGCAGGGTGAGGACGTCGGCGAGGGCGGCGAGCTTGCCGTGCTGCACCTCGTGGACCAGCGTCGCGGCCAGGGCGGGCGGCGCCTGCGCACGGGCCAGGACGGAGCCGGCGGCGGCGGGCAGGGTGGCGCCGCTGGAGCGGGTGCCGCCGGCCAGCGGGACGACGGAGCGCAGCAGGCGGCCGGTCTCCTCGGCGCGCGCGGAGTCGTAGCGTTCCAGCAGGGTGTGCGCGCCGGCCCACTGGATGTCCCAGCGCCTGTGCCCCCTGGGGGTGAGCCGGCGGGCCGGGCGGACGGGGGCCGTGCCAGCGGCCGCGTCCTGGTCCGGGGGCGGGACCCGGTAGGGGTCGAGGTCGTCGAGGGAGGTCGGGCCGCCGCCGGGCAGGGCGTGCAGCGGCAGGACGTCGGAGGTGTCCCAGGAGCGTTCGGTCAGGGCGAGCCGGCCGGGGCCGTGGGGGCGGAGCAGGCCCAGGGTGGGCAGCACCAGGCGGCCGTTGACGGGCCGCAGGGTCATCTTGAAGCCGATTCCGGCGCGGAGCGCGGCGGCCGCCGCGAGCGCTCCGAGGTGCCCGAGGTCGGGCGCGGGGCCCTGCGGGGCGTGCAGGCGGCGCAGGGTCTCCTCGGCCCAGACGCCGGTGGCGGGGTAGTGCAGGACGTCCCGCACGGCCGCGGGGTCCTGGCGTTCGGCCTCCTCCAGCAGCGCCCAGTGCTCGGCGGTCTCCGCGCCGGGGGCGGCGTCCAGTACGGCGCGCAGCAGGAGCAGCCGCTTGGAGCGGCGTACGTCGCGTACGAGGCGGGTGCCCTCCTCGGAGGGTTCGGTGGAGGCGAGGGCGCGCAGGGTGTGGGAGCTGACGGTGAACCGGGCGAGGCCGGGCGTCCCGGGCCGCTCCGGCGGTGCGGTCGGCTCGGGCCGCTCCGGCGGTGCGGTCGGCTCGGGCCGTGCGGGAGTGCCGGGGGCGTTGCGCTGGGCGGGGAGGCCGGTGCCGGTGCCGGTGCCGTGGGTCATGAGGCGGCCCGTCCCGTGGTGGCGGCCTCGTGCAGGGCGCGGGCGATGTGCCGGATGACGGCCTGGAGGTCGGCGCAGTACACGGACGGCTGACGGAAGCCCTCCCCCGCCCGGTAGCGGTGCGGGTAGTGCCCGCCGCCGCACACCTCGACGAGTTCGCAGGCGCGGCAGTCCGCGGCGAGGGCGTCCCGGCCGAGCTGGCGGGCGGCGAAGCCGGGGTGGTCGAGCAGGTCGTCGAAGCTGTGCCGCTCCAGGGTCATGCCGGTCGAGGCGGCCCCCTCGTAGGCGGACTTCAGCGAGTCGGCCTGTTCGATGCTGCCGTCGGTCTCGACGACGGCGGTGGTGACGGGCGCCAGGCCCAGGGTCTCGGTGGCGGCGGGCAGACCGAGCAACAGGGCGATGACCTCCTCGAAGAGCCGGATCCTGGTGCGCCGCGCCCCTTCGTGCCACCAGCGTTCGAAGACGGCCAGGAGCCAGTCGGCGTACGGGGTCCCGTGCCCGGCGCGGCCGGGCGGCGGGCTGCTCCAGTTGCCCAGGGGCAGCAGCAGGCCGACGCTGGGCGGGGCGAAGGAGAGCAGGGACTCGTACGTCTCCACCGGGTCGTGGGCGAGGTCCACCACGCACAGCACCCCGGCGTAGCTCTCGGGGTGGCGGGCGAGCAGCCGCAGCCCGCGGGCGGCGGCGGCGAAGCCGGGGCGGCCCGCGTGGTCGACGCGGCGCCGGTTGTGGGCGGGCAGGCCCCCGTCGAGGCTGACGCCGACCCGGATCCCGGCCGCGGCCAGCGCGGCGATCCGGCCGGCGGTGAGCAGGGTGCCGTTGGTCTGCACGCCGGCGGTGACGCGGGTGCCCGGCGCCCGCCGGGCCACGGCGTCCCGTACCGCCTCGACGGGGGCGGCGAGCGCGGAGGGCGCGGCGAGGAGGGGTTCGCCGCCGTGCAGGACGAGGTCCACGCGGGGCAGGTCGTGGGCGGCGGCGTGCTCGGCGATCCGTTCGGCGGCGCGCAGGGCGGTGGCGGGGTCCATGACGGCGGGGCGGGTGCGCCAGCTGCGGTCGGCCATCTCGTAGACGTAGCAGTAGGTGCAGGCGAGGTTGCAGCGGCTGTGCGTCTTCAGCACGAACTGCCGGATGGGCTGCGGACGGTGGCCCGCGGCGCGCAGGCCGGGGACGTCGAGGCGGGCGTACGGCCAGCGGGCGTGGCGGGCGTGACCTGCGAGGGTCCGGTGCGCGGGCAGCGCGGGACCGCTCGTGATCGCTTGGCTCATCGCCTGTACCTCTCCCCTGCGGACGGTCCATCCCTGCCCTCCGCACGGGCCCGGCTAACGGCGGAAAGTGGTCAACTCCGGCACGGGGCGGCGGCCGTCAGGCGACGCCCGAGTCGAACGCGTTGAGGATTTCGGCGGGGTGCGTGACCCGGTCCACCAGGCCCGCGATGACCTCGGCGAGCACGGGGTGGTCGATCCCGCGCAGCGCCGCCAGGTCGAGGCCGGAGAGGTCCGGGAGCCCCGGTCCCGGCCCGGGGCACGGGCGGGCCGGCCGTGGTGCTGCCGCTTCCTGACGTCCGGTCATCATGGGCTGCCCGTCCCCTTGTCGTGTGTGGTCCACTGCCCTCTTGCCGTGTGCGGTCCACTGCCCTTTCCCTGCCCCCGGCGCGGGGAAACGGATCAGGTGCCCGCCTCCAGGGCCCGTACGCGCGCCCGGACGGCCCGGGCCCGTTCCCCGTCGGGGGCGCCCTGGCGCTGCCAGAGCTCCAGGGCGCCCCGGTAGGCGTCGAGGGCGGCCCGGGGGCGGGTGAGGCGTTCCAGGACCTCCCCGCGCAGCTCCTGGGCCCGGGCCGCGAGCCGTAGGGCGGGGCCCTCTCCCGGTCCGTCCCGGTCGGCTTCCAGCGCGGCCCGCCAGGCCCGCCGGTAGGAGTCCGCCGCACGGTCGAGGCGGTCGGCGGTGTGGGTGTGGACGTGGATCTCCTGCTGGACGTCCCCGTGTTCCCGCCAGGCGCGGGCCCGTTCCAGCGGGCCGTGGCTCTGCCGCACGGCCAGCTCCAGCAGGTACTCCGCCTCCCGCAGGTCGACGAGGTCCCCCTCGTAGGTGTGCCGCAGCCGCAGCCCGGCGGCCAGCCTCCGCAGCCGGTACGCCGCCCCGGGGTCGGACTGCGGCACGGCCGCGCGGCTCTCGCGCAGCACGCGTACGGCGGTGGAGGCGAAGCGGCGTCCGTCGGCGGCCCGGGCCCGGTCCAGGAGTACGTCGCCCCACTCGGGCAGCAGTTCCCCGAAGGCCTCCCCGTCCCGGGGGATCAGCCGCCGGGCCCGGCCGTAGGCCTCGGCCGCCGCCTCCAGGGCCGCCGGGTCCGCGTCGCGCGCGTACCGGGCCCGGTGCACCCGGGCCAGGCACAGCAGGGCGGCCAGCCGCAGCCCCGACTCCCCGGCCGCCTCCTCCAGGGCCCGCGCCAGCTGTCCGGCCGCCTCCTCCAGCCGCGCGGGCAGGTACCGCAGCGCCCCGCCCAGTTCGACCCGCGCCCGCGCGGCGAGGCGCCGGGCCCCGTCGGGGGGCGGGGCGGGGGCCGCCGGGGCGGCGGCCGGGCAGGGCGCGGAGGGCGGGCGGCGGCCGGGGGCCGCTCCCCGGCCGGGGGCCGGGCCGGGGGCGGCCGGGGTGCGGTGCGGCGGGGGCAGCAGGAGGGCGAGGGCCGCGGTCAGGGTGGCGGCCGCGCGTTCCGCCAGGGCGGTGCGTTCCACCGGGTCCGGGGTCCGGGGAAGGAGGGCCACCAGGACGCGGCCGAGGTTCAGCAGCAGTTCCGGGTCCGCCGCCGCCGGGCCGGAGGCGAGCGGCTCCAGCGCGGCCCGCGCCTCGTGCAGCGGCCCGGGGTCGTCGCGCAGGGTGCTCAGCCGCAGCAGGGTCCGGGCCCGCATGACCGCGCAGGCGTGGCGCAGCTCCGGACCGGCGGCGGCCGCGGCGGCGAACTCCCGGTCGGCGGCGGCCAGCAGCTCCGGCGCCGGTCCCGCGGCCACGGCCCGTTCGTACAGCACCCGGCCCAGCGCGGCCCGGCCGGCCGGGGTGCGGAGCCCGGTGACGGCCCGTTCGGCTTCGGCGAGGAGTCCCGGGTCCCGCTGGACGGCCCACAGCCGCAGCAGCACCCCGGCGAGTTCGGTCTCGGCCTCCCCCGGGGGGTCGCCGGGTCCGGGCGGGACGGCCACGGCCCGCCGCAGCAGCGCGGCGGACTCGTACAGGGGCCGTGCGTCCGCGTCGGGCACCCCCGCCGCGAGCCGCTCCCGGGCCGCGCGGACCGCCCAGGCGCGGCCCGGTGTCGGTTCCGGTAGCGGGACGGGCGGCGCGGGTGGGTCCGGGGTCTCCTCCGGCGGGCCGGGCAGGTAGCGGCGCACGACCTTCGCGGAGACCTGCGCGAAGGCCTGCGGGAGCTGTCCCGGCGGTACCCGGCCCCCGTCCCACCCGGCGTCCGGTCCGGGCGCGGGCGCGGAGTCCGCCTCCGCCGCGGGCACCCCGGTGAGCTGCGCGACGGCCAGGGCGGGGAAGTTGCGCACGCCCCGGCCGAAGTGCGCCCGTACGTACTCCGAGCAGTGCTTGAGCACCAGCGCGGCCTCGTCCCGCCCGAGCGGCCCGAGCAGCACCTCCTGCACCCCGGGCACGAACTCGTACCACTGCCCGGGCGATTCGCCGCTGCGCCGCAGCAGCCCGCTCAGCAGGACCTCCGCGAGGTCGGAGGGCTCCGAGTCGGGCAGCATCGTGCGCTGCACCAGCCGCATCACGGGCAGGGTCAGCGGGGCCGCCGACAGGTAGACGGCGAGCTGGACGGCGCCGGGCCCGGCGGAGGAGCGGAAGCGGCGCACCAGTTCGCGCGGCGGCCGGGCGGCGCGGGGCGGGGGCACGGGGGCGGCCGGGTGGCGGGCGAGGACGCGGCCCACGTCGGCGGGCACGGGCCCGGTGCCCAGTCCCGCGACGAGCCGCGCCCACGCGCCGAGGGCGACGGCGTTCGGCGGCAGCACGGGCACGGTCAGGCCGCCGGCGGGCCGCCCGGGCCGGGGCGGCCGCTCGGGCCGGAACCTGAGCCTCGGCCCGCCGCCGGTACCGCCTCCCCCGCCGGCCCGTTCCAGTACGCCGCGCTCGGTCGGCAGCCAGCTGCGGCTCCACAGCCGCTGCGGCAGGGGCTGCACGACGGCGCACGGCGCGCACTCGGCCCACCGGTGCAGCAGCCGCTGCGCCTCGCCCTCGCGCCAGAGCGGCCCGGCGCAGTCGGAGACGACCATGGTCAGGGCCCGCCCGGTGGGGTCGCGCAGCTGGTCGCCGGAGCGCAGGCCGGGGCCGGGCGCGGGGCCGCGGCCGACGGCGGCGGTGCCGTCGGGGAGCCGGTGCAGGTGGTGGGCCTGCACGTCACGGAAGGCGCCCAGGCGTTCGCACACCAGCCGCAGGTCCTCGAACATCTCCCGCCACACCGCCATGGAGGGCGAGGCGTCCATGACCAGCCGTACGGTCGCCTCGCGCCGGCTGTCCGGCCGGAACACGGGGATGACCAGTCCGAGGGCGCGGGCGCTGGCCTCGGCGGTGGCCGCCTCGTCGAGGACGGTACGGGCGGGGCGGCCGGGGGGCCGGTGGCGCTGGAGGGCGCGCAGGGCCCGCTGGATCTCCAGGATGCGGGGCAGCGCGGCCGCGCCGGGCACCCGTACGGGGACCCCGCCCGCGACGGGGACCTCGGCGGCCGCTCCGGTGTCGGGGGCCGGGCGCTCCCGGGCCGGGTAGAGCCTGACCGGGTCCTCGGGCTCCGGTTCCGCCGGTTCCGGCTGCGGGGGCGGCCCGGCGGTGCCCGGGGGGCCCGGGGGGCGCTCCGGTCCGCGGGGCGCGGTGGAGGCATGCTCGGGGGAGGTGCCGGGCCGGGCCGCCGCCCTGCCGGTACGCCCGGCCAGCCACAGCGCGTCGGCCAGTTCCTCGGCGGACGGATCGAGCCCGGCGGCCCGCAGCAGCCCGGCGAGGGCCCGGATCTCGGTGTCCGCGCCCCGGGTTGCGGCTCCGGCGTGGAGGCCGGGTTCCTGGGACACGGCCGCTCACCTCGGGCGGTCGAGGCGCTGGATGAGCAGGTCCGCGAGGCCGTCCCGGCTGGGCGGGGCGGCGTAGTGGGTGAGGTAGATGGCGTTCAGCAGCTGGTCGGCGGCCAGCAGCTCGGAGCGGGAGCGGCTGAGGAACTCCCGGATCAGGTCGGCCCCGAGCTGGGCGGCCTCCTCGCCCAGGTGCGCCCGGACCATGGTGGCGAGCCGTTTCTCGCCGGGCTGGCCGAGCTTGAGCTGGATGCAGCGGCGCAGCAGCGCGGCGGGGAAGTCCCGTTCGCCGTTGCTGGTCAGGATGATGAAGGGGAAGGCGCGGCAGCGCACCCGCCCGTCCCGGACGGTGACCTTGGCGCCGTCGTCGGTGAGCACCTGCACCTCGGGCTCGGTGTCCGCGACGCGTTCCAGCTCGGGAAGGGTGAACTCGCCTTCCTCCAGCACGTTCAGCAGGTCGTTGGGCAGGTCTATGTCGCTCTTGTCGAGCTCGTCGACGAGCAGGACGCGGGGGCGTTCGGTGGGCAGCAGCGCCGTGCCGAGCGGGCCGAGCCGGATGTACCTGCCGATGCCGGGCGCGGTGCCGGCCGCCGGGCCGCCCTCGCCCGCCGCCCCGCGCGCGCCGGCGGCGATCTGCACGTCCTGGAGCCGGGCGAGGGCGTCGTAGCGGTAGAGGCCCTCCTGGAGGACGGTGCGGGAGACCACCGGCCAGCGGAGCACCCGGCCGAGTTTCAGCTCGTGGGCGACGGCGTGGGCGAGGGTGGACTTGCCGGTGCCGGGGTAGCCGGTCACCAGCAGGGGGCGGCGCAGGTAGAGCGCGGCGTTGACGGCTTCCAGCTCCTCGGGCTCCGGCCGGTGCAGTTCGGCGGCCTGGCGGTGGGCGCCGAGGCGGCGGGCCACGTTCCCGTCGGGGGCCGCGGCGGGCCCGCCCGGATCCAGCACGGGGCCACCGTCGAAGTCCCGCCAGGGCGGCGGGTCGGGCAGGGCCGCGATCCCGTCGTGGGGTTCGCCCACGCCCCGGTAGATGAGCCATTCCTCGTTCACGGCCGCTCCCTCCCGCGAAGCCCGCACCGCCGGCACCGCCCGCATCGCCCGTACCCCTCGTCGTGCCCGCACCGCCCGCACCGCCCGCACCGCCCGTACGGCCCGCACCGCCCGCCGGTCCGTTCCGGGCCCCGCCTCACAGGTCCCCCTGCAACGGCTCGTCCTCCGGCAGCGCCCGCGCCGGGTCGTCCCACACGAGGGTCAGCCCGGCCGCCCAGTAGGCGTCGGGATCCGCCCCGTACGCCCGTCGCCGCAGGGCCTGGACGCGCTGCGGCAGCACCGCGCCCCGTCCCGCCCCGGCCAGTTCCTCCCGCAGCCCCCGGTGGAAGGGGGCGCAGGAGACCCCCGGGTCCGCCGGGGGCCTGCGGCACACCACCACCCCGTAGCCGGCGTCCCGTACGGAGTGCAGCGCGCCGAGCGTCGGTTCGGTGTCCGACGCCCCGCAGAGCACCGGGACGGTGTGGTCCAGGAGCCCCGCCAGCCATCCCGGCGAGGGGCTGCGGGGGCGGCCGCGCAGGCAGTCGGCCCGCTGGCCCAGCAGCGGTCCCGCCTGCACGCGCGCCCAGCGCCCGGCGGAGACGGTGTCCCCGCCGAAGCGGAACACCACCGGCCGCTGCACCCCGACCGGGGTCCCGCCCGACACGGTCCATTCGTCCACCGAGAACCCGAACAGCTCCGGCGCGACCGCGATTTCGAGGAGCGCGGCCGCCTCGTGGGTGTCGCACCGCCGGAACCCCTCGGCGAGCGGGGCGCGCAGCACGTCGGGCAGGGCCGCCGGGGTGGCCCGTACGCCGGCGGCCACGGGGGTGACCCGGCCGGGGCGGGCGGGGCCGGCCAGCACCGACACCCGCCAGTCGTAGACGTCCTCCCAGCCGTGCGCCCAGGCCTCCAGCAGCACCGAGGGGCCGGGCGGCAGGCCGCCGGAGCTGCGGACGGGGCCGTACGCCTCCCGGCCGGCCGCGGCGCGCCGGCGCCTTTCCCGCTCGGCGAGGCCGCGCTCGTGCCGCTCGCCGAGTTCCCTGCGCAGCGGGCGCCACAGCCGCTCCGCCGTGGCCCGTACCCAGTCCCAGAGCTCCTCGTCCGCGCCCGGGGCCGGCGGCTCGCGGTAGTCGGCCACGCTCACGCCGGTCGCGTACCGGAGCATCGCGGCGGCCTCGCCGCCCGCGCCGGGCGGGTCGTGCAGCAGCCCGAGGCCGTCGCGCCAGGTGAGGGGGGCGGGCAGGGTGGTGTCGGGTTCCTCGCCCCGGGCCTGTTCGGCGAGTTCGCGGACGGCCTCCGAGGAGACGGGCGCGGGGAGTTCGGCGAACAGCCCGCACAGGGTGGTGCGCTCGCCGGGGGTGAGCCGGCCGCGGCGGCCGTACGGGTCCCCGTCCCCGGCGGGCAGTTCGTCGTGGACGTCGGTCCAGGTGCGGCGGCTGTCGAGGTCGCTGAGGTGGCGGTCGAAGTGGTAGAGGTCGTGGGCCTGCATGACCCTGCGGTAGAGGCCGCTCCGGCCGTTCGCCGGCGCGGGCAGGGTCCGCAGCTGGGCCACGGACACGGCGACCCCGCCGCCGCCCCCGTGCCGGCGGGCCTTGACGATCCCCACGACCTCCCCGCGCGTCAGGTCCACCACCGGCCCGCCGGACATGCCGGCCTCGATCTCGTCGTCGTCGCCGAGGCGGATCGCGGCGCCGCCCGCGGCGATGCCGCGCAGGCGGGTGGTGCGGCCGGTGATCTCGCGGACGCCCAGTTCCTCGGTGCAGCCGAAGTACGCGGCCTCGTCGAGGCGGGGCCTGGCCCGGTCGGTCAGCCAGACGCAGGCGTGGGTGACGGGTGCGAGGACGCGGACCAGCGCCAGGTCGGGCAGGTCCCACAGGGCGCGCCGCCCGGGCCGTCGCTCGTCGAGCCGTTCGGGGAGTACGCATTCCACCCGGCCGGTGACCGTCCCGGTGGCGCCGTCGCCGCCGGGGGAACCCCCGGAGAAGAAGGTGATGCCGATTTCACGCCCGGTCAGCCGCACGGCAGCACCCCCTTCGCCGACCACGTGCGCGCACGTCAGGACCCAGCCCGGGGCGATGAAGAACCCGCTCCCCCACGTCGGCCCCGTCCCAGGGCTCTCATACCCGTCCGGGGGCGCGTGGACGCGTACGGTGGCGGCCCGGACCAGGGGTTCCAGGAGCTCGAAGGCGCGCGCGGATCCGGCCGTGCGCCCGTCAGGCATCCCTGGTCCCCCGTTCCCCGCTCGCCCCGTGAAGGGCGTCCACCGTAGCGCCGCGGGGCCCACGGGCGGGAGGGTCTCGCCAGTAAGCGGATTATCCTGGCGGAAAGACCCCCATCACCACCACACGGCACGGAGCCCGACTTGTACTTCACCGATCGCGGCATCGAGGAGCTGGAGAAGCGGCGCGGCGAGGAGGAGGTCACCTTCGAGTGGCTCGCCGAGCAGCTCCGCACGTTCGTCGACCTGAACCCGGACTTCGAGGTCCCGGTGGAACGCCTGGCGACCTGGCTGGCCCGGCTGGACGACGAAGACGAGGACGACGAGTAGCCCGAGCGGCGCGGACCGCGCGCAGGGGCCCGGCCGTGCACGGCCGGGCCCCTGCGCGCGTCCTCGGGCGCCGTTGGCCGGAAGGCAGCGGGTGCGCCCGCCCGGAAGCGGCCGGCAGACGCGCGGCCGGGGCGGGAGCCCGGGAGCGCGGACCGTCCGGCGTGCGGGATCGGTCCGGCTCACCGGCTGCCCCGGGAGAGGTTCGTGGTCCACGACCGGCCGGGCCGCGCGTGCCCGTTCGTTCCGGCCGACGGCCACCGGTTCACCGCCGACCGTTGGGAAAGCCCAACGGCCCGGCCGCTCGAGGCGGTCGGGCCGTTGTCACGTGCGCTTTGACCAGCAGCGCGGGGAGATCCCTCGGGCACCCAGGATCAGGCGGCCTTGGTCTCCCAGAAGATGCGGTCGATCTCGGCGATCAGCTCGAGCGCCTTGGCGCCGGTCGCCGGGTCGTTCGACGCCTTGGCGGCCGAGAGGGCCTTCAGGGTGTCGTTGACCAGGGTGTGGAGCTGCGGGTACTTCTCGAAGTGCGGGGGCTTGAAGTAGTCGCTCCAGAGCACCGAGACGTGGTGCTTCGCGAGCTCGGCGCGCTGCTCCTTGATGGTGATGGCGCGCGCGCGGAAGTCGGCGTCGTCGTTGGCCTGGTACTTCTCCTGGACGGCCTTGACGGACTCGGCCTCGATACGGGCCTGGGCCGGGTCGTACACGCCGCAGGGCAGGTCGCAGTGGGCGGAGACCTTCACCTTGGGGGCGAAGAAGCGGGAAAGCATGGAGTGGGTCCTCCTCGTGATCGTCTTCTCAAGAGTGGAGATTACTCGCTGAGAATCCGGAATTCGCGGCCGCCCCCATGGGCTTAGGACAAAAGTCCAGCCTCGGCCGGGCGCGGGTGAGCGAACGTACGGGGCCGTACGGCAGCATGCGGGGAGGGACGAGGAGGCCGGAGATGACGGAGAGCGGGCGGGTGCGGACGCGGGTCGGGATCACCGAGGTGGCGGGGCCGTCGATGGTGCCGACGCTGGTGCACGGCGACCGGCTGGTGGTCCGGTACGGGGCGCTGGTACGGCCGGGTGACGTGGTGGTGTTCCGGCATCCGCTCCAGCAGGACCTGCTGGTGGTCAAGCGGGCCGCGGAGCGGCGGGCGGGCGGCTGGTGGATGCTCGGGGACAACCCGTTCAACGAGACGGGGGACAGCACCGACTACGGAGCGGTCCCCGAGGAGCTGGTGCTGGCGGTGGCGTTCCTGCGGCTGCGGCCGCGCCCGGCGGGTCAGCGCTCGCTGCGGGCGTGGCTGTCCTGGGCGGTGTCGGCGGTGCGGCCGCTGCGCGCCGACGTCTCGGCCTCCAGCCGCTTGCGGGCGCGGTAGGCGGCGACGTTGGCGCGGGTGGCGCAGCGGTCGGAGCAGTAGCGCCGGGACCGGTTGGTGGAGGTGTCGAGGTAGGCGTTGCGGCAGGGCGGTGCCTGGCACAGGCCGAGGCGGTCGGGGCCGTGTTCGGTGAGGGCGAAGGCAAGGCCCATGGAGGCCATGGCGGCGTAGCCGGCGGAGGCGTTGGAGGGGTGTTCGGCGAGGTGGATGTGCCAGTCGGGGCGGCCGTCCTCGCCGAGGGTGTCGTGACCGCTGACCTGGGGGCTGACGGGGAACTCCATGAGGAGGGAGTTGAGCAGGTCGACGGCGAGGGCGTGGTCGCCGCCGTCGGCGGCCTCGAAGACGGCGCGCAGCCGGCCGCGGACGTTGCGGAACCGGGTGACGTCGGTGTCGGTGACCCGGCGGGCCATCTGCACGCTGGGTCCGAAGAGGGCGCGGACGTCCTCCACGGAGGTCAGGGCGTCCTTGTTGCGGGCCGGCTCCTCGGTGTTGACCAGCCGTACGGCGAAGTCCGAGTAATGGACCAATTCCACTGGTAGTCCTTACGGATGCGGTTTAGTGTGCTGCGTGAGCCGGGTAACGGCTCCTATGCCTTCGAGGGTATTACGTGTGGAGGAGTTCGGGATGGCGGACGCGGTGACTGGCTCGTTCGGTACGGACTGGCGGGCCTGGCAGGAGAGCTGGGACCGCCAGCAGGAGTGGTACATGCCCGACCGCGAGGAGCGGTTCCGGGTGATGCTGGACATGGTGGAGGCCGTGGTGGGCCCCGCGCCCCGGGTGCTGGACCTCGCGTGCGGTACGGGAAGTATCACGGACCGGCTGCTGCGGCGGTTCCCGGAGGCGACGAGCACCGGGCTGGATCTCGACCCCGCGCTGCTGACGATCGCCCGCGGCCACTTCGCCGGCGACGACCGGGTCTCCTTCGTCACCGCCGACCTCAAGGACCCGCACTGGCGCGCGGCCCTCCCGTACGACTCGTACGACGCGGTGCTGACGGCGACCGCCCTGCACTGGCTCCACGGCAAGGAGCTGGCCGTCCTGTACGGGCAGATCGCGCCGCTGGTGCGCCCCGGCGGGGTCTTCATGAACGCCGACCACATGCCCGACCCCACCACCCCGCGCATCGACGCCGCCGAGCGCGCGCACCGGCACGCCGGGATGGACCGGGCACGCGCGGCGGGCGTTCTGGACTGGAGCGACTGGTGGGACATGGCCGGCTCCGACCCGGTGCTGGCCGAGGCGGTCCGGGCCCGCTTCGAGATCTACGGGGAGCACGCCGACGGCGACACCCCCGACGAGGCCTGGCACGTCCGCACCCTGCGCGGGGCGGGCTTCGCGGAGGCCCGCTCGGTCTGGCGCTCCCCCTCGGACGCGCTGGTGCTGGGGCTGCGCTAGGAACTCCGCCGCACACGCCGCAGGGGCGGTACGGGTTCCCGTACCGCCCCTGCGTCAGCGCGTGCCGCCTACAGCACCTTGGACAGGAACGCCTTCGTCCGGTCGTGCTGCGGGTTGCCCAGCACCTCGCGCGGGTGGCCGGACTCGACCACCACGCCGCCGTCCATGAAGACGAGGTTGTCGCCGACCTCGCGGGCGAAGCCCATCTCGTGGGTCACCACGATCATGGTCATGCCCGACTCGGCCAGGTCCCGCATGACGTCGAGGACGTCACCGACCAGCTCCGGGTCCAGGGCCGAGGTGGGCTCGTCGAAGAGCATCAGCTTCGGCTCCATGGCCAGCGCGCGGGCGATCGCCACGCGCTGCTGCTGGCCGCCGGAGAGCTGCGTCGGGTAGTTCCCGCCCTTGTCGCCGAGGCCGACGCGGTCGAGGAGGCGTACGGCGCGCTCGCGGGCCACCGCCTTGCTCTCGCCCTTGACCATGACCGGGGCTTCCATGACGTTCTCTATGGCCGTCATGTGCGGGAAGAGGTTGAAGCGCTGGAAGACCATGCCGATGTCCCGGCGCTGGGCCGCGACCTCGCTGTCCCGCAGCTCGTAGAGCTTGTCGCCCTTCTGCTTGTAGCCCACCAGCTGGCCGTCGACCGAGAGCCGGCCGGCGTTGATGCGCTCCAGGTGGTTGATGCAGCGCAGGAAGGTGGACTTGCCGGAGCCGGACGGGCCGACCAGGCAGAAGACCTCGCGGGGGGCGACCTCGAGGTCGATCCCGCGCAGGATGTGGGCGGCGCCGTACGACTTGTGGACGCCTTCGGCCTTGACCATCGGCTGGGCGGTCACTTCGCCACCTCCGTACGGCGGAACATGTTGAGGTTGGCCTTGAGCCGCTCGAACGGGGTGGGCGGCAGGCTGCGCAGCGAGCCGCGGGCGTAGCGGCGCTCCAGGTAGTACTGGCCGACGCTGAAGACGCTGGTCAGCGCCAGGTACCAGATGGAGGCCACGAAGTACATCTCGATGACCGCGCCGGCGGTGCTGCCGATGTTGGAGCTGGCGCGCAGGAGTTCGGTGTACTGCACCGCCGAGACCAGGGAGGAGGTCTTCAGCATGTTGATGAACTCGTTGCCGGTCGGCGGGATGATCACGCGCATGGCCTGCGGCAGCACGACGCGGCGCATGGTCTGCGTCTGGGTCATGCCGAGCGCGTGCGAGGCCTCGCTCTGGCCCTCGTCGACGGACTGGATGCCCGCGCGGACGATCTCCGCCATGTAGGCGCCCTCGTTCAGGCCGAGGCCCAGCAGGGCGACCATGAACGGCGTCATGACGTCGACGGTCTCGTTCTTGTAGATCGGGCCCAGGTCGATGTACTGGAAGATCAGCGGGAGGCTGAACCAGACCAGCAGCTGCACGTAGACCGGGGTGCCGCGGAAGAACCAGATGTAGAGCCAGGCCACGAAGCTGGTGACCGGGTTCTTCGACAGCCGCATCACGGCGAAGAGGATGCCGAGCGCCAGGCCCAGCGCCATGGCCGAGATGCTGATGATGATGGTGTTGCCGAGGCCGGTGATGACCGCGGGGTCGAACAGCTTGTCGCCGACCGTTCCCCAGATGATCTTGCCCTGGGAGAAGGCGTACACGAGCCAGGTGAGCAGTACGGCGACGACCACGGCGCTGATCCAGCGCCCGTAGTGCCGTACGGGGATGGCCTTGATCGCCTCGTAGGGGTTGCCCGAGGCGCCGGGTCCGGCCGGAGTCGCGGCCGGACCCTTGTCGATCTTGTCAGTCACAATGACTGCCCTTCAGTGGAGCGCTCGGTCTTACTTGCCCGCGTTGATGGTGGCGGACTGCACGGCGCTGTCCTTGACGTTCCACTTCTCCAGGACCTTGGCGTAGGAGCCGTCCTTGATGATGGCGTCGAGGGCTTCCTTGAGGGCGTCGCGCAGCTGCGTGTTCTCCTTGGAGACCGCGATGCCGAAGAGGCCGACGTCGGCCTGCTGGCCGGCGACCTCGAAGTCGTTGCCGCCGCCGGAGGTCTTCGCCGTGTAGGCGGTGACCGGGTAGTCGTTCAGGTCGGCGACGGCGCCGCCGGCCTTGACGCGGGTCTGGGCCTCGGCGTCGGTGTCGAAGGCCTCGATGGTGAGCTTCTTGTCACCGCACTTCTCGGCCTGCGCCTTGAAGGTGTCCTCGTACGTGGTGCCGCGCTGGACGGCGACGGTCTTGCCGCAGAGGTCGTCGAGGGACTTGATGTTGTCCGGGTTGCCCTTCTTGACCAGGAGCGAGACGCCGGAGGAGAAGTAGTCGACGAAGTCGACGCCCTTGCCGATCTTCTGGCCCTTGTCGTCGAGGCCTTCCTGGCGCTTCTTGTTGTCCGTGATCGAGGACATCGCGATGTCCTGGCGGCCGGTCTCCAGGGAGGTGATCAGGCCGTCGAAGGTGCCGGAGGTGAACTGGAGCTTCACACCGAGCTGCTTGCCGAGCGCCTCGGCGATGTCGGGGTCGACACCGACGATCTTCCCGCCGTCGACGAACTCCATCGGCGCGTAGGCCGTGTCCGAACCGACCTTGATGACGCCGGCGTCCTGGATCTTCTTCGGAAGCTTGGAGAACAGCGGGGCGCTGTTGTCCGTCTTGCCCGAGTTCGAGGAGCCGTTGCCCTCGGTCTGGTCGCCACATCCGGTGAGGATCAGGGCGCCGGCGACCGCGATCGCGCCGACCGCGGCGATCCGGGACCGGGCGGCGGTCGTACGACGGGTGGTGCTTGCGGTCATGAGCTGGTTCCTCCGACAGGGGTGGAAAAGCATCCGAGAGAAGGCCGGGCACGCACCATCGGGTGTCGCGACCTTGTGTGATTACGGCATCTTGCCATTCGGACTGACGCATTCAGGCTGCTCGTCAGGTCAAAATCAGATAACGGGCGCCCCCGACTACCCAACAGGACTGCGGGCAAGGCCCCTCGGAGCCGCACAAACCCCCGTGACCTGCCGTTTTCGCCTCACTATTTGCTGCGCGTCTCGGCTGGTGGACAACAAGCTTTGGACTTTTAGCCAAAACCAGGACAAGCACCCTACGATCAGTCCGGAATCGACTCGTCTGGCCGAGTGTTCTTCGGGTAGAACAGATCCTTACACCCCTCATCCGGGGCTCAGGGCGCGCGTGCGGCGCGCCCGCGCGTACGAACCTCCCCTCCGCGGAGACGGGCCAACCGTCGACGCGGAGAACGAACGCGGTGCCCGCCCACCCCTTAACCAGGAGTGGCCACCCTCAACGATTCAAAGGACTTAAGGGGTCACACGAAGTGGCAGCGGAGATCGTCAACCCTCGCAGTGACAGTGCGACGGACAACAACCCCGATGCGGTGTTCGCACTGCACCGCGGCGGCAAGATGGCCATCCAGGCCACGGTGCCGGTCAACGACAAGGACGACCTGTCCCTGGCGTACACCCCCGGCGTGGCGAAGGTGTGCACCGCCATCGCCGAGCAGCCGGAGCTCGTGAACGAGTACACCTGGAAGTCGAACGTGGTCGCCGTCGTCACCGACGGCACGGCCGTGCTCGGTCTCGGTGACATCGGGCCCGAGGCCTCCCTCCCCGTGATGGAGGGCAAGGCGATCCTTTTCAAGCAGTTCGGCGGCGTGGACGCGGTTCCGATCGCGCTCGCCACCAAGGACACGGACGAGATCGTCGAGACGGTCATCCGTCTGGCGCCGTCCTTCGGCGGGGTGAACCTGGAGGACATCTCCGCGCCCCGCTGCTTCGAGATCGAGCGCCGCCTCCAGGAGGCGCTGGACATCCCGATCTTCCACGACGACCAGCACGGCACGGCCATCGTGACGCTGGCCGCCCTGCGCAACGCCGCGAAGCTCACCGGCCGCACGCTCGGCGACCTGCGGGCCGTCATCGCGGGCGCCGGCGCCGCCGGTATCGCCATCGCCAAGATCCTGGTCGACGCGGGCATCGGCGACGTCTGCGTCACCGACCGCAAGGGCGTGGTCTCCTCGGACCGCGCCGACCTGACGGACGTCAAGGCGGAGATCGCGGGACTCACCAACAAGAGCGGCCTCAACGGCACGCTGGAGGAGGCCCTCGCGGGCGCGGACGTCTTCATCGGCGTCTCCGGCGGCACGGTCGGCGAGGAGGCGGTGGCCACGATGGCGGAGAACTCCTTCGTCTTCGCCATGGCCAACCCGAACCCGGAGGTGCACCCCGACGTCGCGCACAAGTACGCGGCCGTCGTGGCGACCGGCCGTTCGGACTTCCCGAACCAGATCAACAACGTGCTGGCCTTCCCGGGCATCTTCGCGGGCGCCCTGAAGGTGCGCGCGACCCGGATCACCGAGGGCATGAAGATCGCCGCCGCCGACGCCATCGCCGGCGTCGTGGGTGACGAGCTCGCCGCCGACTACGTGATCCCCTCGCCGTTCGACGCGCGCGTCGCCGAGGCCGTCACGGCCGCGGTCGCCGCGGCGGCGAAGGCCGACGGGGTGGCCCGCCTGGCCTAGGCGGTCCCGCTGAGCACAGCGCTACGGGTGAGGCCCGGCCGGATCGATCCGGCCGGGCCTCTTCGCGTACGCGTCGTTCCCTCGCGGGGAATGCACCCTCCCCGCCCCCGAACGGGGAGGGGTCGCTCCACCTCGTTGCCGGGCGCGCAGGAGAACGCGGGAACGCAAAGCGAGAACGCGACGAGAATGACAGGCTCATGACGAGCGCGCCGCAATGGCTTGAATCCTACCCCCTCCCCGGGCCGTCCTGGACGTTCCGGTTGGATCCTGGACACGGACAAACCACCTGGTACGGGCGGTAGTTGAGGATCGAACGAGCACTTCCACTCGCGCCCGGCGCCGATCGGCCGCCTCTGGCCACAGGGGCCTACCGACCGGTAGCGTCTGGCGCCATGTTCGCTGCCTATGCCGCCCGAATCGACCGAGACCAGCCGCTCAGCGGCCTTGAGCTGGGCGAGCGCCCGGCCCCCGAGGCCCGCCCCGGCTGGGTGACCGTCAACGTCAAGGCCGCCTCCCTCAACCACCACGACCTGTGGTCGCTGCGCGGAGTCGGCCTCGGCGAGGACAAACTTCCCATGATCCTCGGCTGTGACGCCGCCGGGACCGACCAGGACGGGAACGAGGTCGTCCTGCACTCCGTGATCGGCCAGAGCGGCCACGGAGTCGGCCCGGACGAGCCCCGCTCGATCCTGACCGAGCGCTACCAGGGCACCTTCGCCGAGCAGGTGACCGTCCCCGCCTGGAACGTGCTGCCCAAGCCCGCCGAGCTGTCCTTCGAGGAGGCCGCCTGCCTGCCGACGGCGTGGCTGACGGCGTACCGGATGCTCTTCACCAATGCCGGGGTCCGGCCGGGCGACTCCGTACTCGTCCAGGGCGCGGGCGGCGGGGTCGCCACCGCCGCGATCGTCCTGGGCAGGGCGGCCGGCCTGCGCGTCTTCGCCACCAGCCGCGACGCGGCCAAGCGCGAGCGCGCGGTGGAACTCGGCGCGACGGAGGCCTACGAGCCGGGCGCGCGGCTCCCGCACCGCGTGGACGCGGTCATCGAGACGGTGGGCGCGGCCACGTGGTCGCACTCGGTCAAGAGCCTGCGCCCCGGCGGCACCCTGGTGATCTCCGGCGCGACCAGCGGCGGCACCCCGCCGGCCGGCGAGCTGCACCGGATCTTCTTCCTGGAGCTGAAGGTGGTCGGCTCGACCATGGGCACCAAGGACGAGCTGGAGGACCTGCTGTCCTTCTGCGCCACCACCGGCGTCCGCCCGGTCATCGACCGGGTGCTGCCCCTGGACCGCGCCCGCGAGGGCTTCGAGCAGCTCGCGTCGGGAGACCTCTTCGGAAAGATCGTCCTCACGGTCTGACCGCCCCGCCCGTCAATCAGGGTTGACATTCCCCCCGTGTCAACCTAGATTGACGGCATGACCGAAGCGACCGACCTCGCCGCACGGGCCGGGGACCAGGACCCCCGCGTGGGCCTGCGTGCCGTGGCCGCCCTCCGCAGGCTGCTGGAGCAGCTGGAGGCCGTACAGGTACGCAGCGCCCGCGCGCAGGGCTGGTCCTGGCAGGAGATCGCGGCCGAACTCGGCGTCAGCCGGCAGGCCGTACACAAGAAGCACGGGAGGCTCTGATGTTCGAACGCTTCACCCGGGACGCCCGCGACACGGTGACGGGCGCGGCCGCCCAGGCCCGCACGGCCGGGGCCGCCACCGTCACCGAGGAACACCTGCTGCTCTCCCTGCTGGAGCGCGGCGCCCTGGACCGTCTGGGCGTGGACCGCGCCGCCGTCGCGGCCGGCCTGCGGGCCGCCCGCCGCCGGGGCGGGATGTCCCGGGCGGACGAGGAGGCCCTCGCCGGCCTCGGCATCGACCTCTCGGAGATCGTCTCCCGGGTCGAGGAGACCCACGGCGCGGGCGCCCTCGCGGCCCCCGCGCCCCGCAGGCGCACCCTCGGCTCCACCCTCCGCACGGCGCTGGGCCGCCCGGAGTCCGACACGAGGCACGTTCCGTTCGCCGGGGGTGCGAAGAAGGCCCTGGAACAGTCCCTGCGCATCGCCCTGGGACGCGGGGACCGTCACATCGGCACCCTCCACCTGCTGCTGGCCCTGCTCTCGCACCCCGGCCCGGTCGCGGAGGCCCTGTCCGACCACGGGATCACCTACGCCACCGCCGAAGCGGCCCTGGCGGCTTAGGCCGTTTCTTCCGGATCTCGCCGGTCAAGCCCGCGGGTCAGGCAAGATCCCGAAGGGACGGCCTAACCCCCGGGCCGCAGCCCCGCCGCGATGCGGGCGGCGGCCGCCGCCAGGTGCGCGCGGGCCTCGGCGAGCTGGGCGGGGGTCACGCCGTGGTCGCGGGCCGCGTCGCGGACGTCGTCCCGGAAGCGGTCCAGCAGCCGGTCCAGGTCCCGCGCCGGATCGGCGGTGGGCACCAGGTCCTCGGCCCATCCGGATCCCGAGGGCCCCGGGGCGCTCGCCGTCCCCGCGGGCCCGGCCTCCGCCGTACCGCCGCCACCCAGCCACGCCCCCGCCAGGCTGCCCAGGACCCCGCCGGACCTGGCGAACTGCTCCTGGAGCTGGGCGGCGATGCGCTGGACCTCCTCGCGGGCCCGCTCCTGCGCCTCCTTGGCCTGGCGGCGCGCCTGCTGGGCCTCCTCGCGGGCCCGGCGGCTCTCGTCCTTCGCCCGGCGGGCCTGCTCCTTCCACTCCTGCTTCGCCTTGCGGAACTCCTCCTTGGCCGCCTTCCAGGACTCGTCCTCGAAATGGGCCGTCGTGGCGGAGGCCGCGGCCCGCATCTCGCGGCGCAGGTCGCCGGCGGCGCCGCGGACGTCGTCACGGATCTCCGCGGCCAGCTCGGACACGGAGTCGCGGATCTCCAGCTCCAGGTCGGCCAGCTCCCCCACCCGGCCGGCCAGCTCGGCGCGGCCCGCCTCGGTGATGGAGTACACCTTGCGCCCGCCTTCGGTGGCGTACGTGACCAGCCCCTCGGCCTCCAGCTTCGCCAGCCGGGGGTACACGGTGCCCGCGGAGGGCGCGTACAGCCCCTGGAACCGCTCCTCCAGCAGGCGGATCACCTCGTACCCGTGACGGGGAGCCTCGTCCAGCAGCTTGAGGAGGTAGAGGCGGAGGCGGCCGTGGGCGAAGACGGGCGGCATGTCAGAGCACCTTCTTGTCGAGCTGGAGCGGGGCGGCGGCCTGCGGGCGGCTCAGCAGGGCGATGGCCCCGGAGACCGTGGTGGCCCGCAGGGTGCCGGTTCCGGTGCCGAGGGTGCCGGTGATCCGCTTGGCGCCGAACTGGCCGGTGACCCGGAGGTCCGCGAAGCCGTTGGAGACGCTGCCGGTGGCGGTGTTCGCCTCGACCCTGGCATCGGCGGGATGCGGGAGGCGGATGGCCACCTGGCCGGAGACGGAGTTCAGGAAGATGTCCACCGGCTCGGGCGCCGCCGGGTCGGGGACGAGGTCGATGAGCATGTCGCCGCTGACCGAGTCGGCCCGTACGCTGCCGGCCGCGCCGTCGACGACCGTCAGGCCGCCGGAGACCGAGTGGAAGGCGAACTCACCGGTGACGGACTGGGCCTCGACCCCGCCGGAGACGGTCCGCGCCTCGACCCGCCCGGAGAGCCCGACCAGGGTGGCGTCGCCCGACACCCCGTTGACCTCGGTACCGCCGGAGATCCCGGACACGAAGGCGGCGGCACTGACGGTGGCGAGCTGGACGCGGGTGCCGGCCGGGACGGTGAGCGTGACGGTGACGCTGCGTTCCCAGGCCTTGCGGCCGTCCGCGGAGGAACCGGCCCAGGCCTTCCACGGCTTGCCCTCGATCCACTTCCGGAAGCCCTGGGAGCCGTTCCAGGGCAGGTCCTCGTAGGACAGCGTGAGGGTGCCGCCGTCCTGCACCACGTGCAGCGGCGGTCCGTCGACCTCGGTGACCTCCAGCCGGGCGGGGCCGTCCTCGGCGGCGACGACGTTCACCGTGCCGCCGACGACGCGCACGCGGAGGTCGGCCACGGGCCGCTCGAAGGTGAGCTTCTGTGGTGCGGGGACCGACCACGTCATCTGCTCTGGCATGTGCTGCTCCTCCTCAGGCTGGCGCACGCAACATATCGCGTCTCCTTGGACACGATATATCGCGGCCAACCGAAGTCAAGCACCACCGACGGGCGCGCCACCCCATGTCCGGGACGGCCGTCCGAGCTGAGTCGACGCGGCGGGCGAGCGGAAAACGGACGTGAGGGGGCGGGGACGGGGCGGGGTGTCGTCCGGGGCTGGAACGAGATGAACCCGGCGCACGGTGGCGCGTACGACTCGGTACCGGAACGGGCGCCGAACCTCGAAGCCCGCCCCGGACGACACCCCACCCCCGAACCGCCCGGCCAAGGCAAAGGCCCGGCCAGGGCCAGGGCAAGTGCTACGCCACCAGCAGCGGACTCCCGCTCCGCCGGAGCCACGCCCGGTACGGCGGGGTGCGGAGCGCGGCTTCGCGGTACGCGTCGCGGAGGTCCTCGAAGACCTCCGCGTGCTCCCCCGGCCGCGTCGCCAGCAGCAGCCGCACCGCCAGCGGGTCCCCGGACAGCGGCCGGATGGCCATGTCGTCCCGCGGCCCGGACGTCGGCTGGCACGGCGCCACCGCCTCCCCGGACACGATCAGCGACGCCGCGGTGTGGTAGTCGGCGTGCAGCACGGGCGGATCGACCCCCGCGCCCGCGAAGACCCGTCTCAGGCCGTCCCATTCGCCGTCGACCGAGGGGTCCACCGTCCAGCGGTCGTCCGCCAGGTCCTGTAACGCCACCACCGGCGAGCGCGCGGCCGGATGGTCGCGGGACATGGAGACGAACTGCGGCTCGCGCTCCATGAGCACCCGCAGCTCCAGCCCGGCCGGCACCCTCAGCGGGCTGCCCTCCACCTCGTGGACGAACGCCACGTCCAGCTGCCCGCCCGCCGTCATCCGCAGCAGCGCGTTCGCGGAGACGTCGACCACGAGCGACGTCTCCCGCTCCGGCGCGCGCCGGTGCAGCCGGCGCAGCCACCCCGGCAGGGCCCGGCTCGCGGTCGAACCGATGCGCAGCCGCGGCCCGTTGGCCGCCGCGCGCGCCTCGGCGACCAGCGCGGCCATCTCGGCGAGCAGCGGCCGCGCCCGCCCGAGCACCGTGCGCCCGAAGGGTGTCGGCCGGCAGCCGGTGCGTTCGCGCAGGAACAGTTCTCCGTCCAGGGCCCGTTCGATCCGGCGCAGTTGCGTCGTCAGGGAGGGCTGACTCACGCCGAGTTGCCGGGCGGCCTTGTGCAGACTGCCGGCGTCCTCGATGGCACACAGCGCGCGCAGGTGCCTCACCTCGAGCTCCATGACCCGAGGGTAGGCGGGCCCCGGGGACCGCACCAGCCACCGATAGCCCCTCAAATCACGCCATTCTGCGGCTTGTTGACCAAGGTTCCGCCTGCCCGAAACGCTCCCGATAGGTGCGCGCTATCGGGCTCTGACATCATCCCCCGGCCCCTTCGGCTCCCGCAGACTCCGGTACCGGACCACCCATCCACCCCCCACCGCACCATCCGAGTAGGAGTCCCCCACATGCGCCACTCCCACAGGACCATGCTGTCGGCCGCCACCGTCGGTCTCGCCGTAGCCGCCGCCCTCGGCGGTGTCGCGCCCTCCGCCGGCGCCGCCACCGCTCCCGTCGGCGGCCCGGCGAGCTACGCCGCGTACGAGCGTTCGCAGGAGAACGAGGCCGCCAACCGGGCCTTCTTCGAGGCCGTGAAGCGGTCGGTCGCCGAGCAGCGGGCCGCGAACCCGGGCGCGCTCGCGGTCACCGTCACCTACAACACGCGCAACGCGCCGAGCTTCCGCACCCAGATAGCCAGCTCGACCCGCATCTGGAACAGCTCGGTCACCAACGTCAAGCTCCAGGAGGTTTCCACCGGCGGGAACTTCGCGTACTACGAGGGCAACGACTCCCGCGGCTCGTACGCGAGCACGGACGGCCACGGCCGGGGGTACATCTTCCTGGACTACCGGCAGAACCAGCAGTACAACTCCACCCGCGTGACGGCCCACGAGACCGGTCACGTGCTGGGCCTGCCGGACCACTACACGGGTCCGTGCAGCGAGCTGATGTCGGGCGGCGGCCCGGGCACCTCGTGCCAGAACGCCACCCCGAACAGCGCCGAGCGGACGCGCGTCAACCAGCTGTGGGCCAACGGGCTGGTCGCCTCGGGGCTGGACTCCAAGGGCTGACGACCGCCGCTAGGCCCCGCCCTCGGGGGCGTACAGAGCGCAGTCCGGGTTCCGGCAGGGACCCGGGCTCCACTCGGGTACGAAGACCCCCAGGGACTTGCGCCGCCGGAGCACCGTCTCCACGGCATGCCCGCAGGCCGGACACGTCCGCTGCTCGTGTCCGGCCCGCGGGGCGACCGTCCCGCGCTCGTTCTGCTGCTGTTCACCGGCCATACCTCCACGGTAGGCCGTTTTCGCGCGTCGTGGCGGGCTCAGCGCGGCGGGGCGGGCGGTGCGGTCAGCGCTTGACGTCGTACGAGGTGATGACCTGGCCGCCGCCGAGGGCGGTGCAGCCGGTGAGCTCCAGCGGGCGCACCCCGAATCCGGCGCGGGACATCGGCATGCCGGTCCCCACGACGACCGGGTAGGTCTTGACGACGTACTCGTCGATCTCGTCCGCGAGCTGGGCCGCCAGGTCGGCTCCGCCGCACAGCCAGATGCCGAGCCCGTCCCGCGCCTTCATCGCGCGCACCTCGGCGACGAGGTCGCCGCTGATGAGCCGCACCTGCGGGTCCGGCGGGGTGGTGAGGCTGCGGGAGACGACGTACTGCTCGCGCATGTGGCCGTACGGGCTGGTCAGCCCCACCTTGAGGCCGGGCTCGTAGGTGTTGCGGCCCATGATCACCGTGTCGAAGCGCTTGGACGCGGCGTCCGCGATGCCGAGCTGCTCGCGGCCCGGACCGGAGATCGTCTCGGGGTACTCGGCCGCGAGGTGGCCGACGAACTCGGGGTCGAGGAAGCCGTAGACGAAGTCGGCATCGCCATCCGGGGCTCCGATGAAGCCGTCGACGGTGGTGGCGATGAAGTACGTGAGCTTGCGCAAGCGAGTCTCTTCCGTTCGGGAGTGCCGCCGCTCCGGGGCACGTCGATGAAAGTACTTCACCTGAAGTGCTTTGCCAACCCCCTTTCGGAAGCGGCACTCCCCCGCACCCGCGGGGAATCCCCCGCCCCGGCGCTCAGCCCCGCGCCACGCCCTGCGGCTTGCGCCACATCGGCCACATCAGCGGCCCGTCCGGCAGGCGTACGGCCTCGCCCGTGAACTCCCACCCGAGCCGCTCGTACAGCCGCATGCTCCGTTCGCTGCTCGCCTCCAGGTACGCCGGAACACCCTCGCGGTCGCAGCGCTCCAGGACCGGCCGGATCAGCCCGGTGCCCAGCCCCTCGCCCTGCCGGCCGGGCGCGACGGCGATCATCAGCAGGTACTCGTGCTCCTCGGCGGTGGGGTGCACCTCCCCGGTGAGCCGGCCGACCAGCTCGCACCGCTCGTTGTCCGGGTCGGCGACCTCCCGCATCCTCGCCGGGACGTCGTCGCCGGCGGCCCCGTCCTCCGGCTCGCCCGCCGGGATCCGCAGCCACAGCGCCGCCGCCGAACCGTCCGCCGTGCAGTCGATCCGGCCCTCGGCGAGGGCCACGTCCACGAAGACCCCGAGGAACTTGCCGTGCACGGCGGCCCGGTGTTCCGGGTCCGGGAAGACCCAGCTGCTCACCGGGTCGCTGCGGAAGGCCTCGTCCAGCAGGCGCGCGACCGCGTCCCGGTCCGACTGATCCGCCTGACGTATCTCCAGCACCACGGGGCACACCCTTCACTCACGTGTCAACTACCGCGAGTGATCCTAGAGTTGTTCCGAGCGCTTCTCGCCACACGCCCCGGAAAGGGCCTGTTCCGGCGCCCCGCAGCGCCGGAACAGGCCGCTCCGCGGCACCGGACGGACCGGCCGCTACTTCGTGCGCCGCGTCACGAACTCCGCGAGCGCCAGCAGCCCGCCCGCCGCCGCGAGGTCGGGGACCGCCCGGGACAGCTCCTGCACCGCGCGGCCCATCCGGTCGGCGGCGTGGGCCTGCGCCCAGTCGCGGCCGCCGGCGCGTTCCACCGCCCGGGCGGCCCGGGCGACGTCCTCCTCCTTCACCGGGCCCGCGTACAGGTGCGCCAGCTCCTCACCGGCCTCCGTGCCCGAGGTCAGCGCGGCCACCACCGGGAGGGACTTCTTGCGGGCCAGCAGATCCGCCCCGGCGGGCTTGCCGGTGTGCCCGGGGTCGCCCCAGATGCCGATCAGGTCGTCGATCAGCTGGAAGGCGAGCCCGGCCTCGCGCCCGAAGGCGTCCATCGCCTCGACCTCCTCCGGCCCGGCCCCCGCGTACAGCGCGCCCAGCGCGCACGCGCAGCCGAGCAGGGCCCCGGTCTTGGCCGTGGCCATGGCCAGGCACTCGTCGAGGGAGACGTACGTCCGCTCCTCGAAGGCGCAGTCCGCCTGCTGCCCCTCGCACAGCTCGACGACACAGGCCGCGAGCCGGACGGAGGCGGCCGCCGAGGCCGGGTGGGGGTCCTCGGCGAGCAGCCGCAGCGCGAGGGCCATCATGGCGTCGCCCGCGAGGATCGCGGCCGGCGTACCGAAGACGGTCCAGGCCGTGGGCCGGCCGCGGCGCCGGACGTCCCGGTCGATGATGTCGTCGTGGAGCAGCGTGAAGTTGTGCGCGAGCTCCACGGCCGCCGCCGCCCGCACGGCGTCCGCGGCGGCGCTCCCCGGTGACCCCAGCGCCCGCGCCGAGGCGAGCACGAGCGCCGGCCGGATGGCCTTGCCCGCGCCGCCGGCGGCCGGAGTGCCGTCCTCGTGCTCCCAGCCGAAGTGGTACGCCGCCACCCGGCGCATCGCGCCGGGCAGGCTCTCGACGGCCCGGCGGAGGGCCGGGTCGACCGTTTCCCTGGTGTCCTCCAGCAGGGCCGCCGCTTCCTGTCCCTCGCCCGTCGCCACGGCGTTCGCGGTCATCAGCGCCAGCGGCCGATCTCGACGTTCTCCAGGACGCCGAGCGCGTCCGGCACCAGGACGGCGGCGGAGAAGTAGGCGGTGACCAGGTAGGACATGATCGCCTGGTCGTCGATCCCCATGAAGCGCACCGACATGCTCGGCTCGATCTCGTCGGGGATGCCGGGCTGATGGAGGCCGATCACGCCCTGCTCGTCCTCGCCGGTGCGCATGCACAGGATGGAGGTCGTCCGGGCGGCGCTGATCGGGATCTTGGTGGACGGGAAGATCGGCACGCCCCGCCAGGCGGTCACCCGGGTCCCGGCGACGTCGACCGACTCCGGGTAGAGGCCGCGCTTGTTGCACTCGCGGCCGAAGGCGGCGATGGCCTCGGGGTGCGCGAGGAACAGCTTGGAGTCGCGCCGCATGCTGAGCAGGGCGTCGAAGTCGTCCGGGGTGGGCGCGCCGTCGTGGGGCTGGATGCGCTGGTCGTAGTCGGCGTTGTGGAGCAGGCCGAAGTCGGGGTTGTTGAGCATCTCGTGCTCCTGGCGCTCGCGCAGCGCCTCGACCGTGAGCCGCAACTGCTGCTCGGTCTGGTTCATCGGGTGGTTGTAGAGGTCGGCCACGCGGGTGTGGACGCGCAGGACCGTTTGCGCAATGGAGAGTTCGTACTCGCGCGGCCGGGCCTCGTAGTCGACGAAGGTCCCGGGGAGGACGGGCTCGCCGACATGGCCGGCGGAGAGGTCGATCGCGGCCTCGCCGTACGGGTTGGTGCGCCGCGCGGGCCGGGTGCGTACGCGTTCCACGTGCGCCCGCAGCGAGTCGGCCCGGTCGGCGAGGAGCCGGAAGTCCTGCCGGGACAGCGTCAGGGCCGTTCCGGCGGTGGCGGCGCGGGCGGTGTACTCCCAGATGGCCGCCTCGTCGGTGAGCGAGCCCTCGCCGAAGTACGCGCCGTCGGCGACGGTCCGCAGGACCGCGTCCTCCCCGTAGGGGCCGGGGCCGACCTGCTCGACGCGGCCGTGGGCGAGCAGGAAGACCTGGTCGGAGGGGCTCCCGAAGGAGGTGAGCTCCTGTCCGGCCTCGAAGTCGATCTGGCGGCAGCGCGCGGCGAGTTCGGCGAGTACCTCCTCGTCCTCGTAGTCGCGCAGCAGGGGCAGCTCGCCGAGCTCCGCCGGGATGACCTGGACGCGGGAGCCCGTCTTGACGAACTCCACGACGCCGTTGCCGACGGAGTGGCTGAGGCGGCGGTTGACGCGGTAGGTGCCACCGTGAACGGAGACCCACGGGAGCGTCTTCAGGAGCCACCGCGAGGTGATCTCCTGCATCTGCGGCGCGGACTTGGTCGTGGACGCCAAGTTCCGGGCGGCCGCGGTCCCGAGACTGCTCTGCGGTGTCCGGGATTCGGCTTCGGAACCTGCCTGGACCGACATGTCTGTCCTTTCGATCACTCCATGGGTGTGCGGGACGGAAGCCTTCCAGTGCGCCGTGCGACCGGACCACTACACAAACGGGTGGGACTACTCCAAACGGGCGAGGGGCATGCTGAAAGGTTCAGCCACTCCCCCCTCGGCCGTCCCGCCCGTACCGCTTCCGGCCATCTCGATGGCGGGGTGGCGGCCGGCTGGCCGGTTCACCACCCCCGCCCGCCCGCCCTCGAACGGATCTCCGCACGACCGGACCAGGCGCTGGCCGAATACCGCCCTAGCCGCGGAAGGGCGGCCTCCACTACACCGTTAAGTAACGGAACGAACACACACGGCGAAAGGAGGCGGTCATGGCCGCACCCATGTCCGCGGACCGCTTCATCCAGGCCCTGCGCGCCGAGGGCCTGACCGTCGTGGAGGTGGGCGCCTGGCGCACCCACAACCGCAACCACAGGGGCCCCTGGGGCCCGGTGCACGGGGTGATGATCCACCACACCGCCACGCGCGGCACCGCGTACACCGTGGAGCTCTGCCGCGACGGCCACTCCGCCCTGCCCGGCCCCCTCTGCCACGGTGTGATCACCAAGGACGGCCGGGTCCACCTCGTCGGCTTCGGCCGCGCCAACCACGCCGGCGCCGGCGACTCCGACGTACTGGCCGCCGTGATCGCCGAGAGGCGGCTGCCGCCGGACCACCACGCCGACACCGACGGCAACCGGTACTTCTACGGCTTCGAGTGCGAGAACCTCGGCGACGGCGAGGACCCCTGGCCGGCCGTCCAGATCGACGCGATCACCCGCGCGGCGGCCGCCGTCTGCCGTGTCCACGGCTGGGGCGCCCGCTCGGTCCTGGGCCACCGCGAATGGCAGCCCGGGAAGATCGACCCCCGCGGCTTCACCATGGACCGGCTGCGCGAACGCGTCGCCGAACGCCTCAAGTGACAGGCCCGACAATGGACCGGTGACCCACCCCGAACTGCGCCCCCGCCCGCCGTCCCCCCTCGTCGAGGCGGCCGACGAACGCTTCGGCGCGCACGGGGTACGGCTCCTCCTCAAACGGGACGACCTCGTCCACCCGCAGCTGCCCGGCAACAAGTGGCGCAAGCTCGCGCCGAACCTCCGGGCAGCGATGGAATCCGGCCACGACCGGCTCGCCACCTTCGGCGGCGCCTACTCCAACCACCTCCGGGCCACGGCGGCGGCCGGCCGGCTCCTCGGCCTGGAGACGGTCGGCATCGTCCGCGGCGACGAACTGGCCGGGCGCCCCCTCAACGACTCCCTCGCCCGCTGCGCGGCGGACGGCATGCGGCTGCACTTCGTCACCCGCTCCGAGTACCGCAGCAAGGCCGACCCGCGGACCCAGGCCCGCCTCCTGGACTCCGCGGGAGCCACGGGCGCCTACGTGGTCCCCGAGGGCGGCAGCAACGCCCTCGCCCTCACGGGCTGCGCGGAACTGGGCCGCGAGCTGCGCGGGGCGTCCGACGTGGTGGCCGTGGCCTGCGGTACGGGCGGCACGCTGGCCGGCCTCGCGGCGGGGCTGGCCCCGGGCCAGCGCGCGCTGGGCGTACCGGTCCTGGCCGGGGGCTTCCTGGGCTCGGAGATACGTTCCCTCCAGACCCTGGCCTTTGGCGGCCCGGCCGGCGACTGGACCCTGGCCGAGGGCTTCGACCACGGCGGCTACGCCCGCGTCCCGCCCGAGCTCGACGCCTTCGCCGCCGACTTCGAGTCCCGGCACGGGGTCCCGGTGGAGCGGATCTACGTGGCGAAGCTGCTGTGGGCCCTGCACACCCTGACGGCGTCCGCCGCCTTCCCCCCGGGCACCACCCTGACCGCGGTCATCACGGGCGCCCCCTAGCCTGCGCGGGGCGAACTCCCCCACCCGCCCTTCGCTCCACAGGACACCCCGAACAGGCGCCGACCATCGACGCCCGCCCCAGGCGACACCCCACCGAACCCCCGCCCGGCAGAGGCCCGGCCGGGGCAGAGGCCCGGCCGGGGCAGAGGCCCGGCCGGGGCAGAGGCCCGGCCGGGGCAACGTCAGCCCGTCTCCTCCCGGTACGCCGCCGCCTCCTCCAGGTCCAGCCGCCGCAGCAGCGCCCTCAGCATCTCGTCGTCGATGCGGCGTCGGTCGCGGAGGGACACGAAGACCTCGCGTTCGGCCTGGATCATCTCCCGCGCCAGCCGCCGGTAGACGTCGTCCGCCGACTCCCCCGTCACCGGGTTGACCTCCCCCAGCCGCTCCCACACCGCGTTGCGCCGCCGTTCCAGGACCGTCCGCAGCCGGTCCGCCAGCGGTGGCGGCAGGGTGCTGTTGGCCGGGTCCCGCAGCAGCTCCGCCAGCCGTTCCTCCGCCGCCCGCGAGGCCTCGCTCTGCGCCTGCGCCTCCGCGAGGGTCTCCGCCTGCGCGTCCCTCGGCGGCAGCCTCAGCACCCGGATCAGCGGCGGCAGCGTCAGTCCCTGCACCACCAGCGTGCCGATGACGGTCGTGAAGGTGAGGAAGAGGAGCAGGTTCCGGTGCGGCACCCCCATCGGCACGGAGAACGCGATCGCCAGCGAGACGACCCCGCGCATGCCGGCCCAGCCCACGATCGCGGGGGACTTCCAGTCGGTGTCCGGCTCCCGGTGCCGGATCCGCTGCGACACCCACCTCGGCACGAAGGTCGCCGGGAACACCCACACGAACCGCGCCACCACCACGGCGAGGAACACCACGAGGGCGTACCGGGCCGCCGCCACCCCCTCGTACTCCCCCAGCCCCTTCAGCACCACCGGCAGCTGGAGCCCGATCAGCGCGAAGACCACCGACTCCAGCACGAAGGCGACGACCTTCCAGACGGCCTCCTCCTGGAGCCTCGTCGCGAAGTCGACCTGCCAGTTCCGGTGCCCCAGGTACAGCGCGACGACCACCACCGCCAGCACCCCGGACGCGTGCACCCGCTCCGCCGCCGCGTACGCCACGAACGGGATGAGGAGGGAGAGGGTGTTCTGCAGCAGCGGCTCCCGCAGCCGCTTCCTCAGCTGGTGGATGGGCACCATCAGCAGCAGGCCCACCGCGACCCCGCCCACGGACGCGCGGAGGAACTCCTCGATCCCGCCCGCCCAGCCGGCGCTCGCCCCGACCGCCGCGGCCAGCGCCACCTTGTAGGCGGTGATGGCGGTGGCGTCGTTCACCAGGGACTCGCCCTGGAGGATCGTCGTCATCCGGTTCGGCAGCCCCAGCCGCCGGGCGATCGCCGTCGCCGCGACGGCGTCGGGCGGCGCGATCACCGCGCCCAGCACCAGCGCCACCGGCAGCGACAGCCCCGGCACGACCAGGTAGGCGACGTAACCGACGGCGAGCGTCGCGAAGAGCACGTACCCCACCGACAGCAGCGCGACCGGCCGTACGTTGGCCCGCAGGTCCAGGTACGAGCTGTCCACGGCCGCCGTGTGCAGCAGCGGCGGGAGCAGCAGCGGCAGCACGATGTGCGGGTCGAGGGCGTACGAGGGCACCCCCGGCACGTACGCGGCGACCAGACCCGCCGCGACCAGCAGCAGTGGCGCCGGCACCGGCGTGCGCCGGGCCGCCCCCGCCACGGCGGCGCTCCCGGCCACCAGTGCCACCAGCGGCAGTACCTCCATCGAAGATCCACCCTCCTCCGTCGTCACCGTCGTCGCGCCCGCACCCCGGCCGTAACCTGGCCATCATGAGCGAGTGCACCCACGTTGCCGAACTGCCGCGCCCCGAGCCGGTCCCGCAGGCGCTGACCTGCCCGGAATGCGAAGTGCTCGGCAGTCATCCCGTACAGCTCCGGATGTGTCTCGGCTGCGGGTACGTGGCGTGCTGCGATTCCTCCCCCCACCGGCACGCCACGGCCCACCACCACGAGAGCGGTCACCCGGTGATGCGGAGCTTCGAGCCGGGCGAGACCTGGCGCTGGTGTTTCGTCGACGGTTCCCTGGTCTGAGGTGCCGCGCCGGACGATCGGGGGGCGACGGTTCGATCGCCGGCAGCGGGGTAGGTCAACCCTCCGCCGGTTCCCCAGAATTGGGCCCGCAGACCTCTAGCCACTGTGCGTGCTCGTAGACTTACCATCGGTCACCGCACGTGGCGGGGTCGGCCCGGTCGCTCCAGAGCGGGCTCATGAGGGGTGCCGCGACACGATCGCCCGGATCGCGGTAGCGTCACCGGCGAACAGAGCTCGTACCACCTTGGAGGTGAGGGTGTCCCAGATCGCAGGCGAGCCCGGGACCCAGGACTTCGTGGAAGTCCGGCTGCCGGCTGCGGGTGCCTACCTGTCGGTGCTGCGAACGGCCACGGCCGGACTCGCGGCACGTTTGGACTTCACCCTCGACGAGATCGAGGACCTCCGCATCGCGGTGGACGAGGCCTGCGCGATCCTGCTCCAGCAGGCCGTGCCGGGCTCCGTCCTCAGCTGCGTCTTCCGGCTGATCGACGATTCGCTGGAAGTGACCGTATCCGCCCCGACCACCGACGGGCGGGCGCCGGAGCGCGACACCTTCGCGTGGACGGTCCTGTCGGCCCTGGCCGGCAAGGTCGAGGCGACGGTCGAGGAGAACCGGACAGTGAGCATCAGCCTCTACAAACAGCGCGGCGCGGGACCAGGCCCGGCGTGAGCGGCGGGGAGATCCCGGTCCGGGGCGGGGATCGGCCCCGGGTGAGGCACGAGGTCGACGGCGGCATCCCGGAGCAGCAGCACGCCCGGCCGCACCCGGCTGACGCCGATGCGGAAGACGGCTTTTTGGACTCGGCGGAGCGACGGGCGGGCCCTATGAGCGAGAACCAGCACGACCAACCACTGCCACCGCGGGCCCCGGCCCCGGAGGCCCGGGCGGCGGACGCCCAGGCCCCCGAGGCCCGGGCGCCGGAGGCGCCGCCCGCACCCCCGGCGGTGCCGGATCCGCGGGACCGCAGCGGCGCGCGGGCGCTGTTCTTCGAGCTGCGGCAGCTGCCCGAGGGATCGCCCGAGCGGGCGGAGCTGCGCAACCGGCTGGTACGGATGCACCTGCCGCTGGTCGAGCACCTGGCGCGGCGCTTCCGCAACCGCGGCGAGCCGCTGGACGACCTGACCCAGGTCGCCACCATCGGCCTGATCAAGTCGGTGGACCGGTTCGACCCGGACCGCGGGGTCGAGTTCTCCACGTACGCCACACCCACCGTGGTGGGCGAGATCAAGCGGCACTTCCGCGACAAGGGCTGGGCGGTCCGCGTCCCCCGGCGCCTTCAGGAGCTGCGGCTCTCGCTGACCACGGCCACGGCCGAGCTGTCCCAGCAGCACGGCCGCTCCCCGACGGTGCACGAGCTGGCCGAGCGGCTGGGGATCTCCGAGGAGGAGGTGCTGGAGGGGCTGGAGTCGGCGAACGCCTACAGCACGCTCTCCCTCGACGTGCCGGACACCGACGACGAGTCGCCGGCGGTCGCGGACACCCTGGGCTCGGAGGACGAGGCGCTGGAGGGCGTCGAGTACCGGGAGTCCCTCAAGCCGCTGCTGGAGGGGCTGCCGCCGCGGGAGAAGCGGATCCTGCTGCTGCGCTTCTTCGGCAACATGACCCAGTCGCAGATCGCGCAGGAGGTCGGCATCTCGCAGATGCACGTCTCCCGGCTGCTGGCCCGCACCCTGGCCCAGCTGCGGGAGAAGCTCCTGGTGGAGGAGTAGCGGGGAGCGGCGGGGCGGGGCGGAAGGGCCCGGGAGAACCGGACTACCGGGACCGCTCCCCGGACCCGATGCCCAGCGCCTCGGTCGCCGTCGGGTTCACCAGCAGCGCGGCGACGGCCACCGCGGCCAGGGCCAGGGCCACGGCGGCGGCGGTCATCGCCCCGCCGGTGGTCCACAGGGTCCAGGCCACCGGCAGCGCCATCAGCTGGGTGATCAGCGCCGGGCCGCGGCTCCAGCGGCGGCCCAGGCGCAGCCCGCGCGCCGCGATCAGCGGGAGCGCGGCGAGCGCGAGCAGGGTGAGCCCGCCGGTTTCGGCCTGCTGCGGGGAGTCGGGGTCGCCGGCGATGCCGACGAACAGCATGTAGACGCCGAGCCCGGCCAGGGCCAGGCCCTCCAGCGCGGTCAGTACGGCGGCGGCGGTCAGCCGGCCCGGCAGCGCTGCGGACTCGGGGGCGGCGGGGGCGGGGGAGGTCGGCTTCTTGCTCACCCCAGCAGGGTAGCCGCGTGCCGCCGGGCCCGGACGGTACGGTCGGTATGGGCCGCATATGGAGGGGTGGGTAGTCTGGCGCTCATGCGCGCTCTCCTCGTGGCCAACCCTGCAGCGACGACCACCAGTGCGCGCACGCGCGACGTCCTGACCCACGCCCTCGCCAGCGAGATGAAGCTGGAGGCGGTGACCACCGAGTACCGGGGGCACGCGCGTGACGTCGGGCGCAGGGCCGCGCGGGAGGGTTTCGACCTGGTGGTGGCGCTCGGCGGTGACGGCACCGTGAACGAGGTCGTCAACGGGCTCCTGCACGACGGCCCCGATCCCGAGCGGCTGCCGGGGCTGGCGGTGGTGCCGGGCGGCTCCACGAACGTGTTCGCCCGCGCGCTCGGACTGCCGAACGACTCGGTCGAGGCGACGGGTGCCCTGCTGGACGCGCTGCGGGAGAGGCGCGAGCGGACCGTGGGCCTGGGACTGGCGTCGGGCGTCCCGGGGAGCGAGGACGAGTCCGTTCCGGAGCGCTGGTTCACCTTCTGCGCGGGCTTCGGCTTCGACGCGGGCGTGGTGGGGCGGGTCGAGCAGCAGCGGGAGCGCGGCAAGCGTTCGACGCACGCGCTGTACGTGCGGCAGCTGATGCGCCAGTTCTGGGAGGAGCCCAACCGGCGGCACGGCACGATCACGCTGGAGCGGCCCGGCGCGGATCCGGTGACGGACCTGGTGCTGTCGATAGTCTGCAACACCTCCCCCTGGACGTACCTGGGGAACCGGCCCCTGTACGCCTCTCCGGAGGCGTCGTTCGATACCGCACTTGACGTACTGGCGCTCGACCGTTTGTCAACTCCGGCCGTCGCCCGGTACGCGACACAGCTCCTGACCTCGACTCCTGAGCGGGGCCCGCACGGCAAGCACGCGGTGTCCCTGCACGATCTGACCGACTTCACCTTGCATTCGAAGGTGCCGCTCCCCTTCCAGATGGACGGGGATCACCTCGGACTGCGCACCAGCGTTCGGTTCACAGGCGTACGCCGTGCACTGCGTGTGATTGTGTGAGTGGAAGGGCCTAAAGTCCTTTCAGTCGAACGTTTACACGCCAGTCCACCCCCAAGAACTAGGGCTGTGACCTAGTAGACACCGACGAATCCAAAAAAACTTTCCGGAAGGGGTTGTATCCCCGTCCGAGGTTTGCGAATCTCTACATGGCGATCGGGACAGCCCGCACAACCCGGCACCCACACAGACCGCCAGAACCCCTCCACGAATCTTCGGACCGCACCAGGCGACTGGGCGTCGGCCCTTCCCTCACGGGGGGATTCGTGAAAGCGTTCACATTCACAAGCAACCTGCCCGCAATACAAGGAGATGGAGCAGCCATGGACTGGCGTCACAACGCCGTTTGCCGCGAGGAAGACCCCGAGCTCTTCTTCCCCATCGGCAACACCGGTCCTGCGCTGCTGCAGATCGAGGAAGCCAAGGCCGTCTGCCGCCGTTGCCCCGTCATGGAGCAGTGCCTGCAGTGGGCGCTCGAGTCCGGTCAGGACTCCGGCGTCTGGGGCGGTCTCAGCGAGGACGAGCGCCGCGCCATGAAGCGCCGCGCCGCTCGCAATCGGGCGCGCAACGCCACCGCCTGACATCGACTTTCGAGCCTCGAGCCGCAGCGCGTAGTACCCGTATAAGCGCTCAGCAACGTGCTCTCGAGCCCCGGACCGGGAACCATCGGTCCGGGGCTCAGTGCTGTGCCGCCACGGCGCGGCCGGACGGCCCGTCACCCTGGGTGACGGGCCGTCGTCCTACTTCTGCGGGCTGACGGGGATGTCGAGGACGACCCGGGTGCCGCGCGGCTCGGCCCGGACCATGTCGAAGGTGCCGCCCAGCTCGCCCTCCACGAGGGTCCGTACGATCTGGAGCCCGAGGTTGCCGGCCCGCTGGGGGTCGAAGCCCTCGGGCAGCCCGGACCCGTCGTCGACCACGGTGATCAGCAGCCGGGAGTCCTCGCGGCCGGTGCCGGACCGGCTCGCCGACACCTCCACGGTGCCGCCCTCCCCGTGGGTGAAGGCGTGCTCCAGGGCGTTCTGCAGGATCTCGGTCAGCACCATCGACAGCGGAGTGGCCACCTCCGCGTCCAGGATCCCGAACCGGCCGAGGCGCCGGCACTGCACCCTGCCGGGCGAGATCTCGGCGACCATCGCGATGACGCGGTCGGCGATCTCGTCGAACTCGACCCGCTCGTCCAGGTTCTGCGACAGGGTCTCGTGCACGATCGCGATCGAACCGACGCGGCGCACCGCCTCGTTGAGCGCCTCGCGGGCCTGGGGCGAATCCATGCGGCGGCCCTGGAGCCGCAAGAGGGCGGCCACGGTCTGGAGGTTGTTCTTCACCCGGTGGTGGATCTCCCGGATGGTGGCGTCCTTGGTGATCAGTTCACGTTCGCGACGGCGCAGTTCGGTCACGTCGCGGCACAGGACGAGCGACCCGATCCGGGTGCCCTTGGGCTTGAGCGGGATGGCGCGCAGCTGGATGACCCCGCCGTTGCCCTCGACCTCGGTCTCGCGGGGGGCCCAGCCGCTGGCGAGCTTGACGAGGGCCTCGTCCACCGGGCCCCGGGAGGGGGCGAGTTCGGCGGTGGTGGTGCCCAGGTCCTGGCCGACCAGGTCGGCGGCGAGGCCGAGGCGGTGGTAGGCGGAGAGGGCGTTCGGGGACGCGTACGTCACCACGCCGTCGGCGTCCAGCCGGATCAGGCCGTCCCCGACGCGCGGGGAGGCGTCCATGTCGACCTGCTGCCCCGGGAAGGGGAAGGCGCCGGCCGCGATCATCTGGGCGAGGTCGGAGGCGGACTGGAGGTAGGTCAGCTCCAGCCGGCTCGGTGTACGCACGGTGAGCAGGTTGGTGTTGCGGGCGATCACGCCCAGGACGCGGCCCTCGCGGCGGACGGGGATCGACTCGACGCGGACGGGCACCTCCTCGCGCCACTCCGGGTCGCCCTCGCGCACGATCCGGCCCTCGTCGAGGGCGGCGTCGAGCAGCGGCCGGCGGCCGCGCGGGACGAGGTGGCCGACCATGTCGTCCTGGTAGGAGGTGGGGCCGGTGTTCGGCCGCATCTGGGCGACGGAGACGTACCGGGTGCCGTCGAGGGTGGGGACCCAGAGCACGAGGTCGGCGAAGGAGAGGTCGGAGAGCAGCTGCCACTCCGAGACCAGCAGGTGCAACCACTCCAGTTCGGCTTCACTGAGAGCGGTGTGCTGGCGTACGAGGTCGTTCATGGAGGGCACCTTGCGAGCGTACCCCGGGTACGGGGATGACTTTCCCCACGGCGAATACTCAGGAGTATCCAGGAGGGGCACAGTCCGCGTACTGTTGGAGGAAGTGACGGGTCCGCAGACCCTCCTTTGGATGGACAGGACAGATTGGTCTAGTCCAGAATGGTTCCAGACTTCCGCCCTCCCCGCACAGGAGGACGGATCGAGGTGGCCGCGCGTTCTGCCCTGACCGCGCAGGCACCTTGCAACGGCCGCCGGGCACCGCACACCCTACGGCCGTGAGTACTCCGGGCTACGGTGCCGGGCGGGCTGAGGGTCCCGCCCCGGCACCGTGGCCCAGAGGAATCCCCCTCGGCGTGACGCCCTTCGTGCGACTCCCCCCGGAAGTGCCCGCTCCGCGCCCGCTTCCCGCTTCCCGCCTCCGGCCCTTCCCGGCCCGCCCCGCCGTCGCGCGACCGCCGGGCCATCCCCCGCATCACCGCCCCCGCGGAACGGGGCTCCCGCGCGCCTCGCCGAAGAGAGCGGGGGCGCCCGCCGGGCATCGGGACCACCATGGAAGAGAGGGGCGGAGGCCCGCCTTCCGCGGGCAGGCTCTGCTAGATTGGTCTATACCACAAGCGACCATCCTCCCTCTCAGATCGGCAGGCCCAGCGTGGAAGTTGTCATCGTCCCGGACGCCAAGGCAGGCGGCGAGCTCATCGCGGAGGCCATGGCCGCCCTGGTCCGCCGCAAGCCCGACGCCCTGCTGGGCGTGGCGACCGGCTCCACCCCGCTGCCCGTCTACGAAGCCCTCACGGCCAAGGTCAGGGCCGGCGAGGTCGACGCCTCCCGGGCCCGGATCTGCCAGCTCGACGAGTACGTGGGCCTGCCGGCCGGACACCCGGAGTCCTACCGCGCGGTCGTGCTCCGCGAGGTCGTCGAGCCCCTCGGCCTGACCGAGGCCTCCTTCATGGGCCCCGACGGCTCCGCCGACGACGTCCAGGCGGCCTGCGAGGCGTACGACCGTGCCCTCGCCGCCGCCGGCGGGGTGGACCTCCAGCTGCTGGGGATCGGCACCGACGGGCACATCGGCTTCAACGAGCCCTGCTCCTCGCTGGCCTCCCGCACCCGCATCAAGACGCTGACCGAGCAGACCCGCGTGGACAACGCGCGCTTCTTCGACGACGACCTGGAGCAGGTGCCGCACCACGTCATCACCCAGGGCATCGGCACCATCCTCGACGCCCGCCACCTCATCCTGCTGGCCACCGGCGAGGGCAAGGCCGAGGCGGTCGCCCAGACCGTCGAGGGCCCGCTGTCCGCGCTGGTCCCCGCCTCCGCGCTCCAGCTGCACCGGCACGCGACCGTCGTCGTGGACGAGGCGGCCGCCTCCAAGCTGAAGCTGGCGGACTACTTCCGCCACACCTACGCCAACAAGCCCTCCTGGCAGGGCCTGTAACCCCGGGCGGAAAACGAAAAGGCCGGGCCCCCCTCCTCGGGGGCCCGGCCTTCTCGCGTCTCAGCCGCGCCCGGCGATGACCTCGGCCGCCGCCCGCCCGCACACGCGGGAGGCTCCGTGCGTGGCGATGTACAGCGCCCCGCGCGGCTCGGCGCGCGGCAGCCCCATCTCCACGACCACGGTGTCCGGCCTGGCCTCGACCAGGGCGTCCAGGACCTCCGTCATCCACGGGTGCCGGTGCGCGTCGCGGACCACCGCGACGACGGTGCGGTCCCCCGCTGCCGCCAGCACGTCGGCGGCGGCGCAGCCCTCCGGGTAGACGCCCGAGCCGGTCCCGGGGACCAGCCCGGCCAGCTCGGCGGCGACCCCCCACGGGGTCTCGTCGCCCACCGCGATGTTCGCGACGGGCGCGAGCGTGGCCACGTACGGGGCGCCGGCCGGAGCCACCCGGCCCGACACGGCCAGTGCGCGGCGGGCCGCGGTCAGGCCGATGCCGGACGCGCCGCTCCCCTCCCGCGGCGCGTCCGGCCGGGACCGGCTGGTCCACTCGGCGAGGGCGCGCACCCGTGCGGCGGCGTCGGCGAGCCGCTCCTCGGGGAGCACGCCCTCGCGTACGGCGGCCACCAGCGCGTCGCGCAGACGCAGCACGGTCGCCTCGTCGGCCAGGCCCCCGCCGACGCAGATGGCGTCGGCGCCGGCCGCGATGGCGAGGACCGAGCCGCGCTCGATGCCGTAGGTCCCGGCGATGGCGTTCATCTCCATGCCGTCGGTGACGATGAGGCCCTCGTAGCCCAGCTCCTCGCGCAGCAGATCGGTGAGGATCCGCGGGCTGAGGGTGGCGGGGCGGGTGGGGTCGAGGGCGGGCACCAGGATGTGGGCGCTCATCACGGCCTTGGTGCCCGCCTCGATGGCCGCCTTGAACGGGATCAGCTCGCGGGCCTGGAGGGTGTCCAGGTCCACGTCGATGCGGGGCAGGGCGTGGTGCGAGTCGACGTTGGTGTCGCCGTGGCCCGGGAAGTGCTTGGTGCAGGCGGCGACGCCGGCGGCCTGGAGGCCCTCGACGTACGCGGCGGTGTGCCGGGCGGCGAGGGCGGTGTCGGCGCCGAAGGAGCGGACGCCGATGACCGGGTTGCCGGGGTTGGAGTTGACGTCCGCGGAGGGGGCCCAGTTGAGGTTGACCCCGCATGCGGCGAGGCGGCGGCCCAGCTCGCGGGCGACCCCGCGGGTCAGCGCGGTGTCGTCGACGGTGCCGAGGGCCAGGTTGCCGGGGAAGGACGAACCCTCCCGGACCTCGAGGCGGGTGACGTCGCCGCCCTCCTCGTCGATGGCGACGAGTACGTCGTCCCGTACCTCCCGCAGCTGCGCGGTGAGCGCGGCGAGCTGCTCGGGCGAGGCGATGTTGCGGCCGAACAGGCCGACCGCGGTGAGGCCCTCGCCGACCTGGCGCAGCAGCCATGCGGGGGCGGTGGTGCCCTCGAAGCCGGGCTGGAGCACGGCGAGCGCGTCGCGGGTGAGGGTGTCCGGGCGGTGCGCAAGGACAGTCATGGGCCGTTATCCCTTCACGGCGCCGGAGGTCATGCCTCCGACGGCCTTGCGCTGGAGGAAGATGAAGATCACCAGGACCGGGATCGCGAAGATCGACGACGCGGCCATGGTGGCGCCCCAGTCGTTGCCGAAGGCGGTCTTGAACTGGGTCAGCCACAGCGGCAGGGTCTGGGCGGACTTGTCCTTGTTCAGGATCAGGACCATCGCGAACTCGTTCCAGGCGGTGATGAAGCCGAAGAGCGAGGTGGACATCAGGCCGGGGGCCAGCAGCGGGAAGATCACCTTGCGGAAGGCCTGGCCCCGGGTGCAGCCGTCGATCTGGGCGGCCTCCTCCAGCGTCACCGGGACGGCGGCGATGAAGCCGCGCAGGGTCCAGATGGTGAAGGGGAGGACCATCACGAAGTAGATGGCGGTGAGCAGGCCGATGCTGTTCAGCATCTCGGCATCGCGGGCGATCATGTACATCGCGATGACCATGACCTCCCAGGGGGCCATCTGCGCCATCATCACGCCGAGGACGAGGCCCTTGCGCCCCTTGAACTTCATGCGGGCGATGGCGAAGCTCGCGGCGAGGGCGACCAGCAGGGCCAGCAGGACGGCGCCCACGGTGACCACGAGGCTGTTGGTGACGTACGTCCAGAAGCCGTCGACGCCGGTGGCCTTGCCGAAGTTGTCGAGCGTCGGGGTGAAGACGAAGACCGGGTCCTTGGTGAGGATCTCCCCGTTCGGCTTGAGGGCCGAGGAGAACATCCAGTAGACCGGGAAGACGAAGACCAGCGCCAGGAGCAGCGCGCCGAGGTTCTTGGCGACGGTCGCGGGGCGCAGCGGCCGGCGGGTGCGGAGCCGCTGCGCGGGCTCGTTCGGGGCGGCGGTGGTGCTCACTGCTCCTCCTCCTGCTTCAGGATCAGGCGGAAGTAGAAGGACATGACGACCAGCAGGATCAGGATCGTCAGGACGGAGATCGCGGCGGCGAGACCGTAGTGGGCCTGGCTCTGGCCCTCGACGTAGGCGAAGACCGGGAGGATCTCGGAGGCGCGGTCGGGGCCGCCCTTGTTCATGGCGTAGACCTGGGTGAAGGCCTTGAAGACCCAGATCACCTCGAGGAAGGTGGTGACCAGGAAGAAGGGCTTCAGGTTGGGGAAGACGACCTTCCAGAAGGTCTGCCAGCCGTTGGCGCCGTCCATGCGGGCGGCCTCGTACAGTTCGGCGCCGACCGTGGTGAGGCCGGCGTACATGTTGAGGGCGACGAAGGGGATGGAGCCCCAGACCACCAGCAGCGTGACGATCGTCAGGGTGGACAGGCCGGTCTCGAACCAGTTGTGCTGCTCGTAGCCGGAGAAGCCGATCGTGCGCATCACCCAGTTCATGACGCCGAACTGCTCGTCGAACAGCCAGTAGAAGACCTGGACGGAGGCGACGATGGGCATGGCCCAGGCCATCACCAGCGCCATCGAAAGGACCAGGCGCATCCACTTGCCGAGCCGGTTGAGCAGGATGCCGATGAGGCTGCCGATCACCATGATCAGCGCGACGTTGGCGAAGGTGAAGACGAAGCTGCGGACGACGACGGTCCAGAAGTTCGTGTCGCCGAGCAGCTGGGTGTAGTTCTCGAGTCCCGCGAAGGGGTACTTCCGCTGGATGAACTCGATCTTGTTGATGTCCTGGAAGGACAGGATCACGTTCTTGATCAGCGGGTACAGCAGCAGGAGCGCCAGGGACGCCACGGCGGGCAGCACCAGCAGGTAGGGCACCCACCCCGAGGGGAGGGACCTTCTGCCCCCGCGAGGAGACGTGTCACCGGGGCCGGGGCCGGGGCCGGTCGTGGCGGTGGGCGCCTTCGGGGGCCGTCCGGCGGACGTGTGTGGTGCGTCCTGTGGAGCGTTGGTCGCCGCTCCCTGGGAGTGCACGGTCATGGGCTTGGCTTCCTCGCGGTTGACTGTGGAGTCAAATGCGCGACCGGGGGCGCGGCGGGGGGGGTGGCCGCCCGCCGCGCCCCCCGGTGCGTTCACACTGCTGGGCTGTGCGGATACTGCCGGGTGGGGCCGTCGTTACTTGTTGATGCGGTTCGCGATTTCCTTGTCCGCGTCCGCGCCCGCCTTGGCGGCGTCCTCACCCTTCAGGACCTTGGTCATGAACTCCTTGATCGGGTTCGGCTCGGTCTCGACGTTGGCCCAGCCCGCGGTCACCGGGGTGATCTTGCCGTTGAGGCCGGCCTTGGCCATGGCCTCGGCGAAGGAGCCGGCGGCCGGGGTGAAGTTGGCGCCGACCTGGTTCGGCAGCAGCGCGCCCTTGACCTCGGCGGCGTACTTGGTCATCTGGTCCTTGCCGGTGGCGAGGGCCAGCCACTCCTTGGCGAGCTCCTTGTTCTTGGAGCGCTCGGCCACGGCGAGGTTCGAGCCGCCGAGGAAGACGGTGCCGGACTTGTCGGCCGTCTTGCCCGGGATGGGGAAGTAGCCGAAGTCGGCTTCCTTGCCCGCGTCCTTCAGTGCCTTCTCGGCACCGCCGGCCTCCCAGCCGAGGCCGATCCAGGAGGAGACGCCGCCCTTGGGGACGATGTCGGTGGACTGCTGCGGGGTGGCCTCGTCCTTGTCCTTGGGGGCGGTGGAGAAGGACTGGAGCTTCTTGTAGAACTCCATCGCGGAGGCGGCCTGCGGGGTGCCCAGCTGGCCCTTCCACTTGGCGCCGTCCTTGACGGCGAGGTCGCCGCCCTCGTCCCAGACGAAGCCGGCGAGGATGTACCAGCTCTGGCCCGGGAGGTAGATCGGCTGCGCGGAGGGGTCGGCCGCCTTCAGCTTCTCCAGGCCGGCGATCCACTCGTCGCGGGTCTTGGGCGGGGTGACGCCGGCCTTCTCGTAGGCCTTCTTGTCGTAGACGACGACGCGGCTGGCGGCGTACCAGGGGGCGGAGTAGAGCTTGCCGTCGACCTCGGCGGAGGCGAGCATGCTCTTCTGCCAGGCGTCGGCGCCGAGCTTGGCCTTGTCCTTCGTCAGGTCGGCGAGGCCGCCGGTGACCGCGTAGCCGGCGGTCTGGGTGTTGCCGAGCTCAAGGACGTCCGGAGGGGTGTTCTCGGAGAGGGCCGTGGTGACCTTCTCCTGGATGCCCGTCCACTTCTGCTCCTCGACCTTGACCGTGACACCGGGGTGCTTGGCCGAGAACTCCTTGTTGACCTGCTCGATCCACGCCTTGGGCGCGGAGCCGTCCATCACCCAGACGGTGATCTCCTTGGCGCCACCCGACGCGTCGGCGTTCGGCTTGTCGTCGCCGCCATTGCCGCACGCCGCGACTCCGACCATCATGCCCACGACACCGACCGCCGCAATGAGCTTGCGCTTCACGCCACCCTCCTCAGGGATGCTGCTGCACCTTCCCTCGCCCGCCGCGGTGACGTACGTACCAAGTACTGCCGTGGGGCCGGGATCTGATCCACATTGGTTTAGACCAGTACCGGGAGCTTGGCCTAGACCTTTAGGGGTGTCAAGGGTCTAATGAGCGGGTGCTCGGTCCGTTATCGGACCGACACCTCGGGGCGGGGAGGAGGCCTGCCCTCCCACCCGTGTCACCATGTGACCGCACATATCGGAGGAGCCGGTGACGGCAGCGAAACTGGAGTCGGGAAGGCGGGCGGCGATGGCCACCGAAGGGGCGACCACGGAGCCGGAAGGCGGGCCGGCCACTCGAACGGCGCGTGTGCCCAAGTACTACCGACTCAAGCGGCACTTGCTCGACATGACCGAGACGCTCCCTCCCGGCACCCCGGTGCCGCCGGAGCGCACCCTCGCGGCCGAGTTCGACACCTCCCGCACCACCGTCCGGCAGGCCCTCCAGGAGCTCGTCGTCGAGGGACGGCTGGAGCGCATCCAGGGCAAGGGCACCTTCGTCGCCAAGCCCAAGGTCTCACAGCCCCTCCAACTCTCCTCCTACACGGAGGACATGCGGGCCCAGGGTCTGGAACCCACCTCGCAGCTCCTGGACATCGGCTACGTCACCGCCGACGACACCCTCGCGGGCCTGCTGAAGATCACCACCGGCGGACGCGTGCTGCGCATCGAGCGGCTGCGCCTGGCGAGCGGCGAGCCGATGGCCATCGAGACCACGCACCTGTCGGCCAAGCGCTTCCCGGCGCTGCGCCGTTCCCTCGTCAAGTACACCTCGCTGTACACCGCCCTGGCGGAGGTGTACGACGTCCGTCTCGCCGAGGCCGAGGAGACCATCGAGACCTCCCTGGCGACCCCGCGCGAGGCGGGACTGCTCGGCACGGACGTCGGCCTGCCGATGCTGATGCTCTCGCGGCACTCCCTCGACGCCGACGGGGAACCGGTCGAATGGGTGCGATCGGTATATCGCGGCGACCGTTACAAGTTCGTTGCCCGTCTCCAGCGACCTGCCACGTGATCACTGGTTGACTGCCCTTCCACCTGGGGTGGACGCTCGTACCGCTATGCGGACGGGGGCTTACATCCACGGGTGGGACCCCCGTAGATTCCCTGCGCTCACGCAGATGATCAACGAGGGGACGAGGATCATGCCGGAACCGGAAGCAACAGGTACGGACGGGGCTCCGACAGCGGGAGGGGCGGCGGGTCCAGGCCCCGGCGGCACGGACTCGTCCTCGCCCTCGCCCTCGTCCTCGGGGAGGCCCTCTCCGCGGTCCGTGGCGATCTGGGTGGGCGTGGCCCTCGTCGGCGCCCTCGGGTGGGGCGTACTGGCCCTCTCCCGGGGTGAGGAGATCTCGGCCGCCTGGCTGCTCGCCGCCGCGCTGGGCTCGTACGCCATCGCCTACCGCTTCTACGCGCGGTTCATCGCCGACCGCGTACTGAAGGTCGACAAGACCCGGGCCACCCCCGCCGAGCGCCTCGACAACGGTGTCGACTTCCACCCCACCGACCGGCGCGTGCTCTTCGGCCACCACTTCGCCGCCGTGGCCGGCGCCGGCCCCCTGGTCGGCCCGGTCCTCGCCGCGCAGATGGGCTACCTGCCGGGCACCATCTGGATCGTGGCGGGCGTCATCTTCGCCGGCGCCGTCCAGGACATGGTGACCCTGTTCTTCTCCACCCGGCGCGACGGCCGTTCGCTCGGCCAGATGGCCCGGGACGAGATCGGCCCCGTCGGCGGGGCCGCCGCCCTGATAGCCGTGTTCGTCATCATGGTCATCCTGCTGGCGGTGCTGGCGCTGGTCATCGTCAACGCGCTGGCGCACTCCCCCTGGGGCGTCTTCTCCATCGGCATGACCATCCCGATCGCCCTCTTCATGGGCCTCTACCTGCGCGTCCTGCGCCCGGGCCGGGTCACCGAGGTCTCCTTCATCGGCGTCGCGCTGCTGCTGCTCGCGATCGTCGCCGGCGGCTGGGTCGCCGAGTCCTCCTGGGCGGACACCTTCACCCTGGAGAAGGAGACGCTGGTCATCTGGATGGTCGTGTACGGCTTCGTCGCCTCGGTGCTGCCGGTGTGGCTGCTGCTCGCGCCCCGCGACTACCTGTCCACCTTCATGAAGGTCGGCACCATCGCCCTGATGGCGGTCGGCGTGGTCCTCGCGATGCCGACGCTGAAGATGCCCTCGGTCACCGACTTCGCCTCGCGCGGTGACGGCCCGGTCTTCGCCGGTGCGATGTTCCCCTTCGTCTTCATCACCATCGCCTGCGGGGCCCTGTCCGGCTTCCACTCGCTGGTCGCCTCGGGCACCACCCCGAAGATGATCCAGAAGGAGACCCAGGTCCGGATCATCGGCTACGGCGCCATGCTCACCGAGTCCTTCGTCGCCGTCATGGCGGTGATCGCGGCGTGCATCATCGAGCCCGGCCTGTTCTTCGCGGTCAACTCCCCCGGCGGCGTCGTCGGCACCACCGTCCAGAGCGCCTCGGAGGCGGTGACCGGCCTCGGCTTCGCCATCAGCCCGGACGCCCTCGCGCAGGCCGCCAAGGACGTGGAGGAGGCCAGCCTGCTGTCCCGTACGGGCGGTGCGCCGACCTTCGCGCTCGGCATGTCGGAGATCTTCTCGGCGGTGGTCGGCGGCACCGCGATGAAGGCCTTCTGGTACCACTTCGCCATCATGTTCGAGGCCCTGTTCATCCTGACCACCGTCGACGCGGGCACCCGCGTCGGCCGGTTCATGCTCCAGGACACCCTCGGCAACGTCCACAAGTCCTTCAGGAACGTCAGCTGGAAGCCGGGCGTGTGGCTCGCGAGCGCCGTCGTGGTCGGCGGCTGGGGCTACTTCCTGTGGGTCGGCGTGAAGGACCCGCTGGGCGGCATCAACCAGCTCTTCCCGCTGTTCGGCATCGCGAACCAGCTGCTCGCGGCGGTCGCGCTGGCCGTCTGCACCACGCTGCTGGTCAAGTCCGGGCGGCTCAAGTGGGCCTGGGTCACGGCCGTTCCGCTGGCCTGGGACGTGGCCGTCACCCTCACGGCGAGCTACCAGAAGGTCTTCTCCGACGACGTGAAGGTCGGCTTCTTCGCGCAGCGCGACAAGTACCAGGCCGGCATCGACGCCGGGAAGGTGCTCCCGCCCGCGAAGAACATGGACGACATGCACACCGTGGTCACCAACGCGACGGTCGACGGGGTCCTGTCGGCCCTGTTCGCGGTCCTGATCATCATCGTGCTGGCGGACGCGGCCCGGACCTGCATCAAGGCCATCGCCCACCCCGAGTCCGTCCGCCTCTCCGAGGTGCCCTGGAGCGAGTCGAAGATCATCGCCCCGGCCGGACTCATCGCCACGGCCGAGGAGAAGGCCGAACTCGCGGCCGCCGGCCTCGACGGGCGCGGCAGCCCGGCCAGGGAGCCGGTCGCGTGAACCGGGTGCGCGGGGCGCTGGCGAAGGCCCGGTTCTTCGTACGGGAGTTCTCCGGCGAGGCCGCGTACGACCGGTACGTGGCGCACGCCCGCTCGCACGACCCGGATGCCGAGGTCCTGACCCGGCGCGCCTTCGAGCGGGCCCGTACCGACGCCCGCGAGGCGGACCCCCGGGAGGGCTTCCGCTGCTGCTGAGGGCACCGGGGCAGCCCGGGGAGGGCCCCGCCGTCCCGCACCGGGGGCGGCGGGGCCCTCCGGCTCGTCCGGCCCGCCTCCCGCGACGACCGGCTCCCGGCGACCGGCCCGGGTGACGCACACTCGGGGGCATGGACTTCGAGATCAGAACCGCCGGGGCGCACGAGTACGAGCGGCTGGGCGAGATCACCGGCGCGGCCTACAGCGGTGACGGGCTGCTCGACCAGAACGAGGACGACACCTACCTGAACGCGCTGCGCGACGTGGCCGGGCGGGCCGGCGAAGGCGAGGTGCTGGTCGCCGTACGGGACGGCCGGCTGCTCGGCGGCGTGACGTTCGCCGCCCCCGGGAGCCGGCTCGCGGACGTCGCCGGCCCGCGGGAGGCGGAGTTCCGGATGCTCGCGGTGGCTCCCGAGGCGCGCCGGCAGGGGGTCGGGGAGGCCCTGGTACGGGCCTGCGCCGATCGGGCCCGCGCCCTGGGCCTCACGGCGCTGGTGCTGTCCACCCAGCCGGCCATGCCGGGCGCCCGGCGGATCTACGAGCGGCTGGGCTTCGTCCGCACTCCGGAGCTCGACTGGTCGCCGTTCCCGGCCCTGACGCTGCTGACCTACCGTCTGGAGCTGTAGCCGCACCGACACAACATGTGGGGGGTCGCGCATCGGTGGCCCCCCACATGTATGCTCATCCTCGCTGTCGCCGCAGGGGAATCCGGTGTGAATCCGGAACTGTCCCGCAACGGTATGACAAGTCCGAGGACCTGCCGACAGTGCGCCCGGGTCGACCGAACCGGGTGCCGACACGTCCGGGCTTCGCGGTTGGGCCGGTGGACGCCGTGCGGTGAGTACGCGATTCCGTCGCGCCCGCACGCGCCTCCCCCTGCCCCGATCCGCCGATGACCGGGCCGAGCGAGGGAGAGCTCCCGCCGTGACCATCGCGCCTTCCGCACCGCGCGCCGAGTCCGTTTCTGGCGACACCACCGAAGGCCCGGGGGCCGCGCTGCTGCGTACTCTCACCGAGCTGACCGCCGACCTCCCCGACACCGACCCCGGCCGGGTCGCCGCCGCCGCGCTGCGCGGACGCAGCTCCGCGGCCGACGAGGCCGAGCTGCGCGGGCTGGCCACCGAGGCCGCGGCGGGCCTGATCTCCGAGGACCCGGCCTACTCCCGCCTCGCCGCCCGCCTGCTGACGCTGGCCGTGGCCGACGAGGCCGCCGGCCAGGGCGCCACCTCCTTCGCCGAGTCCGTCGCCGTCGGCCACCGCGAGGGCCTGATCGCCGACCGGACCGCCGCGTTCGTCGCCGCGCACGCCGGCCGGCTGAACGCCCTGGCCGAGCACGCGCTCGCCGACGGCGCGGACGACCGGTTCGGCTTCTTCGGCCTGCGCACCCTGCACAGCCGCTACCTGCTGCGGCACCCGCACACCCGCCAGGTGATCGAGACCCCGCAGTACTTCATGCTGCGCGTGGCCTGCGGCCTCGCCGAGGACGAGAGCGTCCAGGCCGTCGAGGAAGTGGCCTCCCTCTACCGGCTGATGAGCCGCCTCGACTACCTGCCGTCCTCCCCCACGCTCTTCAACTCCGGCACCCGCCACCCGCAGATGTCCTCCTGCTACCTGCTGGACTCCCCGCTGGACGAGCTGGACTCGATCTACGACCGCTACCACCAGGTGGCCCGCCTCTCCAAGCACGCCGGCGGCATCGGCCTCTCGTACTCCCGCATCCGCGCCCGCGGTTCGCTGATCCGCGGCACCAACGGCCACTCCAACGGCATCGTGCCGTTCCTGAAGACCCTCGACGCCTCCGTCGCCGCCGTGAACCAGGGCGGGCGCCGCAAGGGCGCCGCGGCCGTCTACCTGGAGACCTGGCACGCCGACATCGAGGAGTTCCTGGAGCTGCGCGACAACACCGGCGAGGACCAGCGCCGCACGCACAACCTCAACCTCGCGCACTGGATCCCGGACGAGTTCATGCGCCGCGTGAACGCCGACGCCGACTGGTCGCTGTTTTCGCCGGCCGACGTCCCCGAGCTGGTGGACCTGTACGGCGAGGAGTTCGACGCCGCCTACCTCAAGGCGGAGGCGGCGGGCCTCGCGAAGAAGACCATGCCGGCCCGCGACCTGTACGGCCGCATGATGCGCACCCTCGCGCAGACCGGCCAGGGCTGGATGACCTTCAAGGACGCCTCGAACCGGACCGCGAACCAGACCGCGCTGCCCGGCACCGTCGTCCACTCCTCCAACCTCTGCACCGAGATCATCGAGGTCACCAACGACGGCGAGACCGCCGTCTGCAACCTCGGCTCGGTCAACCTCGGGGCGTTCGTCGCCGACGGCGAGATGGACTGGGAGCGCCTGGACGAGACCGTCCGCACGGCCGTGACCTTCCTCGACCGCGTCGTCGACATCAACTTCTACCCGACCGAGCAGGCCGGCCGCTCCAACGCCAGGTGGCGTCCGGTGGGCCTGGGCGCGATGGGCCTCCAGGACGTCTTCTTCAAGCTGCGCCTGCCCTTCGACTCCGCCGAGGCGAAGGCCCTGTCCACGCGGATCTCCGAGCGGATCATGCTGGCCGCGTACGAGGCCTCCTGCGACCTCGCCGAGCGCAGCGGCCCCCTCCCCGCCTGGGCCGAGACCCGTACCGCCCAGGGTGTCCTGCACCCCGACCACTACGGCGTCGAGCCCACCTGGCCCGAGCGCTGGGACGCCCTGCGCGCCCGGATCGCGAAGACCGGCATGCGCAACTCGCTGCTCCTCGCGATCGCCCCGACCGCGACGATCGCCTCCATCGCGGGCGTGTACGAGTGCATCGAGCCGCAGGTCTCCAACCTCTTCAAGCGCGAGACGCTCAGCGGTGAGTTCCTGCAGGTCAACGCCTACCTGGTGGAGGACCTCAAGGAGCTCGGGGTGTGGGACGCGCAGACCCGCGAGGCGCTGCGCGACTCCTCCGGCTCCGTCCAGGGCTTCGGCTGGATCCCGGCGGAGATCCGGGAGCTGTACCGCACGGCGTGGGAGATCCCGCAGCGCGGCCTGATCGACATGGCGGCGGCCCGTACCCCGTACCTGGACCAGAGCCAGTCGCTCAACCTGTTCCTGGAGACGCCCACCATCGGCAAGCTCAGCTCGATGTACGCGTACGCCTGGAAGCAGGGTCTGAAGACCACGTACTACCTGCGCTCCCGCCCGGCGACGAAGATCGCCCGCGCCGCGTCCGGCGCCGCCGCCGTCCCGGCCGCCGCCACCCCCCTCCCGCAGGCCCTCGACGCCGAGGCGCTGGCCTGCTCCCTTGAGAACCCCGAGTCCTGCGAGGCCTGCCAGTAATGAGCTCCAACGACCAGAAGAACCTTCTCGACCCGGGCTTCGAGCTGACCCTGCGTCCGATGCGCTACCCGGACTTCTACGAGCGCTACCGGGACGCGATCAAGAACACCTGGACGGTGGAGGAGGTCGACCTCCACTCCGACGTCGCGGACCTGGCGAAGCTGACGCCCTCCGAGCAGCACATGATCGGCCGTCTGGTGGCGTTCTTCGCGACGGGCGACTCGATCGTCGCGAACAACCTGGTGCTGACGCTGTACAAGCACATCAACTCCCCGGAGGCGCGCCTGTACCTGTCGCGCCAGCTGTTCGAGGAGGCCGTGCACGTCCAGTTCTACCTGACGCTGCTCGACACCTACCTGCCCGACCCCGACGACCGCGCGGCGGCCTTCGACGCGGTGGAGAACATCCCCTCCATCCGCGAGAAGGCGCAGTTCTGCTTCAAGTGGATGGACTCGGTCGAGAAGATCGACCGGCTGGAGACCGCCGCCGACCGGCGCCGTTTCCTGCTGAACCTGATCTGCTTCGCCGCGTGCATCGAGGGCCTGTTCTTCTACGGCGCCTTCGCGTACGTCTACTGGTTCCGCTCGCGCGGCCTGCTGCACGGTCTGGCGACGGGCACCAACTGGGTCTTCCGTGATGAGACCATGCACATGAACTTCGCGTTCGAGGTCGTGGACACGGTCCGCAAGGAGGAGCCGGAGCTCTTCGACGACGCCCTCCAGCAGCAGGTCACCGACATGCTGAAGGAGGCCGTCGAGGCGGAGCTGCAGTTCGGCCGCGACCTGTGCGGTGACGGCCTGCCGGGCATGAACACCGAGTCGATGCGCGCGTACCTGGAGTGCGTCGCCGACCAGCGCCTGGTCCGCCTCGGCTTCCCGCCGGTGTACGGCTCGCAGAACCCGTTCTCCTTCATGGAGCTCCAGGGCGTCCAGGAGCTGACGAACTTCTTCGAGCGCCGGCCGTCGGCCTACCAGGTCGCGGTGGAGGGCACCGTCGACCTGGACGAGGACTTCTAGGTCCCGGCCCGCGGCGGCCCCGGGCGGGCCGCCGCGGCGAGCCGGCGGTCGGTGCGGCGCTCGTGCAGGGCACCGGGCAGGACGGGGGCGAGGAGGAGCGCGGCCACGGCGAGGACGACCAGGTAGTCGAGGAGCGTGTTCATGCCTCAAAGATCGTCGGTACCGCCGGAACCGGACAGTGGCAGGACTGTCATGGAAGAGCGAATTACTGCCACACTGGCTCCATGCTGAAGAACGTGGCGGTGGCCCTCGTCGACGGAGTGGCGCCCTTCGAGTTCGGGATCTTCTGCGAGGTCTTCGGGATCGACCGGAGCGAGCAGGGACTGCCCGTGTACGACTTCGCGGTGTGCGCGGCCGAGGACGGGCCGCTGTCCATGGCGGACGTCGGTTTCGCCATCGCGCCGGCGCACGGGCTGGAGCGGCTGGAGGAGGCCGACCTGATCTGCCTGCCCGCCGACCGGCGGGCGCCGGTGCGGGACTACCCCGAGCCCTTCCTCGACGCCCTGCGCCGGGCCGTGGGCCGGGGGGCGCGGGTGCTCAGCGTGTGCTCCGGCGCCTTCGTGCTCGGTGCGGCCGGGCTGCTGGACGGGCGGCGCTGCACCACCCACTGGATGCACGCCCCGGCGCTGACCCGCCGCTACCCGGCGGCCCGGGTCGACCCGGACGTGCTCTACGTGGACGAGGGGGCGGTGGTCACCGCCGCCGGCACCGCCTCCGGCATCGACGCCTGCCTGCACGTGGTCCGCCAGGAGCACGGGGCCGAGGTGGCCAACACCATCGCCCGCCGGATGGTCGTACCGCCCCACCGCGACGGCGGGCAGGCCCAGTTCATCCGGCGGCCCCTCCCCCGCACCGCCTGTGACACCGTCGGCGAGGTGATCGGGTGGATGGCCCGCCACCTGGACGAGGAGATCACCGTCGAGCGGCTCGCGGAGCGGGCCCGCATGTCACCCCGGACCTTCGCCCGGCGCTTCCTCCAGGAGACGGGGACGACCCCCTACCAGTGGGTGCTGCGCCAGCGGGTGCTGCTGGCGCAGGAGTTGCTGGAGGCCACGGACGACACGGTGGACGCCATCGCGGGCCGCAGCGGCTTCGGGACCGCGGCAGCCCTGCGCCACCACTTCCTGCGGACCCTGGGCACCACCCCGAACACCTTCCGCCGCGCCTTCCGGGGACCTCGCGCCGCGGCCTGACCGGCGGTCCAACGGCCGGACCAACGGCCGGTTCCCGCCCATGACTTGACATTCCGGAGGGGCGGGTCTGGCCGCGGTCCGCAGACGGTGGTGTCATCCGGAGACGCCGGCCGCGCCCCGCACCCCCCACACGCGCGAGGGCCCCGCCTCCGGTTCCGGAGCGGGGCCTTCGTCCGTGTGCGGCGCGCGGCCGGATCAGTCGTTCGGGACGATCTCGTAGCGCGGGGTGTTCTCCGCCATCTGGCGCAGCGCGTCCTTGCGGTCGCGCTTGGAGAGGCGGTCGATGTACAGGTACCCGTACAGGTGGTCGGTCTCGTGCTGGAGGCAGCGCGCGAAGTAGCCGGTGCCGCGGACCTTGATCGGGTTGCCCCGGGCGTCCTGGCCGGTGACCTCGGCGTAGTCCGGGCGGGCCAGGGAGGCGTACGCGGTCGGGACCGACAGGCAGCCCTCGTTCGAGTCGTCCAGGACGCGGGAGCCGGCCGGCAGCTCGACGAGCTTCGGGTTGACCACCACGCCGGTGTGGCGCACGCCGTCGTCGTCCGGGCAGTCGTAGACGAAGACCTTGGCGTCGACGCCGATCTGGTTGGCGGCCAGGCCCACGCCCTCGGCGGTCTTCTGGCTGGCGAACATGTCGTCGATGAGCTGCGCCAGCTCGTCGCCGAACTCCGTGACGTCCTTGCACTCGCGGTGCAGCACCGGGTTGCCGACCACCGTGATCGGGCGGGACGTACCGCGCTCGCGGTGGGCGAGCTCGCGCGCCTCACAGTCCTCGGTGTCCACGACGTACCCCTCGTCGTCGATCGGGGTCACCTGGTTCTCCTGCTGCGCCATGTCCGCCGTACGCCTTCCCTCAAGTCCGTGGTGTGCCCGTACAGCCTACGGCCCTGGGTCAGCAGACTTCCTCGAGATCCCGCCACTCCCGGCTGTCCGGGCTGTCGGCGACCCAGCCGTCGAGCAGCCCGCGCACCAGGCCCGCCGGCGCCGCGATGCCGCATTCGCGCTCGGGCACCCACAGGGAGCCGGATCCGGCCGTGCGGTGGCCGAGCGGACCGGGGTGGCCCGGTTCGCTGTGGTCGTGCGGGTCCAGGTGGTCGCCGTTGCCCTCGCCGCTCGGCATCTCGCTCTCCGAACAGGTCCGGCACAGCAGCCGCACCGAGGAGGACCAGTCCTCGGCGGCGAAGCCGGCGTCCGAGGCCAGCTGCTCCAGGGCGTCGCGGTCGGCCTCGGTGGCCGCCTCCAGCAGCACCACCCAGGTCGGCACCGGCGAGGGGGCCCACAGCTCGATCTCGTCGAAGACGGGGTACGAGGGACCGGCCGCGGTGATCCGCTCGCCGTGCGGCACCCCGTCGTGCAGCACGACCTCGCCCCAGCGCCGTCCGGAGGAGGGCAGCGGGATGGACAGGACCTCCATGCGGGCTGGATCGAGCCTGCGGCCCCACACGACCTCGGCCTCGCCCTCGGGGGACAGCCGTACGGCGGCGCTGCCGAGCTCCATGCCCACCGGCTCGCCCGTCCCCGCCGTGCTGTGCGGGTCGCCGGGCACCTTCAGGCCGTACGCCTGCCAGGCCCGGCGGGCCAGCGGCCAGTCCTGGAGCGCGGTCGCGGCGATCCCGACGTTCCACCAGTCCGGGGCGCCGGTCTCCCGGTCGAGCAGGGCCACCGCGCGCAGCCCCGCCGCTCTGGCCTGCTCCCAGTCGTGCCGGAACTTGTGCAGCAGGGCCAGGTTGAACCAGGACTCGGACAGCCAGGGCTCCAGGTCCGCAGCCCTGGTCAGCAGCGCGCCCGCGTCCTCGTACCGACCGTCGCCGATCAGCGTGAACGCGCGGTCGGTGGCCTGCCGCCACGAAGCGGAGGGCCGATGCCGTACCTTCCCGAAGATCCTCACGATTCCCGCCTGCTTGGGGGCACCCCCCAGCGGTGGCTGGGGGACAGGTGCAGCCTTGCGCACACCCTCACGGACACTCCTACTGCATCCAACCATGCCCGCTCGGACAGCCGCTCATTACCCATGGGTTACCCCGGCGGAACGGCCCCGACCCCGCCCCGCCCTCCCCTGGCCAGAACCCTCGCCAGGGACTCCACGACCTCCGGCTGGTAGTCGCGCCCGGTGCCCAGGCGCAGCTGTTCGAGAGCGGCCAGTGAGCCGCCCGGGTGACGGCTCCCGCCCGCGAGGTCGTCGTACGCGTTGACCGCGCGCACGATCCGGGCGGCGAGGGGCTGCTCGCGGTAGGGGTCCGCCTGGCGTTCCACGATCACCGCGACCTCGGCCGGCACCCCGGTCTGGCGCGCCACCTCACCGCCCAGCTCGGCGATCCGGCGGGCTTCGGCGGCGGGCAGCTCCGCGGTGGCTCCGGCGGGGACCGGGTCGACCAGCGAGAGCTGGCCGATGTCGTGCATCAGCGCGGCGTACTCCAGCACGGTGAGCTCCCGTTCCGACAGGCCCAGCTCGCGCCCGACCTCGTGGCTCAGGGCGGCGACCCGGCGGGCGTGCCCGGGGGCGGTGTAGCCGGCGATCTCGGTGGCCCGGGCGAGGGAGGTGATGGTCTGGCGGTAGGTGGTGCGGACGGCGGTGATGCGGTGGAGGGACAGCTGGGTCAGCAGCAGCGGCACGCAGAAGACCGGCAGGGCCCACAGGCCCGCCACGGCCACCCCGAGGGCCATGACGACCCCGGTGGCGCAGATCGCCGAGCCGGTGCCGGGCAGGGCGCGCAGCTCGTCGCGGAGCAGCGGCCCGTACGGCCACCCGGTGCGGGCCCCGGCCGGGACGGCGGCGAGCACGGCGTCGCACAGGGCGGTGAGGCCCAGCAGGAGCAGCAGGAACAGGACGAGGTACGGGCCCTGCCCGAGGCGGTCGCCGAGCCGCCCGGAGTGGTGGAGCGGCTGGAAGCAGGCGGCGGCGAAGGCGACGGTGAGGACCCGGCGGGCCACGTGGTCCAGGGCCGGGCCGTGGCCCCGGGCGACGTGCGGGACGATCCCGGCGAGGGCGGCCGCGACGACGACGGCGACGGTCTGGAGGACCCCGTGGTGGGTGGGGTGCCCGGCGTTCTGCCCGAGCAGGGCGTACGCGAGGGCTCCGGCGGCGCCGAGCGGTGCGGGCTGGCGGAGCGCGGCGGGCCCGGCGCCCCCGGCGGAGGGGCCCGCCGGGCCGGGGCCGTGGTCGCGGCGGGCGAGTTCGCCGAGGGCGACCAGCGTGCCGAAGGCGAGGGCGGTACCGGGCTCCACGACGCCGGTCCACAGGGTGTGGCCCAGCCCGGCGGCCGCGAGCAGCCCGGCGGCGGCACGTACCGCCCAGACGGCGAGGGCCCTCACCGGCCGCCCCCGGCCCGCCCGGCCGGATCGGCGGTCCCGGTGCCCTGGGGCGGCATCGCGGTCCGCCCCCGCGGCGGCGGGCCCGGTGCGGCCGGGATGACCTGGAGGTCCGCGTCCGAGGTGACGACGGGGTGCCAGCCGTGCCGGCCGATGGCGGCGACCAGGGCCCGCACCATCGCCGGGTCGAACTGCGCGCCCGCGCAGCGCTCCAGCTCCGCCAGGGCGGTCTCCACCGGCCGGGCCCGGCTGTAGGAGCGGGTGGAGGTCATCGCGTCGAAGGAGTCGGCCACCGCCACCACCCGGGCCAGGACCGGGATCTGCTCCCCGCTCAGCCCGTACGGGTACCCGCGGCCGTCGACCCGCTCGTGGTGGTGCAGGATCGCCGACCGGGCCTCCCCGAGGAACCCGATGCCCCGCACCATCTCGTGTCCGTACTCGGGGTGCAGCTCGATGATCCTGCGCTCCTCCGGGGTCAGGGGCCCGTCCTTGCGCAGCAGCCGGGTCGGCACGCCCAGCTTGCCGACGTCGTGCAGGATCCCGGCGATCCGCACCACCTCGAGGCGGTCGCCGTCCATGCCCAGCTCGCGGGCGATCATGGCGGAGGCCTGGCCGACCCGTTCGCTGTGCCCGCGCGTGTAGCGGTCCTTGATGTCGACGGCCTGCACGAGGGCGCGGATCGTGGCCCGGTGCGCGGCGCTCTCGCGGTGGTACTGGGTGAAGACCCAGCAGGAGATGTACATCGGCAGCAGGACGAGCACCGCGGCCGGGAGCCCGTACGGGCTGCGCCACATGACGGCCATCATCAGTCCGGCGAGCCCGTGCACGCAGTACGGGGCCAGGGAGGCGGCGGTGCCGCGCCAGGCGGTGGCGGCGGGCCGGTGTTCGGCGGCGGCGAGGACGGCCCCGTCGAGGGCGGTGAGGACCAGGCAGAAGACGACGGCCGCGACGGCGGCGGGGAGCAGCACGTACGGGAAGTCGGCCACCACCCAGGCGGCGGGGCCGGCGTCCCGGCCGTTCGTCCCGGGCGGTCCGGCGCCCGCGCCGTCCCGGCCGGTGAGGGCCTGCGGGCCGCCGAGGAGCCCGTACGCCTGCCCGGCCGCCCACGCGGCCGTCGCCTGCTGTGCGGCGTGCCAGATCCGGCGCACGCGGGCGGGCCGCTGGACGACGCTCTGGACGAGTCCGCCCGGCAGGGCGACGAGCGCGGCGGCCGGCGGCGGGAGCAGGAAGACGGCGGCCATCACCACCGGGAGGAAGGAGCCGGTGCCCTCGGGGACGCGGCGGCCCAGGACGGGCAGGGCCCGTGCCCCCTCGCAGCCGACGGAGAGGAGGGCCAGCAGGGCGACGGCGGGCCAGGGCGTCGAGGCGCCCGCGAGGAGGGCGGGCGCGACGCAGGCCGCGGCGGCGAGCACGGCGGCCAGGACGCAGGCGCGCGCCGCCGGGGGCAGTACCCGCATGGCGCTCTCCTCCCCCAGGGGCCGGGAAAACCGGGTACCGGACACGAGCGGTACCGCGAGGGGAGAATAGGGCGGCCCCCGAACCGAGCGGGGCCCATTGTCGTATCGCGCCGTACGGGCGCCCCCGGATTAGCACCTTCGAGTGAACGAAGTGGAGTTCCGGGGGCGGCGGACCGGCGGAGGGAAGCCGGCCGTTCAGCCGGTCGCGGGCCCGGCGGTGATGTCGCCTTCGGGCACGGCCTGACCCGAACGGATCAGTTCGATCCGTCCCATGACCTTGGAGCGGAGGTCGCTCGGCACGTCGTCCGATCCGCAGCAGCGCTTGACCAGCTTCTTCACGGCCTGCTCCAGGCCGTACTTCTCGAGACAGGGATTGCATTCGCCGAAGTGGGTCTCGAACTTCGTGCAGTCACTGTCGGGCATCTCGTGGTCCAGGAACTCGTACAGATGGTCCAGGACCTCGGCGCACTCCGTCTCGTGCGGCTCTCCGCAGCTCATGAGCCCGAGCCTTTCAGGTCGTTCGACTCTCCCGCGCCGGCGGGTACCAGCCCGCGCTCACGGGCATAGTCCTCCAGCATTCCGCGGAGTTGACGGCGCCCACGGTGCAGCCGCGACATGACCGTACCGATGGGTGTACCCATGATGTCCGCGATCTCCTTGTACGCAAAGCCCTCTACGTCGGCAAGATAGACCGCGATGCGGAACTCCTCCGGAATGGCCTGGAGTGCTTCCTTCACGTCCGAATCGGGCAGGTGGTCGAGCGCCTGCGATTCGGCGGAACGCAAACCGGTCGACATGTGCGACTCGGCCCGCGCGAGCTGCCAGTCCTCGATCTCCTCGGCGGCACTGCGCTGCGGCTCCCGCTGCTTCTTGCGGTAGGAGTTGATGAACGTGTTGGTCAGGATGCGGTAGAGCCACGCCTTGAGGTTGGTGCCCTCGCGGAACTGGTGGAAGGACGCGTACGCCTTCGCGTAGGTCTCCTGGACCAGGTCCTCGGCGTCGGCCGGGTTGCGCGTCATGCGCAGCGCGGCGGAGTACATCTGGTCGAGGTAGCCGAGGGCGTCCCGCTCGAAGCGCGCGTTGCGCTCCGCGGTCGTCTCCTGTGCCTGGCCTTCGTCGGTCCCAGCGACAGGACCCACCTCCTCCGACAGCGTGGCGGCTCCGAAAGCGGATCCGCTCGAATCGGAGAATAGTCGACCATCCCGGCCCTCCGCCGCCCGAAGCGAACCGCGCTTGGGGGCGGGCAGCACCGTCCAGTCCAGGTCAGCGGCCTGCGGACGGTTCTGGCTGATGACCTGGGTCATGCGCTCCCTCTCCTCCGACGTCTTTCCCCTGCGTTCCGACACTCCCCACAACAGGCGGCCCCCGCAGGGCATTCCCCGGTGCGCCACGGGTCCCCGGCGTCCGGCGGGGTCCGCCGGGGGGCCGGGTGAGCGGGGTCACCCCGGAATCTGTCAGGTCCGGACCGGGGCCGGACTCCCCGCGCCGGGAACGGGGCTCAGCCGATGAGCCGGGCGAGCCACTCGGCCACCGCGCCGGTGATCACTTCCAGGGCCTCCTCCTGCGTCGGGCCGCCCTTCTTCGGCACGGCGAAACCGTGGTCGCCGCAGGCCACCTCCACCAGCTCGTACGGGTCCCCCGCGCCCGGCGGCGGGAACTCCTCCGGCCGTCCGAAGGGGTCCCGGCCGCCCTGCACCACCAGCGCGGGCCGTCCGGCGCCGAGCAGCTCCTCGGCGCGGGACTTCTCCGGCCTGCCGGGCGGGTGCAGCGGGAAGGCCAGCGCGAGCACACCGGCCGCGCCCAGCCCGGCGGCGGTGCGGCAGGCCACCCGGGCCCCGGCGCTGCGCCCGCCGGCCACCACGGGCGGGCCGGGCCGCTCCAGGGCGGGCCACAGGGCCCGCCAGCCCTCGTCCAGCACCTTGGGCGCGGCGGCGACCTTCTTGCCGGCGACCCGCCAGGGCTGCTCGACCAGGGCCACGGTGACGCCCCGGGCGGGGAGGGCGGCGGCCAGGGCCTGGAGGTCGCGGGCCTCGATGCCGCCGCCCGCGCCGTGGCCCAGGGCCAGCACCAGCCGGGCGGCGCGGGCGGTGTGCCAGGTGATCCGGGCCTCGCCGGCGGGGGTGCCGACGTTCTCGGTACGCGTGCTCATGGGCCCATCCTGCCGGGCGCGGGCCGCCTTCCCCGCCGCCCGGACCCGGGGCGTGTCGTCGCCCCAGGGCCGGGCAGGGCAGGGTGCTGACGGCCCCGGGAACCCCTGGCACCCCTGGCACCCCTGGCACCCCTAGAACAGGGTGGCCTCCTCCGGTGCCTCCAGTTCCCCGAGGAGTTCGGGCCCGTTGTTGCGTACGTTGCTCACGGCCGTGGCCACCGGGTACGCCCGCATCAGCCCGCCGGGCGGGGCCGCCAGCAGGTCCCGCAGGCCGTTCTCGTCGGTGCGGGCGGGGTCCAGCCAGGCGTCCCAGCGGTCCGGGGTCAGCATCAGCGGCATGCGGGGGTGGATCTCCGAGAGGGACCGCGGCCCCCCGGCGGGCGCCACCCCCAGCGGTGCGGTCTCGGCCTCGGCGGTGATCACCGAGCAGGTGGCCCACCAGGCCCGCGGGTGGTCGGCGGGCAGGGCCGCGTCGCGCCAGAACTCGTAGATCCCGGCCATCGCGAAGACCGAGCCGTCGGCGGGGAGCACGAAGTAGGGCTGTTTGCGGGCCCGCTTCCGCTTCCCCTCGACCTCCAGCCGCCGCTCGTCGTGCGCGGTGACCCACTCGTAGTACCCGTCGGCGGGGACGATGCAGCGGCGCTGCGCGAAGGCGCGGCGGAAGGAGGGCTTCTCGTGCAGGGTCTCGGACCGGGCGTTGATCATCCGGGCCGCGCCCTCCGGGTTCTGCGCCCAGGACGGCACCAGGCCCCACTTCAGCACCCGCAGCTGGCGAACCGGACGCGGATCCCGGGCGTCCTTCAGGGGACGGTCGAGGACGACGTGGACCTCCTTCGTCGGCGCCACGTTCCAGTCGGGGGCCAGGGTCTCGCTCGGCTCCCACCGCTCGATCCCGAATATTTCCGCCAGCTCCCGGGGCGTCCGACTCGCCGCAAACCTTCCGCACATGGCTGACACACTGCCATGGCACCGATACCCGACCGCAAGGAGTCCGCCACTCCATGGACAGCAGCACGACGGCCGGCCTCTGGGACCGGCTCACCGGAATACAGGCCTCGCCCCCGTGGTGGCTGGTCGTGGCGACGGGACTGGCCGCGCTCGCCGTCGTCGCGCCGCGGCCGGTGTGGCTGCTCTCCCGCAACGCGATCACCATCGCGCACGAGGGCGGCCACGGGCTGCTCGCCCTGCTGACCGGGCGACGGCTCACCGGGATCCGGCTGCACTCCGACACCAGCGGGCTCACCCTCAGCTGGGGCAAGCCGACCGGGATCGGCATGGTCCTGATGCTCGCCGCCGGCTACACGGCGCCCGCGCTGCTGGGCCTGGGCGGCGCGGCCCTGCTGGCGGCGCACCGGATCACGCTGCTGCTGTGGGCGGCGACCGCGCTGCTGCTGGCGATGCTGGTGATGGTCCGCAACGCGTACGGGCTGCTGACGGTCGTCCTGACCGGCGGGGCCTTCCTGCTGGTGTCGTGGAAGGCCCCCGAAGCGGTGCAGGCGGCGTTCGCGTACGCGGTGGTGTGGTTCGCCCTGCTCGGCGCGGTGCGGCCGGTGTTCGAGCTCCAGGCCCAGCGCCGCGGCGGCGGAGCGCCGGAGTCCGACGCCGACCAGCTGGGCCGGCTCACGCACGTGCATCCCGTCGCCTGGCTGCTCCTGTTCCACACGGTCACCCTGTGCTGCCTCATCGGCGGCGGGCGCTGGCTGCTCGCCCTCTGAGACGGGGCAGCGATCCAGGTCCGGGGCCGTGGGGAGCCACTAAAGTAAGGGCCATGACCGACACCCCCGCGCTTCCCGACCTCTGGCCCGCTCCGTTCGCGGACGGGGCCGTCCACGCCACCGTCACCGTGCCGGGGTCCAAATCGGTCACCAACCGCGCACTCGTGCTCGCCGCCCTCGCGGCCGAGCCGGGCTGGGTGCGCCGCCCGCTGCGCTCGCGCGACTCCCAGCTGATGTCGGACGCCCTGCGGGCGCTGGGCGTCGGCATCGAGGAGACCGTCTCCTCCAGCTCCGCCGACGGCGACAGCGGCGAGGCCTGGCGGATCATCCCGGCCGCCCTGCACGGCCCGGCCACCGTCGACGTCGGCAACGCGGGCACCGTCATGCGCTTCCTGCCGCCCGTGGCCACCCTGGCCGACGGCGACATCCGCTTCGACGGCGATCCGCGCTCCTACGAGCGGCCGCTCGGCCAGGTCATCACGGCCCTGCGCACCCTCGGCGCCCGGATCGACGACGACGGCCGGGGCGCACTGCCCATGACCGTCCAGGGCGGCGGGGCCCTGGAGGGCGGCACGGTGGAGATCGACGCCTCCAACTCCTCCCAGTTCGTCTCCGCGCTGCTGCTGTCCGCGCCGCGCTTCAACCAGGGCGTCGAGGTCCGGCACGTGGGCGGCAAGCTGCCCTCCCTGCCGCACATCCGGATGACCGTGGACATGCTGCGCGCGGCGGGCGCCCAGGTCGACACCCCCGAGGCCGGCGGCGAGAAGGACGTGTGGCGGGTGACGCCCGGCGCGCTGCTCGGCCGGGACATGGTCGTCGAGCCCGACCTCTCCAACGCCCAGCCCTTCATGGCCGCGGCGCTGATCACCGGCGGTTCGGTCACCATCCCGGACTGGCCGGCGCGCACCACGCAGCCCGGTGACGCGCTGCGCGAGATCTTCACCGCGATGGGCGGCTCCTGCGAGCTGACCGAGGCCGGTCTGGTCTTCACCGGCACCGGCAAGATCCACGGCATCGACGTGGACCTGACCGAGGTCGGCGAGCTGACCCCGGGCATCGCGGCCGTCGCGGCCCTGGCCGACTCGGAGTCGGTCCTGCGCGGGGTGGCGCACCTGCGGCTGCACGAGACGGACCGGCTGGCGGCGCTGACCGCGGAGATCAACGGTCTCGGCGGTGACGTCACGGAGACCGAGGACGGTCTGCGCATCCGCCCGCGCACGCTGCACGGCGGCGTGTTCCACACGTACGACGACCACCGCATGGCCACCGCGGGAGCGGTGATCGGCCTCGCGGTGCCGGGCGTGGAGATCGAGAACGTGGCGACGACCGCGAAGACCCTGCCGGACTTCCCCCGGATGTGGACCGACATGCTCGGTCGAGCTCCGCAAGGCACGACGGGAGCGGGAGCGTAGGGGCCCCGTCATGCGCAGGTACGGCAAGCACACCGACGAGGACGACATCCGCCAGCGCCCGAACCCCAAGGGCAACCGGGCCAGGACCAGCATCCGGCCCAAGCACGAGGACGCCGCCGACGGCTTCGTCCTCACCGTGGACCGCGGCCGGCTGACCTGCCTGGTCGAGGACCGCAAGGTCACCGCCATGAAGGCCCGTGAGCTGGGACGCAAGGCGGCGGTGGTCGGTGACCGGGTCTCGCTGGTCGGTGACCTGTCGGGCAAGAAGGACACCCTCGCGCGGATCGTGCGGATCCAGGAGCGCAAGTCCGTCCTGCGGCGCACCGCGGACGACGACGACCCGTACGAGCGGGTGGTCGTCGCCAACGCCGACCAGCTGGCCATCGTCACGGCGCTGGCGGACCCGGAGCCCCGGCCCCGGATGATCGACCGCTGTCTGGTGGCCGCGTACGACGCCGGGCTGGAGCCGCTGCTGGTGCTGACGAAGTCCGACCTGACCTCGGCGGACAAGATCCTGGAGGTCTACTCGACCTTCGGCCTGAAGTACGTGGTCACCAACCGCGAGGAACTGGCGACGGGCGACGCGGCCGAGCGGGTGCGCGAGCTCCTGGAGGGCCGGATCACCGCCTTCGTCGGCCACTCCGGCGTCGGCAAGACCACCCTGGTCAACTCGCTGGTCGCCGAGGGCCGCCAGCGGGCCACCGGTCATGTCAACGCCGTGACCGGCCGCGGCCGGCACACCACCACCTCGGCGCTCGCGCTGCCGCTGCCCTCCGGGGACGGCTGGGTCATCGACACCCCGGGCGTGCGCTCCTTCGGTCTGCACCACGTGGACCCGTCCCGGGTGGTGCTGGCCTTCCCCGACCTGGTGCCGGGGACCGAAGAGTGCCCGCGCGCGTGCAGTCACGACGAGCCGGACTGCGCGCTGGACCGGTGGGTGGAGGAGGGTCACGCGGACCCCGCGCGGCTGTATTCGCTGCGGCGGCTCCTCCAGACCCGCGAGCGCCGTGAGGGCGACTGACGGCGGACCGGCGGCAGGCCGGCCGTCCGGTGGGGTTTGCCGCCGCCCCCGTCCGGTGAATGCATAATCGCATCACGTGACGCCGGGTCACCTGATGCGGGGAGGCGTACGCCATGGCGTGGCTGCTGGTCGTGGTCGCCGGGATCCTGGAGACGGGTTTCGCGGTGTGCCTCAAGCTGTCGCACGGTTTCACCCGGCTGTGGCCGACGATCGCCTTCGCGTGCTTCGCGCTCGGCAGCTTCGGGCTGCTCACCCTCGCGCTGAAGAAGCTGGACGTGGGACCGGCGTACGCGGTGTGGACGGGCATCGGGGCGGCCGGGACGGCCATCTACGGCATGGTCTTCCTCGGCGACCTGGTCTCCACCCTCAAGCTCGTCTCGATCACGCTGGTGATCATCGGGGTCATCGGCCTCCAGCTCTCCGGTTCGGCGCACTGAGCAGCCGCAGCAGTTCCACCGCCGCCGGGTCCTGGTCCGGCGTCCCGGGCGCGACCACGTAGGACAGCGCGAGGCGTACGGCGAGCTCGCAGCGGCGGGGCGGCTCCTGCGGCAGCGCGGCGGCGGCCCGGTCGCGGGCCGCCCGGGTCAGCTCCCCCGGCCCGAGCGCCTGCCGGCTCCCGGCGGGGGGCGGCGCCGGCAGCCCCGGCCCCCAGGAGCCGGTCAGCAGGGCCCGTACGAGGACCCTTGCGCGGGCCGCCCGGACGGTCCACTCGGCGACGGCGGCGAGCCGCTCGGCGGGGCCGCGGTCGTCCGGCGCGGCCAGCGCCCGGTCCACGCCGTCCAGGTACCAGTCGGCGGCCCGGCGCACGAGGGCGCGGCCCAGGCCCGCCTTGCCGCCGAACTCGTTGTAGAGGGTCTGGCGCGACACGCCGGCGGCGGCCGCGACCTCGACCATCCGCACGGCCGGCCAGGGCCGGGAGGCGAGCGCGGCCTCGGCCGCCTGCAGCAGGGACTCTCGGGCCGTCGCCATCGCCACCTCCCCACTGGTCCGCCGACCGGGCTCCAGCCACCAGAGTTGACGGGCCGCCAGATCCCGTCAAGGGCGCGTCCCGGCCGCACCGTGGACCTCGTTCGCCGGGCCCGGCGAGTGTCGATACTGTTCGGCCATGTCCACGTATGCCGATGACCTGCGCCTCGCCCTCGAACTCGCCGACGCCGCGGACGCCGCCACGATGCGCCGATTCCGCGCCCTCGACCTCCAGGTCGAGACCAAGCCGGACATGACCCCGGTGAGCGAGGCCGACAAGGCCGCCGAGGAGGTCGTCCGGGCGGGGATCCTGGCCGCGCGGCCCGACGACGCGATCCTCGGCGAGGAGTACGGGCTGATGGGCGGGGGCCCGCGCCGCTGGGTCGTGGACCCGATCGACGGCACGAAGAACTACGTGCGCGGCGTCCCCGTCTGGGCGACGCTGATCTCGCTGATGGAGGAGGCCGGTGACGGGGTCTTCCGTCCCGTCGTCGGCGTGGTCTCGGCCCCGGCGCTCGGCCGCCGCTGGTGGGCCTCGCAGGGCGGGGGCGCCTTCGCGGGCGGCGCGCTGGGCGAGCCGGCCGGGCCGATCGCCGTGTCGAGGGTGGCCTCGCTGGGCGACGCCTCGTTCGCCTATTCCTCGCTGAGCGGCTGGGAGCAGCAGGGCCGGCTGCCGGGCTTCCTGGACCTGACCCGCGCGTGCTGGCGCACGCGGGCGTACGGCGACTTCTGGCCGTACATGATGGTCGCGGAGGGCTCGCTGGACCTGTGCGCCGAGCCGGAGCTGAACCTGTGGGACATGGCGGCCATCGCGGTCGTGGTCCAGGAGGCGGGCGGCCGCTTCACCAGCCTGGACGGGGTGGACGGCGTGGACGGCGGCAACGCGGCGGCCTCGAACGGCCTGCTGCACGAGGAGATGCTGGGGTACCTCGGCCGCACCGTCTGAGAGCCCGCCGGGCGCGGCGCCCGTGCGCGCCGTGCGTACCCCCTTGATGACTTTCCGTGTGCGTGGGACTCTGAGGATCCCCCCGCTTGTGCGCTTGTGAATCACTTCTCTAAGGCGAGGTCGTTTCACCGCCGCACCCACCCGGGCGGGGGGCTCACCCCCAGGAGGTGGCTCCCTTCATGCTCGTCCGTGACGCCATGAGCACCGTGATCCTCACCCTCGGACCCGCCCACTCCCTCCGCCAGGCGGCCTGCCTGATGTCCGGGCGGCGCGTCGGCGCGGCCGTCGTCCTCGACCCCGACCACAGCGGCATCGGCATCCTGACCGAGCGCGACATCCTGAACTCGATCGGCGCCGGACACGACCCCGACCGGGAGTCGGTGGGCGCCCACACCACGAACAACGTCGTCTTCTGCACCCCCGACGCCACCGTGCGGGAGGCCGCCGAGGCCATGGTCCACGGCGGGTTCCGGCACCTGATCGTGCTGGAGGACGGCGGCCCGGTCGGCATCGTCTCCGTCCGCGACGTCATCCGCTGCTGGGTACCGGCCCGCCGGGCCGTGCCCGCGTAACCCGCCCGCACCACGGATGACGGCGGGCCGGAACCCCGGCGAAGGGGTTCCGGCCCGCCGTCCCGCTCCGGCGAGCGGCCGGGTCAGCCGCGGAGGGCCTGGACCGCGGCTTCGAGCCGCTTGCCGAAGCCCTCGTCCGCCCGGCGGAAGTTGTCGATCGCCCGCTCGATGATGTCGTCACGGGACACCTTGGCGATGAAGCCGGACAGGTTCTCGATCAGGCGGGACTTCTCGTCCTCGGAGAAGAGGCGGTAGAGGTCGCCCGCCTGGACGAAGTCGTCGTCCTCGGCGTGCGCGGGGGTGGCGTGGTTGCCCGTGCCGCCGGTGACGGGGGTGGACTGCCACAGCGGGCGGCCCGTCTGGAAGGGGCCGCCGAAGCTGTTCGGCTCGTAGTTCTTGGCGCCCTTGTGGCGGCCGTCGTACAGGTGGCCGTCACGGGAGTGGGTGCGCGCCTCGGTGGCGTGCGGACGGTTCACCGGCAGCTGGTCGGCGTTGATGCCGACGCGGTAGCGGTGGGCGTCGCCGTACGCGAAGAGACGGCCCTGGAGCATCTTGTCCGGGGAGGGACCGATGCCGGGGACGAAGTGCGCCGGGGAGAAGATGGACTGCTCGACCTCGGCGAAGATGTTCTCCGGGTTGCGGTTGAGCTCCAGTTTGCCGATCTCGATCGGCGGGTAGTCGGCGTGCGGCCACACCTTGGTGAGGTCGAACGGGTTGAAGCGGTAGCTCTCCGCCTCGGCCGCAGGCATGATCTGGACCTGCACGGTCCAGCTCGGGAAGTCGCCGCGCTCGATGGACTCGCGCAGGTCGCGCTGGTGGGAGTCGGGGTCCTCGCCGGCGAGCCGGTTGGCCTCGGCCTGGGTGAGGTTCCTGATGCCCTGGTCGGTCTTGAAGTGGTACTTGACCCAGAAGACCTCGCCGGCCTCGTTGTTCCACTGGAACGTGTGCGAGCCGTAGCCGTTCATGTGGCGGTAGGAGGCGGGTATGCCGCGGTCGCCGAAGAGCCAGGTCACCTGGTGGGTCGACTCGGGCGACAGGCCCCAGAAGTCCCAGACGTTGTCCGCCTCCTGCGAGCCGGTGTACGGGTCGCGCTTCTGGGTGTGGATGAAGTCGGGGAACTTGATGGCGTCCCGGATGAAGAAGACCGGGGTGTTGTTGCCGACGAGGTCGTAGTTCCCCTCTTCGGTGTAGAACTTCAGCGCCCAGCCGCGCGGGTCACGGCGCGCGTCCGCGCCGCCGAGGCTGTCCGCGACGGTGGAGAAGCGCAGGAACGTTTCGGTCTTCTTGCCGACCTCGGAGAGGAACGCGGCGCGGGTGTACCGGGTGACGTCCGCCGTCACCGTGAAGGTGCCGTAGGCGCCGGCACCGCGGGCGTGCACCACGCGCTCCGGGATGCGCTCGCGGTTGAAGTGCGCGAGCTTCTCCAGCAGGAGCTGGTCCTGGACCAGAACGGGGCCACCGACGCCGGCCGTCTCGCTGTTCTGGTTGTCGGCGACCGGAGCCCCGGCCTCCGTGGTGAGCGGTCCCTGCGTCACGTGCGCCTCCTGCGTCATTCCTGCATGTCCTGTCCTGGGCGTTTGCCGTACCCGATCCTACAATGGACATTGTCTAAGTCAATCAGCAATCCAAGTCCGTACCAGTTCGGGATCTGCACCGGATCGCCGCTGTTAGGCTGGCTGTATGAGTGACCTGCTGGAACGACTCCGCGGACGCGGCTGGCGCATGACGGCCCAGCGCCGCGTCGTGGCCGAGGTGCTCGACGGTGACCACGTGCACCTGACGGCAGACGAGGTGCACGCACGCGCTGTGACCAAACTGCCCGAGATTTCTCGAGCGACGGTCTACAACACCTTGGGCGAACTCGTTTCGCTCGGCGAGGTGCTGGAAGTCTCGACGGACCGGCGGGCGAAGCGGTACGACCCGAACGCCCACCGCCCCCACCACCACCTGGTATGCGCCCAGTGCGGCGCCATCCGCGACGTCCACCCGGCGGGCGACCCGCTGGCCGACCTGCCCGACGGCGAGCGCTTCGGCTTCGTGGTCTCCGCGGTCGAGGTGACGTACCGCGGGGTGTGCCCGAACTGCGCGGGCGCCTGACGGACGCACGGACACACGACACACGGAAGGGCCGGGGGCCGGACCCCCGGCCCTTCCGCATGACCCCTACGCGTCCTCCCGCCACCGGCGGGGCGTTCCCGTTTCGCGTTCGGAAACGACTCGAGGCCCGGATCCATGGGATCCGGGCCTCGGGCCTTCAGTAGCGGGGACAGGATTTGAACCTGCGACCTCTGGGTTATGAGCCCAGCGAGCTACCGAGCTGCTCCACCCCGCGTCGGTAAACCTGACTCTACGGGAAGCCACCCGGCAGATGCAAATCAGTCGCGCGGAGGCACCGCTAGGCCGAGAGCTCCTCGGCCAGCGCGTCGCGCAGCCGGGCGGCGCGCTCGGACACCTCGGCCGGGCCCAGCTCCATGGCCCGTACGCACCACTTCTGTCCCTCGGCGAGGTCCCCGTGCCGGGCCGCGAGCAGCCCGAGCCGCAGGGCCGCCCGGCCGTGCCCGGCGACCGCCGCGCGGGTCCACCACAGGGCCGCCTCGGGTTCGTTGCCCTCGCGGGCCAGCAGCAGCCCGAGGTTGAAGGCGCCGTTGCGCGAGCCTGCCTCCGCCGCCTCCCGGTACCACCGTGCGGCCACGGCGAGGTCGCCCCGGGCGGCGGCGAGCATCCCGACCCGCACCTGCGCCCGCCGGTGGCCCTGCTCGGCGGCGCGGGCGTACCACTCCTCGCTCTCGCTGCGGGCGCCGCCGCCCGCGGGCTCGCCGAGGGCCACGGGCTCCGGGGGCGGGGCCAGCGACTCCAGCAGGGAGGCCAGCCGGAAGGCCGCCTCGGCGCTGCCGCCGCCCGCCGCGCACCGCAGGTGCCGCTCGGCGGCCCGCTCCTCGCCGTCGCGCACCAGGGCGATCCCGACCTGGAGCGCCGCGTCGGTGTGCCCGGCGGCGGCGGCCCGCTCGTACCACTTCAGGGCGGCGCGGTCCTCGTCCCGGCTGGCGAAGAGGATCCCGAGGTTGAAGGCGGCGTCGACGCTGCCGGCCTCCGCAGCCTTGGAGAACCACGGCTCGGCACCGGCCGCATCCCCGGCCTGGAGCAGCATGATCGCCAGCGCGTTGGCGGCCTCGCGGTGGCCCGCGTACGCCGCCCGGCGGTACCACTGCTCGGCCTGCGCCGTCCGCTCCTGCGCGGCGCAGAGCAGGGCGAGGTTGTAGGCGCCGTTCTGGTCGCCGGCGTCCATCGCGGCCCGGTACCACTTCTCGGCGGTCTGGGTCTCGCCCCGGGCGGCGTGCAGCGCGCCCAGGGCGTTCGCCGCGTTGCCGTCGCCGTCCTGGGCGGCCCGGTGCCACCACGCGGCCGCGCTGTCCTCGTCGCCGGCGTCGCGCAGCAGGAAGCCGAGGGCGCACGCGGCGCGGGCCTCGCCCTGCTTGGCGGAGCTCAGGTACCAGCGGCCGGCCTCCTTCAGCTCGCCGCGGGCCTCCAGCAGGGCGCCCAGGTGCAGCCCGGCGCGCCGGTGTCCGCGCGCGGCGGCCTGGCGGTACCACTGCTCGGCCTCGGCCGGGTCGCCCTTGCGCAGGTGACGGGCCAGGCGGTACGCGGCCTCGCGGTGCCCCTGTTCGGCGGCGGCCCGGAACCAGCGCTCGATGCCCTTGTCCCCGCGGTGTTCGAGCAGGTCGGCCAGGGCGTACGCGCCCAGGGCGTGGCCGGACTCCGCCGCCTGGCGCAGCCAGTACTCGGCGGCGGGCTCGTCCCCGCGCTCGCGGTAGTGGCGGCCCAGGGCGTGCGCGGCGGGGGCGGAGCCGGCGACGGCGGCGACCCGCCACCAGCCGGCGGCCTCGTCGGGGTAGCCGCGCTGGAGGAGCAGGACGCCGAGGTTGTTGGCGGCGGCGCGGTCGCCCGCGGCGGTGGCTCCGCGCAGGTAGGGCTCCGCCCCGGCCAGGTCGCCGCGGCGCAGCAGCAGGGCGCCGAGCACGCTCATGGCGCCCGGGTCGCCCTTGTCGGCGGCCACGCGGTGGCGGGCCTCCAGCTCGGCGTCGGTGGCGCCCTCGGCGTCCCCGAAGGCTTCTGCCGCGAAATCCGCATCGGTCAGTGCGGTCTGCGCGTTAACAGTCGGAGCGGCCTCGCCCGTTCCCACGCCCGGCTCGGCCTCCGCCCTCACAAACCGCCCTGTCTCCAGCAGAGTTGACCTGTCCCCCATAAATCCCATCGTCGCATCACCTGCTACCCGCGTACACCTGGTATGTCGCAGCCAGTGAGGTCACTACAGCGTTTTGTCGACATGCCCACAGAGAGACAAGTCAAACACGTTCCCACCCCAACTCACCCGTCCCAGTGACCCCGTGTCTCCCCCGCGCGGCCCTTTCGGCCGGCCGTCCTCGACAGGCGGTCCGGGCGGGCATGACGAAGGCCCGGATCCCATGGGATCCGGGCCTTCGTCTTCAGTAGCGGGGACAGGATTTGAACCTGCGACCTCTGGGTTATGAGCCCAGCGAGCTACCGAGCTGCTCCACCCCGCGTCGGTGAAACCACAGTATCACGACGCGGGACGGAGCCATTACCGGCTTTCGCGCACCGCCTAGCCGCCCGGCTTGGGCGCCGTCAGCTTCGCTTCCGCGTCGATCGCCCGCTTCAGCGCCGCCTGGAGGTCGCTCTGCGCCTTGCCGTACGCGGCCCAGTCGCCCGCCTTCATGGCCTTGTCGGCCTCCTCGACGGCCTTCTGGGCGTCGGCGAGCGCCGCCTTGACCGTCGGGTCCTGCGCGGTGGGCGGGGTGTTCGGGTTCGTCGGCGTGGTGGGCGGGGTCGGGGTGGTGGGCGTGGTCGGGGCCTCCGCTCCGAAGACCACGTTCAGCGCCTTCTCCAGGGTGTCCTCGAAGGCCGTCTGGCCGCCGTAGGTCACCAGCACCTTGCGCAGCAGCGGGTACTTCAGCCCGGAGCTGCGCACGTACACCGGCTCCACGTAGAGCATTCCGCCGTCCATCGGGACCGCGAGCAGGTTGCCGTACTCGATCTCCGAGTCACCGCCGCGCAGCAGCCTGATGGACTCGGCGATCTTGGGTTCCGACTGGAACTTGCTCTGGACCTGGCCGGGGCCGTCCGGCGGCTTGCTGGTCGGCATCTTCAGAATGCGGATCTTGCCGTAGTCCCGGGTACCGGGATCGGCGTTCACCGCCATGAAGGCGCTCAGGTTGGGCCGCTCGTTCGGCGTGAAGGTCGTCGTGAGCGAGAAGACCTGGTCCTTCTCCGGCTGGCCCGGCATCTTCATCGACAGGTAGTACGGCGGGACCGCCGTGCCGGCCTTGGTCGTCGGGTCGTCCGGGACGGCCCACGCCTCACTGCCGCTGAGGAAGGTCTGCGGGTCCGTGACGTGGTACCGGGTCAGCAGCTCGCGCTGGACCTTGAACAGGTCCTGCGGGTAGCGCAGGTGGTCCATGAGCGGCTTGGAGATCTCGCCCTTGGGCTTCACCGTGCCGGGGAAGGCCTTCATCCAGGTCTTCAGGACCGGGTCCTTGGTGTCCCACTGGTACAGGTCCACCGTGCCGTCGTACGCGTCGACGGTCGCCTTCACCGAGTTGCGGATGTAGTTGACCTGGTTCTCCTGGGCGACCACCGCGCGCTGGCTGTTGGTCAGCGAGTCCGCGGTGCTCTGGCCCAGCGTGGTGCGCGAGGCATAGGGGTAGCCGTTCGTCGTCGTGTAGGCGTCGACGATCCACTTGATCCGGCCCTCGATGACGGCCGGGTACGGCGCCCCGTCGATGGTCAGCCAGGGCGCGACGGCCTCGACGCGGTCCTTGGGCGTGCGGTTGTACAGGATCCGCGAGCCCTCGCCGATGGCGCCGGAGTACAGGATCTGCGGCTCGCTGAACGCGAGCGCATAGGCGGCCCGGTTGACCGGGTTGTCCAGGTTGACCCCGGAATCCCCTCGGTAGCTGGTCTCCTTCTCGCCCTTGTCGTCCGAGTAGTCGAGCTCCTTCTGCGGACCGCCGACGATCGAGTACTGCTTCGTCTGCTCGCCGTAGTAGATGCGCTGCTCGAAGTCCGTGCCGAACATCCCCTTGGAGGGCAGGTCGGACTGCGTGAAGTCGGGGGCGCCGTCCTTGACGGTGGTGCCCTTGGCCGCGACCACGCCGTAGCCGTGGGTGTATTTGAAGTGGTCGTTGATCCAGTTGTTCTTCGGGATGCCGCCGATGTTCAGTTCGCGCAGCCCGATGACCGTGTCCTGGCCCGCGTACCGGTCGACCGCCAGGGTGGACGGGAAGCCGTAGTAGCCCTTGACCTGCTGGAGCTGCTGGAAGGCCGGCGAGACGATGTTCGGGTCGAGGAGGCGCAGGCTGGCGGTGGTGTCCGCCACCGGCCGCAGCTTGGTGCGGTCCTCGGTCTGCGGGACGCCCGGGTAGTCCTTGACGTCGGCCCCGTCGATCCCGTACGCGTCGCGCGTCGCCTTGATGTTCTTCTCGACGTACGGGGATTCCTTGGCCTGCTCGTTCGGCTGGACCTGGAACTTCTGCACGATCGCCGGGTACAGCCCGCCGATCAGGATCGCCGAGAGCACCATCAGGCCGAAGCCGATGACCGGCAGCTGCCAGGTGCGCCGCCACAGGGTGGCGAAGAACAGCGCCGCGCAGATCGCGGCGATGGCGACGAGGATCGTCTTCGCCGGCAGGTAGGCGTTGGCGTCGACGTAGCGCAGACCGGCCCAGTTGTCGGCGGCCTTGAAGTCGCTGGACTTCACGGCGAGGCCGTACCGGTCGAGCCAGTACGCGACGGCCTTGAAGGTGACGAACAGGCCGAGCAGCACCGACAGGTGCCCGGTCGCGGCGGCGGTGGCCCGGGCGCCCGGGCTGGTCACGCGCAGTCCGCCGTACAGGTAGTGCACGACGACGGCGGCGATCACCGAGAGCACGGCCGCGGCGAAGCCGAAGCCGAGCAGGAAGCGGTACCAGGGCAGGTCGAACGTGTAGAACGACACGTCCAGGTGGAACTGGGGGTCCTTGCGGCCGAAGGGCACCCCGTTGACGTACATCAGCCAGGTCTTCCACTGGCCCGCCGCCGAGGCACCCGCGATCAGCCCGACGATCGCCGCGACGGCCAGGAGCAGCCACCTCTTGTAGGGGGCGACGCTCATCCGGTAGCGGTCGAGGCTCTGCTGCTCCATCGACATCGCGCTCAGCGGCGGCCGCAGCCGGTACGCCAGCCAGATGTTCAGCCCGACCGCACCCGCCATCAGCAGGCCGAAGACCGCGAAGAGGCCGATCTTGGTCCACAGCGTGGTGGTGAAGACGGAGGAGTACTTGACGGAGCGGAACCAGAGCCAGTCCGTCCAGAATCCGGCGAACATGATGAACGCCATGGCCAGGACGGCTAGGACGCCCAATGTCGTCAGAAGAGTCCGGGCACGCCGGGAGGGGCGGCCGACTCTCATCCGTGGCCCGGAGGGGCCTCCGCCGCGGTCCGGCATCTGGAAAGCCAAGGTGCGCACCTCGAAAGTCGCTGTGTCTGGTCCTGGGCCCACGATCGTAGGGCCCACCCCTGCAACTTACTGAGGCTTTAGTCAGTTCCCGGTATCGGGGGGAAAGGAGGCAGGATGTTGCCCATGTCCAACCTTTCGCCCTCCCCCGGCACCCCCATGGCGGCCAGCCCGCTGACCCGCGCCGTCCTCGAGATCGACGAGTACGCCTCCACCCTCGGCTGGGACAAGCCGGCCCGGCTGTTCGCCCTGGTCGACACGGCCCGGCTGCGCCGGCAGGAGCCCCGGCTCGCCGGTCAGCTCGGCCAGGACCAGGACGACACCGGGAAGAACCAGCTGACCCCGATCGAGCAGGACGAGGTACCGGCCGGGACCCCGCTGGACAAGTTCCTGGGCACCATCGCCTGGCCCGACGCGGTCGTCGGGTGCGCCCTGACGGTGGAGCGGCTGATGCTCCCGCCGTCCGCCGAGGCCTCCGTACCGGAGGGGCTCAACGACAAGCAGCTGGCCAAGTGGGTCGCCGCCCACCCGGAGCGGCAGGAGGTGCGCCTGACGGTGGGCGTGCTGCGCGACGGTTCGCGCGAGTCGGCCGTCCGGCTGCGGGAGAAGGACTCCTCCAGCGAGGTGCTGACCGGCGCGAGCCTGGTGCCGGGCCTGGCCGACGCGCTGGCGGCGACCTTCCTCGTCTAGGTCGTCCGGCGGCCGCCCGGCCGGGGGCGGGGCGCGGTCAGGACGCGGTGCACTTCGGCAGTCCGGCCGTGTCCCCCTTGCGGATCTTCTCCAGTGACGCGGTGGCGTCGCCGATGGTGGAGACCTTCACCAGGGTGAGTCCCCCGGGGGTGTGCCGGGCGGCGGAGGCGCAGTTCTCGGCCGGGGTCAGGAAGTACTCGGCCCCGGCCTTGCGGGCGCCGATGGTCTTCATCTGGATGCCGCCGATGGGGCCGACCTTGCCCTCGTCGTCGATGGTGCCGGTGCCCGCGACGAACTTGCCGCCCGTGAGGTCCTCGGGGGTGAGCTTGTCGACGATGCCGAGGGCGAACATCAGCCCGGCGCTCGGGCCGCCGACGTCGGCGAGCTTGATGTCGATCGAGAACGGGAAGGTGTGGTCGGTACCGGCCCGGATGCCGACGATGGCGTGGCCGTCGTCCTCCGCCTTGCCGGCGGTGATGGTCACCTTCGACGTGCCGGCGGGCTCGCGGCCCGCCTTCTCGGCCTCGGCCGCCTCGGCGGCGGGCACGGTGGTGAACTCGACCGGCTCGCCGGGCTTGTGCTTGGTCACCAGCTTCGCGACGTCCCCGGGGGCGGTCACCGCGGCGCCGTCCACCTCCCGGATCACGTCCCCGGCGTGCAGCTTGCCCTCGGAGGGGCTGCCCTTGACGACGGTGGAGACGACGACGCGGGCGGCGACGGGGATGCCGAGCTGCTTGAGGGCGGCCACCTTGGCGCTCTCCTGCGACTGGCTGAACTCCTCGGCGTTCTCCTGCGTGGATTCCTTGTCCGTCTTGCCGTTCGGGTAGAGGTTCTCGTGCGGCACGACGATGTTGTCGCCGGCCATCCAGCCGTACACCGCTTCCAGCAGGTTCATGTCGTAGTCGGCGCCGGTGACGCGGACCGTGGTCATGTTCAGGTGGCCGCTGGTCGGGTAGGTCGGGCGCCCCGAGATGTTCAGCACCGGCTCGCCGCGCGAGTCGCCCAGTGTGTTCACGGTCGGGCCCGGGCTCATCTCGGAGTACGGGACCTTGATGAAGACGCCCGCGCAGAGCAGCGCGAACAGCACGAGGAAGGAAGCGAGCATCGTCGCGGTGCGGCGTGGCATGGATCGACAGTACGGGACGGCCCGGCCGGGCGGCCCGTGGGGCCGGTCCGTACGGGGCCCGCGGGCGCAGCCTTCACGGAATTCTCAGCGACGCCCTGGTCGGGGGCGTGCGGGACGGGCTGGGGCGGGGCCCGTGGGGACGGGAAAGGGGCTCACGGGACGCGTCAGACGGCGTCGGAACCGGAGTGCGCCTTTTCGTTCGTCCTGGCCCGGTCGGCCCGGTCCATGGCTTCGCGGAACCTGGCGTAGCCGGCCAGTTCGGATATGTCGCCCTGGGTGCGGTCCCGGGCCGCCCAGCTGCCCCATATCGCCGCTCCGATCGCGGCGAACAGCGGAATCAGCAGCCACACCAGTGATGCCATGAAGGTGCCTCCCTGCCCCGAAAGTGCGTGTCGTTGTGGCTTCAACGCTCGTGCCCGGAGGGGGGTTACGCAAATCGGGGGCGTGTCGCGCGGCCGAACGGGGGGGGTGACGCCACCCCCCGGAACGGGCCGTGCGGCCGGAGGCCGGCCTCAGCAGGCGCCGACCCACTCCTCGGTTCCGTCCGCGAAGGTCTGGTGCTTCCAGATCGGCACCTCGTGCTTGAGGTCGTCGATCAGCATGCGGCAGGCCTCGAAGGCCTCGCCCCGGTGCGGGCAGGAGACGGCCACGACCACGGCCAGGTCGCCCACGGCCAGGTCGCCGACGCGGTGCACGGCCGCCAGGGCGCGGACCGGGTACTTCGCCACGACACGGTCCGCGATGCGGCGCATCTCGGCCTCCGCCGTCGGATGGCAGGAGTAGCCGAGCGAGTCGACGTCGGCACCGCCGTCGTGGTTGCGCACCGTCCCCACGAAGAGGGTGGTGCCGCCCGTGGCGTCGTCGCCGACGGCCTGGAAGACCTCGTCGATGGAGAGCGGGGTCTCACGGATCTCGAGCAGCCGGACGGGGTCCTGAGCGGCCTGCTCGCCGGGGTGGTCGAAGTGCGGTGCCATGGTCCCCATCGTGCCCTAGCCGCGGACCCGGTGGAATAGCCGTTTCGCCCGGGGCCCGGCGCTCCGCTTGGGAGCCTCCTACAGGAAACCGCCCCCGTCCCGGCCCGTGACCGGTCCGGGGCCGCGCCCCCGCGGCTCAGAGTCCGCGGCGGCGCCGGGCGCGGCGTACGGCGGCGGCGGCGCCCAGCAGGGCCACCGTCGCACCGGCGGCGCCGGCGGCCGTGGCGGCGTCCTTGCGGCCGAGGCGCCGGCCCGCGACGGTGTGCCGGCCCGCCACCTCCTGGAGCAGTTCGGCCAGCACCTCCTCGTTGGTCCAGCGGGGCCGCCAGCCCGCGGCGTGCAGCCCGCTGACGCTGACCACCCACGGGTGCATGGTGTACGCGAGGTCACCGGCCGGGGACGGGGTGAGGCCGATCCGGTGGAGCCGGGCGGCGGCGCCCAGCGCGACGGCGGAGGGCAGCTCCATGCGGCGGATCCCGCTCAGCTCCTCCACCTCCTCCTGCTCCAGCCAGCCCTCGCAGCCGACGGCCAGCTCGCCCTCGACCTTCTCCAGGGCCGCGTACTCCAGGGCGCTGACGAGGTCCTCCACGTGGCAGAACTGCCAGGTGGGGCGGGACCCGGCCACCACGAGCAGGCGGGGCGACTCGAAGTAGCGGGTCAGGGCGGTGTCGGTGCCGCCGACGAGGACCGCCGGGCGCAGGACGGTCACGTTCAGCCCGGGGTGCGCGCGGGGCGCCCGGCGGCCGAGGCGCTCGATCTCCAGCAGGTCGCCGACGCCGGTGGCCTCGGCGGTGGCACGCAGCTCGGAGTCCTCCGAGAGCGGGATGTCGTTGTCGGGCAGGGCCCCGTAGACCATGGCGGAGGTGCACAGCACGACCCGGTGGACGCCGGCGGCGGCCGCGGCCGTGAGGACGGTCTGGGTGCCGCGCACGTTGTAGGCGGTGCGCGCCGCCGGGTCGGTCTCCAGGTCGAGGTCCAGCGCGAGGTGGACGACCACGTCCGCGCCGCGCAGCTTCTCGGCGATCGCGGGGTCCCGTACGTCCAGGACGTGCCACTGGGCGGCGGCGCAGTCCCCGCGCCGCTCGTCGATGGCGACGACCTGCTTGACCTCGTCGGACGCGGCGAGGCGGCTCACCAGGGCGGCTCCGACGCCCGAGGCGGCGCCGGTCACCGCGATCACGGGGCTGTGCCGGCGGGGGCCGGCCTGGTTTCGCGGCTGGCGAACGCCGGGGGCGCTCTCGTCGTGCTCAGGGCGGATTTCGGCGTCGTGCGGCGCGCGAGCCTGCGGATCTGGGGAACTCACCGGGCGTCTCCAGCGGTTGTCTTCAGTGGGGACGCGCCGTGACGCGTACCCACCAGGTGATGTCCATCCTGCCGCAGCCCAGGACCGGGCGGAGCACCGAGCCCGGAAGCGGGAGTGGTGTCTACGCTGGGTGGTGTTGTCGGACCATCGCCCGCCGGCTCCCGCCGGCGGCCCTACGAGCCGAGGAAACCCGTGAGCGACACCCCATTCGGATTCGGCCTTCCGCCGGAGGAGCCGGAGGACGGCGACAAGGGCAGGAAGGGCGGCCAGGGCGGCCAGGGCGGTCCCGCCGATCCGTTCGGGTTCGGCCCGGGCGGCCTCCCCGGCGGCTTGCCGGGCGGTGCGGAGAATCCCTTCGCCGCGATGTTCGGCTCGATGAACCCGAACGACCTCGGTGCCGCCTTCCAGCAGCTCGGCCAGATGCTGAGCTACGAGGGCGGGCCGGTCAACTGGGACATGGCCAAGGACATCGCCCGCCAGACCGTGGCGCAGGGCACCGCGGACGGGGTCAAGGACGTGAGCGTCGGCGTCGCGGAGAGGTCCGCGGTGCAGGAGGCCGTGCGCCTGGCCGATCTGTGGCTGGACGGTGCGACCTCCCTGCCGTCGGGCGCCAACGCGGCCGTGGCGTGGAGCCGCGCCGAGTGGGTGGAGGCGACCCTTCCGGTGTGGAAGGAGCTCGTGGACCCGGTCGCCGAGCGCGTCGGCGCGGCCATGGGCAGCGTGCTGCCCGAGGAAATGCAGGCGATGGCGGGCCCGCTGCTCGGGATGATGCGCTCCATGGGCGGGGCCATGTTCGGCCAGCAGATCGGTCAGGCCGTGGGCACCCTCGCGGGCGAGGTCGTCGGTTCCACCGACATCGGGCTGCCGCTGGGTCCGGCCGGGCGGGCGGCGCTGCTGCCGCTGAACATCGAGGCCTTCGGCAAGGACCTGGGTGTCCCCTCGGACGAGGTGCGCCTCTACCTGGCGCTGCGCGAGGCGGCCCACGCCCGTCTGTTCGCGCACGTGCCGTGGCTGCGCTCGCACCTGTTCGGGGCGGTCGAGGGTTACGCGCGGGGCATCAAGGTGGACACCTCGAAGCTGGAGGACGTGGTCGGCCAGCTCGACCCGACGAATCCGGAGCAGCTCCAGGAAGCCCTCCAGGGCGGTATGTTCCAGCCGCAGGACACCCCCGAGCAGAAGGCCGCCCTGGCCCGCCTGGAGACGGCGCTCGCGCTGGTCGAGGGCTGGGTGGACGCGGTCGTGCACGAGGCGGCCAAGCCCCGTCTGACCTCGGCCGACGCGATGCGCGAGACCATGCGCCGGCGGCGTGCCTCGGGCGGTCCGGCGGAGCAGACCTTCGCGACGCTGATCGGGCTGGAGCTGCGTCCGCGGCGGCTGCGCGACGCCTCGCGGCTGTGGGCCTCGCTCACCGACGCGCGCGGCGTGGACGGCCGCGACGGGCTGTGGGAGCACCCGGACATGCTGCCGACGGCGTCCGACCTGGACGACCCGGACGGGTTCGTGCACCGCGAGCAGCTGGACTTCTCCGAGATCGACAAGATGCTCGGCGAGGCCGCCGAGCGGCGTGACGAAGAGGGCGACGGCGACAAGTGAGCCTGTACGAGGACGCCGTCCTGGTCCTGAAGGGGTACGAGGGCCGGGACGCGCAGCAGGACGAGCTGCGCGGGGTCTACCTGGAGCACCTGGCCGCCCATCCGGACGGGGTCTACAAGCCCTGCACGGCCGGGCACGTCACGGGCAGCGCGCTGGTGATCGACCCCGTCGGCGGGCGGGTGCTGCTGACCCTGCACAAGAAGCTCGGCATGTGGCTCCAGATGGGCGGGCACTGCGAGCCCGGCGACACCACCCTCGCCGGTGCGGCGATGCGCGAGGCCGTGGAGGAGTCGGGCATCGGCTCGGGCCTGACCCTGGTGGCGGGCGGTCCGGTCCGCCTGGACCGGCATCCGATCCCCGCGCCGTGCAACTGGCACCTGGACGTGCAGTACGCCGTGCTGGCTCCGGCCGGCGCGGAGGCGGAGATCAGCGACGAGTCCCTCGACCTGCGCTGGTTCCCGTACGCGGAGGTGGCGGCGGTGGCCGACACCTCGGTGGTGCGGCTGCTGGAGGCGACCCGGGCGCGGCTGGGCGCGTGACGGTGCGCGGAGGGGGCGGACCCGTACGGATCCGCCCCCTCCGCCGTGCCGGCCGGCTCAGTTCCAGGCGTTGTTCTGGTTCTGGGCCCGCGCGCCGTGCTGGCCGACGCCGTACTGCGCGGCGACGCCCTGTCCGAGCTGGGCGTTCTGCGGGGGCAGCACCTCGCTGGGCTGCACCAGGGCGAAGCCGGTGCCGAGGAAGCTGAGCTCCCAGCCCTCGCCGGTGTTGCCGCGGCGCCGCCACACGCCGGTGGAGTGGGTCTGGGCCTGCATCTGCACGCGCAGCGAGGTGGACCAGGCGACGATCGCGTCGGCGTCGGCGTTGACGTACTTGTCCGGGGTGACCTGCATCATCAGGGGCTGCCCGGAGGTCATGAGGGCGACCTTGCCGCGGCCGGAGATGTTGAGCTGGTACTTGCCGGTGCCGGAGATCCCGTACTGGCTGTCGACGGCGATGACCTCGGTGTGCAGGGTGGAGTCCATGGCGAGGACGTAGGCGCTGTCGACGGTGAGGCCGTCGTGGTCGACGTCGACGACGTGGACGTACTGGGCGAGGTTGGCGAAGTAGACGGTGCCCTGGCCGGAGCAGCGCATCAGGTCGAGGCCCTCGCCGGTGCGGCGGCGGGCGCCCCGCTGGTTGCCGCTCTGGTACTCGCCGTCGAAGTCGACGATCCCCTGGTAGGCGACCATGGCGCCCTTGCGGGCGAGGACGTCGTCGGAGCCGGTCAGGGTGACCCTCAGGAGCTGGGGGTTCTGGACGGCGTAGCGGTCCTGGGACTGCTGTTCGGCGTGGCCGAAAAGTGAGCTCTGCATGATGTGTCCGCTCCCCCTCAGCCCCGGGTCCGGAGCCGGTCGGTGCTGTCCTCGCTGGGCTGTACGACGACGATCCCCTGGCCGGAGAAGGCCATCTGGTAGGCCTCCCCGCTGCCCCGGCCGATCATCGACGAGGCCTTGAAGCTGCGCTTCCCCTTGACCTTGAGGTTCGGGGACCAGGCGACGAGCGCGTCCGGGTCGACGTACGTCTCGTCCTCGCCGCGGCCGCAGTCGACCACGACCGGGGTGCCGCGGGAGGTGACCGCGACCCAGCCGGTGCCGGCGACCTGGACGTTGAACAGGCCCTGGCCGGCGAACTTGGCCATGCCCTTGACCCGCTCGACGCCCCACTGGAGGTGGGCGTCGAAGGCGAGCAGGTTGGTGCCGTTGACGGAGAGGGCTTCGTTGTTGAGGTTGATGCAGACGACGTCGGCGCCGTAGTCGGCGAGGTAGAGCAGGCCGTCGCCGGTGCACTTCATCAGGGGCGCGCCCTCGCCGGTCAGCCACTGGGAGGCCATCTGGCGGACGGCCGGCGGGTTGGGCTCGTACTGGACGAAGCCCTCGTAGGCGACCATCGATCCGGTGCGGGCGAAGAGGTCCTGGCCGCTCTGCATGGCGACCTTGAGCATGGCGCGGCCGTGGTTCTCCATGCGGGCCGTGACGGGGGTCGGGGCGTAGCCCGCGAGCTGCTGGTTCATTGCGTTCATGGCGTTCATGTGGGGCTCCCTCAGACCTCGTACGGCTGGACGACGATGAAGTTGCCGGGGGCGCCGCGGAACTGGAGGTTCACGGTCTCCCCGCTGTGGCCCGGGTAGGCGTTGCGGCGCAGCCGGACCTGGCTGGAAATGATCACCTGTGAGGCGGCCGACCAGGCGACGATGGCGTTGCTGTCCGCGAAGGTGGTGGGGGTCACGGGCAGGACGACGGGCACGCCGTGCGTCTTGACGACGACGGTGCCGGTGCCCTGGAACAGCATGGTGAACAGGGCGCCGCCGGGGATGCCGTGGCCCTCGATGCGGCGGACCTCGTGCTGGAGGGACTCGTCGAAGGCGAGGACGCTCTCGGCGGACACGCAGATGCCGTCGCCCTGGAGCTCGATGGCGTGCAGGTGGGCGCCGTTCTCGGCGAGGAAGACCTGGCCACGGCCGGTGCAGCGCATCAGCTGCATCTCCTGGCCGGTGGCGTTGCCGACGATGCGGCCGGCGAAGCCCGCCCCCTTGTAGCTGAAGTCGACCTTGCCCTGGTACAGGACCATGCTGCCCTGGCGGGCGAGGACGGCCTGACCGCCCATCGCGAGGTCGACCCGCATGAGCTGCTGGTTCTGCGGGGTCCAGCGGGCGCCGGTGGGGGCCTCCTTGTACGGCTGGAGGGCGGCGGCGAGGCCGGGGCCGGCCGCGGTGGGCTGCGGGGCGTGGCCGTAGGGGGCCTGCTGGCCGTACGGCGGCTGCTGGCCGTAGGGCGCCTGCGGAGCGCCGGGCTGCTGGCCCGGGATCTGGCCGTACGAGGGCTGCGGCTGCTGTCCGTAGGGCGCGGGCGCGGGGGCCTGCGGCGGGAGCTGGCCGCCGTACGAGGGCTGCGGCTGCTGCCCGTACGCGGGCTGGCCGGGCTGCTGCGGCGGGTGGGGCGGCTGGCCGTACGGGGCCGCCGGGGCGGGCGCGCCGAGCGGGGCGACCATGGTGGGGGCGGAGTACACGGGCGCGGGGGCCGGGGGCTGCTGCTGCGGCTGCGGGGCCGGCGGCTGCTGGGCCGGGGGCTGCTGCTGCGGCGGGGCGAACGGAGCGGGGGCGGGCGGCTGCTGGACCGGGGCGCCGAAGGAGGGGGCCGGGGCCTGCGGAGCAGGCGCGGCGGCCTGCGGCGGCGGGGCGAATCCGGGCGCGGCGGCCTGCGGCTGGGCCGGGGCCTGGGCCTGCGGCTCGGGCTGCGCCGCCTCCTCGGCGACCTCGCCGCCGAAGTTCTGCAGCAGCGCGGCGAGCCCGCCGTCGAAGCCCTGGCCGACGGCGGCGAAGCGCCACACGTCCTTGCGGTAGAAGTCGCCGATCATCAGCGCGCGTTCGGTGCTGAACTCCGCGCCGGTGAACGAGTACCGGACGACTTCCTCGCCGCCGGCCACGATCCGGATGTAGCCGGGGCCGATCTGCGACATCTGGCCGGGGCCGTCGAGGGTGGCGCTGAAGGACAGCTTGTGGATGGACGCGGGCACCTGGTCGAGGGTCACCCGGAAGGATTCGGTGTCCCCGGCCTGCGGGCCGAGCTGCTGGATCGACTCCTCGGGCGACTTCGGCTGGTTGTAGAAGACGAAGTAGCGGTCGTCCGACAGCCGCTCGTCGGCGTCGAGGCCGAAGCAGCTGATGTCGAAGGTGAGTCCGGGCCCGGCGATCTGGACGCCCACGTACAGATCGGTGCCCGCCGTCAGATCACTGATCTTGGCCTTGTGGCCGCGTTGGAATTCCCTGGCCATGTGTCCGACCGTCCCCCATCCCGACTCCGACTGCGTGCGCCGCCGGCTGCGCGCTGCCCGGTTGAATGCGTGAGTGCTGTTAGTTCTGTCAGTGCTGTCAGTGCTGCGTGTCCTGCGAACGCCGTGTCCAGCGCGAACGCCGGTGTCCACCGCGAACGCCGTGTCCAGCGCGAACGCCGTGTCCAGCGCGAACGCCGTGGGTGCCGTGCGCCGGCCGCTCGATGCGTGCCGCTCAGGCTAGCGGCTCCTGCCGACATCCGGCCAAGCCGGAACCGACCCGGTACCGACCCGGTACACACGGCCTCCCGCGACGGCGGGTCATTCCTCGCGGGCGGCCGGAACGCGGGGCATGCGCTCCGCCGCGGCCACTCCCTCGAGGAATCCGCGGGCGCGCTCGGTCCTCGGATACGCCTCCAGCAGCTCCCAGAAGCGGGGGCCGTGCCCGGGCACCAGGAGGTGCGCCAGCTCGTGCAGCAGCACGTAGTCGACGACGTACTCCGGCATCCCCTGGATCCGGTGGGACAGCCGGATGCTGCCCTCGGCGGGGGTGCAGGAGCCCCAGCGGGTGTTCTGGTTGGTGACCCAGCGGACCGAGCGGGGCCGCGCCCGGCCGCTGAAGTACTGCTCGGACAGACGCTCGGCGCGCGCGATCAGTTCCGCGTCGCCGAGGGTGCGCCTGCTCTCCTGGGCGGCGAGCTTGTCGAGCATGACGCCCACCCAGCGCCGTTCCTCCGCCTCGGACATCCGGGCGGGGATCAGGACGACCGTCCGCTCGCCCTCCCGGTAGGCGGACACGGTCCTGCGGCGGCGCGCGCTCCGGCGGACTTCGACGGCGCTCTGTGGCGGGTCGGCTGGCACGCCCCGACCGTACCCGGTCGCCATGGCGGAAGTCCCGCCCGTCCGCGCTTCGAGCACGATCGGTTCGCCGCGGGGAGGTGCACACACCCTTTCTTCATCTCATATGCCTCATACCCCTTGCCTGTGGACAAACTTCCGCGTCCGGTCCGGCACTCGGGCATCGTGGCGAAGACGCGGAGGACTCGGGAGAGCCGGCCGCGTCCGTGGGGATCGGGAAAACGGAGAACGGGGAGGCCGCGATGTATCCGAAGGTGAAGCCGGCGCTGGCGCGGGCGTGGCGGGATCTGCAGACGGTGCAGTTCGGGGTGACGCCCGCCCACGCGGTGGTGCTCGGACCGCTGGACACGGCCACCGGGTCCCTCATCGACCGGATCGACGGGACGCGGAGCATGGAGTTGCTGCGCGCCGAGGGCGCCGGGATGGGGCTGCCGGAGGGGCAGGTGGACGGGCTGGTCCGGCACCTCGCCGGGGCCGGGCTGCTCGACGACCTCACCGCCGGCGGGCCCCGGGCCCAGGCCGTACGGCGCAGGCCGGAGGTGCTGGAGCGGCTGGGGCCCGATCTGGGCTCGCTCTCGCTGGTGCACCGGGAGCCGGGCGGTGACCTGCTGGGGGTCGCGGCGCGCCGGGCGTTACGGGTGCAGGTGCGCGGGAGCGGCCGGGTGGGAGCGGTGATCGCCTCCGTACTGGCGGGGGCCGGGGTGGGCCGGGTCGAGGTGCTCGACGGGGGCCGGGTGGAAGCGGCCGACGTGGCCCCGGGCGGCCTGGATCCGGGGAGCGTGGGCAGGCCGCGGGCCGAGGCCGCGGGGGCGCTGGTGCGGGAGTCGGCCCCGGGGCGGGTTCCGCGTGCCGGCGACCCCGGGGGCCCGGGGCCGGAGCTGGCCCTGGTGGTGGTCGCGCCCCGGGACGGGCTCCAGGCCTGGGCCCCCGATCCGGCGACGGCCGCCGACTGGGTGGCGACGGGCACCCCGCACCTGTACGCGGGGGTGCTGGAGGGGACGGGGCTGGTCGGGCCGCTGGTGCTGCCCGGGTCCACGGCCTGCGCGGGGTGCATGGAGCGCGACCGCGTCGACCGGGATCCGGCCTGGCCCCGGATGCTGGTCCAGTGGCGCTCGGCACACCGCCGCCGGGGGACGGCGGCCTGCGACCTGGGGCTGTCGACGGCGGTGGCCGGCCTGGCCGCGGCACACGCCCTGGCCTTCCTCGACGGGCAGCTGCCCGCCTCGACGGCCGCCCGCTGGGAGACCGCCCTGCCCGCCCTGCACTGGGCCCGGTCCGCGCTGCGCCCGCATCCGGACTGCCCCTGCGCGGCGGCGGAGCCGGTGGCGGCGCAGACCCCGGGCGGGGCGGCGGCGGAGCGTGCGGGGGCGGACTCCCGGGCGGTGCGGTCGTGAGCCGCCGGACTCCCGCCGGACCCGGGGCAGGTGCCCCGGTCCGGGCTCCAGGGGGGTCATGGCAGGATGCGACGGGGGCCGCGCCGCGCCTCGAACCGCCGCTTGCGGCAGAGCGGTCTGGGAACTGGAGGGACTCATGTCTGATCTTCCCCGGAAGGCGGTCACGCGCACCGTCAAGCTGGCCGCGCTACCGCTCGGCATCGCCGGCCGGGCAACGTGGGGGCTGGGCAAGCGGATCGGCGGCAAGTCCGCCGAGATCGTGGCGCGCGAACTCCAGCAGCGCACCGCCGAGCAGCTGTTCCGCACGCTCGGGGAGCTGAAGGGGGGCGCGATGAAGGTCGGGCAGGCCCTTTCGGTCTTCGAGTCGGCGCTTCCCGAGGAGGTCGCCGGGCCCTACCGGGCCGCGCTGACGAAGCTCCAGGAGGCGGCTCCTCCGCTGCCCGCGGAGCGGGTGCACGAGGTGCTGGCGGAGCGGCTCGGCGCCGACTGGCGGGAGCTCTTCGAGGAGTTCGAGGACAAGCCTTCGGCGGCCGCCTCGATCGGGCAGGTGCACCGGGCGGTGTGGCACGACGGACGGCGGGTGGCGGTCAAGGTCCAGTACCCGGGGGCCGGTGAGGCGCTGCTGTCGGACCTCAAGCAGCTGGGCCGGTTCGCCGGTCTGCTGGGTCCGCTGGTGCCGGGCATGGACATCAAGCCGCTGATCACGGAGCTGCGCGACCGGGTCGCGGAGGAACTGGACTACGAGCTGGAGGCCGAGGCCCAGCGCACCCACGCCGACGCCTTCGACGACGACGGCGACGTGGTCGTCCCGGACGTCGTGCACCAGGGCGACCAGGTGCTGGTGACCGAGTGGATGGAGGGCACCCCGCTGTCCGAGGTGATAGCCGACGGGACGCGGGAGGAGCGTGACCGCGCCGGGCAGTTGCTGGCCCGGTTCCTCTTCTCGGGGCCCGCGCGCACCGGGCTGCTGCACGCCGATCCGCACCCGGGGAACTTCCGGCTGATCACGGGGGCGGACGGCCGGATGCGGCTGGGGGTGCTGGACTTCGGAACGGTGGACCGGCTGCCGGGCGGCTGGCCCAAGCCGATCGGCCGGTCGCTGCGGATGACGCTGGACGGGGACGCCGAGGGGGTCTACGGGCACCTGCGCGCGGAGGGGTTCGTCAAGGAGAGCGTCGAACTGGATCCGGACGCGGTGCTGGACTACCTCAAGCCCATCATCGAGCCCGCCGAGGCCGAGGAGTTCACCTTCACCCGGCCGTGGCTGCGCGGGCAGGCGGCGCGGATCGCCGATCCGCGCTCCCCCGCCCACCAGTTGGGCCGGCAGATCAACCTGCCGCCGTCCTACCTGCTGATCCACCGGGTGTCACTGAGCACCATTGGCGTCCTTTGCCAGCTCGGGGCGACGGTGCGGCTGCGCGACGAACTGGAGTCCTGGCTGCCGGGGTTCCTGCCGGAGGACTGACCGGCGCAGGCCGGCGCCGGGGCGGGAGTCACCACCAGGAGGAGTCGAGCCGGCCCTCGATCGCCCTGAGGTTGGCGCGCGCGCAGTCGACGCAGAAGTACTGTCTGGTCCCGTTCTCCACCGAGCACGTCCAGGTGGGCGGCGGCGGGGCGCCTTCCGGGGAGCGGGCACCGCAGCGCGCGCAGACGACGGGCTGGGCCGCGGGCCCGGGCGGGGTGGGGCGGGGGGTCTGCTGGTCCACCACCAGACGATATCCCCGACGGGTCGTGCGGGACCCCGCAACGCACCCGGGGGGACCGGTCCGTTCGGACCGGTCCCCCCGGGTGCTGCCGCCGCCGGCCCCGTTCAGCCGGGTCCGGCGGCGTTCGCGTCGCCTTCGAGCCGCTTCCGAGCCCCGTGGGCTCGTCGCGTGCTCAGTGCATGACGGCCATGGCCAGCGCGCGCCGGGCGCGCATGGAGACGCGCTCGGCCTTTCGCTGCATGCGCCGTGCGGCGACCAGGCGCAGGGCGTGACGCTCGGCGTCCACCTCGCGCATGCGGTCGTCCATATGGGCACGGGCCAGGGCTTCTGGGATGAGTTGCATTTCGCGGGTCCTGTTCTGGCGCGAGGTGATCGCGCCGGCGGTGATGAAGTCTGCGGTGGCGGAGCCGTGCGGCTGCTCGCTCGTGGTGGCGTAGGGGGACATGGGGGCCTGCTTCAGGGGGTCGTGCGTGAGGGGGCGGTCGATGGTTCCGGTGGCGGTCATGCCGCTGCGACCGGGTTCTTGCGCGGACGGCCGCGGGGCCGCTTGCGGGCCACGACCACGCCCTGGACGAAGAGCTCGCCGCCCCAGACGCCCCAGGGCTCGCGGCGCTCCTTGGCGCCGGCGAGGCAGGCCTCGACCAGCGGGCAGGTGCCGCAGAGGGACTTGGCGTACTCGACGTCGGCCGGGGACTCGGCGAAGAAGACCTCGGGGTCGAAGGTGCGGCAGGGGACGGGCACGCCGAGGTTCTCGATCGCGTCGTCGAGCGCGGTGAGCGCGGTGAGGGGGGTCAAGGTGGAGTCCTCCGGGACTGCGGGCGGGGAGATCGTTTGGGTCTGCGGTACGGACGGGGCGTGCGCTTCGAGTTGCACGGTGTTTTCTTCCTCGTCTTGTTCGGCTAGTCGTTCCGGCCGGTCGGCCGGATGGCGGCTGGTCCAGTCCCGAGGCCCCTTCGCTCCGTCGTCCCCGTTCGGGGACAAACAGAAGGGCCGCGGATCCCGGGTGGGGTTCCGCGGCCCTGAAGGCGCCGGCCTGATCATGCGATCAGGCTGGATCACTCCAGGGTTCGAGCCCACGGAAGGCCCACATCAGGTGGTGCTGCTGCTTCGTCTGCGTCGTGTATCCGGCACCGGCCGCGGCCGCGAAGCCATAGGCGCCGTGCGCCTGCGGGGCTTCCGCTACTGCCACCAGTGCCTTGGTCGGTCGCTCATTGCGCTCGCTGACCGGAAGGGTCGCCAGCAGGGCGGGGCTGTCAGCGCAAATCGCGGACAGACCGGTGCCCCGGAGGGAGACGGAACCGAGCAGGCAGGAAGCGTCGACCGAGCGATCGGTCATTTTGGTGAAGGTCATGAAGCTGGTCACTGGTCTCGCCTCCTCTCGGCGTCTCGGGGACCGGGCCCGGGGGCCTGTCCCATCTATTCGGATAAGTACAGCACGGATCCAGGGCTTCGGAGAAGCCACCGTTTCCGTTGCTAAGAACCTATGGGGCTGTGACGGGCATGTGCAAACTATTTTTCCGACGAGTTTCTACGCGTCGTCAGGATCGCCGCCCTCGGGCTCCTGACCAGTGCAGATGGCCAGGACATCGGTGCCGTAGCGCTCGAGCTTGCGGCCGCCCACCCCGGAGATCATCGCGAGCTCCCCGGGCTCGGAGGGTGCCGCCTCCGCGATCGCCATGAGGGTTTTGTCCGTGAACACGCAGTACGCGGGCAATCCCTGGAGCTTCGCCTGGCCGGCGCGCCACTCGCGCAGCCGCTCGTAGAGGCCCTCGTCCATGTCCGACGGGCAGTCCGCGCAGCGCATCAGCTTGATGTCCCCGGCCTCGGTCAGCGTCCTGCCGCAGACCCGGCACAGCACCGGCCCCCGGCGGCCGCGCTTGCGCGGTGCGCCGTCGGCCGCGGCACCCGGCCGGCTCGCGGGAGCCGCGGAGCCCGGCCGCAGCCCGTTCAGGAAACGGCTGGGGCGGCGGGAGGCCCGGCCGCCGGGAGCCCGGGAGAGGGCCCAGGAGAGGGTCAGGTGGAGCCGGGCCCGGGTGACGCCGACGTACAGCAGCCGGCGCTCCTCCTCGACCTGCTCGTCGGTCTTGGCGTATGTGATCGGCATCATGCCGTCGGTGAGGCCGGCCAGGAACACGGCGTCCCATTCCAGGCCCTTCGCGGCGTGCAGCGAGGCGAGGGTGACGCCCTGGACGGTCGGCGCGTGCTGCGCGGCCTTGCGCTCGTCCAGCTCGACGGTGAGCTCGGCCAGCCCGGCACCGGGGCGGCCGCGGGCGAAGTCCTCGGCGAGGCGGACCAGCGCGGCCACCGATTCCCACTGGTCGCGCACCGCGCCGGAGCCGGCGGGCGGCTCGGCGGTCCAGCCGGTGGAGCTGAGCACGGCCCGGACCTGGGCACCCAGCTCGACGACGTCGTCCAGCAGCGGGTCGTTGCCCGCGGAGCGGGCGGCCCCGCGCAGCGCGAGGACCGCCTTCTGCACCTCGGCCCGCTCGAAGAAGCGCTCCGCGCCGCGCAGCTGGTACGGGACGCCGGCGTCGGCGAGGGCCTGCTCGTACACCTCGGACTGGGCGTTGATGCGGTAGAGGACGGCGATCTCGCCGGCCGGGACCCCGGCCGCGATCAGGTCGCGGATGCGGCGGGCCACGCCCTCGGCCTCGGCGGGCTCGTCGGGGTACTCGGCGTAGACCGGGTCGGGGCCGGGTTCGCGCTGGGAGACGAGCTCCAGCCGGTGCTCGGCGGCGCGGCCGCGGGCCTGGTTCAGCAGACCGTTGGCGAGGTGGACCACCTGGGGGGTGGAGCGGTAGTCGCGGACCAGCTTGACCACGGTGGCCTGCGGGTAGCGGGTGCGGAAGTTCAGCAGGTGGTCGGGGGTCGCGCCGGTGAAGGAGTAGATCGTCTGGCTGGCGTCGCCGACGACGCAGAGGCTGTCGCGGTCACCGAGCCACAGTTCCAGCAGGCGCTGCTGGAGCGGGCTGACGTCCTGGTACTCGTCCACCACGAAGTGCTGGTACTGGGTGCGGATCTGTTCGGCGATGTCGTGGCGGTCCTGGAGGATGCCGACGGTGAGGAGCAGCACGTCCTCGAAGTCGATCATGCCGCGGTCCCGCTTGAGCTGCTCGTACGTGCCGTAGATCTGGGCGATCTCCGCCATGTCCCGGGGGGCCTCGCGGCCCGCCTTGAGGGCGGCGGCCGGGTAGTCGGCGGGCACGGTCTGGGTGACCTTGGCCCACTCGATCTCGCCGGTGACGTCGCGCAGCTCGTTGCGGTCGAGGCGGACCCGGCAGCGCGCTCCGGCCTCGGCCACGAACTGGATCTTGCGCTCCAGGAGCCGGGGCACCTCCCCGCCGATCGCCCGGGGCCAGAAGTACTGGAGCTGGCGGAGGGCGGCGGAGTGGAAGGTGCGGGCCTGGACCCCGCCCGCGCCGAGGGCGCGCAGGCGGCCGCGCATCTCTCCGGCGGCGCGGTTGGTGAAGGTGACGGCCAGCACGCTGGCCGGCATGAGCTGGCCCGAGCGGACCCCGTAGGCGATGCGGTGGGTGATCGCACGGGTCTTTCCGGTGCCGGCGCCGGCCAGCACGCACACCGGTCCGCGCAGGGTCGTGGCGACCTCGCGCTGCTCAGGGTCGAGGCCCTGGAGCACGGCGTCGGCGTCGACGTCGGGCGCGCCGCCACCGGCCGGTACCGATGAGGAGTGCGTTGCTGCTGTCACCCCGCCATGCTGCCAGGTCCGGTGGGCCGGACGGGAAACCCGTCCACAGGGCCGCGGGATCCGTCATACCGGTGGCGACCGCCGGACCGGCGGGTATGCCGGGAGCGGACCGGCCGCAGTCGGATCGGTCACACCGGTCACCGGCGCGGGAATGGCACGGCGGGGCGGGACGTTCGACTCCTCGGATCATCCGGCTCGGATCGACCGGCATCGCGATCCACCGAGACCTCACAGAGGAGCGAGCATGCAGGACACGGGCACCGTCACGATGTACAGCACCACCTGGTGCGGCTACTGCCGTCGGCTGAAGACCCAGCTGGACCGGGAAGGCATCGCGTACAACGAGATCAACATCGAGCTCGACCCGGAGTCCGCGGCGTTCGTGGAGAAGGCCAACAACGGCAACCAGACGGTTCCAACCGTGCTCGTGAAGTCCTCCGCCGGCAACGAGTCCGTCATGACGAACCCGAGCCTGGCCCAGGTCAAGCAGGCCCTCGCCGTCTGATCCCCCTCCTCGCCCGCGAACGGCCCCCGCCCCGGCGGGGGCCTTCTGCTGTCCCGTCCCAGGACGCTCGGGCAGGTTTATGCGAAGACGCGCATAGTCGCGTTCGCGCATGGACGGCCTCGCCCGTCGCTCCGTACGGTCATGGTCATCAGGTCCAGCGGGGGCCTGGCACCGAGGGGGCTCCACATGGCACGTGAGGAACTGACCCGGCTCACAGGCAACGGAAACGGCGAGTGCGGACAGGGTGACTGCCCGAACGTCTACCAGACCGCGTCCGGCTCGTTCATCGTCCAGGGCGACGTATCCGAAGCCTTCACCCCGCCCACCGGCGAGGGACTCGTAGAGATTCCCGAAGCAGTGCTGCGGGAGGCGTTCCGTGCTCTTGGATGGTGACGACTGGGCGTCGAAGTTCAAGACGTTCCAGACGGAGGCCTGGCGGCTTGAGACCCTGCCGCAGTACCGCGTACCGCAGGAAGCGGAGGAGTTCGCGGCCTTCAAGGCGGGGGCCCGGTTCCCCGGTCCGTACGAGGACTCGTGGACGGAGATGGTGCGTACCCGGAACGTCGGGCGGGTGCACGTCCTCACGCGGCCGCTGAGTGACTACCTGCGGTTCGAGTTCGAGCGGTACTACCAGCACCAGGCCCCGGCCGGAGAAGACATCCGCATCCTCGACGTGACCGACCGACCGAACCCTCTGCCGGACGTCGAAGACTTCTGGATGTTCGACCGCTCCACGATCGTCCTCATGCACTACGAGGCGGACGGCAAGCAGATCAGCCGGGAACTGTACGAGGGCGACCCAGCCCCGTTCGTCGAGTACCAGCGCATCGCCGTAGCCGCGTCCGTGCCGTTCCTGGAGTACGTCGGTACGTGAGTGTCGATCCCGAGGAGCTTGGCCAGTCAGGCGAGGAACTGGCGGCCCTGCTGAAAGCGGTACGCAAGCGGTCCGGGCTCTCAGGGGCTCGGGCCGCTGCCCGCTGCAACATGTCCCAGTCGAAGGTCAGCCGGATCGAGAACGGCAAGGTGCGCCCCTCCCTCGTGGACGTAGAGCAACTCCTGAGGGCCTGCGATGCCGCCCCCGCTCTGGTCACGCAGGTCATGACCCTGGCTCGTCTGGCGAACACGGAGTGGCAGGGCGCCCGGGGCATGCGGCGCAAGGGCCTGGACAAGAAGCAGCTGGAGTTGGCCGGCCTGGAAGCATCGTCGGCGGAGTTCCGGTTCTTCCTGCTGTCGATGATCACGGGCTTGCTCTCGACACCGGAGTACGTCCGGGCGAGCCTCGCCCACATCCCCGGTGACCACTCGAAGACCATCGCCAGGAAGCTGGAACGGCAGCAGGTCCTGTACGACCGCTCGAAGCGCTTCACGTTCATACTCACTGAGCAGGCAGTCCGCTGGCCCCTCGTCGGCCCGGACGCGCTCGCGGTGCAGATCGACCACCTGGCCTCGCTCACGCACCTGCCGAACGTACGGCTCGGGATCATCCCGCTGACCGTCTCCACGGGGCCCGCACCGCTGAACACCTTCACGGTCTACGACGACCGCATCGCCACGGTCGAGCTGTCCACGGGCGTCATGGTCTTCCGGGACCCTCGGGACGTGGCAAGCCACCGCGAGGAGTTTTCTCACCTTGAGGACCGGGCCGTCTTCGGAGAGGACGCACGGGCCTTCCTGGCAGCGTGCGCGACCGCCCTCCGATGATCTTTAGTCCATGACGCGCATGATCGCGCCACGCCCCTGCGAAGCGGTGAAGGATTGCCCCGCAGCGACGGCGAACGCGAGGGGTGCGACATGGCAAAGGCGGAGCAGGCGGGTGCACCCGCCGTCGTCCACCGGCACAACAAGTGCCCCAGCGCTCAGAGCGCGGCGGTCTGACTGTGGACATGCAGACCTGGCGAGACGGCCGCACCAAGGCCTCCGACGCCGCCGAGTCCCTGCGCGCCCCTCTGGCCGCCCTCGGCATCCCGGAAGCCGCATGGAGCGGCATACGCCCCACGGTCACCCACAACGGGCTCGCCCACGTGCACCTGGGGATACTCCCCGCCGACGTGGCGGCGCGGATGGCCGAGGCCATGAGGGTCACGGAGACTTCCGCCCACTGAGGGCGGGAGACGGCCCCACGGGGCCGTCAGATGATCAGGAAGGGCAACGATGACCGACCTGTACGCGCTCGACATCGACACGGCCGCCTTCTCCAAGGCGTGCGGCGGCAGCACCCACCCGGACGGCGAGGCGTGCGTGACACTCGCCAAGATCGGCCCGGACGCGTGGGCCATGGGTGACAGCAAGCGGCCCGACGCGGAACCGCTCCGGTTCACCACGGCGGAACTGGACGCGGCGGGCATCGACCCCGCACGCTTCACCCTCTCCGCCTGAACCCTGCGCACCACCCGAACCGACGGCCCCGCCCGTGTCGCCGACGGGTGGGGCCGTCGACATCTCCCGGAACGGAGCACCGGTGCACCACCACGGCTACGCATGGCTCGGAGAGAAGAAGGACTTCGACAAGGAAGGCGTCCGCCGTCCCCCGGGGGAACCTCCGACCGCCGGGAGCCCGCAGGAGGTCATCGACCGGTACCGGCAATCGGCGTCGGAGTTCCCCACGAGCGGTACGCCGCCGATCCAGACGGCGCACTGGCTTCTGAAGCCCCCCTCCACGGTCCGGGGCACGTGGGAGGAGCCGAAGGAGGCCGGCGCATGGCTGGGCCTGCAACTCGCCCAGTTCGCACCCCGGTTCGCCATCGCGGCGGAGCGCGAAGTGACCCGGCTCGTGGTCCTGGTGAAGAACGCCGTAGAGCGGCTGACGTGGGGCGGCGACGTGTCACTGGGCCACTACCTGAGCGGCACCGTGTTCCACTCCGTCGCCGTGGTGACCTGCTCCCCGAACCGCGCGGAACCAAGGGCGCCCTGCCCGCTCTCCAGAACGGGTTGAGACCCCTCCTCGCCCGCAGAACGGCCCCCGCCCCGGCGGGGGCCTTCCGGGTTCTCAGACGGTGGCCGGGCCCTTGGGGAGCGGCTGGCCGTACCAGAGCTCGACCAGGCGGGCCGCGATGGAGATGCCCGACGGGGGCAGGACCTCGCCGGCCTCTATCGCGGCGCGGTAGTCCTCGCGGGAGAACCAGCGGGCCTCCTGGATCTCCTCGCCGTCGACCGTGATCTCCGAGCTGACGGCGCGGGCGTTGAAGCCCAGCATCAGGCTGTACGGGAACGGCCAGGGCTGGCTGGCGACGTACTCGACCGCGCCGATGCGCACCCCCGCCTCCTCCCACACCTCGCGGATCACCGACTGCTCGATCGACTCGCCCGGCTCCACGAAGCCGGCCAGCGTGGAGAAGCGGCCCTCCGGCCAGTGCACCTGGCGGCCCAGCAGCGCGCGGTCGTGCTCGTCGGTGACCAGCATGATCACGGCCGGGTCGGTGCGCGGGTAGTGCTCGGCACCGCAGCCGGGGCAGCGGCGGATGTGGCCGGCCGCGGCGACGACGGTGCGCTCGCCGCAGCGGGAGCAGAAGCGGTGCATGCGCTGCCAGTTCTCCAGCGCCACCGCGTGCACCATCAGGCCGGCGTCGCGCGGGTTCAGCAGCAGCCCGGCCTCGCGGAGCCCGGCCGGGCGGGCCGACTGGTCCATGCGGCCCGGCAGGGAGTCCTTCTGCAGCGCGAAGTACCGTACGCCGTCCTCGTCGGTGCCCAGGAAGTACCGGTGCGTCTCGGTGACCGGGGCCTCGAAGGCGGGGGTCATCACGATGCCCGTCCCGCCGTCGGGGGTGTCGTCGATCAGCACCTGGCCGCCGGATACGACGAAGACGCGGGTCGTCGGGTGGCTCCAGGCCGCGGCGAGCCACGCCTCGTCGAGGCGGTGGTGCGCGGCGCGGTCGATCCCGCTGGGCGCGGTGAGCGAGAGAGGGCGCTCGGTATGGGTGCTCACTGGTACTTCCAACTCCCCCGGTGGTGGGACAAGGCAGGCGTACGGAACGGTTGTCAGGTGGTGGCGGCGGGGGCGGTTCCCGGCGACCAGTTCGCGGCGAGGTCGCCCCACAGGTAGGCGGTGGTCTCCACGCCCTTGAGGAGCAGGTCGAGCTCGACCTTCTCGTTCGGCGCGTGCCAGCCGTCGGAGGGTACGGAGATCCCCAGGAACAGCACCGGGGCGCCCAGCACGTCCTGGAGGTCGGCCGCCGGCCCGGAGCCGCCCTCTCGGGTGAAGCGGACCTGCTGCCCGAAGGCGCGGCCCATGGCGCGGACCACGGACCGCAGCGCGGGGTGGTCCAGCGGGGTGAGGCAGGGGCGGGTGGGCGCGCCGAAGGTGATGCTGTGCCGGATCCCGTCGGGCACCCGGGCCGCGACCCAGTCCCGGACGGCCGCCTCGACCTCGTACGGGTCCTGCCCGGAGACCAGGCGGAACGAGAGCTTCAGGTGGGCGGAGGCGGGCACGATGGTCTTGCCGCCGGGGCCCTGGTAGCCGCCGCCGATGCCGTTGACCTCGGCGGTCGGGCGGGCCCAGACCCGCTCCAGGGTGGAGTAGCCCGCCTCGCCCGCGGTGGCGTGGGACTTGGCCGTACGCAGCCACTCGGCCTCGTCGAAGGGCAGCTCGGAGATCAGCCGGCGCTCGGCCCCGGTCAGCTCGGCGATGCCGTCGTAGAAGCCGGGGATCGTGACCCGCCCGTCCTCGTCGTGCAGCGCCGCGACGACGCGGGCGGCGACGGTGGCCGGGTTGGGCACGGCCCCGCCGAAGGCGCCCGAGTGGATGTCCTGGTCGGGGCCGTGGAAGTCGATCTCGCAGTCGGCGACGCCGCGCATGCCGGTGCAGACGGTGGGGGTGGTCTCGGACCACATGCCGGTGTCGGACACGATCACGACGTCGGCGGCGAGCGCGGCGGCGCGGTCCTCGACGAGGGCGCGGAAGTGCGGCGAACCGGACTCCTCCTCGCCCTCGACGAGCAGCTTGAGGTGCACGGCGGGGGCCCCGGCGCCGGTCGCCGCGAGGTGGGCGCGCAGGCCGAGCGTGTGGAAGAACACCTGGCCCTTGTCGTCGGCCGCGCCCCGCCCGTACATCCGGCCCTCCTTGACGACCGGCTCGAAGGGCTCGGTGTGCCAGCCGTCGGAGAGGGCGGCGGGCTGGACGTCGTGGTGCCCGTACACGAGGACGGTGGGGGCGGCGGGGTCGGCCGCCGGCCAGTGGGCGAACACGGCGGGGGCGCCGGCGGTCTCCCAGACCTCGGTGACGGGGAAGCCGGTCTCCTTGAGCTTCGCGGCGAGCCAGTCGGCGCTGCGGCGTACGTCGTCCGCGTGCTCGGGCTGGGCCGAGACGGAGGGGATGCGGAGCCACTCGGCGAGGTCGTCGAGGAAGGCGGCGCGGTGGGTCTCGATGTACGTGCGGACGACGCTGTCCGGGGTTTCGCTCATGGCCACGAGCCTAACCGTCCGCCTGGTGGGCACCGTCCGTGCCCGATTCGCCTTGGAGGATCCGCTCAAGGCGCTCCCGGCCAGGGAGACCGCGGGGCCGGACCACCCGGCCGCTGCGGACGTGCAGGAAGGCGGCCGAGACCTGCTCGAGGGGGGTGCCGGTGGCTTCGGCCCAGGCCAGGCGGTACACGGCGAGCTGGAGGGGGTCGGCCTGGGTGGTGCGGCCGGTCTTCCAGTCGACCACCTCGTACGAGCCGTCGGGGTTGCGGTAGACGGCGTCGATCCGGCCGCGGATCACCCGGCCGGCGAGGGTGAGCTGGACCGGGGCCTCCATCCGGTACGGGGTGCGCTCGGCGTACTCGCTGCGTTCGAAGGCGGCCTTGAGGGCGGCGAGGTCGGCCTCGTCGGCGACCTCCTGGCCGGAGCCGGGGAGGTCGGTCGCCGGGTCGAGGAGGTCGTCGAGGAACGGCAGGGGCAGTTCGTCGAAGCGGGACTCGACCCAGGCGTGGAAACGGGTGCCCTGGCGGGCCGCGGGCTGCGGCGGCTTGGGCATGGGGCGGGCGAGATCGCGTACGAAGCCCTGCTCGTCGGCGGCGAGGCGCAGGAGCTGGCTCGCGGACAGGGCGGAGGGCAGCTCGACGTCCCGTACGGCTGCGCGGGCGCGGCGGAGTTCGCCCTCGAGGGCGTCGAGGTCACGGTCCCAGGAGGCCACCGTCCGGGCCTCCTCGGGGGTCAGCCCGCCGCCGGGGGCGGGGCGCGGGCCGCCCCCGGCGTGCGGGTACGGGAGCGCCGGGCCCGCCTGCCGGGGGACGACGGCCTCGCCGGCCCGGGGGCCGGGGCCGGCGGCAGCGGCGGCGGGGCGGGCGGCTTCGCCGGCCCAGAGGTCCTCCGGCGGGGCGGCGGCCCCCGGCGGAGCCCACGGGCCGGCCGGTAGCGCTTCGCCGGCCCACGGGTCGTCCTCCGCGGGGGCGTCGGGCGCGCCGGCCGGGGGTTCGTCGTCGTAGGACGGGTCCTCGCAGTCCGGGGGCCAGAGGTAGGGGTCCTCCTCGGCCGGGTCCTGGGGGCGGGGGGCGGCGAGGTGGGCCTCGACCAGGGCGGCCGCCTCGCGGCGCAGGACCAGGGAGGCCGGGTCCAGGGGCAGCGGCCAGGTGTGGTCGGCGTCGGCGTCGGCCGCCAGGGCCGGGTTCTCGGCGTCGGGGGCCGGTTCGTCCGCCCAGGCTTCGATCTCGCCGTAGCCGGCGGCGCAGTGGTCGTGGAGGGCCTGGAGGAAGGCGGAAGGGCCCCGGCGGCGCTTCTGGGTGGGGCCCCACCAGTGGCCCGAGGCCAGCAGGAGGGAGCGGGGACGGGTGAAGGTCACGTAGCCGAGGCGGAGTTCTTCCGTCTCCTTGTGGGCCTTCAGGGAGGCCTTGAAGGACTTCAGGCCCGCCGCGGTCCACTCCGGGTCGCCGGGCAGGGTCGGGGCGTCGCCGCGCAGGGCGTACGGGAGGACCTTCGGGTACGAGGTCCAGGCCTCGGGGGCCTTCTCCTTCGGGAAGGAGCCCGCGCAGAGGCCGGGGACGACCACCACGTCCCACTCCAGGCCCTTGGACTTGTGGGCCGTCAGCACCTTGACCGTGTTCTCCCCGCCGGGCAGCGCGTGGTCGAGGCCCTTCTCGTACTGGGCGGCCGTGCGCAGGAAGCCCAGGAACGCCAGCAGGGTCGCCTCGCCGTCCAGCGCGGCGAAGCCGGCCGCGACGTCGAGGAAGCCGGAGAGCGTCTCGCGCCGGCGGGCGGCCAGGGCGTGCGGGGAGGCGGACAGTTCCACGTCGAGGCCCGTCGTGGCCAGGACCCGGTGCAGGACGTCCATCAGGGGGTCGGCGAGGGCGCGGCGCAGGTCCCGCAGCTCCTGGGCGAGGTGGGCGAAGCGGACCCGGGCGGCGGCGGAGAAGGGCAGCTCCTCGGCGGCCCCGCCGTCGAGGAAGGTCTCCAGCGCGTCGGCCAGGGAGACGACCTCCGCCGGGTCGACCCCCTCGACCGCCGCGGCGAGCCGTCCGTCGGGACCCCGGTCGGCGCCGGGCCGGGCGACCAGCTGACGGGCCAGGCGTCCGAGCAGGGCCAGGTCGCGGGCGCCGATGCGCCAGCGGGGGCCGATGAGCAGGCGTACGAGGGCGGCGTTGGCTCCGGGGTCCTGGAGCACCTCGCAGACGGAGACGAGGTCGGCCACTTCCGGGAGGTGCAGCAGGCCGGACAGGCCCACGACCTCCACCGGGACGTCCCGGGCGACCAGGACCGCCTGGATGCGGGCGAAGTCGGCGGCGGAGCGGCACAGCACCGCGATCTCGCCCGGCTCGGTGCCCGTGCGCACCAGGTGCGCGACGGAGTCGCCGAGCCACTCGAGCTCCTCGGCGTGGGTGTTCAGCAGGGCGCAGCGGACGACGCCGTCACGCTCGGCTCCGGGGCCGGGGCGCAGCGCCTCGACGCCCTCGTGGAGGGCGCGCAGCGGGGCGGCGAGGCCGTTGGCCAGGGCGAGGAGGCGGCCGCCGCTGCGGCGGTTCTCGCTGAGGGAGAGCCGGGCCGCGGGGCTGCCGTCGGCGTGCGGGAAGTGCTCGGGGAAGTCGTCGAGGTTGGCGACGGACGCGCCGCGCCAGCCGTAGATGGCCTGGCAGGGGTCGCCGACGGCGGTCACGGCGTGCCCGGTGCCCCCGCCGAAGAGGCCGGACAGCAGCAGCCGCTGGGCGACGGAGGTGTCCTGGTACTCGTCGAGGAGGACCACCCGGGACTCCTCCCGCAGCAGGGCTCCGACCTCCGGGCGGGTGGTGGCGAGCCGCGCGGACAGGGCGATCTGGTCGCCGAAGTCGAAGAGGTCGCGGGAGCGTTTGGCGGCGCGGTAGCGGGAGACCAGTTCGAGCAGCTCCAGGCGGCCGCGTACCGCTTCGGGGACTTTGCGCAGGTCGTCGTTGGTGAGCTTGGCGCCGGCGAGCCCGTCGAGCAGGGCGGTGTCGTACGCGCGCAGCGCGGCCGGCTCGACGAGGTGTTCGGAGAGTTCCGCGTCGAGCGCGAGGAGGTCGCTGACCAGGTCGGGCACGGACTTGGTGAGGGACGGGTAGGGGCCGGGGGCCTCGCGGAGCACCTTCGCGGCGAGCTGGAAGCGGGTGGCGTCGGCGAGGAGGCGGGCGCTGGGCTCGAGGCCGATGCGCAGCCCGTGGTCCTTGAGGAGCCGGCCGGCGAAGGCGTGGTAGGTGGAGATGCGGGGCTCGCCGCCGGCCGTCCCGGCCTCGACGTCGGCCGGGGAGGGGTCGGGGTCGGTGATGCCGGCCCGGGCGAGGGCCTTGCGCACCCGCTCGGCCAGTTCGCCGGCGGCCTTGTTGGTGAAGGTCAGGCCGAGGACCTGTTCGGGGGCGACGGTGCCGGTGCCCACCAGCCAGACGACGCGGGCGGCCATGACGGTGGTCTTGCCGGAGCCGGCGCCCGCGACGATCACCTGGGGGGCGGCGGGGGCGGTGACGCAGGCCAGCTGTTCGGGCGTGAAGGGGATCCCGAGGAGCTCCTTGAGCTGCTCGGGATCGTCGAGGACGGGGGTGCGCCCGGACACGTACGCGGTCACCTCAAAAGGCTAGCCGCAGCCGCCGACACTCCCCGCCGCCGTCTCATTCCACGGTCTGGCGGCCCTCGGGCAGGGCGCTGCACGCGCTGCGGAAGGCGCAGCGGGTGCAGTGTTCACCGGTGGCGGGGGCGAACCGCTCGTCCAGGACCCGTCCGGCGGCGGTGGCCAGCAGGTCGCCGACCCACGCGCCGGAGCTGCCGCCGGACAGCGGCTCCTGCGCCTGGATCTTCGGGACGGCGTCGCCGCCGTCGCGTTTCGCGGCGCCCTGGCGCAGCTGGACGAGTTCGGCGCCGCCCGGTTCGGGGCGGCGGCCGTCGAAGACCTCGTCGACGGCTCCCTGGCGGACGGCCAGCTGGTAGACGGCGAGCTGCGGGTGGCGGGCGACCTCCTCCCGGGTCGGGGCGCCCTTGCCGGTCTTGAAGTCGACGACGTACGCGCGGCCCTGCGGGTCGGCCTCGACGCGGTCCATGGAGCCGCGGATCCGTACGGCGTACTCGCCCGCCTCGAGGGTGACGTCGAAGTCGTGCTCGGTGGCGACGGCGGTGCGGCCGCCGCGGTCGGTGGTGTGCCAGCGCAGGAAGCGTTCGAGGGCGGCGCGGGCGTTGTCCTTCTCCTGGCGGGACTTCCAGGGGGCGTCGAAGGCGAGGGCGTCCCAGACGGAGTCGAGGCGTTCCATGAGGACGGCGAGGTCGGCGGGGGTGCGGCCGGAGGCGACCTCGTCGGCGAGGACGTGGACGACGTTGCCGAAGCCCTGGGCGGCGGTGGAGGGGGCGTCGGCCTTGACCTCGCGGCCCAGGAACCACTGGAGGGAACAGGTGGTGGCGAGCTGCTCCAGGGCGCTGCCGGAGAGGGCGACGGGCCGGTCCCGGTCGCGGAGCGGGGCGGGCGCGCGGGTCGGCTCGTACAGGCCCCACCAGCGCTGCGGGTGCGCGGCGGGGACCAGCGGGCGGTCGTCGTCGTCGGTGAGCGCGGCGAGGCGGGCCAGGCGGCGGGCGGCGGCGTCGCGCAGGGCGGGCGAGGCGTCGGGGTCGACGGTGGTGGCGCGCAGCTCGGCGACGAGGGCGGGAACGGCGAGGGGGCGGCGGGGGCGGCCGGTGACGTCCTTGGGGGTGACGCCGAGTTCGGTGAGGAAGCGGGAGGGCTGGTCGCCGTCCTCGGCGGGGGCCTTGACGGCGGTGACGACGAGCCGGTGGCGGGCGCGGGTGGCGGCGACGTAGAAGAGCCGCCGTTCCTCGGCGAGGAGGGCGCCGGGGGTGAGGGGTTCGGCGAGGCCGTCGCGGCCGATCCGGTCGGCCTCCAGGAGGGAGCCGCGGCGGCGCAGGTCGGGCCAGAGCCCTTCCTGCACCCCGGCGACGACGACGAGTCCCCACTCCAGGCCCTTGGAGCGGTGCGCGGTCATGAGGCGTACGGCGTCGGTGCGTACGGCGCGTCCGGTGAGGGTGTCGGCGGCGATGTCCTCGGCCTCCAGCTGCTCGAGGAAGTTGAGCGCCCCGCGGCCGCCGGTGCGTTCCTCCGCGCGGGCGGCGTTGTCGAAGAGGGCGCAGACCGCGTCGAGGTCGCGGTCGGCGTTGCGGCCGGCGGTGCCGCCGCGGCGGGCCCGGCGTTCGAGGCGCTGCGGCCAGGGGGTGCCGTCCCAGAGGGCCCACAGGGCCTCCTCGGCGGTGCCGCCGCCCTGGAGCAGCTCGCGGGTCTTGCGCAGCAGCAGGCCGAGGCGCTGCGCTCCGCGGGCGTAGGCGGGGTCGTGGGCGGTGAGCCGCTCCGGTTCGGCGAGGGCACGGGCCAGCAGGACGTCGGAGGGCGCGGGTACGACGACCCCGGCGGCCCGCTCCTCGTCGCGCAGCGCCCGCCCGAGCCGGCGCAGGTCGGCGGCGTCCATCCCGCCGAGCGGCGAGGTGAGCAGCGCGAGGGCGTCCTCGACCCCGACCCACGTCTCGCCCGCGGCGGCGGTACCGGGGGGAAGGCCCCGCCCACCCGCCCCGAAGCCCGGGGCGGACTCCCGCTCCCCGGCATCCGGGCCGGCGGGGGCGGCCGGGACTGCCGGGGCCGTGGGGTCCGCGGGGTCGGCAGGGACCACGGGGGACGCCGGGACAGCAGGAATCGCCGGGGCTGCCGGGGCTGCCGGGTCGCCAGAGGCCACCGGGGTCGCCGGGGTCGCCGGGTCGGCAGGGGTCACCAGGTCGGTCGGGCCCATCGGGCCCGCTGCGTGGGCAGGAGCCGCCGGGGCGGCCTCGGCGGAGCCGGACCCCGACGGGTCCGGTGCGAGGGCCGGCGCGGCGCCTGCCGGCCCACCAGCCTCCAGGGTGCGGGGCTGCGGAAGGGTCACCGACACGGTGGCGCTGCCCGGCTGGGCAGCGCCCGACACGGCGGCGGCCGGCTCCGCGCCGGGCGGGGCGGCGTCCGGCAGTCCGGCGCCGCCCGGCACGTCGGAGGTGCCCGGCACGGCGACGGCGTCCGCGTCACCGGCCGCCGCGTCGGCGGGGCCCGGCAACGCGGCGCCGCTCGCCACCGCGTCCGGGGCCGCGTCCGGAGACGGGTTCGCACCCGGGCCCGCCGGGGCCTCCCGCCCGTCGAGCGGCAGCGGCGCGGAGGGGGGATCACCCGCGGCCTCCCCGCCCTCGGGCGGCAGCGGCGCCGGCGCGGACGCCGCGGCCTCGCCCCCGCCGTCCTCGAGCGCCAGCGTCCCGGCGGCCGCGGTGGCGGTGAGGCGGAGGGCCGTCAGGAGGGGGGCGACGGCGGGTTCGTGGCGCAGGGGGGTGGACGCCGCGTCGGTCTCGGCGGGGACTCCCGCCGCGATCAGGGCGCGGCGCATCGCCGGGAGGGTGCGGCCGCCCGCGCGGACCAGGACGGCCATGTCCCGCCAGGGCACGCCGTCCTCCAGGTGGGCCCGGCGCAGGATGTCGGCGATGTTGTCGAGCTCGGCGCCCGCCGTCGGGTAGGTGTACACCTCGACCCGGCCGCCCTCCCGCGCGGGCGCGAGGTCGCGGTGGGCCCGGACCGCGGCGGCGGGCAGGCGCGGCAGCGGCATCCGGGTGGTGAGGAGGCGGGTGGCGGCGAGCAGGGCCGAGCCCGAGCGGCGGCCGACCGTCAGCGCCCGGACCCGCGCGCCGGGGAAGGCCGAGTCGAAGTCGAGGACGTTGTTGATGTCGGCGCCCCGGAAGGCGTAGATCGACTGGTCGGGGTCGCCGAAGGCCACCAGCGTCCCGGCGGGGCCGTTCAGCGCGCGCAGCAGCCGCAGCTGGGAGGCGTCGGTGTCCTGGTACTCGTCCACGTAGATCACGTCGTACGCGGAGGCCAGCGACGGGGTGCCCTCGGCCAGGAGGACGGCGCGGTGGAGGAGTTCCGCGTAGTCCAGGGAGCCCTGGAGGTCGAGGACGTCGAGGTACTCGGAGAGGAAGGCGGCGGCCGCCTTCCAGTCGGGGCGCCCGATGCGCTCGGCGAAGGCGGCGAGGGCCTCCGGGCCCAGGCCCAGCTCGCGGGCGCGGGCCAGGACGGCGCGGACCTCGTCCGCGAACCCGCGGGTGGTCAGCGCGGCCCGCAGGTCGTCCGGCCAGCGGATGGTCCGCAGCCGCCGCTGGCCCTCCAGCAGGGTGCGGACCATCACGTCCTGTTCCGGGCCGGACAGCAGCCGCAGCGGGTCCGCGAACAGCTCGTGGTCCTGGTGGGCGCGGACCAGGCCGTAGCAGAAGGAGTGGAAGGTGGTGGCCTGCGGGGCGCGGGCGCCGCCGAGCCGCAGGGCGGCGCGGTCGCGCAGCTCCACGGCAGCCTTCCGGCTGAAGGTGAGGATCAGGATGCGGGCGGGGTCGGTGCCGGCCTCGACCCGGGCGGCGGCCGCCTCGACGAGGGTGGTGGTCTTGCCGGTGCCCGGTCCGGCGAGCACGAGGAGCGGCCCGCCGGTGTGATCAACCACCGCGCGCTGCGCTGCGTCCAGCACAGGGACGGCCACCTGCCGCGGCCCGGTCCGCACCAGGCGGTACGCGTCAGGTGTCCGCGTACGCCGCTCCGAGCGGCCGGGAGAAGAGGTGATCACGTGGGGTGCCGGTCCTGGTGGGTCTGCGGTTGCTGCGGTCTGGCCGGCGGCCGCGGTGGCCGGGAGACCCCCGGCCGCGTACGCCGAAGAGGCAACGCTACGCCAACCGCGGCGGCCCCCGCAGTCCGTCCCGCCGGGGGCGGGCGTCGCCCCGGAGGTCTTCGGCCTCGTCCTCCGTACGGGCCTTCGACCCTCCGTCCGCGTCTCGTATGCCGGAAGCTGTCAGATGTGAGACTCGTCGCCCCCGCGTCCTTCCCCGCGGCCGTCCCAGCGCGCCCTGCGCATCGCCAGCCGCGGCTCGCCGGAGGCGGTCTCGCGCAGCGGGGTGCCCTCGGACCGGTAGTGCGCGAGGGCCCGCCGCTCGCTGCCGGGCAGGGGCACGCCGTCCGCCCGCACCACGCGCCACCAGGGCACGGCTCCTCCGTACAGGGCCATGACACGCCCGACTTGGCGCGGTCCTCCCTCGCCGAGCCACTCGGCGACGTCCCCGTACGTCATCACCCGGCCGGGCGGAATCCGCTCGGCGACCTCCAGTACCCGCTCCGCGTAGGCGGGCAGCTCTTCGCTCATTCGGCACATGGTGCCGGATGTTCCGGGCGGCCCGGTGGAAGCCTTCCTTCCGTACCGGCGCGCACCCTGCTGCCCCGCTCGGCCGCCGGTCCGTGCCACCATCTTCCGGGCGGTGACTGGTGATACGTGATCAAGAAGAGACGGATGTGACGGCGAAGGAGCGGGTTGTGAGCCCTCCGGACGGCGCGGCGAGGGGCGATGACGCGCGCCCCGACGAGGCGCACCCCGACGACCCGCCCGGCCACACGCCGACGGCGGCCGACCGCGTCGAGGTGGACGAGCCGCTGCTCGCCGCCCGCGTGCACCGGCCCTCCGACCTGGTCCGCCTGCTCGCCGGGATCCTCGGCATCGCCGTCGTCCTCGGCATCGCCGCCTTCGCCCACGGCACCACCGCGGGCCTGGAGCAGGACATCACGCAGGGCACCGGCCAGGCGCCGGACCTGCTGATCAAGGTCGCGGGGCTGGTGTCCAGCATCGCCGTGCTCCTCGTACCGGTGGCCTTCGCCATCGAGCGGCTGATCAAACGCGACGGGCTGCGCATCGCCGACGGCGTCCTCGCGGCCGTCCTCGCGCACGGGGTGACGCTGGCCACCGACCTGTGGGTGTCCCAGGGCGCCCCCGGGACCATCCAGGACGCCCTCACCCGGGCCACGGGCACGGCCGGCGCCTCCACGGACCCGGTGCACGGGTACCTCGCGCCCGTGATCGCGTACATGACCGCCGTAGGGATGACCCGGCGGCCGCGCTGGCGGGTCGCGCTGTGGGTGGTCCTGCTGCTGGACGCCTTCGCGATGCTGGTCAGCGGGTACACCACACCGTTCTCGATCATCCTGACGGTGCTGATCGGCTGGAGCGTCGCGTACGGAACCCTGTACGCGGTCGGCTCGCCGAACGTCCGGCCCACCGGGCAGAACCTCCTCGCCGGGCTGCGCCGCGTCGGCTTCCAGCCGGTCAGCGCGATGCGCGCGGAGGCCCCGGACGGGGACGGCACGGAGATCGGCGACCGCGGCCGCCGCTACCACGTCACGCTGGAGGACGGTCCTCCGCTGGACGTGACCGTCGTGGACCGCGAACAGCAGGCGCAGGGCTTCTTCTACCGGGTCTGGCGGCGGATGACCCTGCGCGGGATCACCACCCGGCGCAGCATCCAGTCCCTGCGCCAGGCGCTGGAGCAGGAGGCCCTCCTCGCGTACGCCGCCATCGCGGCCGGTGCGAACGCGCCGAAGCTGATCGCCACCTCCGAGCTGGGCCCCGACGCCGTGATGCTCGTCTACGAGCACCTGGGCGGCCGCAACCTGGACGCCCTCGCCGACGAGGAGATCACCGACGAGCTGATCCGCAGCGCGTGGGAGCAGGTACGGGCCCTGCAGTCGCGGCGGATCGCGCACCGCCGGCTCACGGGGGACGCGCTGGTGGTGGATCGTTCCGGCAAGGTGATCCTCACGGACCTGCGGGGCGGTGAGATCGCGGCCGGTGACCTGGTGCTGCGGATGGACATCGCGCAGCTGCTGACCACGCTCGGCCTGCGCGTCGGCGCGGAACGGTCGGTGGCCTCGGCGGTGTCGGTGCTCGGCCCGGACGCGGTGGCGGACTGCCTGCCGCTGCTCCAGCCGATCGCGCTGAGCCGGTCCACCCGGGCGACCCTGCGCAAACTGGCCCGGGAGCGGGCCGACCGGCAGCGGGAAGCCGTCCTGGAGTCCTCGCGGGCGGCGAAGGCCGCGCGCGAGGCGGGCGACGGCGCCGCACCGGCGGCACCCAGTCCGGCCGCCGGCCGCAAGGCCGAGAAGAGGGCGCTGGACGACGCGCTGGAGGGGGCGCGGGAGGAGGACCTGCTCAGCCAGATCCGCCGGCAGGTGCTGCTGATCCGCCCGCAGGCGCCGGTGGAGCCGGCCCGGCTGGAACGGATCCGGCCGCGCACGCTGGTGTCCTTCATCGCGGGTGCCTTCGGCGCGTACTTCCTGCTCACGCAGCTGGCGCACGTCGACTTCGCGACCATCGTCGGCCAGGCGCAGTGGGGCTGGGTCGGGGCGGCGCTCGCCTTCTCGGCGCTGACGTACTTCGCGGCGGCGATGAGCCTGCTGGGCTTCGTCCCGGAACGGGTGTCCTTCCTGCGGACGGTGGTCGCGCAGGTCGCGGGGTCGTTCGTGAAGCTGGTCGCCCCGGCGGCGGTGGGCGGGGTCGCGCTGAACACCCGGTTCCTGCAACGGGCGGGCGTCCGGCCGGGCCTGGCGGTGGCGAGCGTCGGCGCCTCGCAGCTCTTCGGGCTGGCCAGCCACATCCTGCTGCTGCTGGCCTTCGGCTACCTGACGGGCACGGAGAAGACCCCGGAGATGACCCCGTCGAGGACGGTCATCGCCGGCCTGCTGACGGTGGCGGTGCTGGTGCTGGTCGTCACGGCGGTGCCGTTCCTGCGGAAGTTCGTGGTGACGCGGGTGCGGGCGCTGTTCGCGGGCGTGGTGCCGCGCATGCTGGACGTGCTCCAGCGGCCGCAGAAGCTGATGACCGGCATCGGCGGCATGCTGCTGCTGACCGGCTGCTTCGTGATGTGCCTGGACGCCTCGATCCGTGCCTTCGGGGGCGGGGAGGCCATCAGCTACGCGAGCATCGCGGTGGTGTTCCTGGCGGGCAACGCGCTCGGCTCGGCGGCGCCGACGCCGGGCGGCATCGGGGCGGTGGAGACCACCCTGACGCTGGGTCTGATCGCGGCGGGACTGGAGAAGGAGGTCGCGATCTCGGCGGTGCTGCTGTTCCGTCTGATGACCTTCTGGCTGCCGGTGCTGCCGGGGTGGGTGTCGTTCAACTTCCTGACCCGCAAGGAAGCGATCTAGCTCCGCGGGGCGGGGGCCGGGCCGTGGACGCGGCGCGTGGCCGCGCACGGCCCCCCGGCCGGGGCTCTCCGCGCCACCGGCCGCCGCCCGCACGGCGCTCCGTCCCCCGGACGGGTCAGCGCGCGGGCGGGGGCGGGGGCGGGCGCACAGGATGGGGACATGCCGAGAAACGTCCTTCGGGCCACCACCGCCGCCGCGCTCGCCGCCGCGCTGCTCACCACCGGCGCCTGTTCCGGCGGTGACGGCGGCGGCCGGAGAACCGGGTCCGGCGCCGCCGAGCCGGCCAAGCCCCTCTCCTGGGGCGCGTGCGACGCCCCGACGGCCGCCCAGGGCGGCGGGCAGGCACCCGGCCGGGACTGGCAGTGCGCCACGCTCGACGTACCGCTCGACTACGCGGAGCCGGAGGGCGAGACCATCCCCCTCGCCCTGATCCGCGCGAAGGCCCGCCGCCCGGCCGAGCGGCTGGGCTCGCTGGTGTTCAACTTCGGCGGGCCCGGCGGGTCCGGGATCGCCACGCTGCCGGGCGCCGCCAAGGAGTACGAGGCCCTGCGCGCCCGGTACGACCTGGTGAGCTTCGACCCCCGCGGGGTCGGTGGCAGCGCCCCCGTCCGCTGCGAGGACGACAGGCAGCTGGACGCCTACTACGCGCAGGACTCCTCCCCGGACACCCCGCAGGAGGAGAAGGCCTACGTCGAGGGGATCCGCACGTACCAGAAGGCCTGCCGGGCCAAGTCCGGCAAGGTGCTCCCGTACGTGGGCACCGAGAACGCCGCCCGCGACCTGGACCGGATCCGCCAGGCCCTCGGCGACGGGAAACTGAACTACTTCGGGATCTCCTACGGCACCGAACTCGGCGGGGTCTACGCCCACCTCTTCCCGAAGAACGTCGGACGGGCCGTCTTCGACGCCGTCGTGGACCCCACCAAGGACGCCGAGCAGGGCGCGCTCGGCCAGGCGAAGGGCTTCCAGCTGGCCCTCGGCAACTTCGCCCAGGACTGCGTCGACCGCGGCGACCAGTGCCGGATCCAGGGCAGCACCGCCAAGGAGATCGAGGCGAACGTCATCAAGCTGCAGAAGGACCTGGGAGCCAAGCCGATCCCCGGCATCGGCGACCGGCAGCTGACCGAGTCCCAGGCGACCAACGGCATCGCCCAGGCCCTGTACTCCAAGGAGCTGTGGCCGCTGCTGGAACAGGGGCTGGACGAGGCCGAGGGCGGCCAGGGGCAGTTGCTCATGGCGCTGTCCGACGCGCTCAACGGCCGCGACCAGAACGGCCGTTACAGCAACATCGGCGCGGCCAACACCGCCATCAACTGCGCCGACTCCAAGGAGCGCTACACGCTGGAGGAGACCAAGGCCCGGCTGCCCCGCTTCCGTTCGGCCTCCCCCGTCTTCGGGGACTTCCTCGGCTGGGCCCTGCTGAGCTGCACGGACTGGCCGGTGCCCGGCGCCTGGCGGACCCCGGACGTCTCCGCGCCCGGCTCCGCGCCGATCCTGGTGATCGGCAACACCGGTGACCCGGCGACCCCGTACGAGGGCGCGCGCAAGATGGCCGAGCGGCTCGGGAAGGGCGTGGGCGTGGAGCTGACGTACAAGGGCGAGGGGCACGGCGCGTACAACAGCGGCGACACGTGCGTGCAGCGCGCGGTGAACGCGTACCTGCTCGACGGGAAGGTGCCGGGCGCGGGCACCGTCTGCGCGGCGGCATGAGGAAGGGGCCGTACCCGCCGGGCGGGTACGGCCCCCGTGTCCGGTGGACCGGGCCTAGTAGACCGGCTTCTCGGGCTCGATCTGGTGGACCCAGCCGATGACGCCGCCGCCGACGTGCACCGCGTCGGAGAAGCCCGCGGACTTCAGCACCGCGAGGACTTCCGCACTGCGGACACCCGTCTTGCAGTGCAAGACGATCCGCTTGTCCTGCGGGAGGTCCTGGAGGGCGGTGCCCATCAGGAACTCGCCCTTGGGGATCAGCTTGGCGCCGGGGATCGAGACGATCTCGTACTCGTTCTTCTCGCGGACGTCGATGATCTCGATCTTCTCGTCCGCGTCGATCCACTCCTTGAGCTGCTGGGGAGTGATCGTGGAGCCCGCGGCGGCCTCCTGGGCCTCCTCCGACACGACGCCGCAGAAGGCCTCGTAGTCGATGAGCTCGGTGACGGTCGCGTTCGGGCCGCAGACCGCGCAGTCCGGGTCCTTGCGGACCTTGACCTGGCGGTACTGCATCTCCAGGGCGTCGTAGATCATCAGGCGGCCGACGAGCGGCTCGCCGACGCCGGTGAGGACCTTGATGGCCTCGGTGACCTGGATCGAGCCGATGGACGCGCAGAGCACGCCCAGCACGCCGCCCTCGGCGCAGCTCGGGACCATGCCCGGCGGCGGGGGCTCCGGGTACAGGCAGCGGTAGCAGGGGCCGTGCTCGGACCAGAAGACGGAGGCCTGGCCGTCGAAGCGGTAGATGGAGCCCCACACGTACGGCTTGTTCAGCAGCACGCAGGCGTCGTTGACCAGGTAACGGGTGGCGAAGTTGTCCGTGCCGTCGACGATCAGGTCGTACTGGCTGAAGATCTCCATCACGTTGTCGGCTTCGAGCCGCTCTTCGTGCAGGACCACGTTCACGTACGGGTTGATGCCCAGCACGCTGTCGCGGGCGGACTCGGCCTTGGAACGGCCGATGTCCGCCTGGCTGTGGATGATCTGGCGCTGCAGGTTCGACTCGTCGACCTCGTCGAACTCCACGATGCCCAGCGTGCCGACGCCCGCCGCGGCCAGGTACATCAGGGCGGGCGAGCCGAGACCGCCGGCGCCCACGGCGAGCACCTTGGCGTTCTTCAGGCGCTTCTGCCCGTCCATCCCGACATCGGGGATGATCAGGTGACGCGAGTACCGACGGACCTCGTCAACGGTGAGCTCAGCGGCTGGCTCGACCAGGGGTGGCAGCGACACGGGGACTCCAGGGTCATCCCCGCGGGCGCGGGGAGCATTTAAGGGTTGTTCTATCCCGTAACAGTGCCACGCCCGTCTTCATTCCAAGACACCCGTCCCGATCCGCGAGACGATTTCGTCCCAGTACGCGGGCATGGAGGCCCAGGGGTCGCGGCCGGCCGCGCCGGCCCGGTCGGTGAACCAGATGGTGCCCGCTCCCTGCCAGCGGGCGATCCGCACGGCCTCCTCCAGGTGGGTGCGCGGCACCCCGTGGACGAGGTGGCAGAACCGCTCCGGCGGATGGTCGGCGGTCCACTCCGCCACCTGCGACCAGCGGTAGTCGGCCCAGGCCCCGGAGAAGGTGACCAGCTGGTCGGCGGCCTCCGCGTAGCCCTCGTAGGGGTGCGTTCCGTGGCCCAGCACGATCCGCATGCCCTCCCCGAGCCCCCTCAGCGCGTCGGTCACCCGGCGGACGGCGGGCAGGTCCGCCCGGCTGGCAGGGGCGCCGGCCAGGTAGAAACCGCTGACGCCGTACCAGTCGCGGAACCGGTGCGCGTCGGAGAGCAGCTCCCCGAAGGAGCGGGCACCGTCCCGTACGGCGAGGTGCCCGAGGACGGTCCCGCCCGCGCCCCGCAGCTTCGCCGCCGCCTCCGTGCAGTGCGGGTCCGGCCGGCCGCCGGGGCCGGCCGCGACGTTGAGCACCGCCCAGTGCAGGGGCGTCCCGGGGCGGGTCAGCTCGGCCCACTCCACCGGGGCGACCAGCGGGTGCGCGTAGCCGGGGATGCCCAGGCCGAGCCGGCCGGCCTCGGTCGCGGCCGTCGCCGTGGACCCGGGCGGGGTGGTCAGATGCGGCACGCCGCCTCCATCCAGATGTCCGCGAGGGACTCCTCCAGGTTGATCCGGGGCCGCCAGCCGAGCCGGTCGCGGGCGGTGCGGACGTCGGCCTGCTGCCAGGCGCCGCAGCCGTCGGGGTACGGGTACGCCTGGGGGGCCGCGGCGAGCTGCTCGGGCGTGGCCTCGGAGCGGGGGGAGCCGATGGCGGACAGCCCCGGCGGCCGGCCGCCGTGCCCGTGCCCGTGCCGGCCTTCGCCGTGCGGTACGTCCAGCTCGTGCAGGGCGCCGCCGTAGCCGGCGACCCGGGCCAGGACGGCCGCCGCGTCGCGCAGCCGCACCGCGCGGCCGGTGCCGATGTTCACCACGCCCTGGGCGGCGGACAGGGACGCGGCGTGCACCGCCCGCGCGACGTCCCGTACGTCGACGAAGTCGCGCTGCACCCCGAGGCCGCTCAGCTTGAGCTCGCCGTCCCCGGACTGCATGGCCCGCCGCATCGCCTCGGCGAGCCGGCCGAGCGGGGAGCCGGCCGGGGTGCCCGGGCCGACGGGCGAGAAGACGCGCAGGACGACGGCGTCCAGTCCCGAGCCGAGGACCAGCTCGGTGGCGGCGAGTTTGCTGACGCCGTACGGCCCGCCGGGTCTCGGGACGGCGTCCTCGGCCGTGGAGGAGCCGGGCTGGCTGGGCCCGTACTCGGCGGCGCAGCCGAGCTGGACGAGACGGGCCCCGCAGCCGCTGCGGCGCAGGGACTCGCAGATGGTCGCGACGGCGACGGTGTTGTGCCGGGTCAGTTCCCGGGCACCGCCGCGGGTGGCGCCCGCGCAGTTGATGACGACGCCCGGGTGGACGGCGTCCAGGAACCGGGTGAGCGCGCCGGGGCTGCCGGTGGCGAGGTCGAACCGGACGTCGGCGTCGTCGCCGCGGCCGAGCGCGGTGAGCTGTACGGCGGGGTCGGCGAGCAGCCGGTCCGCGACGTAGCGCCCGAGGTATCCGTTGGCTCCGATCAGCAGCACCCTCATCGCGCAACCCCTTGGTCGATTGGCTGGCCGGTCATCCTGTTTCTCCTTGGTGTCGCTGGGGTCGGTGACGCGCGTGTGCGGAGGCACGGGACAGCGCGAGGAAGGCGTGTACGAGGAGTCCCGCGGCGGCGGCGGCGACCGCCGCCGGGGCCGGGACCAGGGCGAGCGCCAGGGCCGCGGCCACCGGCGGGCGGCGGGCCCCGTGCCGGAGCAGCAGCCGGGCCAGGAACAGCAGCACCGCGAGCGGTACGGCCGTCCCCGGGGCGGCCCCCGTGAGCGCGGCGGCCCCCGTGGCGGCCGCGGCGAACAGCAGGAGGGTCCCGGCGAGCAGCGGCCGCGCCCCGGCGGCGAAGTCCTCCAGGGCCCGGCTCCCGGCGAGCCGGCGGCGCGCCCGGGCGGCGTAGAGGACCGCGGCGAGGTGCCCGGGGGCGACGGCCAGGGCGAGGGCCGCGCCGAGGGCGGGGCCGTGCCGGTGGACGGCCCAGCCGACGGCGGCCGCCGCCGGCAGGTGGACGGCCCAGGGGAAGCGGCCCCGGGCGCTGCGCCCGGGCCACACCAGCGCGGCGGCGGTGAGGAGCGCCGCGAGGGGCCCGGCCCCCGGGGTCCCGGTGGCGGCCGCGCCGAGGGCGAGGGCGCCGGGCAGCAGGGCGTACCCGAAGCCGCGTACCGCCCGGGCGGGTGCCGGGGGCCGTGCGGGCGCGGGGCCGGGCGCGTCGCCGCGCGGGGTCCGCGCGTACAGCTCCTCGGCGAGGGTGAAGACGTCCCGGTGCCGGAACCGTGCGGCGGTGCGGTCGGTGAGGCCGTGCGCCTCCAGTCCGGCGGCGATCTCCAGCGGGTCGACGGCCCGCTCGCAGAGCTCCCGGTGCCGGTGCAGCAGCGCCTTGACGGGGTCTCCGCCGGTCCTGCGGCGGGCCTTCTCCGGTCCGCCCGCCCCGGCGGCGCCCGTCCCGGCGGCGCCCGTCCCGGCGGCGCTGGTCCCGGCGGTGCCCGCCCCGGCGGGAGCCGGGGCGGGGTCCGCGGGCAGGGCCCCGGGCGGCGGCGCCGCGCCCGCGATGTCCGAGGTCGTCACGCCATCGCCTCCGAAGCCAGTCCCGTGGCCGGTCCCGGCCCGGCCGGGCGGGCCACCCACGGCCCCGGCACCCGCGCCTCCGCCGGACAGTCGAACGGCACCTCCCCCTCGGGCCGCGCCGAACCGGTGGCCAGCAGCCGCAGGTAGCTCTCGCGGAAGGCCGCCACGTTCTGCTCGACGGTGAAGAGTTCCAGCGCCCTCGCCCGCGCCGCGGCGCCCAGCCGCTGGGCCCGCTCGGGGTCCTCCAGCAGCGCGAGGCAGGCCTCGGCCAGGGCGCGGGGGTTGCGCGGGGGGACGACGAGTCCGGTGCCGCCGATGACCTCGCGGACGGCTCCGACGTCGGTGGAGACGGTGGCCCGGCCGCAGAACATGGCCTCGGCCAGGGTGATGGGGAAGCCCTCGATCACCGAGGACAGCAGCACGATCCGCCCGGCCCCGTACGCGTCGGCGGGCGTGGGCGCCTCGGGGCCGCCGATCTCCTCGAAGGTGACGGGGTTCTCCCCCGCCGTCCGCGCGTCGGCGGCCTCGTCGGGGAAGAGCTGCGCGGCGAGCGAGCGGCAGTCGGCCAGGTATCCGGGGGCGGCCGCCGAGGCGAAGATCCGCAGCCGGGTGTGCGGTGCGGCCCGGCGGACCTCCGCGAAGGCGTGCAGCAGGGCGATCAGGTCCTTGGCCGGCTCGACCCGTCCGGCCCACACCAGGGTGTCCGGGTCTCCGCGGCCGGGGTCCTCGCCGACGGTGGCGAATCGGTCCGCCTCCATGCCCGGGTAGACCGTCCGCAGCCGCTCCCGGGGCGCCCCGCACCGCTCCTGCCAGCGGCGGGCGTGCGCGTTGCCGGGGGTGAGCAGGTCGGCGCGGGCGTAGATCTCCCCGGCGAGGCGGATGTGGAAGGCGGCCAGCAGGGCGCGTACGGCGGGCCGGGTCTCCTCGCGCTGTTCCAGATAGCGGGCGCGGAGCTGGACGCCGTACTCGGTGACCAGCAGCGGGACCCCGAAGAAGCGTTTGGCCAGCAGTCCGGGGACGGCCGCCACCCCGCCGGCGGCGGCGTGGCACACGTCGGCCCGGCCGAGGCCCTCGTCCTCGTACCAGTCGAGGGACAGCGGGCGCAGGGCGCGCTCCAGTTCGTCGACGAACTGGAGCAGGTCGGGGACCGCCGCCGTCCGCACGGCGCGGCTCGCGCCCCGGGCGCGGCAGCCGGCCTCCACCACCCGCACGGCGGTCTCGGAGCGCAGCGCCGCGTACATCCCGCCCTGCTCGCCGGCGAGTCCGGCGAGCCCGTACAGTCCGGCGGCGAAGGCCTCGGCGCCGTCCGCGGTCCCGCCCTCGGGGCCGTCCTGGCAGATGCCCCGGACCAGCTCCGCGAGGTCCTCGGCGAAGCGCCGCCGCTCGCGGCGGGAGTACGTCCGCCCGTCGTCGGCGGGGGCCCACAGCGGGGCGGTGCGCACGTGGGTGACGTGCGGCGGGAGCGTGACCCGGCCGCGTTCCTCCTGGCCGGCGGTGCGGCTCAGCGCGTAGAGCTCGAACTCGTGCTGCGGCAGTCCGCGCACGAGCCGGTCGCACCAGGGCCCGGTCTCTCCCGCCGCATACGGATAACCACCTTCCGTGACCAGTCCGATCCGCACGAGTGGCACCCCCGATCTCCCGTTCCGGGCGGTCGCCGTCGGTCCGGCGACCCGCCGCGGGAAACTCAAGCGGATGCGCCGGTGGCGCGGCGGACGGTTGTCCGTCGCGCCACCGGAAGGGGTGAAGAGTCGTAACTTTCCCGTACGGTTCGCGTTCGAGCACGCTAGGAAGGGCGTGACGCGGAGGCCCCCCGGGGCCCGGCGCCGCGGGCCGGCCGGAGGCCGTGGGGCCGGTCAATTACCGGGGTACACCCAGGGGTTGGCCTTGCAGGGGATGTTGTCGATGTTCAGGGACTTCGTCTGCTGCTGCATGATCGGCGCGAGGGCGCCCGGGGTCTGGCAGCTGACGTGTCCGTGGCCGAGCCGGTGTCCGACCTCGTGGTTGATGAGCATCTGCCGGTAGGCGAGCATCTGGTCGGGGCCGTAGGTCTGCGAGCCCTGGCCCCACCGGTAGGCGTTGATCATCACGCGCTCGGTGGCGGCGGAGTCGCAGGAGACGTTGTCGACGGTGGTGTCCAGCCCGGACTTCGCGCACCAGACGCCGGTGGTCCCGGGACTGGCCAGGGTGATCACGAAGTCGGCCTCGCCGCCCGGCACCCGCTCGAAGGTCATCGCACCGTCGTGGGCCCAGCTGCGCGGGTCGTTGAGGGTGCGCTGCACGGCGTCGGCGAACAGTTGCGGGTCCATGCCGAGGCCCTGTTCCACATCGACCCGGTAGCGCACCCGCTTCCCCTTGCCCGGGGCCTTGTCGACGCCGGGCACGGTGTCGAAGGTCCCCGGGCCGGTGAGCTTGGCGTCGACGGGCAGCTGGCGCGCCATCCGCTCCTCGTACGTGACCGGCTGTGCGGCCACGGCCGGCGGGACGGACGGGGTGGGGCGGCCGTCGGAGCGGGAGGCGGGCGAGCGGTCGCTCTGGGTGCGCGGGAGGGAATCGTCCCCGGCGGCGCGGGTGGCGGCGGCGTCGGAATCGCCGTCGGTGGCCACCTGCCCGGCGACGACGACGGCGAGCACGGTGGTGACGGCCGCCGCGGCCATCCCGGTGTACGTACGGATCTTCGCGCCGCGGCCTCCGGCGGGGGCGGCGGGCGCTCCGGGCGTGCGGGGCCCGGGCACCCGGCGGTGGGAGCCGGTCGAGCCGAGGGGGTCTCGCGGGCCGGGGCCCGCCGCGGGCCGGACCACCGCCGGCGCGGGCGCGGCGGTGGCGGTGGCGGTCCGGGGGGCGCCGAGCCGGTCGCCGTGGACGGCACCCGCCCCGGGGGCCCGTCCGGCGCCGCCGCCCTCGTGCTGCTCGGGGTGGCCGCCGGGGCGCGCGCCGCGGGGTGCGGGGCGGGCCTGGGGCGCGTACCCCTGGTGGACGACGGTGGGCTCGGCGTCCCGGTGCGCGCCGCCGGCGGGCCCGGTGCGGGGCGCGGGCTCGTACGGGTCGTGGGTGTACGGCCGGTGCGCGGAGGTCTCGTGGGACGCGGGCTCGTACCGGTCGTGTACGTACGGCCGTTGCGCGGGGGTCTCGTGGGGCGCCGGCTCGTACGCGTACGGCCGTTGCGCGGGGGTCTCGTGGGGCGCCGGCTCGTACCGGTCGTGTACGTACGGCCCGTGCGCGGGGGCCCCGGGCTCGTACGGGTCGGGGGTGTACAGCCCGTCCGTGTGGGAACCGGCGTAGGGACCGGCCGCGTACCCCTGCGGCTCGTACGCGGCCGCCGGCTGCCCGGACTCCGCCGGCGGGCGGACCGGGGCGGGGGCCTTGCGACTATGTCGTCCCACGTCTCAGCCCTTGCCGTCTTCGGTACTTCGGTCGGATGCCCGCTCGGCGGTGTCACGCAGCAGGTCCCGGAAGGCCACCGCGACCACCTCCGGGTACTCCATCATCGCCACGTGCCCGGCCTCGGGCAGGCACAGCAGCCGCGAACCCCGGAAGGACGCGGCGGCCTTGCGCGCCATACGGTACGAGACCAGTTGGTCGCGCCCACCGTAGACGAGCAGGGTCGGCGCGAGCACGCGCTGCGCCTGGCGCCACAGCCCGTGTTGCCCGCCGAGGGTGTACGCGTCGACGATCCCGCGCGAGGAGCGGGTCATCGCGTCCCAGAAGTAGGGCAGCGCCATGCGCCGCTCCATCTCCTCGACGGCGGCGCCGAAGCTCTCCGCCGTCACCCGTGAGGGGTCTCCGTAACAGAGGGCCGTCACTCCCCGGGTGCGCTGTTCGGCCGTCATTCCGTGCGTGAGCCGGCCGAACATCGCGGCGACGCCCGGGAGGGCCAGCAGCGCGGTGGGCACGGCCGCCCTCTGCACGCGCAGCTCCGGCAGCGCGGGCGAGACGAGCGTCAGGGTGCGCACCAGGTCGGGGCGGACGGCCGCGACGCGGGTGGAGACGGCCCCGCCGAGGGAGTTCCCGAAGAGGTGCACCGGTCCGCGCCCGGCGGCGTCGAGGTGGCGGATGACGGCGCGGGCGAGCGCGGTCACCGAGTAGTCCCGGTCGGCGGGCGGCGGCGACCAGCCGAATCCGGGCAGGTCCAGGGCCTCGCCGTCGACGCTTCCGGCCAGCTGCTCCATGAGGGCCGACCAGTTCTGGGAGGAACCGCCGAGCCCGTGGACGAAGAGCGCGGGAGGCAGGCCCGCCCGCTGCGGCGGCCGGAAACGTACGTTCATTTCCAGGCCCGGCAGCGCGACGGTGCGCAGCTGCTCCCCGTCGGCCACCCGGACGGCACCCGCCTGGGAAGCCGGTCCGGCGGTGGACCGTACGCCCGGCGGCTCGGTCGAAGACATGGGCCAATGTTACGAGACGATCACGCCCGGCCCCTTGCGTTCGCTTGTGTTCGCGGTCACAGGACCGTCTGGCGGCGGGCTCCCGATCCTCCTAGGCTCGTAGAGGGATGACGAGTGAAGGCGAGGGGAGCGGAATGACTGTGGACCCTGCGGAGCCGGACACCTTCCGGGAAGACGAGCGGGACGGCCTCGGCACCGAGGCGCCGGAAGCGGACGCCGCCGAGCAGCACACCGAGATCCAGCCGCAGGAGGACGATCCGCTCGTCGGCCTGGATCCGGACGAGGCGCCGGTGGCGGACGCCGCCGAGCAGGCCCGGGTGGTCCCGCTGGACGAGGAGGACTACCGCTGACCCGCTCCCACGGGCGCTGACCAGCGTGTCAGGCACGTGTCCAAGCGGTCCGTACCGCGAGAAAACTCGGCTTGAACCCACCAGATTCGGTTACCGAAAAGTACGATGGCGGCGCGGCGCAGAGCGCACTGTGTTCTTAGAGAAAGTGGGAGGCGGCGTGACAGCCATCGAGCAGACCGAGGCAGCGCGTCCGCGGGGCACGCGACTGCCGCGCCGGGCCCGGCGCAACCAGCTGCTGGGCGCGGCCCAGGAGGTTTTCGTCGCGCAGGGCTACCACGCGGCCGCGATGGATGACATCGCCGAGCGCGCCGGCGTCAGCAAGCCGGTGCTCTACCAGCACTTTCCCGGCAAGCTCGACCTGTACCTGGCCCTGCTGGACCAGCACTGCGAGAGCCTGCTCCAGGCCGTGCGCGGGGCGCTGGCGTCGACCAGCGACAACAAGCTGCGCGTGGCGGCGACGATGGACGCCTACTTCGCGTACGTCGAGGACGAGGGGGGCGCGTTCCGGCTGGTGTTCGAGTCGGACCTGACGAACGAGCCGGCGGTGCGCGAGCGCGTCGACCGGGTCTCGCTCCAGTGCGCGGAGGCCATCTCGGACGTCATCGCCGAGGACACGGGCCTGTCGAAGGACGAGTCGATGCTGCTGGCCGTGGGCCTGGGCGGCGTCTCGCAGGTCGTCGCCCGGTACTGGCTCTCCAGCGAGAGCCCGGTCGCCCGTGACACGGCGGTGGGCCTGCTGACCTCGCTGGCGTGGCGCGGCATCGCCGGTTTCCCGCTGCACGGCACGGAGGCCTGACCGGCGGTTGTTCGCTGCCAGCGTGTCCGCCGCGAGCCGATCGTGTCCCCTCTCCGGGCTAATGTGGACCGGGTACGGCGCGGCTGATCGCGCGAACCGGACCGTCGGAGGGACAAAGCCGTGGAGGTCAAGATCGGCGTGCAGCACGCACCCCGGGAGATCGTGCTGGAGAGCGACCTGAGCGCCGAGGAGCTGGAGGCCATCGTGGCCGCCGCGCTGTCCGGTACGGCGCCGCTGCTCAGCCTGACCGACGTCAAGGGCCGCAAGGTCCTCGTGCCGTCCGACCGCCTGTCGTACGTCGACCTGGGCGAGCCGAGCGTGCGCAAGGTCGGTTTCGGGGCGCTCTGACGCTCTTCGAGGCACCGAGGACGAAGGAAACGGCCCGGCGGATGGTTCCGCCGGGCCGTTTCCCTTTCTTCCGCTTCGGGTAGGGAGCGCTGTGACCCGTTTGCCCTGACGCATGGGAGTGACCAGATGCTGCTGATGGAGGCGCTCGGCTCAGGTCTGCTGGGCCTCGCACTGTCCGGTGCTGCCTCGCGGGTCCTCGCGAGGCGACTGCCCTCCACGAGAACGGTGCTGGTCAGCGGGGTGGCCGGGGCTCTCTTCGGGGCCTATCTGACGCACATGTCGCTGGGCCCGGGGCACAACACCCTGTTCGCGACCCTGCTGGGGGGCGTCGGCGTGTCCGCCGTCGTGCTCTCCCTGCTGCTGCGCCCCGCCGCCCGCTCCCGGAGGTCCCCCCGGCGCGCTCCGTTTTCGCTCTCGTCGGGGGGCTGAGCGCGGCTCGCGTCCCGCTGGAGCGGGGTGCGCGCCGGGAGGGGTCCCGGGACCGTCAGGCCGCGAGGCCCAGGGCGGCCATGCGCTTGGTGTGCGCCTTGGTGATCCGGGTGAACATCTCGCCCACGGCCGCCAGGTCGAAGCCGGCCGCCATTCCGTCGACGCCGCCCACGAGCATGGTGGACAGCGCGTCGCGCTCGGCGACCACGCGCTGCGCCTGCGAGAGGGCCTCGCCCATCAGCCGGCGGGCCCACAGCGCGAGCCGCCCGCCGCAGCGGGGGTCGGCCTCGATGGCGGCGCGGACCTTCTCGACGGCGAAGCCGCCGTGGCCGGTGTCGTCGAGGACGCCGACGACCAGGGCGCGGGTGTCGGTGTCGAGGTGGCTGGCGACCTCGCGGTAGAAGTCACTGGCGATCGAGTCGCCGACGTACGCCTTGACCAGGCCCTCGAGCCAGTCGGAGGGGGCGGTCTGGCGGTGGAAGTCGTCCACACCCTTGGCGAAGGGCTCCATCGCGGCGGTCGGCTCGGCGTCGATGGCCGCGAGGCGGTCGCGCAGCCGCTCGAAGTGGTGGAATTCGGCGGAGGCCATCTTCGCCAGCTCGGCCTTGTCGCCGAGGGTGGGGGCGAGCTTCGCGTCCTCCGCGAGGCGCTCGAAGGCCGCGAGTTCCCCGTACGCCAGCGCGCCGAGCAGGTCCACGACGGCGGCCCGGTACTGGGGCGAGGCGGAGGCCGTCGCCCAGTCCTGGGCGGCGATGCCCTGGGCCTCCGGGGTGTCGTCGTCGGCGGGAGATGCGTTTTCTACGGTCGACATGCTCCGCACAATAGCCCGCCGAAAGGGCGCACAACTCACCACTCCCGCGCACTGCCGCTCCGTGTAAACACGCCTACGTGGTGAATTCACCCGACACACCTGCGCGATTCCGGGGTACAGTGGTAATGCGCCTGCCGGATACTCGGCGGGCCATCCGAATGAGGATGCCCGGTCGGTGGCCCGATCGGCTCCACCCGACCGCCCTCGGTGTGGTGGTGCGCCCATGCGTACCGGCCCGCACGAGGGGCCCCCTCAGCGGCAGAAGCGCTTGAGCGAAGGCCAGTGGTCCCGCGCAGCTTTGTACGGCTCGCCCGAACGTGGGCAGTACTACAGGCCCGGCACGGTAAGACCCCCTCGCCGCCTCGCGCCGCGTCTCACAGAAGAGGCAGCACCCTGACTACTTTCCGTGACCTCGGGATCTTCCCCGAGACGGCCGAGGCCCTCGAAGCCGTCGGCATCGTGACCCCCTTCCCCATCCAGGAGATGACCCTCCCCGTAGCGCTCTCCGGCTCGGACGTCATCGGCCAGGCGAAGACCGGAACCGGCAAGACGCTCGGTTTCGGCCTTCCGCTGCTGGAGCGGGTCGTCGTCCCCGCGGACGTCGAGGCCGGCCGGGCCAGGCCCGAGCAGCTGACCGACGCTCCGCAGGCACTCGTGGTGGTTCCCACCCGCGAGCTCTGCACCCAGGTCACCAACGACCTGCTCACCGCGGGCAAGGTCCGCAACGTCCGCGTCCTCGCCATATACGGCGGCCGTGCGTACGAGCCCCAGGTCGAGGCGCTCAAGAAGGGCGTCGACGTGATCGTCGGCACCCCGGGCCGCCTGCTGGACCTGGCGGGGCAGAAGAAGCTCGACCTGTCGCACGTCCGGGCTCTCGTCCTGGACGAGGCCGACGAGATGCTCGACCTGGGCTTCCTGCCCGACGTCGAGAAGATCATGAACCTGCTGCCCGCACGGCGCCAGACCATGCTGTTCTCGGCGACCATGCCGGGCGCGGTCATCGGCCTGGCCCGCCGGTACATGTCGCAGCCGACGCACATCCGCGCCACCTCGCCCGAGGGCGAGGGCGTGACCGTCGCCAACATCACGCAGCACGTCTTCCGTGCGCACAACATGGACAAGCCGGAGCTCGTCTCCCGCATCCTGCAGGCCGAGGGCCGCGGCCTGGCCATGATCTTCTGCCGTACCAAGCGCACGGCGGCCGACATCGCCGAGCAGCTGGAGAAGCGCGGCTTCGCCTCGGGCGCCGTCCACGGCGACCTGGGCCAGGGCGCCCGCGAGCAGGCGCTGCGCGCGTTCCGCAACGGCAAGGTCGACGTGCTGGTGTGCACCGACGTCGCCGCGCGCGGCATCGACGTCGAGGGCGTGACGCACGTCATCAACTACCAGACGCCCGAGGACGAGAAGACCTTCCTGCACCGTGTGGGCCGCACCGGCCGCGCGGGCAACAAGGGCATCGCCGTCACCCTGGTCGACTGGGACGACATCCCGCGCTGGCAGCTGATCAACAAGGCGCTGGAGCTGGACTTCCACGACCCGGTCGAGACGTACTCCACGTCCCCGCACCTGTACGAGCAGCTGAACATCCCGGCCGGCACCAAGGGCATCCTGCCGCGCGCCGAGCGCACGCGGGCCGGCCTGAAGGCCGAGGACCTCGAGGACCTGGGCGAGACCGGCGGGCGTGGTGGCCGTGGCGGCCGCGGCGCTGCCGCCGCCGCCGTGGTGACCGAGGAGCGTCCCCCGCGTACCCGGACGCCGCGCCAGCGCCGCCGGACCCGTGGCGGTGCCGAGCTGGACGCGGAGACGGGCGTCGAGTCCGCCGCCGTGTCCGAGGCCCCGGCCGCCGAGGCCGCCGGTACGGACGAGCCGCGCCGGCCGCGCCGTCGCCGGACCCGGGTGAGCGCTTCGGCCGTCGCCGCGGTGGCCGAGGCCGCCGTCGCCGAGGCTCCGGTCGCGGTCGCCGCTCCGGCGGCGGTCGTGGTCGAGACCCCGGCCGTGGTGGAGGCCCCCGTGGCCGAGGCCCCGGCCGTGGCCGAGGAGGCCCCGGCCAAGCCGAAGCGGACGCGGACCCGCAAGGCCGCCGTCGCCGACGCCGTGGAGGCTCCCGTGGCCGAGGCCCCGGCCGTGGCCGAGGAGGCCCCGGCCAAGCCGAAGCGGACGCGGACCCGCAAGGCCGCCGTCGCCGACGCCGCCCCCGCCGTGGAGGCTCCGGCCGCCGAGGCGGCCCCGGTCAAGCCGCGCCGGGTGCCGACGCGCAAGGCCGCGCCGACCCCCATCCCCGACGTGGTCAAGGGTGCCGTCGCCGACGCCCCCGCGCCGCGCCGGACCCGGACCCGGAAGGCGGCCGTGGCCGCGGCTCCGGAGCCGGACTTCCAGATGGCCCCGCCGGTCGAGCCGGCCAGGACGACCCGCCGGTTCCGCTGACCCGGCCGGGCAGACGCCCGCACGACGGCCCCGGTCCCCTTTCGAGGGGGCCGGGGCCGTCGCCGTACCGGGGTCGCACTCGGGTCACACGACGGCCCGACCACGGGTCGGACCACCGGCCGGGCTACGGGCCGGTAACCTCGGGTGCCATGAGCAAGCCGCCGCGCCTCACCCTGCCCCCCGTCGCCCGCGCGTACCGCCTGCACACCGCCCGCGGCGAGTTCGCCGTCCACGAGGCGGGCGAGCCCGCGCGCGGAACGGCCCTGCTGGTCCCCGGGTTCACGGGCAGCAAGGAGGACTTCATCGCCCTGCTGGAGCCGCTCGCCGCCGCCGGCTACCGGGTGGTCGCCGTCGACGGGCGCGGCCAGTACGAGAGCCCCGGCCCGCGCGAGGAGGCCGCGTACGAACTCCCGGAGCTGGCGCTGGACGTGCTGGCGCAGGCCCGCGCCCTGGGCGCGGGCCCGGGAGGAGAACCGCTGCACCTGGTCGGCCACTCCCTGGGCGGGCTCGTCGCGCGTGCCGCGGTGCTCCGCGACGCCGCGCCCTTCGCCTCCCTCACCCTGCTGAGCAGCGGGCCGGCCGCCATCGCGGAGGAGCAGCAGGCCCGTACGAAGCTGCTGGTCATGGCGCTGGAGGAGCTGCGGGAGGACATGGGGGCCGTATGGGCGGCGATGCGCGCCCAGGATCCGCCGGACGCCGAGCCCGACTCCGCCGAGCTGGCGGCGTTCCTGCGCGAGCGGTGGCTGCGCACGGTTCCCGAGCAGCTGATCACCACGGGGCGGGTGCTGATCTCGGAGCCCGACCGGGTCGCGGAACTGGCGGCGGTGCCGCTGCCCAAGCTGGTCCTGTCCGGGGTGGCCGACTACGCCTGGCCGGTGCCGCTGATGGACGAGATGGCCGTCCGTCTGGCTGCTTCCCGCGTGGTGGTCGAGGACGCGGAGCACTCCCCCAACGCGGAGAACCCGCAGGTCACGGCGGGTGCTCTAGTGGACTTCTGGCGATCCTCTAGCGGCCGGTAGTTAGGTAGGGAAAAAATTTCCTTAGCGTAGGGAATGTTTCTCGCGCGGCACCTGTTGACCCCTGTGCAAGGAGAACACCGACGAAGGGAGAAGCCGTGCGCTTCGAGATTCTGCGCCTGGACGACGTCGACGGAACCGCCGTGGACAGCACCGTCGTGGACGCGGCCTCCGTCAACCGGATCGTGCAGCAGGCGGCCTCGATCGGCCAGCGCATCCTGATCCGACCGGCCGAGAGTGCGTCCTCCTGATGCTTTCGAAACGCCCCCGCACCGATCAGGTGCGGGGGCGTTTCGCATGCGTGGGGGCGGGCGCCGTCAGGCGCCGCGGATGACCTGGAGCACGCCGTTGATGATCTGCTGGACCGCGATGGCCGACAGCATCATGCCGGCGAGCCGGGTGACGAGGACGACGCCGCCGTCCTTGATGACGCGGATGATCACCAGCGAGTAGCGCATGGTCAGCCACAGCACGACGTGCATGGCGGCGATCGCCAGCCAGACGGAGACCTGGCCGCTCACGCCGTCGGCCTTCTGCACGGCCAGGATGACGGAGACGATCGCACCGGGACCGGCCAGCAGCGGCATGCCCAGCGGGACGAGCGCGACGTTGACGTCCTTGGTCTGCTTGGGCTCGTCCGTCTTGCCGGTGAGCAGGTCGAGCGCGATCAGCAGGAGCAGCAGACCGCCGGCGATCATCAGGGCCGGGACGGAGACGTGCAGGTAGTCCAGGATCTGCTGGCCGCAGATGCCGAAGACGGCGATGACGCCGAAGGCCACGCAGACGGCCTGCCAGGCCATGCGGCGCTGGACCTTCGCGGGACGGCCGGAGGTCAGGGCGAGGAAGATCGGCGTGATCCCCGGGGGGTCCATAATCACAAAAAGCGTGAGAAAAAGGGATCCGAAGACGGCGAAATCAAACACAGTGATGCCTTGCAGTGAGGGGTGTTACCGAAAAGCGGGAGGGGGAGGTGTGGGCGCGGCGCTTACGCGCGGGCGTCTCCACCGGCACCGGGCACGGGGAAGGCCCCCGCCGCGCGGCGCGTGATCTCGCCGTAGATCTCGGGGTCCGTGGTGTACTCCCCGAGACGACAGGTCTTGCGGCTGCCGTGGTAGTCGCTGGACCCGGTCGTCAGCAGACCGAGGTCCCCGGCCAGTCCGCGCAGCCGGGCGCGGGTGGCGGTGTCGTGGTCCATGTGGTCCACCTCGATGCCGTCCAGGCCCGCGGCCGCGAGGGCGGCTATCGCGGACTCGGGCACGCACTCGCCGCGCTTGACGGCGGCGGGGTGCGCGAAGACGGTGACCCCGCCGGCCGCCTTGACCAGGCGGATGGCGTCGAAGGGGTCGAGCTCGTGCTTCTCGGCGTACGCGCGGCCGCCGTCGGCGAGCCAGTCCGCGGTGAACGCGTCGGACACGGTGGGGACGACGCCCAGCTCGACCATGGCGGTGGCGATGTGCGGCCGGCCCACGGAGCCGTCGCCGGCGATCCGGGCCACCTGCTCCCAGGTGACGTCCACCCCGAGCGCCTGGAGCTTGCCCACCATGGACTGGGCGCGGGGGGTGCGGTCGTCCCGTACGAGTTCCCGCTCGCGGGCGAGCTCGGGCTCCTCGGGGTCGAAGAGGTACGCCAGCATGTGCATCCCGACGCCGTCGAGGCGGCAGGACAGCTCGGCGCCGGTGACCAGCGTCAGCCCGGCCGGCACCGCGGCGATGGCCTCGGCGTATCCCCCGACGGTGTCGTGGTCGGTCAGCGCGACCACGTCCAGCCCGGCCGCGGCGGCGTTGCGCACCAGCTCGGCGGGGGTGTCGGTGCCGTCGGAGGCCGTGGAGTGGGCGTGCAGGTCGATGCGCACAGCCGGACTCCAGGGTTCACGCGGACGGGGGACACTCCAGGGTACCGCTCACGACGCCCACGCCGACCCCACGGGGCGGGGGCCGGGCGGGTCGCTGGGGGCGGGGTCCCAGCGGGGCCGCCTCAGGGCTGGTTTGGGGGTTTCCCGTCAGTCCCATCGTCCTTCCGTGTCGGGCCGGCCCGTCAAGGGCGCTCCTTCGTCGCGTCGCTACGCGATGGCCTTCGGCCACCCTTGACCGACCGTCCCGCCCCGGAAAGACAAGGACTGCCGAGAACCCCCCAAAGAAACGGGACGGCCCAGAGGAGAAGCACTCCCGCATCAGCGATGAGACGGGGCGGGCCGGCCCTGACCGTGTCCTGCATCCGGGCCCCCAGAGACCCCTGGCGGTTCCACCCCCACGCGCCAGATCGCTACACGCTCCTCCCGGCATAGCGTCCGACGACCGTCCGGGGCCGATCCCTGCACGAAATGTTGACCATTGCCCCATCAGGGACCGGTGGGCGCGTCAGATCGCTACGCGCTCCTCATTGCATAGCGTCCGACGACCGTCCGGGCCGTTACCTGCACGAAACGTCGATCAGGACCCCATTCGGGAGCGGCAGGCGCGCCAAATCGCTACACGCTCCTCTGGTCTCGGCGTCCGCTGGCCGTCCGGAGCTGCTCAAAAGCGGGCTCGACGTTTCCCACAGCGGGGTGAACTCACGACCCGAAGCGTTGCGGATGTACGCGAGCTCCATCCAACGCTCGACACCGCTGTCCGAGACGTTCTCGTTGATCACCGCCATGAGGATGCCCTCGACGCCCGAGGCGATGTCGCCGACGCGGCGGAGGAGGAGCGCCTGGGCCTAGGGTGTCTAGAGACGGGAAGGGGTGATCGTTTCGTGAGCAGCCAGGGCGGCACTCGCCAGCCGAAGTACCAGCGGATTGCTGACGCGCTGAGGGCAGCGATCCGGTCCGGCGAGTACGGCCCGGGTGACCGTCTGCCGGGCGAGAACGACCTCATGGCCACCTACGACGTCGCGCGGATGACCGCACGGCAGGCCCTCGGCGTGCTCCAGAGCGAAGGCCTCACGGAAGCGCGCAAGGGTGCCGGTGTCTTCGTCCGGGCTTTCAGGCCTCTGCGACGGCATGGCATCCAGCGGCTCGCGCGGGAGCAGTGGAGTGCGGGACGTTCCATCTGGTCGACGGACAGCGAAGATCGAGAACTCGTCGTCGATCAGGTCCAGGTGCACGAAGAGACTGCGAGTGACGCGATCGCCGCCGCTCTCGGCATTCCCGACGAGTCTCCGGTCTGGGTGCGCAGCCGCCGGTTCGTACTGGACGGCAAGCCGGTGCTCTTCGCGACGTCCCATCTGCCGTCAGACATCGTGGCAGCCTCTGCCATCACCCGATCCGACACTGGGCCCGGTGGGACATACGCAAGGCTGGCCGAGCTGGGCCACGAGCCCGTTCACTTCCGTGAGGAGGTTCGGTGCCGGATGCCTTCCGCCGACGAGGCCGAACGTCTCGCCCTCGCCCTCGGAACGCCCGTCATCCAGATCGTCCGCACCGCGTTCGCGGGGGACGGGCGGGCCGTTGAGGTCAACGAGATGACTCTGGACTCTGCTTCCTACGTCCTGGAATACGACTTCGACGCCTAGTGCTCGCGCCCACCGGTCCCTGAGGGGGCTCTGATCGACATGTGGTGCGGGTATCGGCCCCGGACGGTCGTCGGACGCTAAGCCAGGGGGAGCGCGTAGCGATCTGGCGCGTGGGCGTGGCCCGCCGAGGGTCTCTGAGCGGCCCGCATGGGGACACGGTCAGGGCCCCGCCCCACCCCGTCTCATCGCTGATACGGGAGTCCTTCCCCTCTGGACCGTCCCGTTTCTTTGGGGGGTTCTCGGCAGTCCTTGTCTTTCCGGGGCGGGACGGTCGGTCAAGGGTGGAGCGCAGCGACATCGCGTAGCGACGCGACGAAGGAGCGCCCTTGAGGGACCGGCCCGACACGGAAGGACGATGGGACTGACGGGAAACCCCCAAACCGACTGTGACACCGCCCCGCCAAGACTCCGCCCCCAGCGACCCGCCCGGCCCCCGCCCCCTCACGGCCCCAGGATGCGTGGGCTCAGGGCTCCGCAGGGGAGGAGTTCGACTTCCGAGCCCGCGTCGCGGAGGTCCGTGAGGACCAGCTCGTCGTACATCAGGAGGCCCGTCTGTTCCGGCCAGACGATGGCCCACAGCCACAGCCCGCGCGCCTCCCCCGCGAAGACGGCGCGGTCGTCCGGGGCGCCGTTGAGGTGCCACAGCGGGGTCGGCCGGCCCGCGGCGACGACCTTGGTGTGCGGCGGGGAGGAGACGTCGATGTACGGACCCGGGTCGGGGGCGTCGATGCCGGCGAAGCGGGAGCCGAGGCCGACGCCCAGCTCCTCCGCGATCAGGACGAGCTCCCCGAGGCCGCCGAGCGGTCCCGGGCCGGTGCAGGCGACGGCGGTGGCCCGGCCGCCGCTGCGGTCGTCACCGGCGCTGGCGACGCCCGTGAACAGCCAGCCGACCGGCAGCGGCCACGGCATCCACACGGGCACGTTCGCCCGGTTGACGACCACCTCCAGCCCCTCGACGCTGGGCGGGATCACAGGCTGTAGCGGGTGGACGGCGCCGTGCACCGCGCACTGCCACGAGTCGGAGAAGAGGCCGGGCGCACGGACCCGGCCACCGCACTTCGGGCAACTCGGTTCGCCCCTCATAAGAAGCACGCTCCTCCCCGCCCGGGGCGTCGTCAAGACGCGGTCACCCGTCCGGGCTCAGTCCAGTGCGACGGCCGTACGCAGAGGGTCCCGCAGATCCGTGCCGCGCGCGAGCCAGCGCTCCTGGAGGGCGGCGGCTCCGTGCACCCGCTTCCAGGCGGCCTCGTTCGGCGTCATGGGGAGGAGGGGCAGGAAGCGGACGGGCTCCATGGGCGGGTCGAGTTCCAGGTCCTCGACCAGTCCGCCGGGCTCGGCGACGAGGACGGAGCTGAACGGCGCCCCGTCCCAGAGCGGTTCGCCGACGTCGAGCGAGGCGCCGGGGGCCACGACCAGCCCCTCGACCATCGGGGAGGCCGCCAGTACCGCCAGCGGCCGCAGCAGTTTGTCGGTGGGCGCGAGGCCCGCCCGTACGGTCAGGACCAGTTCGGCGCGCGGGCCGCGCACCGCGTCGGCGACGGCGGCGGTGGGGTCGGTCATCGGGTGGGCGGACATGCCGAGGGTCGCGTACCGGACGAGGTCGCCCTCGGCGAAGCGGAGGACCTCGATGCGGTCGGTGCCAAGGAAGGTGACGGAGGCGCGGGCGTCGGGTTCGCCGAGCGTGCTGCGCAGCCGGGCTTCGACGAGGGCCAGAATTTCTGCCATGCAGCGAGCATAGAACTCGTATCCGGCGGGTAAAGGGCGGGTCTTGACCATCCGTCGGCTGATAGTGTGGACAGCTGGTCGGGGCCGCACTCAGAAGAGTTGTTTCAGGGCTCCGGCGACAGGACGTCCCCCACGGGGGACCGGCCGGAGGAGGTGGGGCTGCGATGGACCGAAGTCGATCGTGCAGTACCAATCGCTCTTCGGCGTCCGTCAAGGGCGGCTCCAGCCACCTTTGATCTTCTGATCAGCAGAAGAGCGACGGCAGAACTTTGTCCTCCCGTCCTGTTTCCCTCCGTCGGCCCCGGGCTGCCCGCCCCCGGTCCGCAGAGGGCCTCCCACCCGTACGGTCCAGCGGCCGTGCGCGAGAAGGAGCCTGCCATGTCGATGCTGCCCTACCTCCGTGCCGCCGTCCGCCCGGCGCTGCGCAAGCCCACCCCCGTACAGCCCGGCTACGACACCACCCGCGACCCCTCCGCCAGCAGCGCGGTGGTCGACTGCGCCGTCTACCGCGACGGCCGGCGGGCGCAGGGGGACTGCCTGACGCCCCGTGAGGCGCTGCGACGGGTGCGCGAGGACGGGGGCTTCGCCTGGATCGGTCTGCACGAGCCCACGCATGACGAGTTCGCCGGGATCGCCGCCACCTTCGGCCTGCACCCGCTCGCCGTGGAGGACGCGGTGCACGCCCACCAGCGGCCGAAGCTGGAGCGCTACGACGAGACCCTCTTCACCGTCTTCAAGACGATCCACTACGTGGAGCACGCCGAACTCACGGCCACCAGCGAGGTGGTGGAGACGGGTGAGGTGATGTGCTTCACCGGCCCGGACTTCGTCATCACCGTCCGGCACGGCGGACAGGGTTCCCTGCGGAGCCTGCGCCACCGCCTCCAGGACGACCCGGAGCTGCTCTCGCGCGGCCCCTCGGCCGTGCTGCACTCCATCGCCGACCACGTGGTCGACGGGTACATCGCGGTCGCGGCGGCCGTGCAGGACGACATCGACGAGGTGGAGAGCGCGGTCTTCGCCGCTCCCGCCAAGGGGGTCGCCCGGGGCGGTGACGCGGGCCGCATCTACCAGCTCAAGCGCGAGGTGCTGGAGTTCAAGCGGGCGGTCTCGCCGCTGCTGCGCCCGATGGAGCTGCTGAGCGAGCGGCCCATGCGGCTGGTGGACCCCGACATCCAGAAGTACTTCCGGGACGTGGCCGACCACCTCGCGCGGGTGCACGAGCAGGTCATCGGCTTCGACGAACTGCTGAACTCGATCCTCCAGGCCAACCTCGCGCAGGCCTCGGTCGCGCAGAACGAGGACATGCGCAAGATCACCTCCTGGGCGGCGATCATCGCCGTGCCGACGATGATCTGCGGCGTGTACGGGATGAACTTCGAGCACATGCCGGAGCTGCACTGGCGCTACGGCTATCCGCTGGTGATGGCCGCGATCGTGGGCAGCTGTTTCGCCATCCACCGGACCCTGCGCCGCAACGGCTGGCTGTAGACCCTCCGGGTGCCGCCGGTCTCACCGGCCGGGCGGGCACCGCCTACCCTGTGCGCATGACTCTCAGCGCGCTCGACCTGGCCCTCGTCGAGGAGGCCTCCAAGAAGTCCGGCCTGATCTGGGTCCGCGGCACCGGTGCCGACCGGGCCCTGTGGCACGCCTGGGTGGACGGCGCCGCGCACGTGCTCGGCGACGGGCCCGGCGAGCAGCCGTTCCCCGGGCTCACCGACGGCGCCTCGGCCGAGGTGACCGTGCGCAGCAAGGACAAGGGCGGCCGGCTGGTGGCCTGGACCGCGGCCGTACGGGAGCTCGTACCCGGCAGCGAGTCCTGGGAGGCCGCCGTCGCCGAGCTGAAGGGGAAGCGGCTGAACGCGCCCGACTCCGAGGAGATGACGCGGCGCTGGGCGCGCGAGTGCCGGCTGCTGCGCCTGGAGCCGGTGGCGGTGGCCGACCGGCTGCCGGCCGGTTCGCTGGCCGCCCGGCCGCTGGGCTCTCCGGCCGTCACCCGCGCGCCGGTCCCCGCGGGCCTGCCGAAGCTGCTGCTGAAGCGGAAGAGGGCCGCCCGCTAGCGGGCGGGGTCCGAGCCCTGGCCCGGCTTCGAGGGGGCCGGGGAGGCGGTGGGGGCGGTGCCCTTGCCGTCCTTGGTGGTGGGCAGCTGGCTGCCGTAGTCCACGGTCTGGTCCTGCGCGGGCGCCTCCAGCGGGAAGGGTTTGCCCCACTCGGAGAGCTCCACGCGGCCGGCGCCGCCCGCGCGCTCCATCAGCAGCGGGTACGGGGTCCCCTCCAGGGACACCGACAGCTTGCCGCCCTTGCCGGCGTCCGCCGATACGGGGACCGCGCGGGTGTGCCCGACCGTGGTGTAGGCGCCCTTGCTGAGCTTGCCCTGGAGGCCCAGCAGCCCGTCCAGCAGGACGTGCATGTCGGTGAAGCCGCGGAACTGCTTGTACGAGGGGTCCCCTTCGGGCACCTTCACGTACTTGTCGCCGAGCTTGCCCGCCGAGTCGGACTTCCCCCAGAAGGCCGCGCTGGCCTTCAGGTACAGCTGTTCGCCGACCCGCAGCAGCTGGAAGGTGTCCTCGGCGGACTTCACCTCGCCCGAGCCGCCGTCCGCCTTCAGCCGCATGTCGAGGGTGAAGGTCTTGCCGCCGGTGACGAGCGTGCCCGAGAGGTGGACCGAGTTCGCCGCGGTCGCGGCGGCCTTCGCCTGGCCCTCGATCTTGTCGGCAGCGAGCTTGCCGACGCCGTTCGTCCCCTTGTCCGGGTCCTTCTTCTCCGCGCAGCCCGTCCCGGCGACGGTGAGGCCCGCGCACAGGGCGCCGATGAAGGCGGCCCGGCGCAACCGTACGGCGGAGGTGTAGGCGGTCACGGGCGGGTGCCTCTCGTCGGGGGTCTGCGGGCAGCAGGCAGCGTACCCGCCCCCGGGCGCGGCCCCGCCGGGCCCCCGCACACCCCGGTCCGGCCCCGGCCGGACGGCCCCACCAGGACGCCTTCCCCCGGCACGGGCTAGCCTGAGGCTCGGCACGACTGTTGATGGACGCTCTAGGAGGCGCACGGATGGCTGCAGGCGCCCCGCGGATCTTCGTCTCGCATCTGTCGGGTGTGCCCGTCTTCGATCCCAACGGCGACCAGGTCGGCCGTGTCCGCGACATCGTCGCGATGCTGCGGGTCGGCGGCCGCCCTCCCCGGCTGCTGGGCCTGGTGGTCGAGGTGGTCAGCCGGCGGCGGATCTTCCTGCCGATGACCCGGGTGACGGGTGTGGAGTCCGGCCAGGTCATCACCACCGGGGTCGTCAACATGCGCCGCTTCGAGCAGCGCCCCACCGAGCGGCTGGTCCTGGGTGAACTGCTGGACCGCCGGGTGACGCTGGTCGCCACGGGCGAGGAGGTCACCGTCCTGGACGTGGCCATCCAGCAGCTGCCGGCGCGCCGTGACTGGGAGATCGACCGGATCTTCGTGCGCAAGGGCAAGGGCGGTGCGCTGCGCCGGCGCGGCGAGACGCTGACGGTGGAGTGGTCGGCGGTCACCGGCTTCTCCCTGGAGGAGGAGGGCCAGGGCGCCGAGAACCTGGTCGCGACCTTCGAGCAGATGCGTCCGGCGGACCTGGCGAACGTCCTGCACCACCTGACGCCGAAGCGGCGCGCCGAGGTGGCCAACGCCCTCGACGACGACCGGCTCGCGGACGTCCTGGAGGAGCTGCCCGAGGACGACCAGGTGGAGATCCTCGGCAAGCTGAAGGAGGAGCGCGCCGCCGACGTCCTGGAGGCCATGGACCCGGACGACGCGGCCGACCTGCTCTCGGAGCTGCCGGAGGAGGAGAAGGAGCGGCTGCTGACGCTGATGCAGCCGGACGACGCGGCCGACGTGCGCAGGCTGCTGTCGTACGAGGAGAACACGGCGGGCGGTCTGATGACGACCGAGCCGATCGTGCTGCGCCCGGACGCGACGGTCGCGGACGCGCTGGCCCGCGTGCGCAAGTCGGACCTGTCTCCGGCGCTGGCGGCGCAGGTCTACGTGTGCCGGCCGCCGGACGAGACGCCGACGGGCAAGTACCTGGGGACGGTGCACTTCCAGCGGCTGCTGCGCGACCCCCCGTTCACCCTGGTCAGTTCCCTCGTGGACGCCGACCTGCCGCCGCTGCGCCCGGACGCCTCGCTGCCGGCGGTGACGAGCTACCTGGCCGCGTACAACATGGTCGCGGCGCCCGTCGTGGACGAAAGCGGCTCCCTGCTGGGTGCGGTCACCGTCGACGACGTACTGGACCACCTGCTGCCCGACGACTGGCGGGAGACGGACTTCCACTCCGAGGAGGCCCTGCGTGGGCACTGAACGCGGGCGTGGCGATGCGGCGCGGGAGCGGCGCCGGGAGCGGCGCGAGCATGCCCGGGAAGGGCTCTCGGAGCGGCTGGAGGAGGCCGCGGAGCGGCTGCGCCACGAGCGGACGGAACGTTCCGGCGAACGCGCGAGGAGCGCGGCGCCCGCCGGGGCGAGCGCGCTGACGCGTTCGCGCGTACGGCTCGACCAGCCGCGTGCGGCGCGCCGCAGGCTGCTGCCGGAGTACGACCCGGAGGCCTTCGGGCGGCTGTCGGAGCGGGTCGCGCGGTTCCTCGGCACGGGCCGGTTCATCGTCTGGATGACCCTGGTCATCGTGGTGTGGGTGCTGTGGAACATCTTCGCGCCGAAGGACATGCGCTGGGACGAGTACCCCTTCATCTTCCTGACGCTGATGCTGTCCCTCCAGGCCTCGTACGCGGCCCCGCTGATCCTGCTCGCGCAGAACCGGCAGGACGACCGGGACCGGGTCAACCTGGAGCAGGACCGCAAGCAGAACGAGCGCTCCATCGCCGACACGGAGTACCTGACGCGGGAGATCGCGGCACTGCGGATGGGCCTGGGCGAGGTCGCCACCCGCGACTGGATCAGGTCGGAGTTCCAGGACCTGATCAAGGAGATGGACGAGCGGCGTCTATTCCCCGGGGAAAGTGACGAAGGCGACCGCTGAACGGCTTACCCGAGCCCTGCCGCCGAGCCGTACCATCGGGGACATGGCTACCGAGACACCCTCCGCCGCCGTGCCGGAGCAGGACGCGATCCTGGACGCGCTGGCGACGGTCAACGACCCCGAGATCCACCGGCCGATCACCGAGCTCGGCATGGTCAAATCGGTGGAGATCGGTGAGGGCGGCGCCGTCGCCGTCACGGTCTACCTCACGGTGTCGGGCTGCCCCATGCGCGAGACCATCACGAAGAACGTGACCGAGGCCGTGGAGAAGGTCGCGGGCGTCACCTCCGTCGCCGTCTCCCTGGACGTGATGAGCGACGAGCAGCGCAAGGAGCTGGCGGCCACGCTGCGCGGCGGCACCGCCGAGCGGGAGGTGCCCTTCGCCAAGCCGGGTTCGCTGACCCGTGTCTACGCGGTCGCCTCCGGCAAGGGCGGCGTCGGCAAGTCCTCCGTGACGGTCAACCTGGCCGCGGCGATGGCGGCCGACGGTCTGAAGGTCGGCGTGGTCGACGCCGACATCTACGGGCACAGCGTGCCGCGGATGCTCGGCGTGGAGGGCAAGCCCACCCAGGTCGAGAACATGATCATGCCGCCTTCCGCCAACGGTGTGAAGGTCATCTCCATCGGCATGTTCACCCCGGGCAACACTCCCGTGGTGTGGCGCGGTCCGATGCTGCACCGTGCCCTCCAGCAGTTCCTGGCGGACGTGTTCTGGGGCGACCTGGACGTGCTGCTGCTGGACCTGCCGCCGGGCACCGGTGACATCGCGATCTCCGTGGCGCAGCTGGTGCCGAACGCCGAGATCCTCGTCGTGACCACCCCGCAGCAGGCGGCCGCCGAGGTCGCGGAGCGGGCCGGCTCGATCGCGGTGCAGACGCACCAGAAGATCGTGGGCGTCGTGGAGAACATGTCGGGCCTGCCGTGCCCGCACTGCGACGAGATGGTGGACGTGTTCGGTTCGGGCGGCGGCCAGAAGGTCGCCGACGGCCTGACGAGGACGGTCGGTTCGACGGTTCCCGTGCTCGGCACGATCCCGATCGACGTGCGGCTGCGCGAGGGCGGCGACGACGGCAAGCCGGTCGTGCTGTCCGACCCCGACTCCCCGGCGGGTGCGGCCCTGCGCACCATCGCGGGCAAGCTGGGCGGCCGCGCGCGCGGCCTGTCGGGCATGTCCCTGGGGATCACCCCCCGCAACAAGTTCTAGCCGGAGCCGCGCCCGGCCCGCGTCGAGGGGCACCGCCTGTGAGGCGGTGCCCTTTCGCGTACCCGGTGCCCTTTCGCGTACCCGGTGCGCGCGCCGGGTCTACTCGTACGCCCCGAGGTCGGCGATCGCGGAGAAGCCCAGCCCGTAGGCGCTCATCCCCCGCCCGTAGGCCCCGAGGTGGACCCCGTTGCGGGTGGATCCGGCGAGCACCCATCCGAATTCCGACTCGCGGTAGTGGAACGGCGTCGGCTCGCCGTCCACCGGCAGGGACAGCGTCGACCAGTCCGGCCCGGTGAGGTCGTCGGCGAGTTCCCAGGCGGCCTCGGTCTGCTGGTCCAGCCAGTCGTCGCGCCGGGTGTGGTCCATCTGCGGCGGCCAGCTGTAGGTGAGCAGCCCCGAGCCGGCCAGCCAGGCGGCCGAGGAGACCGAGGTGGCCTCCAGGACGCCGGTGCCGTCGCCGCTGCGGCGCAGGGGGTTGCAGGCGACGGTGACCACCACGGCGAAGCGGTCCTTCTCGCCGGTGGCGATCTCGCCTCGGGCGGACGGTTCGTCGCCGTGGCCGGTGGAGCCGTGCTCGACCGTGCCGTCGGCTCCGGTGCCGACCTGCATGAGCCAGCGGGGGCCGGTGAAGGCCCCGTCCAGCCCGTACCAGGGGAACGCCGCGTTCAGGTAGCCCGCCGCCGCCCGGCGGGCCGCCGGGACGGGTGCGGCGGCCTCGAGGGGCTGCCCGGGGGCGGCCTGGCCGGTGTGTTCCGCGGGCTCGGTCAGCGCGGGCGGTGCGTCTTCGGGGGCTTCGGCAGGCTGCGCGCCTACGCGGCTACTGCTCGTCGTCTCCATGGGTGGCCTCTCGTTCCGTGGGGTCCGGAACGGCCCTCGCTGCGCTGGGGTGCCCCCCACCGCGGGCGGCCCGGGTCCGGACAGATGGAGGATAGCCATCCGGCCCCGGATCGACGGGCAGGCTGCGGCTCAGGTGGCGTCGGCGTCGAAGGGAGTGCGCGGCTCCGGGGCGGGGGGCGCGGGCTTCTTCAGCAGGTCCGGGCCGGTGCCGGCGGCGGGCGCGGCGGACGGCGCCGCGGCGGCCCGGGGCTCGTCGGCGTCGCGGCCGTTGACCGCGTCGGTGACCTCGTTCAGCTCCTTGCGGAGGTCGAAGCTGGTGCGCAGTTCCCGCAGGTCCTCGTTCTCGGTCAGCTGCTTGCGGATGAAGGTCTTCGGGTTCAGGTCCTCGAACTCGAAGTCCTTGAACTCCGGGCCCAGTTCGGAGCGGATGTCCTGCTTGGCGCTGTCCGAGAACGCGCGGATCTTCCTGATGAAGCCCGAGACGTCCTGGATCACCTTCGGCAGCTTGTCCGGGCCGAAGACGAGGATGGCGAGCACCACGATGGTGACCAGCTCGAGTGCGCCTATGTCGTTGAACACCTTGCCGCTCCTCGGCTCTCTCCACATCCGGCCCGGTCAACGGTACCCGGCGTTCCTTGCCCGTCCCTACGCCGGTGCGGGACCCTTCGCGGATTCACCCGGGCGTCATCCGGTATTCGTGTGGCGGACCGCGCTACCCACCGGCGCCCCGGGGGCGGCTCAGGAGCCGCTCGCCGAGCCGAGGACCACGGTCAGGGTGCGTTCCGCGCCGGCGCGCAGCACGGTCAGGCCGAGGCGGTCGCCGGGCCGGTGCGCCCTGATCTTGACGATCAGCTCGTCGCCGCCGTGGACGCGTACGCCGTCGACCTTGGTGATCACGTCGCCGGGCCTGATCCCGGCGCGGGCGCCGGGCCCGCCGGCCACCACGGAGGGCTTGCCGCCCTCGCCCTCGGAGTCGACCCGGGCTCCGTCGCCCTTGTACTCCATGTCCAGGGTGACGCCGATGACGGGGTGGGTGGCGCGGCCGGTGCGGATGAGTTCCTCGGCGACCCGCTTGCCCTGGTTGACGGGGATGGCGAAGCCGAGGCCGATGCTGCCGCTCTGGCGGGTGGGGTCGTCGCCGTCCTCGCCCTTGTCGGCGCCGCGGATGGCGCTGTTGATGCCGATCACGTGGGCGCGGGAGTCGAGGAGGGGGCCGCCGGAGTTGCCGGGGTTGATGGGGGCGTCGGTCTGGAGGGCGTCGACGTAGCTGATGTCGCTGCCGTCGCGCTTGCCCCCGCCCGCGGTGATGGGGCGGCCGGTGGCGCTGATGATGCCCGAGGTGACGGTGTTGGAGAGGTCGAAGGGGGCGCCGATGGCCACCACGGGGTCGCCGACGCGGACGTTCTCGGAGTTGCCGAGGGACAGCGGGCGCAGGCCGCGGACACCGCTGACCTTGACCACGGCCAGGTCGTAGCCGCTGTCGTGGCCGACCGGCTCGGCGGGGACGCTGTCGCCGGTGCTGAAGGTGACGGTGATGTCCCGGGCGTCGGCGACGACGTGGTTGTTCGTCAGGATGTGGCCCTGCTCGTCGAGGACGAAGCCGGTTCCGGTGCCGCTGCCGCCTCCCCCGCTGACGTGCAGGGTGACCACGCCGGGCAGTGCGGTGGCCGCGATGCCGGCCACGCTGTCGGGGGCCCGGCCCTTGTCGTCGGCGGCGGCCTGCGGGAGCTCCAGCCGGGTGCTCGTGCGGCGCTCGGCGAGGATGCCGAGGTAGCCGCCCGCGCACCCCGCGAGGAGGGCGATGACGGTGCCGAGCAGGGTCAGCGTCCACAGCCCGGGGGCGCGGCGCGTCCCGCCGCGGTCGACGACCTGGAGCGGGGCGGCGGCCCAGGGGTCGTAGCCGGGGCGTCCGGTCCCGGTCTCGGGGGCGGCGGCCGGAGCGGGCTCGGAGGCGGGAAGGGGCGGGGCCCCGGTGGTGTCCGCCCGAGGTCCGGGCTCCGGGGCGTCCGCGGGCCGGCTCCACCACGCCGGAGCCGGACCGTTCTGCTGGCTGTCGGACATGGGCGCTCCCCCGCGGGCCTGGCGCACCGCGGGGCGGCGCGTGTGCCGCAGATTCAACCAGGTGCCCGGGCCCCCGGGGGGCCCGGGTCAGCGGGAGAGCGAGACCGGTTCGGCCGTCACCGGGACCGAGGGAGCCACCGAGGGCGCCCGCCCCGCCGGGACCGGGCCGGTCGGCGCCACGGGGGTGGGGACGCGGTCACGGACGAAGGCGTCGGTGAGCGGCACGGAGGGTCCGGGCCGGGTCGCGGGCGCCTCGCCCCGGGCCTTCGGCTCGAGCCCGTCCAGCGGCAGCGAGCCGCCGAGCGCGATCGCGGCCAGCGACACGGCCCCCGCCGCCACGAAGGCGAAGCGGCGTCTGGGCCGGCCCACCTCGTGGATACGGAAACCCTCGCGCGGGGCGGCCGGGGCGGAGTACCCGAACGAGGAGAAGGGGTCGACGCCCGGAGCCGGGGGCGCGAGCGGAGCCCCCGGTCCGCCGCCCGGCCCGGCGGGCCCTTCCGGGCCCGCTCCCGGCAGCCCCTGGAGCCGGGCCAGCAGCCCGGCGGACAGCGGCGGCGGGGCGCTCTCCACGAAGAGGGTCTTCAGCCGGCGCTGGGCGTCGGCCTCGGCCTTGCACTTGGCGCAGGTCGCCAGGTGCGCCAGCACCCGCTCGCGCGCGTCGTGCTTCAGCTCCCCGTCCACCAGGGCGGCGAGCCGGTCGCCCAAGTGCTGTTCGGCGGGGGAGGGACTGGCTCCGCTCACTCGGCTCCGCCCTCTCCGCCGGCACCCGGCGCGCCCACCGACACGCCCGCCAGCGCGCGCTGCTCGGCGCGGGCCGCGGGAGAGCGGTGCTTGAGCGCCTTGCGCAGGTGCGAGCGGCCGCGGTGGATCCGGCTGCGGACCGTGCCGAGCTTCACCCCGAGGGTGGCGGCGATCTCCTCGTAGGACAGGCCCTCGATGTCGCAGAGCACCACGGCGGCACGGAACTCGGGCGCGAGGGTGTCCAGCGCCTGCTGCACGTCGGCGTCGAAGTGGGTGTCGTGGAGCACCTGCTGGGGGGACGGCTCACGGCTCGGCAGCCGCTCGGCGGCGTCGTCGCCCAGCGCGTCGAAGCGGATCCGCTGCTTGCGGCGCACCATGTCCAGGAACAGGTTGGTGGTGATGCGGTGCAGCCAGCCCTCGAAGGTGCCGGGCGTGTAGGTGGACAGCGAGCGGAAGACGCGGACGAAGACCTCCTGCGTCAGGTCCTCGGCGTCGTGCTGGTTGCCCGTCAGGCGGTAGGCGAGGCGGTAGACCCGCGCGCTGTGCGTGCTGACGATCTCCTCCCAGGTGGGAGGGGTCCACGCCTGGGAGCCCGCATCGGCGGCGAAGGTCGCGGTGGTCGCGGTGTGGGCGGTGTGGAAACGGTCAGCAGTGTAGGTCACGGATTTCGGCTCACCCGCCGACCAGAAGAGACGTCTCAGGACGCCTCCACGATCCACAAGCGCAGCCGCACCTCCCCTGTCGGCTCTGGTGGTGTCCAGTGGAGCCCCTACCATAGCCACCCCTCCCGTCAGCTCTGGATAAGCGTTTTTGCACGAACTTTGCACGAGCCTCGGGGGCCGGACCGCCGATCTGCCCACAGCCGTCCCCTCTATCCCGCCTCTCACCCTCCCAACGCCCGGTCCCATCTGCGGGTTCCCGACGCCAGCGGATACAGTCACCGTTGCGCCAACTATGGGGACAGGAGAGGGTCATTAGCGGCAACCGGCAGACGAGCTGGGCGTTCGCCGACGCGTTCGTCGCCGAGGACGACGCTCTGCGATGGGCCCGAGACCGGTCCAGGGAAGCGGGCCTGCGGTCCGTGTCCCCCGGCACCGGGGCCGCGCTGCGCCTGCTCGCCGCCACCGCCGACGCCAAGGCCGTCGCCGAGATCGGTACGGGCACCGGCGTCTCGGGGATCCACCTGCTGCACGGGATGCGGCCGGACGGGGTCCTGACCACCGTGGATCCCGAAGCCGACCGGCAGGCCTTCGCCCGCCAGGCGTTCCGCGCCGCCGGCTTCGCGGGCAACCGGGCCCGCTTCATCCCGGGCCGCGCCCTGGACGTCCTGCCCCGGCTCGCCGACGGCGGGTACGACCTGGTCTTCTGCGACGGCGACCCCGCCGAGTCCCTCGACTACCTCGCGGAATCGTTGCGCCTGCTGAGGCCGGGCGGGCTGGTGTGCTTCGAGGGGGTCTTCGCCGACGGGCGCACCGTCGACTCCGCCGCGCAGCCGGTGGAGGTCATCCGGGTGCGCGAGCTGCTGCGCAGCGTCCGGGAGAGCCCGGCCCTGGAGGCGGCCCTGCTCCCGGTGGGCGACGGGCTGCTCTGCGCGGTCCGCCGCTGACCGCCGGCCACCCCGCGGGAGGCGGGCGGGCGGCCCCGCCCGGGCCCCGGGGAACGCGAGACCGCCCCCGCCGCGGAGCGGTGGGGGCGGTCTCAGGATCTGGTGGTGCCGAGGCTCAGCCGACGACCTTCTTCAGGGCGTCACCCAGGGCGTCCGCCTCGTCCGGGGTCAGCTCGACGACGAGCCGACCACCGCCTTCGAGCGGTACGCGCATGACGATGCCTCGCCCCTCCTTGGTGACCTCGAGCGGGCCGTCGCCCGTCCGCGGCTTCATGGCCGCCATGCTCGTTCCCCTTCCTGAAACCAGCTCATCGTCAGCCGACGGCCCCGTTCAGGCGCCTAGTACCCGGCATCGAACACATTGCTTCCCGGCCATTATCCCGCATGTCAGGACCCGATGACCAACATCGGAAGGGAACGCTTGCGCAACGCGCTCGGCCAAAACCACTCATTTCGGGGATCCGCCTGCGATACTTCGCCGCTGCCCCCCGTGGCGGGCCTCCGCTTTGTTTGACGCACATCACATGACCGCCTCCGGTCCCGTCCGCCATGCTGGCCTCTGCACCGGCCGGTACCGGCCGGTAGCCAAGCCCGCGACGAAGGGGGACCCCCGCCATGGCCGACAGCGTGCTCTACGAAGTCACCGACGGACTCGCGACCGTCACGATCAACCGGCCCGACGCGATGAACGCCATGAACACGGAGGCCAAGGTCGCCCTGCGCGACGCCGTCCGGGCGGCGGCCGCGGACACCGCCGTACGGGCGGTGCTGCTCACCGCGGCCGGGAACCGGGCCTTCTGCGTGGGCCAGGACCTCAAGGAGCACATCGGGAACCTGGCGGCGGACCGCGAGAGCGGCTCGACGCTCACGATGAGCACCGTCTCCGAGCACTACAACCCGATCGTGCGGGCCCTGACGGAGATGCCCAAGCCCGTCGTGGCCGGGGTCAACGGCGTCGCCGCGGGGGCCGGCTTCGGCTTCGCGCTCGCGGCCGACTACCGCGTCGTCGCGGAGACGGCGTCCTTCAATACGTCCTTCGCCGGGGTCGCGCTGACCGCCGACTCGGGGGTGTCGTGGACGCTGCCCCGCCTGATCGGGGCCTCCCGGGCCTCCGACCTGCTGCTGTTCCCCCGCTCCGTCAAGGCGCAGGAGGCCTACGAGCTGGGCATCGCGAACCGCCTGGTCCCCGCCGAGTCCCTGCACGCCGAGGCCGAGGCGGTCGCCCGTGCCCTCGCCGAGGGCCCCACGGTGGCCTACGCGGCCCTGAAGGAGTCCCTGGCGTACGGTGCCTCGCACACCCTCTCCGAGGCCCTGGAGCGGGAGGACGTCCTGCAGACCCGGGCGGGCGCCTCCGAGGACCACTCCATCGCCGTCGAGGCCTTCCTCGCGAAGCGGCCGCCGCGGTACCTCGGCCGCTGACGCCTCAGCCCCCGCGGGAGACGCACCCCTCGAGGTGGTCGTTGACCAGGCCGCACGCCTGCATCAGGGCGTAGGCCGTGGTCGGCCCGACGAAGCGGATGCCCGCCTTCTTGAGGGCCTTGGCCAGGGCCGTGGACTCCGGGGTCACCGCCGGCACGTCGGCGGTGCTCCTCGGGGCCCGTCCCGGCTCCTCGGGGGCGTGCGACCAGATCAGCCGGTCCAGCTCCCCCGCCTCCCATCCGGCCAGCACCTTCGCGTTGGCGAGGGTGGCCTCGATCTTGGCCCGGTTGCGGATGATCCCCTCGTCTCCCATGAGCCGCTCCGCGTCGGCGGGGCCGAACTCCGCGACCGCGGCGATCCTGAAGTCCGAGAACGCCTTGCGGAAGCCCTCGCGCCGGCGCAGGATCGTCAGCCACGACAGCCCGGACTGGAAGGCCTCCAGGCACAGCCGCTCGTACAGCGCGTCGTCCCCGTGGACGGGCCTGCCCCATTCGGTGTCGTGGTAGCGGACGTAGTCCTCCGTGGACAGCCCCCAGGGACAGCGCAGACCGCCGTCCGGGCCCGCCAGCGGTCCGGCGCCGCTCACCGCTCGTCCTTCGTGAGGTCGACCCGCTCCGCCGGTGCCTGGGCGCGCGCCGCCGTCAGCTCCGCGATGCGCGCGTCCCGCTCGGCCAGCTCGGCGGCGAGCCGGTCCAGTACGTCGTCCACCTCGGCCATCCGGTAGCCGCGCGGGGCGACCGGCAGGCGCAGGGCGTCGATGTCCGCCCGTACGACCGGCCGGCTCTCCGGGAGCGCGTCGGCCACCCGGTCCGGCTCGGCCTCGGGCAGCACGGCCTCCGTGCCCGCGCCGACCACCGCGAGGGTGACCGCGGCCACGACCACGACCAGCGCGATCAGCAAGAACCAGAACACGATCAACTCCCCTGAGAGACTCCGGCCACCAGGTTAAGGTCGCAGACGAGGCGCGAGGGTCGCCGAAGGAGGAAAGAGCAGGATGCTGCGACTGGGCACGCGCGAGTTCGACACCCACGAGCCGGTGATCATGGCCATCGTGAACCGCACCCCGGACTCCTTCTACGACCAGGGCGCGACCTTCCGCGACGAGCCGGCCCTCGAGCGGGTGGAACGGGCCGTCGCCGAGGGCGCGGCGATCATCGACGTCGGCGGGGTCAAGGCGGGCCCGGGCGAGCACGTGGACGCGGCGGAGGAGGCCCGGCGCACGGTCGGCTTCGTGGCGGAGGTCCGCCGCCGCCACCCGGACGTGGTGATCAGCGTGGACACCTGGCGGCACGAGGTCGGCGAGGCGGTCTGCGAGGCCGGGGCGGACGTGCTGAACGACGCGTGGGGCGGGGTGGACCCCCGGCTGGCGGAGGTCGCGGCGCGCTACGGCGCGGGCATCGTGTGCACCCACGCGGGCGGGGTCGAGCCGCGCACGCGGCCGCACCGGACCTCGTACGAGGACGTGATGGAGGACGTCCTGCGCGTCACGGTCGGGCTCGCGGAGCGGGCCGAGGCCCTCGGGGTGCCCCGGGAGTCCATCATGATCGACCCGGGTCACGACTTCGGGAAGAACACCCGGCACTCATTGGAAGCCACCCGCCGCCTCGCGGAGATGACCGGAACCGGCTGGCCGGTGCTGGTCTCCCTGTCCAACAAGGACTTCGTCGGCGAGACCCTCGACAAGCCGGTCAAGGAGCGCCTGCTGGGCACCCTGGCGACCACCGCCGTCTCGGCCTGGCTCGGCGCGCAGGTCTACCGCGTCCACGAGGTCGCGGAGACCCGGCAGGTCCTCGACATGGTCCGCTCGATCCAGGGCCACCGGCCGCCGGCCGTCGCCCGCCGCGGACTGGCCTGACCCCCGTCGGCCGCGGGACGCCGGGGGCGGCCGGGCCGCGGCGCCGGGGGCGGCGCGGCCCGCCGTCCCTACTTGCCGACTTCCTTCGTCACCAGCGCGATGGCCTCCTCCACGTCGTCGGTGACGTGGAAGAGGTAGAGGTCCTTCTCCGAGGCCTTGCCCTGGGCGATGACCGTGTTGCGCAGCCAGTCGACCAGACCGCCCCAGTACTCCGTGCCGAAGAGCACGATGGGGAACCTGGTGATCTTCTGCGTCTGCACCAGGGTCAGCGCCTCGAACATCTCGTCGAGGGTGCCCAGTCCGCCCGGCAGCACCACGAAGCCCTGGCTGTACTTCACGAACATCGTCTTGCGGACGAAGAAGTACCGGAAGTTCAGCCCGAGGTCCACGTGCTGGTTGAGCCCCTGCTCGAAGGGGAGCTCGATGCCCAGGCCGACGGAGATGCCGTTCGCCTCGCGGGCGCCCTTGTTGGCGGCCTCCATGGCCCCCGGACCGCCGCCGGTGATCACCGCGAAGCCGGCCTCGACGAGCGCGCTGCCGATCCGTACGCCCGCCTCGTACTCCGGAGAGTCCGCCGGCGTACGGGCCGAGCCGAACACGCTGATCGCGGGCGGCAGCTCCGCCAGGGTGCCGAAGCCCTCGATGAACTCCGACTGGATGCGCAGGACCCGCCAGGGATCGGTGTGCACCCACTCGGAGGGTCCGGCCGAGTCCAGCAGCCTCTGGTCCGTCGTGCTGCCCGCCTGCACCTGGCCGCGTCTGCGCAGCACCGGCCCGAGCTGCTGCTCCTCGGGCCGACGAGCGGACCCTTCGGCACTGCCGTGGTTGCCCATGATGTGCTCCCTCCAGCTGATCGTTGGATCAGGTTAGGCGCACAAAAGTGACGGGAGGGGGAATTTACGAGGTCAGCCAGGCGCGGAGTCGTTCCTCGCAGTGCAGGATCGCCTTCGTCTCGACGCGTTCGTCGACCTTGTGCGCCAGCAGCGCGTCACCCGGCCCGTAGTTGACCGCCGGCACGCCGAGCGCGCTGAAGCGCGAGACGTCCGTCCAGCCGAACTTGGGCATCGGCCGGCCGCCGACCGCCTCCATGAAGGCCGCCGCGGCCGGGTGGGACAGGCCCGGCAGGGCGCCGCCGGAGGAGTCGTCGACCACGAACTCGGCGATGTCGCAGTCCGCGAAGACCTCCCGTACGTGGGCCAGCGCGTCCGCCTCGCTGCGGTCGGGGGCGTAGCGGAAGTTCACGGTCACGGTGCAGGAGTCCGGGATGACGTTGTTGGCGACGCCGCCCTCGATGCGGACCGCGTTGAGGCCCTCGTGGTACTCCAGGCCGTCGATGACCGGCTTGCGGGGCTCGTAGGCGGCCAGCTTCGCCAGGATCGGGCTCGCGGTGTGGATGGCGTTGGAGCCCATCCAGCTGCGCGCGGAGTGGGCGCGCTCGCCCTTGGTGCGCAGCAGCACGCGCAGGGTGCCCTGGCAGCCGCCCTCGACCTCCGCGTTGGAGGGTTCCAGCAGGACGGCGAAGTCGCCGGTGAGCCAGTCGGGGCGGGCGGCCGCGACCTTGCCGAGGCCGTTGAGGTCGGCGGCGACCTCCTCCTGGTCGTAGAAGACGAAGGTGAGGTCGCGGTTGGGTTCGGGGACCGTCGCGGCGATCCTCAGCTGCACGGCCACTCCCGACTTCATGTCCGTCGTGCCGCAGCCCCACAGCACGTCGTTCTCGTCCAGGCGGGACGGTACGTTGTCGGCGATCGGCACGGTGTCGAGGTGGCCGGCCAGGACGACGCGCTCGGCGCGGCCGAGGTGCGTACGGGCCACCACGTTGTTGCCGAGGCGGTCGACGGTGAGGTGCGGGAGGGCGCGCAGCGCGTCTTCCACGAGGTCGGCGAGGACCTTCTCGTCGCCGCTCACGGAGGGGATGTCGACGAGCCGGGCGGTCAGCTCGGCAGCGTCCAGGGTGAGGTCCAGCTCGGATTCGGACATGGAACTGACCCTAACGCCCCGGGATGGGCGGGAAGCGGGAGCGTCCGGCCGGTGGACGGACAATCGGCCTCAAGTACGGTGGGCCGCGTGTCCGAGACCGATCGCTCCCGCCCCCGTTCCCGTCGGCCGTTGCGCAAGGCCGTGGGCCTGGTCGTCCTGCTCGGGGTGATCGGGTACTTCGCCGTCCAGCGCGACTCCAACAACGGCGCCTCCTACTGCACGGCCACGGCGACGGGGGCGGGGTCCGCGGGCGCGGGGACCGTCCAGACGTACGAGATGACCCACGAGCAGGCGGCGAACGCGGCGACGATAGCCGCCGTCGGGATCTCCAAGGGGCTCCCGGACCGGGCGGTGACCATCGCGCTGGCGACGGCGATGCAGGAGTCGGCGCTGCGCAACCTCGACCACGGCGACCGCGATTCGCTGGGGCTCTTCCAGCAGCGGCCCTCGCAGGGGTGGGGCACCCCGGAGCAGATCATGGACCCGGTGTACTCGGCGGGGATCTTCTACGACCGGCTCGCGGAGATCAAGGGCTACACCCGGCTGCCGCTGACGGTGGCCGCGCAGAAGGTGCAGCTCAGCGGTTTCCCGCAGGCGTACGCGAAGCACGAGCCGGACGCGGCGGTGCTGACGGCCGCCTTCGGCGAGAACGGCGTGCCGGCCTCCCTGGCCTGCTCCGGCCCGGCGCCCTCGGCGGGGGATCCGGAGAAGGTGCGGGCGGAGCTGACGCGGGCCTTCGGCCCCGCGGCGCGGGACGCGCTGGGCGCGGGCCGGGCGGGCGCTCCGGCGGGGCGGTCGGCGCCGGGCGGGGCGGTCCCGGAGCCCGAGGTGGGGCTGCGGCTCAAGGAGGGCGGCGGCCCGGCGGAGGCGCGGCGGGGCCGGGCGATGGCCCACTGGGCGGTGGCCCGGTCGAAGGAGCTGGGCATCGCCAGGGTGTCGTACGACGGCTCCTCGTGGGTGGCCGGCCGGGACGGCGGCGCGTGGCGGGGCGAGGGCGGCGGCCGCAAGGGCGGCTCGGGGGACCCGCACGACGCGGCTCCGGGCCAGGTGCGGATCTTCCTGGCCCGCGCCGCGGCCCGCTGACCGCCCGGGCCGCGGCGCGGGCGCCGGGGCCGTCGGCCGGTTCCGCGCGGCCGCGTGCCGCCCGGCCCGGCGTGCGCCCCCGGCGCGCGGGCGAGCCGGCAGGATGCGCCGGCGGCACGGTCAGACGTACGGGCCGTCACCCGGGCGGGGTGTCCGCGCGTTCGGGCCGTACACCCGGTGGGCGGGCAGAAGCGCAGGTCGGCGGGGGTCCGGTGCTCTTGTCACGGAAGCCGATTAAACGATGCGTTACCGATCCTTTACCCGGCCCGTCCGCAACTCCCCCCACCCCGGGAGCGGTTGTACAGGCGTACTCAGCCGCTACCGCTTAGGAGCATCATGACCCTCCCCCTGACCCGTCGGATCGCCCGCGCCGCGCTTCTCCTCGCAGCCGGTACCGCTCCCGTGGTCGGTGCGGCAGGCGCCGCCAGCGCGGCCGACGCCGTGGGCCTGGAGTCCCTGCCGAAGCTGAACACGCTCACCGCCCCCGTCGCCGGTCCCGCCTCCGAGGTCGTCGGCAGCGCGGGCGCGGCCGGCCAGACGCTGGGCGGCCTGCCGGTCGCCGGCCAGCTGCCGACGGGCCAGCTGCCCCTGGGGGGCCTGCCGCTGGGCGGCTGATCCACCGCTGGACGCGCAAACGCCCGAGGGGGCCGGGAGCTGCTGCTCCCGGCCCCCTCGGGCCGTCGTCCGCGCGCCGCCGGCTCAGCCGAGGCGCTTGACCGCGGCCGCGACCCGCTCGTCGGTGGCCGTGAAGGCGACGCGGACGAACGTCGCGCCCGCCTCGCCGTAGAAGTCGCCCGGCGCGACCAGGATGCCGAGTCCGGCGAGGTGCGCGACGGTGTCCCAGCAGGGCTCGTCACGGGTCGCCCACAGGTAGAGGCTGGCCTCGCTGTGCTCGATGCGGAAGCCGTGCGCCTCCAGGGCCGTGCGCAGCGCCCCGCGGCGGGCGGCGTAGCGGGCGCGCTGGTCCTCGACGTGGGCGTCGTCGCCGAGGGCCGCCACCGTGGCCGCCTGGACCGGGGCGGGGGTCATCATGCCGCCGTGCTTGCGGATCTCCAGCAGTTCCCCGAGCACGGCCGCGTCGCCGGCGATGAACGCGGCCCGGTAGCCGGCCAGGTTGGACCGCTTGGAGAGGGAGTGCACCGCCACGAGGCCCTCGTAGGAGCCCCCGCACACGTCGTCGTGGAGGACGGAGACGGGCTCGGCCTCCCAGCCCAGCTCCAGGTAGCACTCGTCGCTGAAGAGCAGGACGCCGTGCTCGCGCGCCCAGGCGACGATCCGGACCAGCTCTTCCTTCGGGATGACCTTCCCGGTGGGGTTCGACGGGGAGTTGAGCCACAGCAGCTTCACGCCCGCCGGGTCCAGCTCCGTCGGGTCGTCGTACACGACGGCCTCGGCGCCGCACAGCCGCGCGCCGACCTCGTACGTCGGGTACGCGAGCCGCGGGTAGGCCACCTTGTCGCCGGCGCCCAGGCCCAGCTGGGTCGGCAGCCAGGCCACCAGTTCCTTGGAGCCGACCACCGGCAGGACGTTGCGGTGGCCGGCGGCGCTCGCGCCGAGCCGGCCACGCAGCCAGCCGGTGATCGCGTCGCGCAGCGCGGGCGTCCCCCACACCGTCGGGTAGCCCGGGGAGTCCGCGGCGGCGACGAGGGCGCGCTGGATCAGGTCGGGCACCGGGTCCACGGGGGTGCCGACCGACAGGTCGACGATGCCGTCAGCGTGGGCCGCCGCCGTGGCCTTGTACGGCTCCAGCTTGTCCCAGGGAAAGGCGGGAAGACGGTCGGAAACTGCGGCCACGGTGCTCTCTGCTCTCTCTGGGCTGCTGCGGGGGCGGTGTCGTACGGGGAAACGGCTCGGTCCCGCGCGGCAGCGGGGCCGTACGGGACCGAGGGGCGCGTCTGCCGTGGGACGGTCAGTGCTCGCCGGCGTTGATGTCGGCCGGCAGCGCGGCGACGAAGGGGTGGTCGCGCTCGATCAGGCCGAGCTTGGAGGCACCACCGGGCGAACCGAGCTCGTCGAAGAACTCGACGTTCGCCTTGTAGTAGTCCTTCCACTCCTCCGGGGTGTCGTCCTCGTAGAAGATGGCCTCGACCGGGCAGACCGGCTCACACGCGCCGCAGTCGACGCACTCGTCCGGGTGGATGTACAAGGACCGCTGGCCCTCGTAGATGCAGTCGACGGGGCACTCTTCGATGCATGCCTTGTCCTTGACGTCGACACAAGGCTCCGCGATGACGTAGGTCACGCTCTCGTTCCTCCTCGGTAGGGCTTTCCATTCGCGCGGGAGCGCGGCGTCGTCGATGCCCGCACCTAGTATCTCCGTTCCCGGGCACGATCCGAACAGGAGGGGCGGACAGAGCTGTGGAAATCACTGCCGGTGGACTGCTGGAGATCCGTATCACCCCCGCTGACGTGGGTAAACGAGTCTCTGTACGACGGGTGGAGGACGGGGGGAGCGCCACCCCGTCGTTCGCGGACGCGGTCGGGGTTCTCACATCCTGGACCGGGGGTGTGCTGACGATCACACGCAAGGACGGCGTGTCCGTCCACATCGCGGAATCGTCGCTGGTGGCGGGCAAGGTGGTGCCTCCGGCTCCGGCCCGTCGCAGGGGTCCCGCGGCCTCCTTCGAGGAGCTGGCACGGGTCACGGCGCGGGCCTGGCCGCCGCTGGAGAGCGAGCGGCTGGGCGAGTGGACCTTGCGGGCCGCCGCCGGGTTCACCCGGCGGGCCAACTCCGTGCTCGCGCTCGGCGACCCGGGGATACCCGTCGGCGAAGCACTCGCCCGGGTGACCGCCTGGTACACGGAACGCAACCTTCCGGCGTATGTGCAGGCCGCGACCGGGGCCGTCGGGACGCAGGAACCGCTCTGCGCGGAGCTGGAACGGCACGGCTGGGTGAGGGAGGTCTCCGCGGAGGTGCGCGTCGCGGCGCTGGCCCCGGTGGCCGACGCCGACGCGGACGTGGCGGACGTGCGGCTCGCGCGCGAGCCGGACGAACGGTGGCTGGAGCGCTACGGCAGGGTCCGGGACCCGGAGTCGGCCCGGCGGGTGCTGGTCGGGGGCCCGTCGGTGTGGTTCGCCTCCCTGGGCGGCGGCCGGGCCGTCGGGCGGTGCGTGGTCGACGGCCGCTGGGCCGGTTTCGCGGCCGTCACCGTCGCGCCGGAGGACCGCCGCCGGGGGCTCGCGACGGCGGTGATGACGGCGCTGGCCCGGCGGGCCCTGGAGGAGGGCGCGTCCGCGGCGTGGCTCCAGGTGGAGACGGACAATGCGCCGGCGCGGGCCCTGTACGACGGGATGGGTTTCGCCGCGCACCACGCCTACCACCACTTCCGGGCGGCGCGGTGAACACCCGGGACCTCTTCGCCGAGGAGGCCCGCTCGGAGCGCCCCGACCTGGCCCGGATGTGCCTGCTGCTGGCCGCGGAGGCGGACCCGGAGCTCGACGAACGGGCCATGGACGCGGCCGAGATCGAGCTGGACCGGCTCGCGGGGATGCTGCCGTACGGGCTGCGGGACGCGCGGGCGTGGGCCTCGGCGGTGACGGAGCTGCTGGGAGGCCGGCTGGGCTTCCACGGCACCCCGAACGACTACGACCGGCTGTCGTCCTCCCTGCTGCACGAGGTGCTGCGGCGGAGGCGCGGCCTGCCGATCCTGCTCTCGGTGGTGTGGCTGGAGGTGGCCCGGCGGGCGGGCGCGCCGGTGTACGGGCTGGGGCTGCCGGGGCACTTCGTGGTGGGTTTCGGGGACCCGGAGGAGTCGGTGGTGGTGGACCCCTTCGCCGGCGGCGCCTCGCTGGGCACGGGCCCGGCGGAGTCGGCCTCCTCCCCCAAGACCCCGGCCCGGACCCTGGACATCGTGCTGCGGATCCTGAACAACATCCGCGCCTGGGCCTCCTCCCGCCCGGAGCAGTCGGGGGTCGCGCTGTGGGCCCTGGAGCTGTCGCTGCTGCTGCCCTCCCACCCGGCGTCGCTGCGGTACGAGCGGGCGCGGCTGCTGGTGGAACGGGGCGCGTTCCGCGAGGGCGCGGCCGAACTGGAGGCGTACGCGGAGGTCATGGACGCGGTGGACGCCGCCACCGCGGCCCGCATCCGCGGCGAGGCCGTCGCCGCCCGGGCGCTGCTGAACTGACGTCGCCGCACCGCGCGCGGGCAGGGGCGCGCGGGGCCGGGGCGCGCGGGGCCGGGGCGCGCGGGAGCGGCGGCTACAGCCAGCCCTTCTCGCGGGCCACGCGGACCGCTTCGGTGCGGTTGCGGGCGGCGAGCTTCTGGATGGCCGTCGAGAGGTAGTTGCGGACGGTGCCCTGGGAGAGGCCGAGGCCGGCCGCCAGTTCGGCGTTGGTCGCGCCGGATTCCGCCGCCCGCAGGACCTCCCGCTCGCGGTCCGTCAGCGGGTTCGCCCCCTCCGCCAGGGCCGCCGCCGCGAGGGTGGGGTCGATGACCCGCTCCCCCGCCAGGACCCTGCGTACCGCGTCGGCGAGCTGGGCCGCCGGGGCGTCCTTGACCAGGAAGGCCGAGGCGCCCGCCTCCATCGCGCCCCGGAGGTAGCCGGGGCGGCCGAAGGTGGTCAGGATGACGATCCTGAGGTCGGGGAGGGCGGCCCGCAGCTGCGCCGCCGCCTCGATGCCCGTCATTCCGGGCATCTCGATGTCCAGCAGCGCGACGTTCACGTCATGGGTCCGAGCCGCCTCCAGCACCTCGTCGCCGCGGGCCGCCTGGGCCAGCACCTCGATGTCGGGCTCCAGCCCCAGGAGGGCCGCGAGGGCTTCGCGCACCATCGACTGGTCCTCGGCCAGCAGGATCCGGATGGGTGCGGCGTCGGCTTCGCTCATGATCCGGATCCTAGGGGGACCCGCGCCAGCAGGCGGAAGCCGGTCCGGCCCGACGGGCCCGCCGACAGGCTGCCGCCGACCGCCTCCAGGCGTTCGGCCAGGCCGGTCAGTCCGTTGCCGGGTACGGCGGGGCCGCCCGTGCCGTCGTCGGACACCGTCAGCTCCACGACCGGGCCCGCCAGGGTCTGGCGGGTGGCCAGGGTGACCGTGCACCGCCGGGCCCCGCTGTGCCGGACCACGTTCGTCACCGCCTCGCGCAGCGACCACGCCAGGGCGGACTCCGCCTCGTCCGCGAGCGGAACCTCCTCGGACCCGGCCGGGAGTTCCGCCGCCACGCCCGCGGCGGCCAGCGCCGTGCGCGCGCCGGCGAGTTCGCCGGGCAGCGTCGGCCGCCGGTATCCGCTGACGGCCTCCCGTACGTCGACCAGCGCCTGGCGGCTGACCCGCTCGATGTCCGCCACCTGCCGGGCGGCCCGCTCGGGCTGCCCGGGCAGCATCCGGCCGGCCAGCTCGCTCTTGAGCGTGATCAGCGACAGCGAGTGGCCCAGCAGGTCGTGGAGGTCGCGGGCCATCCGCAGGCGCTCCTCGTTGGCCGCGAGCTGGGCCACCGTCGCCCGGGCCTCGCGCAGTTCCACGGTCGTCCGGATCATCGCCCGGACCCCGACCATCGCGAAGCCGCCCATCAGGGCCGGGATCAGCAGCCCTGCCAGGTACTGGGTGCCGCCCGGCACCGCGAAGGCCACGGCCGTCAGCAGGGCGGTGGCGCCCGGCACGGTCCAGCGGGAGACCTCCCCCGGCAGGGCGGCACCGGAGGAGATGGACACGTACACGAAGAGCACCAGCCATTCGCGGCCCAGGGTCAGCGACAGTACGGCGGCCTGCGCGGCGAGCACCGCCAGGGAGAGCAGGACCCTGGGCACCGGCATCGGCCTGACGGTGCGGAAGACCAGCACCAGGTACCAGGAGGTGAAGGCCAGCAGGCCCAGGCCGCCGAGCAGGCGGGCCCGGGTGCCGTGCCCGCCGCCGATCAGGTCGGTGACGGGGGCGCTGAGGTAGAAGAGCCAGATGCCGATCCACAGGCTCTTCACCACCTTGTGGGTGGTGGTCTGCGGCGTCCGGCCGATCTGGAGCGGTACGTCGGCCTCCTGTGTCAGCGTCACTGCCTCATGCCTTCAGCGAGTCCTTGCGGTACAGCCAGGCGGCCGCACCGGTGAACAGTACGAAGTACACGGCGAGGACCGCCACGTCCCGGGCGTGCGGCGCGTCCCCGAGCTCGATGGCCTGGCCGAGACCGGCGTACGCGTGGGTCGGCAGCCACGCGCAGATGTCGCGGAGCCACCCGGGGAAGTTCGCGGTGGGCATCCACAGCCCGCCGAGGATGGACAGGCCGAAGTAGAACAGCATGGTGACGGGGCGGACGTTGTCCCCCGTCGCGAGGTATCCGATGGCCACGCCGAGGGCGGCGAAGACCAGGCTGCCGGCCCATATCGCACCGGTGAGGGCGAACCACTGCCAGGCGTCGAACCGTACGCCCTTGGCCGCCGCGGCGACGGCGAAGACGACCAGGATGGAGGGCAGCGACAGGACGCCCGCGCTGGCGGTCTTGGCGAGGACGTAGCCGTGTCCCGGCAGGGCGGTCAGCCGCAGCTGGCGCACCCAGCCCTTCTCGCGTTCCTTGGCGATGCGCTCGCTGTTGCCCATCAGGACGGCGGTCAGCGCGCCGAAGGAGGCCATGGCGACCATGTAGAAGGCGGGCATGGTCAGTTCGGTGCCCATGACCCTCGTCGTGCCGTCCAGGGTGCCGCCGAGCATCAGGAAGAGCGCGGCCGGGTACATGACGGTGAAGAAGAGGTACTTCTTGTTGCGCAGGGCGCGGGAGATCTCCAGCCCGGCCAGCCGCAGGGTGCCGGTGTTGACCGAGTTCGTCATCGGGTGGCCTCCTCGGCCTCGGTGAGGGCGATGAAGGCCTGTTCCAGGCCGAGGCCCGCGACCTCCAGGTTGCGGGGGCGGAGCCCCAGCGCGTACACGGCGTGCACGGTGGCGTCGGCGTCGCGCGACTGGAGCCGTACGGTCGAGCCGGTCAGGCCGAAGGAGGTCAGGCCGGGCAGGGCGCGCAGCGCCCGCTCGTCGATCCCGCCGTCGAGGTCGAAGGCGATCGTGCGGGCACCGGCCCTGGCCTTGATCTCGGCGGCGGTGCCGTCGGCGAGGAGCCGGCCCCTGTTGAGGACCAGGACGCGGTCGGCGATCGCGTCCGCCTCCTCCAGGTAGTGGGTGGCGAACAGGACGGTGCGGCCCTGGGCGGCCTGCTCCCGCATGGTGGCCCAGAAGGCCTGGCGTGAGGTGACGTCCATGCCGGTGGTCGGCTCGTCGAGGACGATCAGGTCGTTGTGGCCGGCGGTGGCGAGCGCGAAGCGCACGCGCTGCTCCTGACCGCCGGAGAGCTTGTTGACCACGCGGCCGGCGATGTCCTCGACGCCGGCGCGGGAGAGCACCTCCTCCACCGGGTACGGGCGGGGGTGCAGGGCGCAGCCCAGGGACACGAGTTCGCGTACGGTCACGTCCTCCATGAGGCCGCCGCTCTGGAGCATGGCGCCGACCCGGCCGGCGGCGACGGCCTCGCGGGGGGTGGTGCCGAAGAGGCGGACGGTGCCGGAGTCGGCGGGGCGCAGGCCGAGGAGGAGGTCGAGGGTGGAGGACTTGCCGGCGCCGTTGGGGCCGAGCAGCGCGACCGTCTCCCCCGGGTGGAGGGCGAGGGAGAGGCCGTCGACCGCCCGGACCCGGCCGTAGCTCTTGGTCACGTCCTGGAAGCTCACCACGGTGCCGGTGCCGCCGGATCCGCCCGCGGGGCCCGGCGCGGCGGGGTGTGCCGCTGTCGTCGTCGTCATGGCTCAAGGTTCGCCCGCACGGGGGTGGGCGCGGCAGTGCCGCCCGTCGTGACTCCCGCATGACGGATGTCATGCGGGAGGGGTGACGGGCCCGGCCGGACGGGGTGCCGGGAAGGCGCGAAGCCCCTTCCCGGAGCGGGAAGGGGCTTCGCGTGCGGGCCGGGCGGGTGGCGGGCCGGTCAGCTCGCGTTGGTGTCGATGGTGACGGTCCGCTCGGCGGGGGTCTTGCCGATCAGGGCCCGGCCGAGGGCGCCCGCGACGTCCTGCGGGGTCACCGGGGTCTTGGCGCCGGTGCCCCGGGTGATCAGGATGCCGTCGAAGGTGTTCCCGTAGGTCGCCTTGAGGGCTTCCAGGTCGTACTTCTCGACGAGGCGTCCGTCCACGGCCGACATGCTGAGGATCTTCGGCAGGGACTTGGCGCCGAAGGCGATGGACTTGGTGCCCGCCTTGACCGTGGCGTTGCCGGACATGGCGGGCTCCGCGAACTCCTTCATGGCCCGGTCCAGTTCGGCCTGGGTGACCGTGGGTTCCTTCTTGGCGACGGGGAGTTCGACGGTGGGGGCCTTGCCGTTGGCGACGAGCTCCCGGAAGGCCTTGGTGACCTTGTCCACGGAGCCGTCTACGTCGAGGCCTTCACCGGACTTGCCGGGGACGGCGACGGCCTTGCCGGTGTCGAACTTGATGGTGGCCTCGGAGGCCGATCCGGCGGCGCCGGCCAGCTCCTGGAGGGAGACCCGCAGCTTCTCCTCGTCGACCGGCATGACGGCGGTGGCCGTGCGCTCGACCCCGAAGAGGGAGCCGATGACGGTCACGGGGTTGTAGTCACTGCCGGTGGCGTTGCGGACGGTGGTCTGGCTGTCGAGGGTCAGGCCGGCCTTCTCGGGCTTCAGCTCGACCGTCTTGCCGCCGACGCTGAGCTGGAGCGGGGCGGCGGCGCGCTTGCCGAAGGCGGTCTGGAGCTTGGCGACGGCGTCGTCACGGGTGCCGCCGATGTCGACGCCGAGGACGGTGGTGCCCTTGGGGACGTCGGAGTGGTTCATCAGCAGACCGGCGCCGTAGGCCACGCCCGCGAGGAGGACGACGCCGCCGCCCAGCATGACCAGCTTGGAGCGGCCCTTCTTGGCGGGCTTGCCGGCCGGGGCGCCCTTGCCGGACTTGCCCGACGGGGCGGGCGCCGGGCGGGCCTGGCGCGGCGGCTGCGGGCCGGGCGGCGGGGCGGCCGGCCCGGGGGCGGGCACCGGGGTGGGGGCCGGGGCGTCGAAGGCCTCCGGGCCGGGCCAGCTCGGGGTCTCCTCGGCGCCGACGGGTACGGTGCCCAGCGCGGGTCCGCCGGTCGGCCCGGCCGGCCCGGTCGGCCCGGTCGGCTCCGCGTAGGCGGGGAAGGCCTCCGTCGCGGGGCCGTTGTCGTACCCGGCGTACCCCTGGGGCGCGCCCGCGCCGGGGCCGCCCACGGCGGGGGCCGGAGCGAAGCCGGCTCCGCTGCCGTACGCGGCCGGGGGCTGCGGGCGCCCGGGGTCGGCCGGGGGCGCGAAGCCGGCACCGGTGCCGGCGGGCGCGGCGGAGCCGTAGCCGGCGCCGGGAGCACCGGGCGCGGGAGCACCCGGCCCGGGGGCGGGCGCGGGAGGCACGTCGGGCGCGGGCGTCGCCGCCGGCGGGGGCGTCGCGGCCTTGCGCGGGGCGAACCAGTCGCTGGCCGGCTCTTCGGCGGGCGCGGGGGCCGGCTCCGGCGCGGGGGCGGACTGCCCGCGGGCCGGGGCCGGGGCCGCGGGGAGCGCGGGGGCCGGGGCCGCGGGCCGTGCCTGCGCGGCGGGACGGCGCTCGGGCGGGCGCGGGGCCTCGGCCCGGTCCGGCCCGGCGGCGGCCGGGGACGCGTCCTGGCCGCCGTCCTTCACGGGTTTGCGTACGACCACGGGCGGGATGGGCCGGGAACCGGGGATGTTGATCCGGATCCGGGTCGTCAGGTGGGTCTCTGTCTTCGGCCCGTCGGTGTCGGGCGTGGACGGGTTCGAGGTCACAGGGTTCTCCTCCGGGACGGTCGCGGCGCCGGGACCGGGTGGCACGGACGGATACTGGCCGGTTCCATACGGCGGCGTACCCGAGGGGTAGGCGGCTCCACCGTGCCCTTGGGGCCCGGGGGACGAACTGTCGGTTTCACGACTCAAGGCAGGTTCTCCCGGTTGGCTCCGCCGCCCGTCATTCCGTGCGCGGGCAGCTCGGCGGCCCGTCCACCATACTGGCCGCCGCCCGCGCGCAACTGTCGGCCAGGAATCCCGGGTTCCTCTTCTGCTTCCGAGTGCCCCGGTGCGAGGGCCCGTCAAACCCCCGCAACACGTCCCCGATCGGCGGGTGCGGGAGTTCGGGGGCCCGCTATCCGCGGGACTTGGCGGCCGGAACCGGCCCCTGCGCGGAGTCGCGCATCGTGGCGCAGATCACAGCGGCCGCACTTCCGCCCAAAAGGTACGCGTACATGCCGATCCCGGAGGAACCGAGCAGGAAGTCCCCTTCGGGGCGGGGGAGGCTGAGGACGACGTAGGAAAGGAACCAGCCGGCAGCGCCCGCGCCCACGCCGGGCCCCGCGCCGACGGTGATCCGGCCCGCGAGGAACACCCCGCAGAGGGCGAGCAGCGCCAGCAGCAGACCGGCCGGGAACCAGAGGTCGACCACGAGCCAGCCGGCCGCGCCGGTGAGCGCGCCCGCGACGAGGAGGCCGAGCAGGGCGGCGATGCGCCCCGGGGTCAGCGCCGCGGTCACGCCTCCACCCCCGCGAAGAGGTCCCGCTCGCGCTCGCCGGCCGGTGCGCCGGAGCGGCCCGCGGCCAACTCGTAGTACTCCCGGGCGAACAGCGGCTGCCCCAGGTCGTTGGAGAGCGCGAAGAAGGGGCCGTCCACCGCGATCTGGGTGACGTGGGCCCGCATGGCGGCCGCCTTCGCCGCCACCAGGACGGTGGCGTCGCCCTCGTCGCCGATCTCGGCGGTGATCCGCTCGTCGGGGACCACCCCGGGCACGTCCCCGGGGGCCGCGACGCCCGGGAAGGCGGTGCCCGCGGCGCGCAGCCGCTCGAAGCCCGCCTCGACCACCGAGACGGGTACGCGGTTCCAGTAGACCTTCGCGATGGCGTGCGGGGCGCCGAGCCCGGGCCGGTACGCGGCGTCGGCGGCCAGCTCCGCGCCGCGCATGGCGACCCGGTGGGCCTGGATGTGGTCGGGGTGGCCGTAGCCGCCGTCGGGGTCGTAGGTGACCAGGACCTGCGGACGCAGCTCCCGGATCACCTCCACCAGGTACCCGGCCGCCTCGTCCACGCCGGCCGACCAGAAGGAGCCGGGGCGGGCGTTCTGCGGGGCGCCCATCATCCCCGAGTCCCGGAAGCGGCCCGCGCCGCCCAGGAAGCGGTGGTCGGCGACCCCGAGTTCCTTCATGGCGGCGGCGAGTTCGCCGGCCCGGAAGGGGCCGAGGGCGTCGTCGCGGTCCGGCGCCAGATGGGCCAGTTCCGCGGGGATGACCTCACCCTCCTCGCCGAGGGTGCAGGTCACCAGCGTGACGTGGGCACCCTCGGCCGCGTACTTGGCCATGGTGACGCCGTTGTTGATCGACTCGTCGTCCGGGTGCGCGTGCACGAGGAGCAGACGACGGGCGGGAAGACCGTTCATGGCCCCCAGCCTACGAGCACCGCCTACAGCTTGAGGCCACTGATCATGCTGGCCACGTTGGACGTCAGCTGGCTGAGGGTCGGCGCGACCGTGGAACTCGCCAGGTAGAACCCGAGCAGTACGCAGACGAACGCGTGCCCCGCCTTCAGACCCGACTTCCGGACCAGCAGGAAGACGACGATCGCCAGCAGCACCACGGCCGAGATCGAGAGTGCCACGGCGTTTCACCTCCACGTCGAGCGGACATCGGTATGCGTACTCGTGCTCGGCGCATTCATACCCACCGTGCGCTACGGATCATAACTATCCGTACCAGCGCATCGATCGAATTCCGGCAGCACGAGGGGCGCATGCCGCGCACGGCGGGGGCACACGGGGACCGGCCGGGAGGGCTGCACGCCCTCCCGGCCGGCTGTCGGCACCCGCACGGCCGTACGCGCCCCAGACTGCACGCCTCAGATCTCGGGGCAGAAACGGTCAAGTTGCCTCCGTGTTACGCCGGTTGGTTCGCGCGCGGCCCGGGCGGACCTCCCCGCGCGGGGTGGCTGGAAATGATCGCTCGCCGGCCTCCCCGACCGTGCGCTTCCAGCCGGAGCGGGCCGGCCGGCGGGGCCCGTCGTCCGGCCGCCACGGGCCGGCACGGGCCGGCGTGCCGGGCCGGTGGCTACCGCCCCGTCAGCGGTGCCGGCGGCGGCGGGAGTTCGCCGGGAGCCGGTACCACCTGCTTCTCGGCCGCGAAGTGGCAGGCCGAGGGGTGGGCGGCCGGGCCCACGGGGAACGCCGCCGGGACGGCCAGCGGCGGGACCTCCGTCGCACAGCGGGTTTCGGCCTTCCAGCAGCGGGTGCGGAAGCGGCAGCCCGACGGCGGATTGGCCGGGGAGGGCACGTCGCCGGAGAGGATGATGCGCTCCCGGTGGGCGCGGGCCAGCGGGTCGGGCACGGGCACGGCGGAGAGCAGTGCCTGGGTGTACGGGTGGGTGGGGTGGTCGTAGATCTCGGTGTCGGTGCCGATCTCGACGACGCGGCCCAGGTACATGACCCCGACCCGGTCGGAGATGTGCCGGACGATCGAGAGGTCGTGCGCGATGAACACGTACGAGAGGCCGAACTCGTCCTGCAGGCGCGCCAGCAGGTTGACGACCTGGGCCTGGACGGAGACGTCGAGGGCGGACACCGGCTCGTCCGCGACGATGACCTCCGGCCGCAGCGCGAGGCCGCGGGCGATGCCGATGCGCTGGCGCTGGCCGCCGGAGAACTGGTGCGGGTAGCGGTTGATGTACTCCGGGTTCAGGCCCACCACGTCCAGGAGCTCCTGGACCTTGCGGCGCCGGTCGCCCTTCGGAGCCACCTCGGGGTGGATCTCGTACGGCTCGCCGATGATGTCGCCGACCGTCATGCGCGGGTTCAGCGAGGTGTACGGGTCCTGGAACACCATCTGGATGTTGCGGCGGACCGCCTTCAGGGCGCGGCCCGACAGCTTGGTGATGTCCTCGCCCTTGTACGAGATCGCGCCGGCGGTGGGGCGTTCGAGGTTGACCAGCATCCGGGCGACGGTGGACTTCCCGCAGCCGGACTCGCCGACGATGCCGAGGGTCTCCCCGGGGGCGAGGGAGAAGGAGACCCCGTCGACGGCCTTGACCGCGCCGACCTGCTTCTTGAAGAGGATGCCCCGGGTCAGCGGGTAGTGCTTGACCAGGTCGCGGACCTCCAGGATGGGCTCAGGCACCGAGGCACTCCTTCCAGAAGAAGCAGGCACTGGCCCGCTCCGGGGCGACCTCCGCGAGCGGCGGCACCTCGGTCCGGCAGACGGGCCGGGCCATGGGGCAGCGCGGGTTGAAGGCGCAGCCGGGCGGGATCGCCAGCAGGTTCGGCGGCAGGCCCTTGATGGCGTAGAGCTCCTGGCCCTTCTGGTCCAGGCGCGGGATCGAGTCGAGCAGGCCCCGGGTGTACGGGTGGGCGGGGGCCCTGTAGATCTCGTGGACGGGGGCCGCCTCGACGATCCGGCCCGCGTACATGACGGCGATCTTGTCGGCGACGTCGGCGACGACGCCGAGGTCGTGGGTGATCAGGATCAGGCCCATGTTCATCTCGCGCTGGAGCTCGGCGAGCAGGTCCATCACCTGGGCCTGGACGGTGACGTCGAGGGCCGTGGTCGGCTCGTCGGCGATGATCAGTGAGGGTTCCAGGGCCAGCGCCATCGCGATCATGATGCGCTGGCGCATCCCGCCGGAGAACTGGTGCGGGTAGTCGCCCACCCGCTGTTTCGCGGCCGGGATCCTGACCCGGTCCATGAGCTCCACGGCCTTGGCGCGGGCGTCCCTGCGGGACGTCCCGCGGTGGACCTCGAACATCTCGCCGAGCTGGGCGCCGACGCTGAGGACAGGATTGAGGGAGGACAGGGCGTCCTGGAAGATCATCGCCATGTCGGCGCCGCGGATCCGGCGGCGCTCCTCCTCCTTCATCCTCAGGAGGTCCTTGCCCTTGAAGAGGATCTCGCCGCCCGCGATCCGGCCCGGCGGGACGTCGAGGATCCCCATCACGGCCTGGGCGGTGACCGACTTGCCGGAGCCGGACTCGCCGAGCACGGCGAGGGTCTCGCCCTCGTCCACCGAGTAGTTCACCCCGTTGACGGCCTTGGCGACTCCGTCGCGGGTGGTGAACTCCACGTGGAGGTCGCGGACTTCGAGCAGCATCTGGCGGCTCACTCCCTAGCGCAGCTTGGGGTCGAGGGCGTCGCGCACCGCGTCGCCGAGCATGATGAAGGCGAGCACCGTCAGGCTCAGGGCGCCCGCCGGCCAGAGCAGCATGTGCGGGGCGTTGCGGATCTGGGTGGCGGCGTTGGAGATGTCGATGCCCCAGGAGACGGTGGGCGGGCGCAGGCCGACGCCGAGGAAGGACAGGGTGGCCTCGAGGGCGATGTAGGTGCCCAGCGCGATGGTGGCGACGACGATGACGGGGGCGACGGCGTTGGGGGCCACGTGGCGCAGCAGCATGCGGGCGTTGCCGGCGCCGAGGGCCCGGGCGGCCTGGACGTAGTCGTTCTGCTTGGCGGTGATCACCGATCCGCGGGCGATGCGGGCGAGCTGCGGCCAGCCGAGCAGCACGATGAAGCCGACGACGGGCCACACGGTGGTGCTGGTGACCACGGACAGGAAGACCAGGCCGCCGAGGACGACGGGGATCCCGAAGAAGACGTCGGCCACCCGGGAGAGCAGGGCGTCGCCCCAGCCGCCGAAGAAGCCGGCGAGTCCGCCGAGCACGGATCCCAGCAGGGCGGCGCCGACGGTGGCGCAGACGCCGACGGTGATGGAGGCGCGGGCGCCGTGGACGGTGCGGGTGTAGACGTCGCAGCCCTGGGTGTCGTACCCGAAGGGGTGTCCGGGGGCGGAGCCCTGCTGCGATTTGGACAGGTCGCACTGGAGGGGGTCGCCGCTCGCGATGAGCTGGGGCCACACGGCGATGGCGACGAGGAAGAGGATGAGCAGGGCGGAGACGATGAAGACGGGGTTGCGGCGCAGCTGGTGCCAGGCGTCGGACCACAGGGAGCGGGCCTTCTCCCGGGGGCCGGCGGATCCGGCGGAGTCGGCCGGTCCGGATCCCTTGCCGACGCCTTCCACGCTCTCGGCCTCCTGGAGGGCCAGGTCCATGGCGCCGCCCTGGCCGGTGGGTGACATCGCCTCGCGGGGGCGGGGGCCCACCGGGTCGTAGCCGCCGGGGCCGCCGGGGCGGTCGGGGCTCTCGGGCTCAGGCATAACGGATCCTCGGGTCCAGGACCGCGTAGAGCAGGTCGACGAGCAGGTTCGCCACCAGGAAGACGATGACGAGGATGGTGACGAAGCCGACCACGGTGGGCGAGTTGTTGCGCAGGATGCCCTGGTAGAGCTGGTAGCCGACGCCGTGGATGTTGAAGATCCGCTCGGTGACGATGGCGCCGCCCATCAGGGCGCCGATGTCGGTGCCGATGAAGGTGACCACCGGGATCAGGGAGTTGCGCAGCAGGTGGCGGGTGATGACCCGGCCGCGCGGCAGGCCCTTGGCGACGGCGGTGCGGACGTAGTCGGCCTTGACGTTCTCGGCGATGGAGGTCCGCGAGAGCCGGGTGACGTACGCGAGGGAGACCAGGGCGAGGACGACGCCGGGCAGGATCAGCTCGGCGAAGGGGGCGTCCGGGGAGACGGTGGGGCGTACCCAGCCCCAGGTGACGCCGAAGAGGAACTGGAGCAGGTAGCCGGTGACGAAGGTGGGCACGGAGATGACGACGAGGGTGAGCACCAGCAGGGTGGTGTCGACGGCCCTGCCCCGGCGCAGTCCGCTGACCACGCCGAGGGTGATGCCGACGAGGATCTCGATGGCGATGGCGACCAGGGTCAGGCGCAGGGTGACGGGGAAGGCGGTGGCCATCAGGTCGGTGACCCGCTGGCCGTTGAAGGCCGTGCCGAAGTCGCCCTTGAAGATCTGCCCCATGTAGTGGACGTACTGCTCCCACAGCGGGCGGTCGAGGTAGAGGTCCTTGCGGATCCGCGCGGCCGTGGCGGGGTCGGGGGCCTTGTCCCCGAAGAGGGCCGCGACCGGGTCGCCGAGCGCGTAGACCATGATGAAGATCAGGAAGGTGCTGCCGATGAACACGGGGATCATCTGGAGCAGCCGCCGGATCACGTAACGTCCCATGGACTGCTCCAGGATCGATCCGTCGGAGTGGTCAGCTGACCTTGATCTCGTTGTAGACCGGGACGCTGAACTGGTTCAGGGCGACGTCGGAGATCCGCTCGGAGTGCCCCGCGCTGCCGTTCTGGTACCAGAGGGGGATGGACGGCATCTGTTCGGCGAGGATCTTCTCCGCGTCCTGGAAGGAGCCGATGGCCTTGGCGGCGTCGGTCTCCTGGTTGGCCTGGTCGACGAGCCGGTCGAAGTCCGGGTTGCTGAACTTGCCGTAGTTGGAGGAGGCGCCGGTGTAGTACAGCGGCTGGAGGAAGTTCTGGATCAGCGGGTAGTCGGCCTGCCAGCCGGAGCGGAAGGGGCCGGTGAGCTTGTAGGAGCTCTGCTGGTTGCGGAAGTCGGCGAAGGTTCCGACGGGGTTGACCGTGCAGACCGGGCCCTCGCCGAGGGCGTTGTTGACGCTGTTGCAGACGGCGTCCATCCAGTCGCGGTGCGAGCCGGTGTCCACGTTCGAGGTGAGGGTCATCTTGCCGCCGGGCAGGCCGCCGCCCTCCTGGATGAGCTTCTTGGCCTGGGCGGGGTCGTACGTGCAGGCGTCGCCGCAGAGGGTGGACGCGAAGCCGCCCTTGTCGCCGAGGGCCGGGGAGGTCCAGTCCTTGGCGGGGGTGCGGGTCTCGCGGAAGATCTGCTGGGTGATCTCCTCGCGGTTGATCGCCATCGAGATGCCCCGGCGGACCTTCTCCATGCCCTCCTTGCCCCACTGGGCGTCGTACAGGGGGAAGGTGAGGGTCTGGATGATGAGGGCCGGCTGGTTGATGTAGCGGTCGCCGAGGTCGTTCTTGACGTTCTTCAGCTGCTGCGCCGGAACGTCGTCGACGAGGTCGAGGTTGCCGGAGATCAGGTCCGTGTAGGCGGTGTTGTTGTCGGTGTAGACCTTGAGGTCCACGCCGCCGTTCTGCGCCTTGTCCTCCCCGGGGTAGCCCTCCCACTTGCGCAGCTTCATGCCGGTGCCCTTGGTGTACGAGTCCACCGTGTACGGGCCGTTGCCGACGGGCTTGTCCAGCCAGGCGGAGTGGTCGGTGAAGAAGGCCTTGGGCAGCGGGGAGAAGGCCTGGTAGCCGAGGGTTTCGGGCCAGGTGGAGAACTTGGACTTCAGGGCGACGGTGAAGGTCCTGGGGTCCTTGACGACCAGGCCCGACATGGTTTTGGCCTTCGGTTCGCCGCCGGCGGGGTGCACGTCGGCGTAGCCGACGATGTCGGCGAAGAAGGGCGCGTTGTTCTGCTTGTTGCGCACGTCCGCCGCGTAGTTCCAGGCGTCGACGAAGGACTGGGCGGTGACCGGCTCGTCGTTGCTGAACTTCCAGCCGTCCTTCAGGGTGATCGTGAAGTTCTGGCCGTCGGTGGTCTCGATCTTCTCGGCGACCATGTTCCTGGCCTCGCCGGTCTTGGCGTCGTAGCGCTTGAGGCCCCGGAAGAGCATGTCGAGCACCTTGCCGCCCTGCACCTCGTTGGTGTTGGCGGGCTCCAGCGGGTTCTGCGGGTCACCCCAGGAGGAGCTGACGATCCCGTCCGCGCCACCGCCCCCGCCGCTGTCGCTCCCGCCGCCGCAGGCCGTCGCCGCGAGGGCGACGGCCACCGCACATGCGGCCCACTTGGCGTGGGTGGCTCCGCGCATGGACTGCCTCCTAGGGGTACCGGGACTCACTAGGGGCAATGTCACCGCATGTGAGCCCGCGCGCACGCCCGGTTGGACCGATTGCACCCCCGCGTCCCCCGCCTGTCACCCCTGCGAGTGCAACGGCAGCTCCCAGGTGTCGACCGCGTAGTGCAGGCCCATGCCGTGCGCCTCGTAGAGCGCCAGGGCCCCGGTCTCGTTGAGGGTGTCCACGCCGAGGCCCAGGGTGCGGCGGCCGCGGGCGGCGTAGGCGGCGAAGCCGTGGCGCAGGAGGTGGGTGCCGATGCCGCGGCCTCGCAGGTCCTCGCGTACGCCCAGGTGGCTGACCCACCCCATGCTGGTGCGGTCGTCGCGGGTGACGAGGACGGCCGCGTCGCCCTTCCCGGGCAGGCTCGCGATCCACACCAGCGACCAGTCCAGGGCGCGGCCGTCGATGTGGTCGAGCCAGGCCTCGTACGGGCGGTGCGCGTGCCCGAAGTGGGCGGCGAAGGTCTCCTCCACGAGGGCGTGGGCGCGGCGGCGGTCGGCCTCGTCGGCGGCGCAGTCGCGCAGGACGAGGCCCTCGGGCGGGGCGGGCGGGAGGTCCGCGGCGGGCGAGAGCCGGCGGGTCATCACCTGGTGGCGCCGGACGCCGCGGTAGCTGCGGCCGGTGAGGAGGGTGAGGTCGAGGGTGGGCCGGACGTTGAGCTGGATGCGCAGCCGGGCACCGGCGGCGGTGCCGGCGGCCATCGCGCGGGCCCGCGCCTCCATCAGCCGCAGCAGGTGCAGGGCGGCCTCGTCGTGGCCGGGCAGGACGTAGTGGTCGCCGTCGATCCGGCCGGGTCCGGAGTCGGCCCAGACGAGGGCGTACGCGAGGAGCCGGCCGCGCCGGAAGGCGAGCCAGGAGTCGGTGGCCAGGTCCACCCCGGGGTGGTTGAGGTCGGCCTCGACGGCGCCCAGGCCGGTCTCGGGTCTGCCGATCTCGATGACGTCGACGGCGTTGAGCAGTGCGCAGATGTCGGCGGCGTCCCCGGGCCCGGCCGGGCGGACGGTCAGCGTGTCGGTCATCCGCCCACTGTCGGCGGCGCGGGGGCGCGGCCGCAACGGACTTCGGACCCCGGGTACGGGCGGGAAACGCCCGGGCGCCCGGGACGGAGCCTCTGCTCCGTCCCGGGCGCCCGGGATACGCGTACGCCTCGCGGGGGTCAGACGGCCAGGACGGCCTTCTCCTCCGCGAAGTGGCAGGCGGACTCGTGCGCGGCCGGGCTGGCGGAGCCCACGAAGCGCGTCGGGATCGCCAGCAGCGGCTCCTCCGTGGCGCACTTCTCCTCGGCCTTCCAGCAGCGGGTGCGGAAGCGGCAGCCCGACGGCGGGTTGGCCGGGGAGGGGACGTCACCGGTGAGGATGATCCGCTCGCGGCCCTCGCGGGCGTCCGGGTCCGGCACCGGCACGGCGGACAGCAGCGCCTGGGTGTACGGGTGGGTGGGGTGGTCGTAGATCTCGGCGTCGGTGCCGATCTCGGCCATCTTGCCCAGGTACATGACGCCCACGCGGTCCGAGATGTGCCGGACGATGGACAGGTCGTGCGCGATGAACACGTAGGAGAGGTCGAACTCGTCCTGGAGCTTGCCCATCAGGTTGATGACCTGTGCCTGCACCGACACGTCGAGCGCGGAGACCGGCTCGTCGCAGATGATGATCTCCGGGTTCAGCGCGAGGCCGCGGGCGATGCCGATGCGCTGGCGCTGGCCGCCGGAGAACTGGTGCGGGTAGCGGTTGATGTACTCCGGGTTCAGGCCCACCACGTCCAGGAGCTCCTGGACCTTGCGGCGCCGGTCGCCCTTCGGAGCCACCTCGGGGTGGATCTCGTACGGCTCGCCGATGATGTCGCCGACCGTCATGCGCGGGTTCAGCGAGGTGTACGGGTCCTGGAACACCATCTGGATGTTGCGGCGGACCGCCTTCAGGGCGGCGCCGGACAGCTTGGTGATGTCCTGGCCCTTGTAGAAGACCTCGCCGGCGGTGGCCTTCTCCAGGCTCATCAGCAGCTTGGCGACGGTGGACTTGCCGCAGCCGGACTCGCCGACGATGCCGAGGGTCTCGCCCCGGTAGAGGTCGAAGGAGACGCCGTCGACGGCCTTGACCGCGCCGATCTGCTTCTTGAACAGGATGCCCTGGGTCAGCGGGAAGTGCTTGACCAGGTTGCGCACCTGGAGGATCGGCTCGCCCCGGTCCTTGGTGAGGTCAGCCATGGATCTGCTCCTTCCAGAAGTGGCACGCGCTGCCGCGGCCGGGCAGCTCGGTGCCGTCCTGCTCGGTCACCTGGTGCAGGACCGGCACGTCGGTGCGGCAGACGTCCTGCGCCTTGGGGCAGCGCGGGTTGAAGGCGCAGCCCGGGGGGATGTTGAGCAGGTTGGGCGGCAGGCCCTTGATCGCGTAGAGCTCCTGGCCCTTCTGGTCCAGGCGCGGGATCGAGTCGAGCAGGCCGCGGGTGTACGGGTGGGCCGGGCGGCTGTAGATCTCGTGGACCGGGGCGGTCTCGACGATCCGGCCGCCGTACATGACGGCGATCTTGTCCGCGACGTCGGCGACGACGCCGAGGTCGTGGGTGATCAGGATCAGGCCCATGTTCATCTCGCGCTGGAGTTCCGCGAGCAGGTCCATCACCTGGGCCTGGACCGTGACGTCGAGGGCCGTGGTCGGCTCGTCGGCGATGATCAGGTCCGGCTCCAGGGCCATCGCCATGGCGATCATGATGCGCTGGCGCATGCCGCCGGAGAACTGGTGCGGGTAGTCGCCCACGCGCGCCTTGGCGGCGGGGATCTTCACCCGGTCCATGAGCTCGACGGCCTTGGTGAGGGAGTCCTTCTTGGACATGCCCCGGTGGACCCGGAACATCTCGCCGAGCTGGGCGCCGACGGTGTGCACCGGGTTCAGCGAGGAGAGCGCGTCCTGGAAGATCATGGCGATCTTCGAGCCGCGGACCTTGCGGAACTCCTCGGCCGGGAGCTTCAGCAGGTCCTGGCCCTGGAAGAGGATCTCACCGGAGGGGATCTTGCCGGGCGGCATGTCGAGGATGCCCATGATGGCCTGCGCCGTCACGGACTTGCCCGAGCCGGACTCGCCGAGCACGGCGAGGGTCTCGCCGGCGTCCACGGAGTACGAGACTCCGTTGACGGCCTTGGCGACTCCGTCGCGGGTGTGGAACTCGACGTGCAGGTCGCGCACTTCGAGCAGGGGGGTCCCCTCCGGCGCCGAACGGGGCGCGGGGACGTTCGAGGTCTTGTCGATGGTGGTCAACGTACGCCCTTCCTCAGCGCAGCTTCGGGTCGAGGGCGTCGCGTACCGCGTCGCCGACCATGATGAACGCGAGCACGGTGATGCTCAGCGCGGCGGCCGGGAACAGCAGCACGTGGGGTGCCTGGAGCCAGCGGTCCTTGGCGTCGCTGACCATCAGGCCCCAGGAGATCTCAGGGGGCTGGACACCGATGCCCAGGAAGGACAGCGCCGCCTCGGCGGAGATGTAGACGCCCAGGCTGATCGCACCGACCACGATCACGGGGGCCACGGCGTTCGGCAGGATGTGCCGGGTCGTGATCCGCAGAGTGCCGGCACCCAGTGCGCGGGCCGCCACCACGTAGTCGTTGTTCTTGTTCTGCAGCACCGAGGACCGCATGATGCGGAAGATCTGCGGCCAGCCGAGGGTCGCGAGTACGACGGACACGGTCCAGGCGTTGCCCTGGCCGAGGCCCGACATGATCAGCATGCCGCCGAGCAGCAGCGGGATCGCGAAGAAGATCTCGGTGAAGCGGGACAGGACGCTGTCGACGAAGCCGCCGATCCAGCCGGCGATCAGGCCGAGGACACCGCCGACGAGCAGCACGATCGTCGTGGTGACGACACCGACGATGATCGAGTTCCGGGCGGCCCACACGGTACGCGTGTAGACGTCGCAGCCCTGGACGTCGAAGCCGAACCAGTGGTCGGCGCTCGGCTTCTTCAGTGTGTCCTGCAGCTTGCAGGCGCCCGCCTCGAACGGGCTGCCGGAGGTGAACCACTGCGGCACAGCGGACACCAGGACCAGAAGGACGACCAGTACGGCACCGATCAGGAAGATCGGGTTGCGGCGCAGGTCGGAGACGGCGTCTGACCAGAGGCTGGCCTCGCGCGCCTTCTTCTCCTTGCCCTTGCCGGCCTTGGCGGACGGACCACCGACGGAAGGGGCTCCGGGGGTCTGGGTGCTGGTCAACTCGTCCCCCACCGTAGTTGTGTCACGCATAGCGGATCCTCGGGTCGAGCACTGCGTAGAGCAGGTCCACGATCAGGTTGGCGACGAGGTACACGATGATCAGGAGCGAGACGACGCCCACGATCACGGTGCCCTCCTTCCGGTACACCGACTCGGCCAGCAGACCGCCGATCCCGTGGATGTTGAAGATCTTCTCGGTGATGACCGCACCGCCCATCAGCGCGCCGAGGTCGGCGCCGAGGAAGGTGACGATCGGGATGAGCGCGTTGCGCAGTGCGTGGTTGACGACGACGCGGCGGCGCGGCAGGCCCTTCGCGGTCGCGGTGCGCACGTAGTCGGCACGCATCGTTTCCATCATCGACGTACGGGTCAGTCGAGCCACGTACGCGAGCGAGGTCGAGGCGAGCACCAGCGCCGGGAGGAGGTAGGCGCGGAGACCGTCGTTCTCGTTGAAGGAAACGGAGAAGAAGTCGATGCCCCAGCTGTTCTTGAGCTGGACGCCCAGCGTCAGCTGAAGGATGAACCCGCTCACGAAGACCGGGATCGAGATGACGAACAGGGTGGAGAGCAGGACCAGCTGGTCGAGGAACTTGCCGCGGCGCAGCGCGGCCATGATGCCGGCCAGGACACCCACGGCGGCCTCGATGACGAAGGCGACGAGGGCGAGGTTCACGGTGTACGGGAACGCCTCGGTGATCTTGTCCCAGACCCTGCGCCCGGTCAGCGTCTCGCCGAGGTCGAACTGGAACAGGTTGGTGATGTAGTTCCAGTACTGGGACAGGAAGGAGTCGTTGAGGTGGTACTTCGCCCGAAGCATCTCCGCGACGAGCGGGTCTGCCTTCTTCTCACCGGCCAGAGCCTGCACCGGGTCGCCCGGGAGTTTGAAGGCCAGGAAGTAAATCAGGAACGTGGCACCGAGCAGGACAGGGATCGCCTGTATGAGTCGGCGGATGAGGTAGCGGCCCATCAGACCTCCAGCAAAGAACAGGGGGAAAGGGCGGGCGGACGGAAACCTGATTCCGTCTGCCCGCCCCCGAAGCCCCTAAGTGACGAGGGGTGTTAGTTGCGCTCGACGTTGGCCAGGTCCATGCGGCCCTGGGCGTCGACCTCGACGTTCTTCACGGACTTGGAGTAGGCCGCGGAGGACATGTACGTGAACACCGGGATGTACGGAAGGTCGCGGATGACGATGTCATCGGCCTTCTGGTACAGCTTCAGACCCTCGGCCGCATCGGTGGCCTTGTCGGCCTCCGCCATGACCTTCTCGAACTCGTCGTTACGGTAGTGGCCGTAGTTGGAGCCCTGCTCGATCGCGACCTTCGAGAAGACCGGACGCAGGTAGTTCTCGGCCGCCGGGTAGTCCATGGACCACGCCATGCGGAACGCGCCCTTGTACTTCGACGCCTGGAGGTCGTCCAGCATGTCACCGAACTTGGCGTACGGCTTGGCGGTGACCTCGATGCCGAGGTTCGCCTTCAGCTGGTTGGCGACGGCCTCGATCCACTCCTTGTGGCCGCCGTCGGCGTTGTAGCCGAGCTCGATCTTGTTGCCGGGGACACCGCCGGCCTTGTCGAAGAGCTCCTTGGCCTTGGTCGGGTTGTACTGGCCGAACTCGCCCAGCGCGCCCTTGCGGTAGCCCGGGATGATGGGGCTGATGAAGTCGTCGGCCGGCTTGCGGGTGCCGTTGAAGATGGTCTTCGTCAGCGTGTCCCGGTCGATGGCCATGGAGATGGCCTGACGGATCTCCAGCTTGCCGAACGCCTCGGGGTTCGTCTCGAGCGGGAGGCCGAGGTAGCCGACGGCCGACTCGGGCTTGTAGATGTAGCGGTCGCCGAACTCCTGCGAGACGGTGGCCATCGCGGAGATCGGGAGCTTGTCGACGATCTGGATGTTGTCGGCGCGCAGGTCGTTGTACGCCGTGTCCATGTTGTCGTAGATCTTGAAGGTGACGTTCGCGAGCTTCGCGCGGCCCTCGGCCGGGTACTTCTCGAAGCGCTTGACCTTGATCTGCTTGTTGTGCTCCCAGGAACCGTCCATCTGGAAGGGTCCGTTGCCGATCGGGTTGTCACCGAACTTCTTCAGGTCGGTGGTCTCGAAGGCCTTCGGCAGCGGGTAGAAGGCGTTGTAGCCCAGCATGGTCTTGAACTGGGAGAACGGCTCCTTCAGCGTGACGGTGAAGGTGTTCTCGTCAACGATCTTGAGGCCCTTGAGCTCCGTGGCGGTGGGCTTCTTGCCCTTGCCCGGCGCGAGCTCGTCGGAGCCCTCGATCTTGGAGAAGAACGGGAGGCCCTCGGCCGCGTTCTCCTGGTTGGCGCCCCAGTTCCAGGCACGGACGAAGGACTGGGCGTCGACCTTCTCACCGTTGTGGAAGGTGCGGCCCTGCTTGACCTTGATGGTCCAGGTCTTCGAGTCCGTGGTCTCGATGGACTCGGCGGCGTCGAGCTTCGGCTCGTTGGTCTTGGTGTCGTAGTCGACCAGACCGTCGAAGAGCGCGTTGAGGACCTCGGCGCCCTCGGACTCGGCCGTGTTCTGACCGACCAGCTCGTGCTGCGGCTCGCCGAGCACAACCGTGATGCTGCCGCCCTTGCCACCGGCGTCGTTGCTACCGGTGCTGCAGGCCGTCGCGGCCATGGCCACGATCACGGCACCCGCGACCCACTTGGCGCTCGTTGCTCCGCGCATGGGTATTTGCCTCCTCAGGAGTCACTGTCGATTCGTGAAGGACCCGGTTCCCGCTGACACCCCTGACAGCGAAATCCGGTCCCATCGTGTGTGCTCGTGAGTCGACGCTCCCCACAGCGTGTGACCCATTGACCCGAGCTCAATGGAGCCATCCTCAGGGACTGCCAGGCCGTAAACCACACTTAAGTGGTCTCGTTTTCACAACATCACCGCAGGGCCAAAACCCGAAATCCGGACAAACGGATAGGAGACAGACACGTGCGAAACGGACGGTTAGCTCATCATCCGGAGCGTCACGGTCGGTATGCGGACATCAGAACGCAATAATCCGTTTGACAAACGCGAACGGCCCCTCCCCGCACCGGTCCGGTGGGGGGAGGGGCCGCTGTCGGCCGTACTGCTTTCGGCCAGAGTCCGACTCGCGTACTACTTGGCGGACTTGGCGCGCGACGCGGTGCGCGAGCGCTCCTTCTGGTCGAGGACGACCTTGCGGATGCGCACGGCCTCCGGGGTCACCTCGACGCACTCGTCGTCGCGGCAGAACTCCAGGGACTGCTCCAGGGAGAGCTTGCGCGGCGGGATCACGTTCTCCGTGTTGTCCGCCGAAGCCGCACGCATGTTGGTGAGCTTCTTCTCCTTGGTGATGTTCACGTCCATGTCGTCGGAGCGCGAGTTCTCGCCGACGATCATGCCCTCGTACACCTCGGTGCCGGGCTCGGTGAACAGGACGCCGCGCTCCTGCAGGTTGATCATCGCGAACGGCGTGACCGCACCGGCGCGGTCGGCGACCAGCGAACCGTTGTTACGGGTGACCAGCGGGCCGAACCACGGCTCGTGGCCCTCGTGGATCGAGTGGGCGATGCCCGTACCGCGGGTGTTGGTCAGGAACTCCGTACGGAAGCCGATGAGGCCGCGCGACGGGACGACGAACTCCATGCGGACCCAGCCGGAGCCGTGGTTCGACATGTTGTCCATGCGGCCCTTGCGGACGCCCATGAGCTGCGTGACCGCGCCCATGTGCTCCTCGGGCACGTCGATGGTCATGCGCTCGACCGGCTCGTGCACCTTGCCGTCGATCTCCTGCGTGACGACCTGCGGCTTGCCGATGGTCAGCTCGAAGCCCTCGCGGCGCATCTGCTCGACCAGGATGGCGAGCGCGAGCTCACCACGCCCCTGGACCTCCCAGGCGTCCGGACGCTCGGTGTCCAGGACGCGCAGCGAGACGTTGCCGATCAGCTCGCGGTCGAGGCGGTCCTTGACCTGGCGGGCGGTGACCTTGCGGTCCTTGACCGCGGACTTCGCGTCCGCGCCCTTGCCCGTGCCGCCGCGGCCGACCATCGGGGAGGTGTTCGTGCCGATGGTCATGGAGATCGCCGGCTCGTCGACCGAGATCAGCGGAAGCGCGATCGGGTTCTCCGGGTCGGCGAGGGTCTCGCCGATCATGATGTCGGGGATGCCGGCGACGGCGCAGATGTCACCGGGACCGGCGACCTCGGCGGGCTTGCGGGTGAGCGCCTCGGTCATCATCAGCTCGGTGATGCGGACGTTGGAGATCGTCCCGTCGCGCTTGATCCAGGCCACGGTCTGGCCCTTGCGCAGCTCGCCCTGCTCGACGCGCAGCAGTGCGATGCGGCCGAGGAAGTTGTCGGCGTCCAGGTTGGTGACGTGGGCCTGGAGGGGGGCCTCCTCGTCGTACACCGGGGCCGGGACGTGCTCCAGGATGGTGGAGAAGAACGGCTCCAGGTTGTCGCTGTCCGCGGGGACGGTGCCGTCCTCCGGCTTGGTCAGCGAGGCGACGCCGTCACGGCCGCAGGCGTAGACGATCGGGAACTCGATCTGGTCCTCGTCGGCGTCCAGGTCCAGGAAGAGGTCGTACGTCTCGTTGACGACCTCGTCGATCCGGGAGTCCGGGCGGTCCGTCTTGTTGATGCAGAGGATGACGGGCATCCGGGCCTGGAGGGCCTTGCGGAGCACGAAGCGGGTCTGGGGCAGCGGACCCTCGGAGGCGTCCACCAGCAGGACGACGGCGTCCACCATCGACAGACCGCGCTCGACCTCGCCACCGAAGTCGGCGTGGCCGGGGGTGTCGATGATGTTGATCGTGATCGGGGCCCCACCGTCCTTGGGGTGGTACTTCACCGCCGTGTTCTTGGCGAGGATCGTGATGCCCTTCTCACGCTCCAGGTCGTTCGAGTCCATCATGCGGTCGTCGAGCTGCTGGTGGGCGGCGAAGGCACCGGCCTGCTTGAGCATGGCATCGACGATGGTCGTCTTTCCATGGTCGACGTGGGCGACGATGGCGACGTTACGGATGTCGTGGCGCGTGGGCACTTCGGCGCTTCTCCCGGGATCGTGGATGGCGACGCGTACGGTCCGGCACGCGCGCCTCGACCGGGCGGAAAACCTGCCACGGCCTTACCCCATGGTACGTCGAATGGCGGGAACCGCCCGCCGGGGGCTGTCAAGGGGCCGGACGACTGAGGACGGCCGGGCTCGGGGTGGGGGGTCCCGGCTGTCGGTGGGGCCAGTGTTCGTGCGGGTCAATGGGTGTGGGCACGACCTTGCCCGCCGGGAATCCGGCGGGCAAGGAAATTGAGTCACTTCTGAGCTTGCCGCTCCGGGGTCAACCTGACAGGCCCCGTTTTTTCACCACTTCTTCTCCCCCGCGCCTCCCGCCGGGACTACTTCTTCTTCTCCTTCCCGGCGTCCTCGGCCCGCGGCGGCTTCTTCCAGCCGATGTCCTGGTAGCGGGGCGTCCCGAGACCGAAGGCGCCCGCGTTGACCAGGCCCGGCTTGACGGCGACCAGCTCGGGGCGCTGGTAGAGCGGGATGGAGCCGGCCGCCGCCCAGATCCGGGCGTCCGCCTTGCGCATCAGCTCGCGGGCCCGGTTCTCGTCCAGCTCGCCGGCCGCCTGGTCGAAGAGCTGGTCGATGTGGTCGGTGCCGACCCTGGTGTAGTTCTGCTCGACGAGGAGCGAGCCGTCCGCGGCCGGCTCCGGCTTGGCGAAGATGGGCCGGGCGTCGGTGGCCGGGAAGGCCGTCGCGGGCCAGGAGTAGAGGGCCAGGTCGTACTGGCCCGAGGCGATGTGGTCCTTGAAGAAGCTCTCGTCGGCGACCTTCTTGATCTCGGTGCCGATGCCGACCTTCTGGAGCATCTGGGCGATCCGCTCGCCGACCGAGCGCAGGGCCTCCGAGCCGGGGCCCGACGGGAGGACGAAGCGCAGGCTGAGCGCCTTGCCGTCCTTGGCGAGCAGCGAGCCGGAGGTGCGGGCGGCCTGCTTGGCGGGCACGGGGGCCGGGCTGGCGGCGGGACCCTTGCCGCCCTCGTCCGCGGCCGGGGCGGCCTTGGCGTCGTCGCCCTCCGCGGGGCCCTTGCCGTCGTCACCCGCGGCCGGGGCCGCCTTCGCCGCCGCGAGGGCCTCCGCCTGGGCGAGGAGCGCCTCCTCCTGCTGCGCGGCGAGGGAGGCCGGGGCCAGGGCCGGCGAGGGCAGGCCCGTGCGGCCGAAGGCGGCGAGCCCGTCGGCCGGGTCCGCCCCGAAGCCGTGCGGGGAGCCCTCCGGCAGGACGCGCAGCCCCGCCGCGGGGGCGCCGGGCAGGCCCGGGCGGATGCCCAGGCCGGCGGTGGCGGAGCGCAGGTCGCCGTTGCGTCCGTCGTCGTCGCCCACGATGTAGAGGCCGTCGTCGCCGGTGCCGTCACCGGGAGCGGGCTTCGCCCCCGCCGGGGTCTTGGAGTCGTCCTGCTCGCCCCCGGCGCTCTCGGCCCCCGCCTTCGCCCCGGCCGGCTCGTTCAGCTTGCCGCCCCTGCGCCAGCCCGCGTCCGCGAGCAGGGCCTGGGCCGCCTGGGTGTCCTGGCCGCCGAGGGCCTGGCTGTTGTCGGCGTACGCCTGCTGGCCGGCCAGCGCCAGGTGGCTGCCGACCGGCTTGGCGGGCAGTCCCAGGGGCTTGAGGACCGTCTCGGCCAGCGTCCTGCGGTCCAGGGCGCGGGCGACCGCCCGGCGGACCCGCTCGTCGGACAGCGGGCCGGAGGCCCCGTTCATGGCCAGCTGCGTGTAGGCGGGCTCCAGGGACTTGCGGACGGTGAAGCGGCGCAGGGCCGCCTGCTCCTCGGCGTACTTCTTGACGGCCGCGGCCTTCTGCTGCCGGGCCTCCTGTTCCTCCCTGGCCCGGTCCTCGTCGGCGCCGTGGGCCAGTGCCCAGGAGAGGGTGGCCTGCGCGGGGGTGAGGGAGGCGGCCGGGCCGTGCGTACCGTCCACGCGTCCGGCGTCCCGGTGCGCGAGGGCGATGCGGTCCGCGCCCGCGCGGTCGATCTCGCCCAGGTCGATCTTCCCGGCGGCCAGCGCGGCCGGGCGGCCCGCCCGGGGCACGGCCGTCAGGACGAGCGTGTCCAGCTTGGCGGGACGGCCCCACCAGCGGGGGTTGCGGGTGAGGGCGGCGGTGCCGGTCTTCTTGTCGACGGTCCCCAGTCCGAAGGGCCCGGCGGTGACCTTCAGGGCGTTGCGGGCGCCCTCGTTGAAGGCCTCGGGGGTGCCCATGACCTGCTTGGGGTAGAGCGGGCTGAACAGGGAGCGCCAGTCGCCGTACGGCCTGGCGAAGGTGACCCTGACCTCCAGGTCGTTCTTGCCGCGCTCGATCTTCTCGATCCGGTCGTAGCCGGCGTTGCGGGCGGTCCAGTACGCCGAGTCCTTGCCGTTCAGGGCCCGCCACTGGGCGACGAAGTCGGCGGCCCCGATCTCGCGCCCGTCGCTCCACACCGCCTGCTGGTTCAGCTTGTACAGGACGACCTGCTTGGGCTCGCGCTCGACGACCTCGGCCTTCTCCAGGTAGTCGGGATCGGCCACCGGCCGGCCCTTGGCGTCCAGGGTGAACAGGTGGGGCAGGACCGCGCCGGCGATCCGGTGGGTGGCGGCGTCGGCGTCGGCCTGGAAGGTGTTCAGGGTCTGCGGCAGGGAGTCCACGGCCCAGCGCAGCACACCGCCGTCGGCGACCTGCTCGCGGGCGGTCGCCGCGATGTCCGGCCCGGCGGCGGCCGGGCCGCCCTCGTCCTCGCCCGCCCCGCACCCCGCGAGGAGCGGCAGTGCGAGGACTCCCGAGGTGAGGAGCGCCAAGGACCTGCGCCTTCTCTGGGTCATGGGTGGTACCTCCGGGGCGGGGCGCGAGGGCCGTGAAAAAGGGTCTTGATCACGTTCGGCGGTATATGGAGCTGATCACACCGGTGTGGAAACCCACTGAAATCGACCACCGCCCGCGGGGATCGCAGGGGCCGCTCGCCACGCCGCGAACCCCACCCGTGCGGACCAATCCGGCTTGCGCCCGCGGCCGCGGGCCCCGGCCCGGGGGCCGCCGCCGGGCGCGGCGGCCAGGCGCGCGGTCCCTCGTTCGAGGGATGAAAATAGGGGCAGGGAGGGGCGCACGGTTTGCGCCTGCGCGCCCGGAATCGCTGCACGTCCCTTCACAACCGGGGACGGGAGGCGCGACACTCGCAGGCGCCCGTGAGCGTTGCCACCGCACCCTGCGGAAGTGAGGGCAAGTCATGTCCCTGCAAGACGATCTGACCGCCGTACGGCGCAACCTCGACCAGCTGGTCCGCTCGGTGGAGCAGCTGGAGAAGGACGTCGCCCGGCAGGTGCCGGCCGCCGGCTCCCGGCCGCCGGAGAACTCCGGGATGGTGACCATCCCGGACACCCCGTACGACAACGCGCTGTGGACGGACACCGACGACGAGGGGCTCGGCGCCCGCGACCGCCGCGCCCCCTAGCCACCGGGCCGTCCAGGCGTCCAGCCGTCCAGGCGTCCAGCCGTCCCGTCCGGACGTTCATCAGGCCGGCCGTTCACCCGGCCGGCCGTCCGGCGCACGGCATCCCCATCTGGCCCGGCCGCCGCGGCGGCCGGGCCTCCTGGGCCACCCCCCGTCCACTCCACCCGGAGTTCCCCTTGGCCACAGGCACGGAACCACCCCAGCAACGGCCCGGCGGGGTCCACGGCCCCTCCCGGGCCGCGATCGCGGCCCGGCACCTGCGCACCGACCGGTGGTGGCTGTCGCCCGCCGGCACCGCGGCCGGGCTGCTCGCCTTCATCGCGTACTCGACCTGGCGGGCCTTCGCCAACGACCACTACTACGCGGCCCCGTACGTCTCCCCGTTCTACTCGCCCTGCCTGGCGGAGAACTGCCGGCCGATGCGGGACGGCCCGAACCTCGACCTGTTCGGCAGCTGGTGGGGGCTGTCGCCCGCCCTGCTGATCCTGGTCTTCCCGCTCGGCTTCCGGCTGACCTGCTACTACTACCGCAAGGCCTACTACCGGGGCTTCTGGGCCTCGCCGCCCGCCTGCGCCGTCGCCGAGCCGCACGCCGCGTACACCGGTGAGACCCGCTTCCCGCTGGTCCTGCAGAACCTGCACCGGTACTTCTTCTACGCGGCGGTGCCGGTGGCGGGCATCCTCACGTACGACACCGTGCTGACCTTCCGCGACGAGCACTACGCGTGGGGCCACATGGGGCTGGGCACCCTGGTCTTCCTCGCCAACATCGTGCTGATCTGGGCCTACACCCTCTCCTGCCACTCCTGCCGGCACATCGTGGGCGGCCGCCTCAGGCACTTCTCGAAGCATCCGGTGCGCTACCGGCTGTGGGGCTGGGTCAGCCGGCTCAACGCCCGCCACATGCAGCTCGCCTGGGCCTCCCTGATCAGCGTGGCCCTGTGCGACTTCTACGTGTACCTGCTGGCCAGCGGCACCATCACCGACCCGAGGATCTTCTGAGATGGCTCAAGTGGAACGGCAGCAGTGGGACGTGGTCGTGGTCGGCGCGGGCGGTGCCGGGCTGCGGGCCGCGATCGAGGCCCGCGAGCGCGGCGCCCGCACGGCCGTGATCTGCAAGTCCCTCTTCGGCAAGGCCCACACGGTGATGGCGGAGGGCGGGATCGCCGCCTCCATGGGCAACGTCAACGAGGGCGACAACTGGCAGGTCCACTTCCGCGACACCATGCGCGGCGGGAAGTTCCTCAACCAGTGGCGGATGGCCGAGCTGCACGCCAAGGAGGCCCCGGACCGGGTGTGGGAGCTGGAGACCTGGGGCGCGCTCTTCGACCGCACCCCCGACGGCCGGATCTCCCAGCGCAACTTCGGCGGGCACGAGTACCCGCGCCTCGCGCACGTCGGCGACCGGACCGGCCTGGAGCTGATCCGCACCCTCCAGCAGAAGATCGTCGCCCTCCAGCAGGAGGACTTCCAGGAGTACGGGGACTACGAGGCCCGCCTGAAGGTCTTCCAGGAGTGCACGGTCACCAGGGTCCTCACGACCGGGTCCGGCAGCGGCTCCGCCGCGGACTCCCGCGTCTCGGGGACCTTCTGCTACGAGCGCGAGTCCGGCCGCTTCTTCGTCCTGGAGGCCCCGGCGGTGGTGCTGGCCACCGGCGGGATCGGCAAGTCCTTCAAGACCACCTCCAACTCCTGGGAGTACACCGGCGACGGACACGCGCTGGCCCTGCTCGCCGGCGCCCCGCTGCTGAACATGGAGTTCGTGCAGTTCCACCCCACGGGCATGGTCTGGCCGCCCTCGGTGAAGGGGATCCTCGTCACGGAGTCCGTGCGCGGCGACGGCGGGGTGCTGCGCGACTCCGAGGGCCGGCGGTTCATGTTCGACTACGTCCCCGACGTCTTCAAGGACAAGTACGCCGAGTCGGAGGAGGAGGGCGACCGCTGGTACGAGGACCCGGACCACAACCGCCGTCCTCCCGAACTGCTGCCCCGCGACGAAGTGGCCCGCGCCATCAACGCGGAGGTCAAGGCCGGCCGCGGTTCCCCGCACGGCGGGGTGTTCCTCGACGTGTCCACCCGGATGCCGGCGGAGAAGATCAAACGCCGGCTGCCGTCCATGTACCACCAGTTCAAGGAGCTGGCGGACGTGGACATCACCGCCGAGCCCATGGAGGTCGGCCCGACCTGCCACTACGTGATGGGCGGCATCGCGGTCGACTCCGACACCGCCGCCACGGTCGGCGTACCGGGGCTGTTCGCCGCCGGCGAGGTGGCGGGCGGCATGCACGGCTCGAACCGGCTCGGCGGCAACTCCCTCTCCGACCTGCTGGTCTTCGGCCGGCGGGCCGGGCTGCACGCGGCCCGGTACGCGGCCGCCCCGGGCCGGCGGCCCGAGGTGTCCCAGGCGCAGATCGACGCGGCGGCCGCAGAGGCGCTGGCCCCCTTCCACGCGGACGAGGGCGCGGAGAACCCGTACACCCTCCACCAGGAGCTCCAGACGACGATGAACGATCTGGTCGGCATCATCCGCCGGGCGGGCGAGATGGCCGAGGCACTGGAGCGGCTGGCGGTCCTGCGCGTACGGGCGGCCCGCGCCGGGGTCGAGGGGCACCGGCAGTTCAACCCGGGCTGGCACCTGGCGCTGGACCTGCGCAACATGCTGCTGGTCAGCGAGTGCGTGGCCCGCGCCGCCCTGGAGCGCACCGAGAGCCGGGGCGGGCACACCCGCGAGGACTGCCCGGCGATGGAGCGGCAGTGGCGTCCGGTGAACCTGCTGTGCCGCCCGGTCGATCCGGCCCCCGCCGATCCCGCCGCGGCGCGGATCGCGCTGGAGCGGGTCCGTACCGAGCCGATCCGGCCCGACCTGCTCGCGCTCTTCGAGAAGGAAGAGCTGGCCAAGTACCTCGCCGAAGAGGAGCTCTACGGGTGACCACATACGACGCACGCTTCCGGGTCTGGCGGGGCGACGCGGAGGGCGGGGAACTGCGGGACTTCACGGTCGAGGTGCACGACGGCGAGGTGGTGCTGGACATCGTGCACCGGCTCCAGGCGACGCAGGCGTCCGACCTCGCGGTCCGCTGGAACTGCAAGGCGGGCAAGTGCGGCTCGTGCAGCGCGGAGATCAACGGCCGGCCGCGGCTGATGTGCATGACGCGGATGTCCGTCTTCGAGCGGGACGAGACGGTCACGATCACCCCGCTGCGCGCCTTCCCGGTGATCCGCGACCTGGTCACGGACGTGTCCTTCAACTACGCCAAGGCCCGGGAGGTGCCGGCCTTCGTGCCCCCGCCGGGGGTGGCGGCGGGCGACTACCGCATGCGGCAGGTGGACGTGGAGCGCTCGCAGGAGTTCCGCAAGTGCATCGAGTGCTTCCTGTGCCAGGACACCTGCCACGTGGTGCGCGACCACGAGGAGAACAAGGCGGCCTTCGCCGGCCCGCGCTTCCTGATGCGGGTCGCGGAACTGGACATGCACCCGCTGGACGCGGCCGAGGGCGCCGGCCTGGACCGCAAGCGCACCGCCCAGGAGGAACACGGGCTGGGCTACTGCAACATCACCAAGTGCTGCACGGAGGTCTGCCCCGAGGGCATCAAGATCACCGACAACGCCCTGATCCCGTTGAAGGAGCGGGCCGTGGACCGCGCGTACGACCCCCTGGTGTGGCTGGGGAACAAGATCCGGCGCCGCCCGGACCCCCGCTAGCCCGCACGCCGGGGCGGCGGCCGGCGCGGCGCTGCGGGTGCGGCGGCCGGGGCGGCGCTCCGGGTGCGGGGGCGCCGCCGGCGCCCTAACGTCCCCCCTGTGCACCCCCCGAGACGCGGGACGCTCCCCCGCACCCCCACCCCCGGGCTGCTCCTCGCCGCCGCCCTGCTCGCGCTCGCGCTCGGCGGGCTCGGGCTGGCCGGCGCGGGGCCGGCCCGCGCCGAGGACCCCGTCACGCTGTCGCGGCAGGGCCAGGTCACCGACCGCGTCGGCGCCCTCGGGGACCGCGCCCCCGCCGTGACGGCGGCCCTCGACCGGCTCTACGCCGACCGCCGGATCCAGCTCTTCGTCACGTACGTGCACGACTTCTCCGACCGGTCCCCCCAGAGCTGGGCCGACGCCACCGCCCGCAAGAACGGCCTGGGCCGGGACGACGTCCTGCTCGCGGTGGCGACCGGCAGCCGCCAGTACGCCCATTCGGCCGATGTGGACTCCGGTTTCACCCAGGAGCAGCTCGACGCCGTCGCCCGTACCGCCGTCGAACCGGCACTGCGCCAGAACGACTGGGCGGGCGCCGCGATCGGCGCGGCGAACGGCTACGACGCCGTGCTGGGCGGGCGGCCCGTCCCCGTGCCCGCGATCACCCCCGGGGCGGCCGACCCCGGCGGCGGGACCGGCGGGGGCGGCGGGGCCGGGGACTTCGTGCTGCCGGTGGTCGCCGTCGGCGCGGCCGGGGCGCTCGGGGTGTACGCGTACCGGCGCCGCGGGAAGCGCGGCGGGCCGGGCAGGGGCACCACCACCGGTCACGCCGGCTGGGACGGCGCCCGGGCCGCGCCGGCCCCGCTGCCCGAGCTCGACGCCCGGGCGAGGACCCTGCTGGTGGAGACGGACGACGCCGTCCGCACCAGCACCGAGGAACTGGGTTTCGCCACGGCCCAGTTCGGCGATGACGCGGTCGGCCCCTTCACCGAGGCGGTGCGGTACGCGGGGAACGAGCTGACGCACGCCTTCCGGCTGCGCCAGCAGCTGGACGACGCCTACCCGGAGGACGAGGCCACCCGGCGCCGGATGCTGGAGGAGATCGTCTCCCGCTGCGCGGAGGCGAACCGCAGGCTCGACGCCGAGTCGGCCGGCTTCGACCGGCTGCGGGACCTGGAGAGGAACGCTCCGCAGGCCCTCGCCACGGTGGAGGCGCACCTCCGGGCGCTGAGCGGCCGTACGGCCACCGCCGGGGCGACCCTGACCGCGCTGACGGGACGGTACGCGGACTCCGCGTCCGCGCCGGTGGCCGGCAACCCCGTACGGGCCGAGGACCGGCTCCTCTTCGCGGAGACCAGTCTCGGCGAGGCGCGGGCGGCCCTGGCCGCCGGGGACAACGGCCGGGCCGCCGTGCACGTCCGGGCCGCCGAGGGCGCGGTGGACCAGGCCGCGACCCTGGTGGACGCGGTCGAGCGGCGGGCGCGGGAGCTGGCGGAGGCGGCCGGGAAGCTGCCGGGCGCCCTCACCGAGACGGAGACGGACCTCGCCGACGCGCGCGGCCTGCTCACCGGTGCCGCGGCGGGCTCCCCGACGGGCGACCTGCGCGGCCGGATCGGCCGGGCGGAGTCCGTACTGGCGGACGTGCGCCGGGAGCAGGCGGCGGGCCGGTACGACCCGATCGACGCCCTGCGCCGGGTCGAGGAGGCGGACGCGGCCCTCGACGGGGCCCTGGCGGGGGCGCGGGAGCAGGAGTCGGGACGGCGGCGCGCGGCGGCGCTGCTGGACCAGGCCCAGCTGTCGGCCCGCAGCGCGATCGGCGCGGCGACGGACTACGTGACCACCAGCCGGGGCGCGGTCGGCAGCCAGGCCCGGACCCGGCTGGCGGAGGCGCAGCGGCACCTGGAGCGGTCGGTGTCGCTGGCCGGCCGGGACCCGGCGGGCGCGCTGGCGGAGGCGCAGCGGGCGGATTCCCTCGCCCGGGAGGCGCAGCGGCTGGCGGAGCAGGACGTGGGGGCGTACCGGAACCCGTACGCGGGTCAGCGCGGCCGGGGCGGTGCCGTGCTCGGCGGGATCATCCTCGGCGAGATCCTCCGGGGCGGGGGCGGCCGGGGCGGCTTCGGCGGAGGCGGCTTCGGCGGCTTCGGCGGAGGCGGAGGAGGCGGCGGGGCGTTCGGCGGGGGGCCCGGCTCCTACGGGGGCGGCGGCACCCGCGGCCGCATGGGCGGCGGCGGCCGCTTCTGAACGACGAGGCACCAGACCCCACCAGAAAGGGACCCCCATGGGCAAGCAGACCGTCCTCGGCCGTGTCACCCAGCTCGCGAAGGCCAACATCAACGCGCTGCTGGACCAGGCGGAGGACCCGCGGAAGATGCTCGACCAGCTGATCCGCGACTACGCGAACAACATCGCGGAGGCCGAGCAGGCGGTGGCGACGACCATCGGCAACCTGCGGATGCTGGAGGCCGACCACAAGGAGGACGTGGACGCGGCCGCCGAGTGGGGCGGCAAGGCCCTCGCGGCCAGTCGCAAGGCGGACGAGCTGCGCGCCTCGGGCGCGGCGGCGGACGCGGACCGGTTCGACAACCTGGCGAAGGTGGCCCTGGGCCGGCAGCTGCGGTCGGAGAAGGAGGCGGCGACGGCGGAGCCGGTGATCGCCGCCCAGACGGAGGTGGTGGACCGGCTGCGGGAGGGCCTGGCCTCGATGAAGGACAAGCTGACGGAGCTCCAGGCCAAGCGGGACGAGCTGGTGGCGCGGGCGAGGACGGCGCGGGCGCAGAACACGATGCTGGACGCGGTCAAGAGCATCGACGTGCTGGACCCGACGAGCGACCTGAGCCGCTTCGAGGAGAAGGTCCGGCGGGAGGAGGCGATGGCCATGGGCAAGTCGGAGCTGGCGGCCTCCTCCCTGGACGCGCAGTTCGAGTCGCTGGAGGACCTCGGCAGGGCCGCGGAGGTCGAGGCCCGCCTGGCCGCCCTGAAGTCCCGGGCGGCCTGAGCCCGGGCGGCGGCCCCGCCCGGCCCGCTCATCCGTACATGCTCAGCAGCTGTTCCGCGGACAGTTCGGTGACCGCCTCTCCCGGTGCTCCGCCCGGCATGGGGAGGGGCAGCTCGAACCACACGGTCTTGCCCCGGTGGGTGCGGCGGGTGCCCCAGCCGGCCGAGAGCAGGCCGACGAGCTGGAGGCCGCGGCCGCCCTCGTCGGTGTCCCGGGCGCGGCGGCGCCTCGGCTGGGCGAGGTTGCCGTCCCAGACCTCGCACACCAGGGTCCGGTCCAGCAGCAGCCGCAGCCGGATGTCCCCCTCCCCGTACCGCAGGGCGTTGGTGACGAGTTCGCTGACGAGCAGTTCCGTGGTGTCGAGCAGGCCTTCCAGGCCCCATGCGGGAAGCTTCGCCCGCGCCAGTTCCCGGGCCTTGCCCACCGAGCGCGCCTCGCGGGGCAGCTGCCAGTCGCCGACGGCGTCGACGGGCAGCCCCTGGACCCGCGCCATCAGCAGGGCGATGTCGTCCTCGCCGTGCCCGGTGTGGAGGGTGTTCAGGACGTGGTCGCAGACCTCCTCCAGCGGGCGGGACGGATCGGCGACCGCCCCGCGCAGGCCGCGCAGGCCCTCTTCGAGCGGGTGGTCGCGGGACTCGACCAGCCCGTCGGTGTAGAGGGCGAGCAGCGCGCCTTCGGGGAGTTCCACCTCGACCTCCTCGAAGGGTTCGCCGCCCACCCCGAGCGGCATCCCGGTCGGGATCTCCAGCAGCAGCCCGGGGGGCGGGGCGGCGCCGTCCTCGGCGGGTTCGACGAGGACGGGCGGCATGTGGCCGGCGTTGGCGATGGTGCAGCGCCGGGTGACCGGGTCGTAGACGGCGTACACGCAGGTGGCGAGGTACACCTCGGAGCGGTCGGCGTCGCGGGAGTGGAGGGCGGCGCGGGAGGCCTGCTGGGCGCCGCCGGGGGCGCCGAGGCCGCGGGCGACCTCGTCGAGGGCGGTGAGCACCTCGGCGGGTTCCAGGTCCAGCAGCGCGAGGGTGCGTACGGCGGTCCGCAGCTCGCCCATGGCGACGGCGGCGCGCAGGCCGCGGCCCATGACGTCGCCGACGACCAGGGCGGTGCGGTGTCCGGGCAGTTCGATGACGTCGAACCAGTCGCCGCCGACCTCGGTGGCGGCGTTGCCCGGGAGGTAGCGGCAGGCGATGTCGAGGCCGGCCGCCTCCGGGTCGCCGGGGGGCAGCAGGCTGCGCTGGAGGATCAGCGCCCGCTCGTGCTCCCGCCGGTAGAGGCGGGCGTTGTCGATGCACACGGCGGCCCGCGCGGCCAGTTCCACGGCGACGGCCCGGTCGCGTTCGCCGAAGGGTTCGCTGCCCTTCGTCCGGGAGAACTGGGCGAGGCCGACGACGGTGTCGTGGGCGACCATCGGGACGATCAGCGTGGACTGGACGAGGGCGTCCGGGTCGACGCCGGAGACCAGCCGGGGCCGTGCCGTGCGCAGGGCGAGCGCTCCGGGGGAGGCGGCCGGGTAGCGGTGCGTCTCCCCCACGGAAACCAGTGCGCCGGGTCCCGACAGCGGGGCGTCGGACACGGCGGAGGCGAAGGCCACCCGCCGCAGCGGTGCGGAGGGGGCGCGGCCGGCCCCCTGCCCGGGCAGGGAGGGGACGCCGGGGCCCTGGGGGCGGGCGGGCCGGTCGTCGTCGCCGAGGAGCAGTCCCTGGTAGAGGTCGACGGCGGCCAGGTCGCAGAAGCCGGGGACGGTGACGTCGAGCAGTTCCCGGGCGGTGGTCTCCAGGTCGAGGGAGTTGCCGATGCGGTGCCCGGCCTCGTTGAGGAGGGCGAGGTTGCGGCGGACCCCGGCGGCCTCGCGGGCGGCGAGGTGGCGGCGGGTGACGTCGGTGCCGAGGCCGGCGATGCCGATGGGGCGGCCGGCGCCGTCGTGCACCCGGTAGAGGTTGATGGACCAGTGGCGGTCGTCGCGGCTGCGGGGCGTGGCTCCGGTGATCCGCAGGTCGGTGACGGACTCGCCGGTCTCCAGGACCCGGCGCAGGGCTTCGGCCATCCGGTCGGCCTCGCGGGGCGGCAGGTAGTCGTGCACCGTGCGGCCGCGGTGCTCCTCGGCCGCTCCGCCGAAGACGGTCGCGAAGCGGCGGTTGGCGCGCTGCACGGTGAGGTCGGTGCCGAAGAGCAGGAACCCGAAGGGGGATTGGCCGAATATGGCCTGTGAAGCGGCGAGGTCGGATTCGATGCGCCGGAGCGCGCGCACGTCCACGACGACGCACAGCGCGGCGCGCTCGGCGCTCTCGGTCTGGGTCGGCATCACGTAGATCTCGGCCACGCCGTGCGCGCCGTCCCCGCCGGGGATCCGGAAGGGGATCAGGCCGGTCCACTCCTTGCCGTCGAGGATCTCGGCGACCTTGCGGTGGCCGCCTTCGCGCAGTTCGGGCGGCATGAAGGCCTCGACCGGGTCGCGGCCGACCGCCTGGGCCGCACGCAGCCCGAACAGTTCCTCGGCGCGCAGGCTCCACTGGTCGATGAGCCCGTCAGGGCCGATCGAGAAGGAAGCCACCTTGATGTGGTCGTATATCGAGCCAGGCGGACTGCTGTGCCACAGGGAGTCGCGCAAGGGCTCCCCGGGCACGCGGGCCTGATGTGTCTGCGCAGGTATCTCGCTCACGCGACCGTCCCCTCCAGCTCACCGCAACCGGACCGGCCATGACCGAAGTATTCAGCACCACGGCCCCGTACGGCACGGCGTTCACGATCACAAAAGGGTCCCGTTGTTTTCCGGCCACGTCCGGTGGTCTCCCCAGACGCCGCCCGGGAGACCCACTGCCACCCTTCTCCTTGTTACTCACCAGGAAGAGCCAACTCGAACCACACGGTCTTGCCCGTTTTCCCGTGCCGGGTTCCCCAGCGGCGCGCGGAGACGGCGACGAGGTGCAGGCCGCGCCCTCCCTCGTCGTCCGGCTGCGCGAGGCGCTCGCGGGGCGGATCCGGAAGCGGATCCGAGACTTCCACGAGGAGGGCCGGGCCGCCGCCGTGGCCGGGGGCGGCCGGATCGCGGCGCACCAGGCGCACCCCGATGGGGCCGGAGGCGTAGCGCAGGGAGTTGGTCACCAGCTCACTGACCAGCAGGACGGTCACATCGCCGACGGCGTCCAGGCCCCAGGAGCGCAGGGTCCCGCGCACGGCGTGGCGTGCGGTGCGGACGGCACCGGGCTCGGCGGGAAAGGCCCACTCGGCGCATTCACCGTCTGTGTCCATCACGCCGATCACTTCCCGGGCCACCAGCGACCCCAGTCAGGTTCGTCGGGGACGAAAGGGGGACGAGATAGGGACTAATAGCGACATACCCGATATTTGGGGCGCCGTACCACCGGATCCCCCGCGCACCGGCGCACTGTGGCGCGGACGGCCTAGAGCGGCAGCCTCACGCGCCCCGGTGCGCCCCGCCGTGCGACTCGGTGCCCACCGCGCCGCCCGCTCCGGCGCGCAGCCGGCGGCCGGCCTCCTCGACGAAGGGCCGGTCCTGGTCGAGCCAGTCCACCGAGTCCAGCTCGTGCGGGGCGAGCCAGCGCAGCTCGTCGTGGTCCTCCAGCGGGGCGGGCTCCCCCGAGACCAGCCGGGCGGTCCACACGTGCAGGACCAGGCCGGGCCTCACCGGCCACTCCCCCGGGATCCGCTCCACGGCCTCGGTCTCGACGCCGAGTTCCTCGCGCAGTTCGCGCACCAGCGCCTCGGGCACCGTCTCCCCCGGTTCGGCCTTGCCGCCCGGGAGTTCCCACCGGCCGGCCAGCTCGGGCGGCGCGCTGCGGCGGGCGGCCAGCAGGCGTCCGTCATGACAGAGGGCTCCGCCCACGACCACGCGTACAGTCATGGACGGAGCCTATGCCAGCGCCTCCGGCCGGTTCAGCCGGTGGTGGCGGTCTGGCTTTCCTGTCCGATCCGCTCGACCCAGTAGAGCTGCTTGGGTCCCCGGTCGTCGAGGCTGTCGACGACCTTCTGGGCCTCGGCCCGGGTGGGATAGCGGCCCACCCGGTAGCGGTTGCCGTTGTCGTCCTGACGTATGACCAGCCATGGAAGCAGGGCACCGCTGTCGGTCATCGCGCTCCACCCTCCGCCGCCGTACCTGCCCAGGAAACCGCATTGCGCATATGCCGGAGCTTACGCCCGACCTTTACTGAGCGGATACGGTTTTTCACGAAGAGGTACCCGGGGGGCGTACGCATCCGGCCAGGCGTACGAGCGGGCCGTGCGCGCCGGTCCGCGCCCGGCGCACGGGGCGGACCCGCGCGTGACGACGCGGAAGCCGTCCGCCGTGCCGCCGGGGGGCGGATCGAACAAGGGTCCGGGGCGCGCCCCGGACCCTTGCGATACGACCGAAAACCCGGCCCGTGCCCCGTTACCGGACGGGCAGGTGGTACGAGAGGCGGTAACGGTCGGCGGGGACGACCACGTCCGCGGTCTCCACCGCGCGGCCCGAGGCGAAGTACGTACGGTTCACCACCAGCACCACGTGTCCCGGGACCCCGCCCAGCAACGTGATCTCCTCGGCCAGTCCGGGCCTGGCCCCGACCTCCTCGACCACGTTGTCCACGACCACGTCGATGGCGGCCATCCGGTCCACCACCCCCGAGCCCCCCAGGGGCCCTTCCTCCGGCAGCATCACCGGGGTCCGGCCGGTCACCGCGAGGGGCTCCCAGGAGGTGGAGAGCATCATGGCCTCCCCCGCGTCACGGAAGACGTACCGGGTGCGCATCACCCGGTCACCCGGCTCGATGCCCAGCCGCTCGGCGATCCGCTCCGGCGCGGGCGTCTGCTCGCTGTGGGAGTCCCACGTGCCGCGCGCGCCCGCCTCGGCCTGCTCCTGGCGGAAGGGCGTCGACCCCCCGGCCGACCGGTAGCCGGAGCGGGCGACCCGGCGCGGCACGGGCTGCTCGCGGACGTACGTACCGGACCCGGAGCGGCCCTCGACCAGGCCCTCCGCCATCAGGACCTTGCGCGCCTCCAGCGCCACGGTATCGGAGACCCCGTACTCCTCGCGGATCCGGGCCTGGGAAGGGAGCCGGGCGTGCGGGGGCAGGGACCCATTGACGATCTTCTGTCGCAGATCCCCGGCGACGCGGAGATAGGCCGGCTGCTCACCGAAAGTCACGAGCCACTCCCATCAGGTTGACAGACAGCCACACCCTGGCAACCGACGGTTGAGCAGCGCAAGCACGGGCCAGAGTTTCACCCGATGTGATGAACGCAGGTCACTCAAACCCCTTACCGCGCGTTACCCACAGGACCTCAGACGGATTCCGCCGACGGCCCGCGCCCGGAACCGGCCCCCGGCCCTCCCGGGTCCGACCGCAGCCACTCCGGCACCCGCGTCGAGAGCCCGTACGCCCCCCGCAGCGCCTTCTCCGTGTCGACCGCCAGCGACGACAGCGCCGCGTCCCACGCCCGCTGGAAATCGGCCGGCCGCGTCGCCCGGGCCGCCCGCTGCCACTGACCGCGCGCGGCCGCGACCTCCTTGAGCTGTGCACCCGCCGCCGGTCCCGTGCCCTCGCGGGAGGTCACGCCCTGGAGCATCCGTTCCTCCGCCGCCAGCGCCTCGTCGACCGCCCGCGCCCACGCCCGGTACTCGGGCAGCGCCTCGTCCAGGTCCTCGTCGGGGGCGCGCCCCAGCGCCTGGTCCGCCGTGTTCAGCGCGCTCAGCAGGGTCACCTGGTCCGGCGTCAGCATGCCCGCATCCTTGCGCAGACTGCCCCGGTGCTCCTCCGCCGACGTGCCGATGACGCACAGGAGCCGCCGGTCGCCGCCCTGCCAGCTCTCCGCGGTGGGGCTGAAGTAGAACATCTCCGCGTACCCGGGCAGCGCCCACGTGTCCATCGCGTACGCGTCCTGCGCCTTCCAGCAGGTGTCCGTGGCGGTCTCCTTGAGCCTCCCCTTGCCGGGGAAGCCGCCGGGGCCGAGCACCGTCGTGGAGGTCACCTCCGCGTCGTGCACCTGGTCGCAGCCCACCCGGTAGGTGAAGCGGGCCTCGTCCAGGAGGTCGCCGCCCGGCACGTTGAAGCAGTCGCCCTGACGCAGTTCGTCCATCCCCGTCAGCCGGCCCTCGACGTTCTCGAGCTCCCGCCCCTCGCCGAGCCGGCCCAGGAAGTGCTCCGCGTACCGGGACACGCCGGTCACGAGGACGGCGGTCGTCAGCACCGAGACCACCAGGCCCACGATCGCCAGCGCCCGGCCCCGCTCCCCCTTGCGCGCGATCTGCACCAGCGCCACGATCCCGAAGACGATCCCGAGCGGCGGGAAGCACAGCAGCCCGACCAGCAGGGAGGCCAGCGCGAAGCCGTTGAGCGCGGGCGGGTGCCCGGGGGCGGGCGGCCCCCACAGCGGCGGCGACGGCGGGGGCCAGGAGGGGCCCGGGCCGGCGGGAGGAGGCTGCGGGGGCGGGATGCTCACGGGGTGAGGTGCTCCATGACGGGGGGCGCGAACGAATGCGCGAAATAGTACGCAGCGGGGGCGACCGAGCAGTCGGTCGCCCCCGCGTTCATCGCGCGATCCAGCCTGTTATCGCGCCCCTCGCCACCCGGTCGCCCGGGCGGAGGCCTCGGGCGTCAGAACTGCAGCGCCCAGGAATCGATCTTGCCGGTGTCGAGGTTGGCGTTGTCGTTCACCCGCAGCTTCCACACACCGTTGGCCACCTCGGCCGAGGCGTTGACCGAGTAGGTCTTGATGATGTTGTCGGCGCTGCCGCCGCTGCGGTTGTGCAGGTTGTAGACCGTGCCGTCGGGGGCGACCAGGTCGACCTTCAGGTCACCGATGTAGGTGTGCTTGATGTCGACCGAGACGCTCAGCGCCGCCGGGGCGTTGCCGGAGATCCCGCTGACGGTCACCGGCGACTCGACGGTGGCGTTGTCGTTGACCGCGTAGTCCGCCGTGTTCTCGAACCGGGTGCCCGGGTTCGGCGGCGTGGTGCTCCCGCCCACGTTCAGCAGGCGGTTGGGGGAGCCGGTGCCGGGGCTGGTCACCACGTTCGGGGTGGAGGCCGCGACCAGGGCGTCGCGGATCTGCGCCGGGGTGCTCGCCGGGTTCTGCGAGAGGTACAGGGCCGCCGCGCCCGCGACGTGCGGCGAGGCCATCGAGGTGCCGGAGATGGTGTTGGTGGCGGTGTCGCCCGTGCCCCACGAGGAGGTGATCGAGGAGCCCGGCGCGAAGACGTCCAGGACGGTGCCGTAGTTGGAGTAGCTGGCCTTCGCGTCGGTGCTGGTGGTGGCGCCGACCGTGATGGCCTCGGCGACGCGCGCGGGCGACTTGGTGGAGGCGTCGGTGGACTCGTTGCCCGCCGCGACCGCGTAGGTGATGCCGGCGGCTATGGAGTTGCGTACGGCGGTGTCGAGCGCGGAGTCCGCGCCGCCGCCGAGGGACATGTTGGCCACGGCCGGCTTCACGGCGTTGCGGGTCACCCAGTCGATGCCGGCGACGACCTGGGCGGTCGTGCCCGAGCCCTGGTCGTTGAGCACGCGGACGCCGACGATCTTGACCTTCTTGGCCACGCCGTACGCGCCGCCGCCGACCGTGCCGGCCACGTGCGTGCCGTGGCCGTGGCCGTCCTGGGCGGTGTTGTCGTTGTCGATCGCGTCGTAGCCGTCGGCGGCACGGCCGCCGAAGTCCTGGTGCGTCTTGCGGACGCCGGTGTCGATGATGTACGCGGTGACGCCCTCGCCGGCCTTGTCCGGGTAGGTGTAGCTCTGGTCGAGCGGGAGGGCCCGCTGGTCGATGCGGTCCAGGCCCCAGGACGGCGGGCTCGGCTGGGTGGCGTCCACGGTGAAGGTCCGGTTCTGCACGACCGACCGCACGGCCGGGTCGGCGGCGAGCTTCCTGGCCTGCGCCTCGGAGACCTCGACGGAGTAGCCGTTGAGGGCCGCGCTGTAGACCCGGTCGATCTTCGCCCCGTACCGCTTGGCGACGGCCTTTCCGCTGTCGGCGGTGGACCGGGCGGCGGAGTCCTCCAGGGTCACGATGTAGCTGCCGGGGACGGCCCCGGGAGCTCCGGCGTTCTCGATGACGCCCTGGGGGCCGTCGGCGGCGGACGCGGGCAGGGCGGCGGCCGCGCCGAGCGCGAGGGCCACGACGGCGGTCGCGCTGACGCCGGCGAGCCTGCGGCGGGTGTGACGCGTCACGGACATGTGGGGGGTCCTCCTCGTAGGGGGTGGGTGCGACGGCGTGCGGCGGTGCGGGGTGCGGGGTGCGGCGGTGCCCGGACACGCGGGGGATTTTCTTGTTTTCTGCATGTCCATGACAACGAATCCGCCCCAACGGGCCGTCGTCCCGCAAAGGTTGACCCACCCGTGCCGCATCCCACAAGAGCACAACGGAGGCACAACGGACGCGTAACATCTGCGCCATACAACGGCCATGAACGAGCAAAGGCGCTCCGCACATGACGCACGCACTTCCTGGTTACGTCTGTCCCGAGGACGGCACGCGCGCGGACGTGCGGACCGCCCCGTGGTGCTGCCCCCTCTGCGGCGGCCCCTGGGACCTCGACTTCACACCCGATCCGGCCACCGCGCTCGAACCGGCCGCCGGACCGCACTCGTTGTGGCGGTACGCGCCCGTACTGCCGCTGCCGGGGGCGTTCTCGGTCTCGCTCTCGGAGGGGCACACCCCGCTGGTGCCGCTCGCGGAGAGGATTCACGCCAAACTCGACTTCCTGATGCCGACGCTGTCCTTCAAGGACCGCGGCGCGGTCATGCTCGCCGAACTGGCGCGGCGGCTGGCCCCGGAGCGGGTGATCGCCGACAGCAGCGGCAACGCGGGAACGTCCGTGGCCGCGTACTGCGCGCGGGCGGGGCTGAGTTGTGAAGTTTTCGTGCCGGAGGGCACCTCGGAGAAGAAGACCGGGCAGATGCGGGCCCACGGCGCGGCCGTACGCGTCGTCGCCGGCGGGCGCGAGGCCACGGCGGTGGCCGCGCGGGCCGCCGCCGACGAGCCGGGCGTCTTCTACGCGAGCCACGTCTTCAACCCGTACTTCCTGCACGGCACCAAGACGTACGCGTACGAGATCTGGGAGGCCCTCGGCGGGCGGCTCCCGGAGGCGCTGGTCGTACCGGTGGGCAACGGCACCCTGCTGCTGGGCGCCGCGCTGGCGGTGGAGGAACTGGCCCGGCGCGGGGTACGGCCGCCCGCGCTGATCGGGGTCCAGGCGGAAGCGGTGTCACCGCTCGCGGCGGCCTTCGCGGCGGGTGCCGAGGACGCCGCGGCGGTACCGCAGCTGCCGACCCTGGCGGAGGGCATCGCGATCCCGGCCCCGCCGCGGGCCCGGCAGATCCTGGCGGCGGTCCGCAAGTCCGGCGGCACCTTCCTCACGGTCCCGGACGACCGGCTGCGCGAGGCCCAGCAGGACCTGGCCCGGCGGGGCCTGTTCGTGGAACCGACGGCGGCGGCCTGCTGGGCCGCGGTGCGCCCCACCGCCCCCGGTGACCCCCTCCGCGGCCGCACGGCGGTCCTCCCGCTGTGCGGCGCGGGCGCCAAGGCGGGCCTGGCCGCCCCTCCTTCCCGAGCCGAGGCGGCACCGTGACGTGGGCGTCGGAAAGGCACCGTGACGTGGGCGTGGGAAAGCCTCCGTGACGTGGGCGTCGGAAATCCGCCAGCCGCGGGAGCCCCCGGTCTGATCAACTGGCCCCATGACCACCCTCTCTGACCACGCCGCCCGGGCCACCGCCTTCACCGCGCTGCACACCCCCGCCGCCCCCCTCGCCCTCGCCAACGCCTGGGACGTCGCCAGTGCCCGCCTCGTGGAGGCCGCCGGGGCACCGGCGGTGGCCACCACCAGCGCCGGCGTCGCCTGGTCGCTCGGGGCCCCCGACGGGGACGCGCTCGCGCGGGAGCGGGCGCTGGACCTGATCGCCCGGGTGGCCTCGGCCGTCTCCGTACCGGTCACCGCCGACATCGAGGGCGGCTTCGCGGCCGACGCGGCCGGGGTCGGCGAGACCGTCACCGGGGTGCTGGCCGCCGGCGCGGTCGGCATCAACATCGAGGACGGCCACCGCGCCCCGGCCGAGCAGGCGGAACGCCTGGCCGCGGCCCGTGCCGCCGCGGAGGCGGCCGGGGTGCCGCTGTACATCAACGCCCGCGTGGACACGTACCTGTTCGGCCTCGGCGAGAGCGCCGGCCGCCTCGACGAGACCCTCTCCCGCGCCGCGGCCTACCTCGCCGCCGGCGCCACCGGGGTCTTCGTGCCGGGGGTCACCGATCCCGCCACCGTCGCGGAACTCGCCAAGGGGATCGACGCCCCGCTCAACGTCCTCGTCGGCCCCGGCGCCCCGTCCGTCACCGAGCTCGGCGCCCTCGGCGTAGCCCGCGTCAGCCTCGGCTCCTGGGTGGCCGAAGCCGCGTACGCCGTCGCCCGCCGCGCCGCCGAGGAACTGCTGTCCGGCGGCACCTACGGCGCCCTCGCCGGCGCGCTGCCGTACGGGGAGCTGAACGCGCTGCTCAAGGGGTGAGATAACGGGAAGCCCGCGTGGGACGCCGTCCGTAGGATCCGGCCATGGGAACCTCGACTCCGATGGACGGCACGGGCGGCGCGACGACGGACACCCCGCGCCGCAGGACGACCGGGGCCGTGTGGTTCGCGCTGGCGCTCGTGTACGTGGTCTGGGGCTCGACCTACCTCGGCATCCGGATCGCCGTCGAGACCATGCCGCCCTTCCTCTCCGCCGGGGCCCGGTTCATCACCGCCGGCCTGGTGCTGGCCGGCATCGTCGCCTGGCGGTACGGGCCGGCCGCCCTCCGGGTCACGGCCGCGCAGGCCCGCTCGGCGGTCGTGGTCGGCCTGCTGCTCATCCTGGGCGGCAACGGGCTGGTGGTGCTGGCCGAGACCGCCATCCCCTCCGGGCTGGCCGCGCTGCTGGTGGCGGCGGTGCCGATGTGGGTGGTGGTGCTGCGGGCGGGCAGCGGGGACCGGCCGTCGCCGCGCACCGTGGCCGGGGTGCTGGTGGGGCTCGCCGGGCTGGGGGTGCTGACCAGCCCGGGGCTCAGCGGGGACGTCCGGCTGTGGGGAGTGCTGATGGTGGTGGCGGCCTCGGTGCTGTGGTCGCTGGGCTCGTTCTCGGCGTCGAAGCTGCCGATGCCGGCTAATCCCTTCTCGGGTTCCGCGTACCAGATGCTGGCGGGCGGGGTCGGCGGGGTGGTCGTCGGGCTGCTGCGCGGCGAGCAGCACGGCCTGGACGTGGGCGCCTTCTCCACCGCCTCGTGGGTGGCGCTGGCCTACCTCGTGCTGATCGGGTCGGTGGTCGGCTTCACGGCGTACGCGTGGCTGCTCCAGGCGGCGCCGCTGTCGCTCGTGGCCACGTACGCGTACGTCAATCCGGTGGTGGCCGTCGCGCTGGGCGCGCTCGTCCTGGACGAGCGGCTGACCCTGCCGATCGTGCTCGGCGGTGCGATCGTGGTGGCGGCGGTGGGCGTGATCGTGAGTACGGAGCGCCGCGCGTAGCCCGGCGCGCGGCCCGGTTCAGCCCCGGGACGCGCGCTCGTACAGGGCCTTGGCCCGCTCGTCGTACAGCGCGGCCGTGGAGTCCACGTCCGTCTCCCCGCCGCTGAGCACGCCGATCAGCCGGCCCGGCTGTCCCGTGCCCCCGCGGTCGGCGATCCAGGGGCTGCCGCTGGTGCCGGTCCAGAAGCCCGAGCAGCTGATGTACAGCAGGTCGGGGTCGTCGAGGTCGTGGCGCGTCTGGGTGGTGCAGGACACGGGCTTGTTCTGCGGGTTGTGCTCGGACTCCGGGTAGCCGACGACGGTGACCTCCCGCTCGTACCCGGAGGTCCAGTCGGGCGCGGGCGCCTCGCCCTTGCCGCCGACGGCCTCCTGGACGCTGCGGCCGTCCTCGTCGGGCTCGATGGTGAGGAAGGCGAAGTCGGCGGTGTCCTCGCCCCACTTCGTCCAGCGTTCGTCGACGTGGATCGAGCGCACCTTCCACACGCCGAGGGGCTGGGTGCCCGAGCCCTCCCCGGAGAAGGCGGGGGCGAAGGAGAGCTCGCCGATGGCGAGGCCGTCGTGGGCGACCTCGCCCGGCACGCCGTCCTCGCCCGCCGGGGCGACGCAGTGCGCGGCGGTCGCGACGACGTTGCCCCGGGGGCTGTCGACCACGCTCGCCGTGCACCAGTGCTCGCCGTTGGCCATGAGCACGCCGACGGTGGGGAAGGGGTGCACCGGGCGGTCGCCGGGCGCCTTGAGGAACGCGACGGCGCACACCATCGCGATCCCGGCGGCGGCGGCCGCGGTGGCGCCCTTCACCGCGGGGCTCATCGCACGGCGGGGTCGGGTGTCGGTCCTCGCATCACCTTGCTGATCCACTCCAGGGAGCCCTCCCTCATTCCGCGCACGTAGGACTTTCCGTTGTGCTCACCATCCTGGATCACCTGGAGACGAGTGTGCACGGGGCCCCTGCCGTACTCGCGCATGAACCGCTCGGCGAGGTCGCGGCCGCTCTCCTTCGTGCCGATCTGGAAGTTGATCCATACCTCCGGACCGCCCTCCTTGATCAGCTTCTCGGCGAGCTTCTCGGGGTTGTTCTCGTCCATGGCCTGCCGGTTCCCCCTCCACAGCGGGGAGTCGGGGACGAAGTCGACCCCGCTGGCGATGACCGCCTTGAAGCGTTCGGGGTACTTCAGCACGTGCTTGAAGGCGCCGAAACCCCCCGAGGAGGAGCCCATGAAGGCCCAGCCGTCGCGGGAGGTGAAGGTGCGGAAATTGGCCTTCGTGAAATCCGGGACGTCATCGGCCATCCAGGTGCCCATCTTCGGCTGTCCGGGGATGTCCGACCCGTCGAAGTGGTGCTTGGTGTCCGCGTTGATCACCGGCATGACGAGGATGAAGGGGAGGCTGGTGCCGGCCTTGACCCCGTCGATCACGGCTTGCTGGAGGCCGAGGCCGGGTCCGGTGCCCCAGTAGTTCTTGGGGTAGCCGCGGCCGCCGGGCAGGGAGATCAGCACGGGGAAGGCGCTCTTGGCGTACCTCGGGTCGTCGTACTCCTTGGGCACCCACACCCACACGTCACCGGTGAACCCGGACTTCCGGCCGGTCACGGTGGTCACCGCGATCTGCGTGCCGTCCGGCAGCCGGCTGGTGCGCGTGAACTCCGCCTTGGGGCCGGTCGGCATCAGCACCCCGGGGCGGATGTCCTCGGCGGCCGCCGACTCCTGGATCTTCCCGAAGGAGACCGGGTCCCCCATGTCCGAGAAGAGACCGGCCTCGTACGCGGCGCCTCCCCCGGCCGCGAGGGCGAGCGCGAGCCCGCCGCCGATCAGGATCTGGCGCCTGCGCCGGCGCGGGGGGCGACGGCCGCCCTTGGTCAGGGGGCCGCCGTCGCCTTGGTGGTCATACTGCACTGAATTGTTCCCGTTCCTTCTCCGGCGCCCTGGTTGGGCGCGGGTCGGACCGATTGGTCCCCCTTGACACCTGTACAGAGGTGTGAACGACCGTATGGGTTGCCTGGGACCGGGGCGACGTGGCGAGGGCCACGTGGCGGAGCCGGCGACGGGTCGGGCAGCGGTCTCCGGGCGACGGCTCGCGCAGCGGCGCGGGCGACGCGCCGGGCAGCGGTCCGGCCTGCGGGAACGGGGTGGGAGGGGGTGGGACGGGGGACGGGGAACGGGGGGCGGAAGGGGCGCGGGGCGGGGGCGCGGGTCCGGCGTACGGGCGCCGGTCAGCCGGCCTCGGGCTGGGGGCCCTTCAGCACCTTGCTGACCCACTCCAGCGAGCCTTCCTTCATGCCGCGCACGTAGTGCCAGCCGTTGTGCTCGCCGTTCTGGATGTCGCGGATGGTCGTCTTGACCGGGCCCTTGCCGTACTGCTGCACGAACTTCGTCATCCGGTCCTTGCCGGACTCCTTCGTGCCCACCTGGAAGTTGATGTAGACGTCCGGGCCGCCCCTCTCGATCAGCTTCTCGGCGAGCTTCTCGGGATTGTTGGCGTCCATCTCCGCCTGGTGGCCCTTCCAGAGCGGGGAGTCGGGGGTGATCTCGCCGCCGCTGGCGATCACGGCCTTGAACCTGTCGGGGTGCTGCAAGAGCGTCTTCATGCCGACGAAGGCGCCCGAGGAGGAGCCCATGAAGGCCCAGCCGTCGCGGGACGCGTACGTACGGAAGTTCGCGCGGGCGAAGTCCGGGACGTCCTCGGCGATCCAGGTGCCCATCTTCGGCTGACCGGGTATGTCGGCGCCGTCGTAGTAGTACTTGTTGTCCGGGTTGAGCACCGGCATGATCAGGACGAAGGGCAGGCTGGTACCGGCCCGGACGCCCTCGGAGACGGCCTTCTGGAGGCCGAGGCTGCGGTCGGCCCAGTAGTTCGTCGGGAAGCCGTTCCCGCCGGGGAGGGCTATGAGGACCGGGAAGGCGCTCTTGGCGTACTTCGGGTCGTCGTACTCCTTGGGGGCCCAGACCCAGACGTCGCCCTCGAAGCCCGACTTGGCGCCGGCCAGGCGGGTCTTGGCGATGACGGTGCCGTCGTCGAGCTTGGCGGTCTGCTTGAAGTCGGACTTCGGGCCGGACGGCATCCGCACGTCCGGGTCGCCGCTGGGGCGGGCCGGGGCCTGGGGCTCCGTCTTCTTCCCTCCGGCGCCGGCGTCCGTGGCGGCGGGCGCGGCGGGCTTGCCGAAGCTGACGGCCTCGCCGTTGCCGTCGAACCACTCGTTCTCGTAGGCGGCGAAGCCGCCCCCGCCGAGGAGCAGCGCACCGGCGACGCCGGCGGCGGTCCACATCGCGCGCCGCGACTTCCTGCGGCCCTGCCCCCGCTCGGGCTCACGGCCGGACGACTGCTGCGGGTACTCGTGCACGGACTTCGCTCCGAACGGTTCGGCCTGCCCCGGGCGGGACAGTGCGGCTGGACATCCCCCTAGTCCTGATGTGCGGGGCCCTCGAAAAGTTCCAAGCCCGCGTGAGGGGCCGCCCGGAACATCGGGTTCCCGGCGGCTCACGGCCGGCCGTCGAGCACCTCCGCGCACCGCCCGAGCAGGTCGATGAGCTGCGTGCGCTCCTGGGCCGTGAGGGCGGCGGCGAGGGCGGTCTCGACGCGGACGGCGCCGGCGTCGGCCAGCTCCATCGCGGCGCGGCCCTCCGGGGTGAGCCGGGTCTCCAGCACGTTGCGGTGCCACTCGTGGGGGGTGCGCTCGATGAGGCCGCGCTCGTGGAGGTTCTTCAGAACGGTGTTCATGGTGGGCGGTGTGACCCCGCAGAGCCGGGCGAGGGCGGCCGCGGAGATGCCCGGCTTCTCGGCGAGCCAGAGCAGGGCCGCGTACTGCGGAACCGTTACTGCGGCCGGCTTGCAGGCGGCGGTCTTCGCCGCGAGGAGCGCCTGCTCGGCGCGCTTGATGTGCGCGCCGATGCGTTCCTCGGGAGGCATGGAGGTCATTGCGGCATCCTACGACCCTTGCCAAACATTAGAGCCCTAACTATTCTGCGGACTCACTGATCAAGAAGGGTTCACCTGTGCGTACGTTCTCTCATGTCTTGCTCTCCGCCGCGGCCGTCGCCCTGACCGCGACCCTCACCACGGGCGCGGCGCCCGCCCCGTCCCCCGTGGGGACCGCGTTCACCCTCCCCGGCTCGAAGGTCTACCCGGAGGGGATAGCCGCGGACCCGCGCACGGGCACCGTGTACGTCGGCTCGTACGCGGACGGCACCGTGTACCGCGCCCGTCCGGGCGCCCGTACCGCCGAGGTGTTCCTCCCGTCCGGCACCGACGGGCGGCGCACGGCGAACGGCCTGCGGGTCGACGGCCGGGGCCGCCTGTGGGTCACCGACTCCACGGCCGGGGTGACGGTGTACGACACGGCGACGGGCACCCGCCTGGCGCGGTTCGAGGTCCCGGCGGACGCCCCGCACTTCGTCAACGACCTGACCGTCACCCCGGACGGCACCGCCTACCTGACGGACAGCGTCCGCGCGGTGATCTACCGCGTCACCCCCGACCAGCTGCGCGCCGGCTCCGGCCCGCTGACGGTGGCGTACGACCTGAGCGGGCACGTCACCCCGCCGCCGCCCGGGCACCTCACGCTCAACGGGATCACCTCGGACCGGGCCGGCCGCTACCTCCTGACGGTCGACATGACCGGGGGCGAGCTGCACCGCGTCGACCTGCGCACCGGCGCCCTGAGCCGGGTCGCCCTGACCGGAGGCGACCTGAAGGCCGCCGACGGCATCCAGCTCTCCCCCGCCGGCACCCTCCGCGCGGCGCACAACGTCACCAACACCCTGACCCGCTGGCAGCTCAGCCCGGACGGCACCCGCGCCCGCCTGACCCGCACCCTGACGGACGCCTCCCTCCAGATCCCCACCACCCTGGCCCACACCCCGGGCCGCACCCTGGTGGTCCGCTCGCAGTTCGACAAGGGCGGCCCCATGACCCCCTCGACCGGCACCCCGGTCACCTTCTCGGTGGCGGCGGTCCGGGAGCTGTGACGCCTGCGGGGGCGCGGCCGCCGGAGGCCCGGGCGGCGGCCGCGTCCCGCATGTGATCCACAACTCTCCATTCGGAATTCTCTTGCAGCTGCCATACCTCATCCTGCAATCTCCCCATCGAGCCGATCTCCATTCGGCGCATGATGTCCTGACGTGAGGAGCGGACCTGATGAGCAGCGAGCGCCCGGGGCTGTACGAGATGCTGGACGACCGGTTCCGTACCGGGCGGTGCATGAACGGTGACGAGGCCCTGGAAGTCCTGTACACCGGCTGCCGCTGGGCCGAGGGCCCGGTCTACGTGCCCGCCTGGCGCCAGCTGGTCTGGAGCGACATACCCAACGACCGGATGCTGCGCTGGGACGAGGAGACCGGCTCGGTCGCCGTCTTCCGCCGCTCCGCCGGACACACCAACGGCAACACCCTCGACCGCGAGGGCCGGCTGATCACCTGCGAGCAGGGCAACCGCCGGGTGACCCGTACCGAACACGACGGCACCGTCACGGTGCTGGCCGACCGGTGGCAGGGCAAGCGCCTGAACAGCCCGAACGACGCGGCCGTGAAGTCCGACGGCTCGATCTGGTTCTCCGACCCCGACTTCGGCATCACCAGCGACTACGAGGGCTACCGCGCGCAGAGCGAGATCGGCTCCAACAACGTGTACCGGATCGACCCGGCCACGGGAGAGGTACGCCTGGTCGCGGACTGCTTCGGCGCGCCGAACGGGCTGGTCTTCTCGGCCGACGAGCGGCAGCTGTTCGTCTCCGACACCCGGGCGGGCCACATCCGGGTCTTCGACGTGCGCGACGACGGCACCCTGTCGGACGGCGAGGTCTTCGCCGAGGCCGGAGCCCGGGAGAACGCCCGCTTCGACAACCTCCGCTTCGACGACGGCGGCCGACTGTGGGCGGCCGCGATGGCCGACGGCGTGCACTGCTACGACCCCGACGGCACCCTGATCGGCCGCCTCAACGTCCCCGAGGCGGTGGCCAACATCTCCTGGGGCGGAGCCAAGCGCAACCGCCTGTTCATCGCGGCGGAGACCAGCCTCTACTCGGTGGTCATGGCCGTCACCGGCACCCACCCCACGGGCCCGGGCCACCGCCCCTGGCCGACCTCCCACTGAGCCCCGGACCGGCAAACCACCCCCGAGCCCCCTGCGGAGCACTCCCCCCGCAGGGGGCTCCTCCAGCACGGCAGCCAGCAGTGGCATCGGGGGGCGACGAGGACGACGGCTGCTTGTGCGTCACCAGGCACTGAGGGCGTTCAGCCCGGCCGAGTACCGCGCGGCGCTACAGGCGCCACACCCATGGCGCCTACGGCTCCCTCCGGGCAGCGCCCTGGGCTGCGATCCCGACCGTTCCGCGTCCCGGAGAAAGAGGCAACGGGCAACACCACCGAACCCCGATTCTCGGGACGAGAGCCGTGCCAAACTCCCTTTCAGACGCGAAGCGAGACGACGCCACTACACCCCGTGTTCACCGTCGGGTTTCGCGTCGCCCGGTGATCGTCTAATGACGGCTCCCGTGAGGGCGGACGGCTCTCGCGGTCACTGTTCAAGGGGAGGTTGTTGATGAACACGGCTTTACGTTTCGGCCCGGAACTTCGCCGTTTACGCGTGGCAGCGGGGCTGACTCTTACCGAGTTCTCCGTTGCACTCAACTACGACAAGGGGCACCTCAGCAAGGTCGAGCGCGGAGAGCGTTCCGCGTCCCCAGAGCTGGCCCGGCGGTGTGACGCCTTCCTCGGCGCGGGCGGCGAGCTGCAGCGCCTGGTGGGCCGCCCCGACCCGGACTCGGACTCGGGCACCGCCGAATCCCCCGCCGGTCCGAGCCGCTGGCTCGTCGGGCGTCGGGCAGTCCTCTCGGCAGGCACGGGCGTGCTGGTCGACCTCGGCCTGAAGCTGGGCGGTCAGGCGTTGTCCTCCGCCGACGACCCCCTCCTCGGCTCCTACCGCACGCAGTTCGACCAGCTGCGGAAGCTCGGTCAGTCCACCGCTCCCAAGATCCTGCTGCCCCTGCTGGAGGCGCAGACGCGCATGGTCGCCGGGCTCGCCTACGGCGCCCGGTCAGCTTCCCGGGCCCCCGCGCTCCGGCTCGCCTCGCGGTTCGCGGAATTCACCGGCTGGATGGCCCAGGAAGCCGGCGACAGCGACGCGGCACTCGGCTGGACGGGCGAGGCCGTCGAACTGGCCGGCGCCGGGGGTGACCCGCACCTCGGTTCCTACGCACTGGTGCGGCGTGCTCTGGTCACCATGTACGGCGGTGACGCCGCTGGCACCGTCGACCTGGCCCGCCGCGCCCAGGGCAGCGAACTCCCCCCGCGGATCAGGGGACTCGCGGCCCAGCGAGAGGCCCAGGGCCACGCACTCGTCGGCAACGAAGCCGAATGCCTCCGCAGCCTCGACAGGGCGCGGGAGCTACTCGCCCACGATGACGCCCGCAACGGCGTCGAGCCCGTGATCGGCACCTCGCACGTGAGCGATCCGGCGGCGATGTCGACCGGCTGGTGCCTGTACGACCTCGGACGCCCCAAGGCCGCTGCCGAGGTACTCGACCGGGAGTACCTCCGCCTCCCGCCGCACGCGCTGCGTACCCGCGCCCGGTACGGTTTCCGCCGGTCGCTGGCCCACGCCGCCTCCGGGGAGGTCGAGCACGCGTGCGCGATCGCCGGGGATCTCCTGGGAATGATGCCGGCCGTGCCCTCGGCCACGGTGAACAGCGACGTCCGACGCCTCGCACGGGAACTGTCCCGCTTCCGGAGCAGCCGCGCCGTGCGTGCCCTGCAGCCCGCGCTGGCACGCGTACTCGCCCCCGCGCACGGCTGACGTCCGCTCCACGACCGGTACCCGGGCGCGTACCGCCCGGCTCATCCCATGGACCGGCCCCTCCGGCCTTCCGGATCCCGCGGGCCTCACTGATTCCCGCCCGACATGTCGCATCGAGCCCCGGCTTCTCCGGTGCCGCCCGCAGCCGGTGGCACCCAGGCGGTGCCCCTCCCTTCCCTCCGCGTCTCCTCCCGTGGACGTGCCATGCCGTCACTCGGCCGGGACCTCATGGCTCGGGCGACCCCGGAACGCCGGTCCACAGCCCCCTGCCCGTCCGTTCGTCTTTCTCTCCCGAAGGGAACCTTCATGCACGACGTTTTCGTCAACTACCGCACGGGCGACGAGGAATCCGCCGCCACCGTGATCGCCCGCGAACTCGCCCGGAGGTTCGGCGACGAGCGGATCTTCTTCGCCAGCAGCTCGATCGACCCCGGACGCCGCTTCCCGGTGGAATTGGCCAGGGCGGTGGAGGGGTGCCAGGCGCTGCTCGCCGTGATCGGTCCGCGCTGGGCGGAGGTGACGGGGGCCGACGGCCGCCCCGCGCTCGAAGCCGAACAGGACTGGACCCGTCGTGAGATCCGGACGGCACTCGACCGCGGGGCCCTGGTGATTCCCGTGCTCGTCGGAAAGGCCACGCGGATCGACCGCACCGTCCTTCCGGACGATCTGCTGGAACTGGCGGACTACCAGTACAGGCGGTTCGACCACCGCAACGCCCAGTCCGACCTGACGGTGCTCGGGGACACCCTCGCCCGGCTGCTGCCCGAGCTGGGCAGGGCGGACCGCGACGGCCGTGCGGCAAGGGAGCGGACGAAGGCGACGTCACGCGAGAAGTCGGCCCGGGACGCCGGGCACACCAGGATGCGTACGCGTGACGTCGAACAGCGCGTGCGCGGCGGCATCGGAAACCTCAACGGCGACCTGTCCGGAACCTTCGTCAACGAGCCGCAGGGGCCCGTGAACACCGGCCGGGGCCGCCAGTACAACGCGCCTCACTTCGAGGGCGACAACACCGGGGTCCAGTTCACGGCGGGCGACAACAGCGGTACGGTCCGCCAGCGCTTCGAGCGCGAGCGCCGGCGCTCGGACGACGGGCGATGACCGAGCGGGACCACATCACCGTCAATGATCCGCACGGCCCCGTGAACAGCGGCAACGGACACCAGTACAACATCTACGGCGCCGGCCCGGACTGGATGCGACGCAAAGGGGTCGAGTCCCTCCGGATCACCCGCGAGGACCGGGTGCGTCTGGCCGACCGGTTCGTTCCCCCCAGGAACTACCGCGTAGCAGCTGACCACTTGGAGAAACCGGGGTCGGTGGTGCTGCTGGAGGGGCCGCCCGGCAGCGGCCGCCGCGCCGCAGCGATCATGCTGCTGCACGGGTTCGGTGAGAACGGGAGCACCGACGAGGACGGGGTGCGGATCGAGGAGCTTCCCGCCACGGCCAAGGAGGACGACGGCGACGAGAAGTTACTCGCCCCTGGCCAAGGAGACCGCTTCCTTCTCGACCTCTCCGCGATCACCGACGAAGAGCAGTACACCGGGGCCCAGCGCCGTCTGGCCGTATACCGGTCCAAGGTCCAGGAGGCGGGGGCCCACATGGTCGCCGTCCTGCCGTCGGTCATGGAGCACCGCCACACGCCGGACTTCGGACCGCACACGGTGAAGCTGGAGCGCCCCCGGGGCGTCGCCGTCCTCACCAGGTACCTCCGCATGGACCGGATGCCCTTCCGGCCTGAGGACTTGAGCAGCGCAGACCTCCAGCCCCTGTGCGACCGCTCCCCCATGCGGGAACTGGCACGGATCGCGGTGCTGGTGAAGACCGCCCGCGACAGTGACCGGTTCGGCGCCGACTTCGCGGCATGGCTCGACCAGGCGATACACGCGGTGACCGACCGTGCTCGTGAGGTGGGCCGGCAGATGACCGAGGTCCGCACCGCGCCCGAGCGGGCCCTTCTGCTGGCGGCGGCAGTCCTCGAGGGAGCTCGCGCTGACACCGTCTACGAGGCATGGCAAGACCTGATGAAGAGGGTGGGCCACAAGGAGGAGGCGACCTCCGCGTTCGCGCAGACGGACTTCGGGGAGCGGTTGAAAGCCCTCGGGATCGAGCGGGCCCCTGACGGACGGCTCCGTTTCGAGCGGCTGGCCTACGCCGACGCGGTACGGACGTACTTCTGGACGAACTTCCCCGGGGCACGCGACGAGCTCAGGGACTGGATCGACCACGCCGCAGGGCTGGACGGTCTGACCACCGACAACCAGGTGGACGTCGTCGTCCGCTTCGGAGAGCGGTCCCTGGCCGCCGGGCGGCCCGACCACCTCTTCGGCCTCGCGGTGCGCTGGGCGACCCGCGTGAACAAGCCATCCGCGGAACCGCGAGCCGTAACGGCCCTCGAACTGGGGCTCCGGCACCAGGAATTCGGCGGGTGGTTCCGCAAGCGGATCTACGAGTGCGTGGCGAGGTCCGGATCCTTGCCCGACGGCCTGGCCCGCGCCCTGACGGCCGCCTGTCACCAGAGCCTCGGCGCGACGCACCCGGATCAGGCGATCGTGCGCCTTCACCACCTCGCCGCACGGAGGGGGGAGGCAGCGCACGGGGCGCGGGAAGCGCTTCTGGACCTCGCCGGCCGCGACCGCCGGCTCTACCGCGTGCTGATCGACCGGCTGCGGAACCCGGCGCGTCAGGAACCGTCCGAGACCAATCCCCATCTCCAGCTGCTCGCAGAGCTGGTGAGGAGCGACCGAGCACCGGACCCGCCCCGCTGGCCGGATTTGTTCCTGGGCTGGAAGACGGTGTTCTCCCAACCGCCGACGGAACTCTGGGAACCGCTGGTGAGCAGTTGGCTGGACACCGTGGCGGATGACCGTACGCAGGACATGGCGCTGGGCGTGATGGTCCGGGCGACGCACGGTCGCACCGCCGCTCTCCACCGCCTCTACGTCATCGCCTGCGACTGGGCACGGTCTGTGCGCCACCCGTCCCGGACAGCCGTCGCCACCCTTTTCTGGCAGCACATCGACCAGGCGCAGTACGCCCGCACGCAGAGTACGGAGCGTGCGGACGCCGAACCACGGACCACGGAAGAGGAACGATGAAACACCGCTTTCCCAGCCTGCTGTTCGTCGCTCTCTGCGGCCTCGCACCGGCTGTGCTCGGAAACCTTCTGGACTGGTCGGCGTTGTTGTCGGGTTTCATGTCCATGGTCACGGCCTCCGGATCCCTGCTGCTCGTGATGACGGTGTTCAGCGGGGGCCGCGCGTCCCCCGACCCGTACGAGTCCGCGGAGCCCGAGCCGCCGGCGGTGCCGACGGAACAGCCCTTCCAGGAGGCACGGGTGATCGACGCGGCGCTGCCGAGCGCGACGAACGGCTACGACTTCCTCTTCTCCGCCACCGTGTGGTGGAGGCCGGTCGCCGGCCACAACGGCCCGTCCGACAGCGCCTCCTCAGCCCTCGCCCTCTCCTCGGTCGTCAGTCGGGCCCTGAAGGTGGTCCGTCACGAGGAACCCGGTCGGGCGAGCTACGCGCGGTACCTCCTGGAGGGGGAGCTGGGCGTACTGCTCCCGGACCTGAGCGGACGGGTGACGGCCATGGCGGCCGATGTGACCCTGGCCCTCGCCCCCGCCGACCGCGAACGCCTGCGGAAGCTGAACGACCTTCGCAAGGACGAGGAGATCTGGGAGTACGAACGCCAGCACGAGCGCAACAAGCGGCGCTACCTCGGCGACGACGTGCTCAAGAGCCCGGGCAGCGCGGTGGTGTGGTGGCTCGCCCGCCACGAGGACGAAATCGAGAAGGCCGTCAACATGATCGGCCCGCTCGCTCAGGTGGCGGCGGCGGCCAACGACGAGGAAGTGCCCGAGCTCTTCCGCCACCTGCTCGTCCCGCCCGTGGGCGTACGGAACGAAGCGACCGTCGGGGGCCCACTGTGGGAGGGGAACGCCCACGGAGGAGGGCTCTTCGACCGCGAGGAGGAAGTGGGGGTCGCGGATCGGCTGCGCCTGCTGCTGACGGCGGCGGGCCTGAAACCGGACATGGACGGGTACACGGTGCTCGCGCACCGCTTCATGCGGTTCTTGAAAACGGAGGGGCTGGACGAGGCCGCCGACGAGATCAGGCGGGCCTTCGGGCTGGCTCCCGACGAGGACCCGGACGGCGAGCCTTCGGGTGAGGGCACCTCCACCAGTGCCTGGCCGCCCCACCCTCTGGCCCCCGAGGGCCCCCCGTTCACCGGCCCGGCCATGGCCTCCGACGCGAGCACGTTCACCCCGCGGGCGGCGGAAGACAGCCCGCACGCTGGAGGCCAGGGCCAGGACTGGTGGGAGAGGAGGGCGGACGACACTCCGTCTCCCCACTTCTGGGACCCGTCGCACACCCCGCACCGGCCCGCCGAACCCGGCCCCCGCGACGAGGACGACGAGAGCGCGGTCTGATTCCGTAGGCGGTCGGCTGCTCCGAGGCTCCCCTTCACCGTGCACCACGGCAGGGGAGCTCTTCCTGTCCGAAGCCGTGCAGGATCCTCATTCCGCGTCGCGTACCTCGCCCGGCGACGGCGGCCGGACTTCCAGGACCGTCGCCGTCCCGCCGGCCACCGCGGTCTCGTACAGCGTGATCCGGTCGCCGGGGGCGAGGTGCCTCCACCGTGCCGCGGTCAGGGGCAGGAGGCGCACCGGAGCCCGAGCGCCGGGCGCGAGCTCGTCGGCGAACTCGGCCCACAGCGCGGCGATGTCCCGTTCGGGCGCGCCGTCGTCCCTCCGGTGGCCGAGGTCCCACATCGGCCGCAGCTCCCCCGCTCCGGACATCGGCGTATGCCGGAAGATCTCACCGGCCGGCCGGAGCACGAGTTCGGCCCGGATGACGCCCACGCGCGCCTCGGCCTCCCGCCACCAGCACCACCGCCGGCTCCGCTCCAACCCCAGCATCCCGGCCACACGCCCGAGCTCCTCCCAGAAGCCCGACGGCGCCGACCACTCGCCGCCCAGCTCTTCCAGCAGGTGGAGCGCGACCTCCCACTCGTCGTGCGCGAGGTACTCCCAGATGTCGGACACCGTGACGTCGTTCTCGGCGGCCACCCCTTCGGGCACCAGCAGCGAGGCGGCCTCGAGCATCCTGACGACATCCACGCACTGATCACCCTCGCGCTCATGGAGCAGGTTCCGGCCGACAGCAGAGTCGGCCGTCAGATGACCATCAAACTCGACCTGCGCAGCCGTCCCGAACCGGACCTGGTGGTGACGACGGCCGATTTCGACGGGGACCACACCTGGTACGCCCCGGAGGACGTGAAACTCGTCGTGGAGGTCGTCTCCCCCGAGTCCGCCCATCGCGATCGCACGGTGAAACTCCGCAAGTACGCGGAGGCCGGCATCCCGCAACTACAACAACCACCGCGCCCTCGGCATCCCGTCGCGAAGGGTCGGCGGCAGCCTCCGCTTCCGTCTCTCCGAAGTTGACAGGTGGCTCGATCAGGAGTGCCCCGTCTCCGCCTGACGATCACCCGTCCTCTACCCCCGGCCTGCGAAAGGAGGTCGCATGACCCGCCGCCCGGCGGGAGTCACCGGCGCCTCAGCGCGCCACGCAGGGAAGGTCCACCCTCAGTGGGAGCCATCAAGGACAAGGGACGGCAGCTCCACCAGATCGCACGCGTGCCGTACGAGGAAGCGTTCCTCATCGGCGATCTCCTCACCACCAGCATCACGATGCTGTCCGGCGAACCGAAGGCCGGTAAGACCCTACTGAGCGCGGGTATGGGCACTGCTCTGCTGAACGGGCACAAGGAGTTCCTGGGACAGCCCGTCCTCCAGCGCCTCGACCACATCGTCTTCGGACTGACCGACGACGGCGCACCAGAAGAGCTCAAGGAGCGCCTGTACGGCGCCGTGCCGGACGGGTCGGTCACAGTCTTTCCCGTCGAAGACCCCGGCGATCCCGGCTACTGGCGGGGCATCCGTGACGACCTGGCAGAGCTGAAGCCCGGCCTCTTCGTCCTGGACAACATCATCGGGGCGCTCGCGCCGGGCGACGACATCTCTTCCCCCGCCGTTGCGCAGCGCCTCATGCGTGATCTCAAGCCGATCAGCGAAGCTGGCATCCCGACGCTCCTCGTCACGCGCACCCCCAAGGGGACCTCGGAGGGCATGAGCGTCGCTTCCTCACCTATCGGCGGACGCTCCTTCGCGGCCGGCGCCCGCGCGCTCAAGGAGGACCTCGACCTGAAGGTCACTGTCAGCCGCGCGTACGGAGACACCGAAGTGCCGGTATGGGAAAGGGCGGAGAGTGGGCCGAAGGTCGTCCACCTGCCGCGTCGCGATACGTCGTGGACCGAGGAACTCATCTCGCGGATCATGCGGGAGCAGCCGGAGGAGAGGTCGTACGCACCGCTGGCCGCGCGATACGCGGCGGAGGTGGGCAGGAGTGCCGAGACCGTACGGAAGCAACTCAAGGACTCCGTCGAACTCGTCGAAGGACGGTGGGTACGGCGGTCCTCTTCACGGGCGGCCTGAGCCGCATTGCTGGTGGTGATGAACCCGCGCCCTTGTAGAACGTGTCACCACCACCAGGCTACCTCGCTCCGCTCGGTAAGCCTCGCTCCGCACTCTCAGACGTGTAGGCGCTGGTCTACGCAGCGGCGTTGAAATGCATCACAACGAAGGGGCCGTTCCATGCCAAGGCGCCGAGCCAGCGGCGAAGAAGGCAACAGCGGAGCGGCCCCGTAGGGGCCGACCTAAGCTTTGTACAGATCAGCGGCGAAACGCAGCGGGCGCGTAGCGCCCGCATAGCGCAGCGGAGGCGCGAAACATCGGCGAACGAGGCGGCGGGGGGCCACCCACTTCGGAGGTTACTTCGAGGAAGCGGCCCCGGAAGGGGCCGATGAGATCGAAGCGCCTATGCGCCATCCTCGTCGCAGTCCGGCGGCTGCGCCGCCGCCAAACTTCCGTTCGCCACTGATCTCATAGTGGCCGCTGACGCGGCCCAACATCCCCGACCTCGCTGCGCACACGCTGTTGATTGAGGGTACGCGCCGCCGTTGGGGATGCTCCAGCTGCTCCATGAGGAGCCATAAGCGCCGCAGTTCGATCAACGCATCAGCACTGGACGACCATCGCGGCGTTTGCTGTCCCTTGACAGGCCATTGCCGCCACCATCGAGCATGAAATCGCCCGTCGATAGCCGCCACGGAGGAGCCCCCGTCTGAACGGCTGGGGCTCCTCTGCCATCTTCCATTTCTACCCTCGGGCACCAGTGACGGTCAGTAGGGCGTCCCAGCTGTTCGACTGACTCAGATGTTCCTCGGTGGCGAACAAATACTTCCAAGTCCCGAACTGCCCAAGTTGGGTCACTTCCTCCGCCCACGACACAGCGGCAGCCTTCTTCGCAAGGACCGATTCGCTGGAAGCCTCCGTGTTTGACTTGCCCTCAACGAGCCAGCGCACACCGTCTTTGTCTATGGCGATGAAGTCCGGGAAGTAGCGAGCGCCATTGTCGAGCTGGATGAAGGTGCCGCTCTGCGACTCAAGCCGCAGCCACCACTCGACCTTGGGGCTGACATCCATCAGCCTGGCCAGCTTGACTTCGGTGGACAGCGCGTCGAAATGGACGACCGGCAGAATCGAGCTATCCCAGCCCGTATAGCCCATGCCCCGGATCACCTTGTCGGTCATCTGCATCTGAGGCATCGTCTGCCCCGGCCACGGCTGGGCAGGAGGCGGGACAGTCACCTTCACGATCTCGTGCTCGACCGTTGCGAGCTTCTGCTTGAAGCTGGAGACCACAAGCCTCTCCAGCTGCGTCAGAGCCAGTTCCGCACGAGCCTCCTCCCAAGGCGTGCTGTCCTCTGCATCAACCTCGATCGCCGCGCCGAGGAACGTACGCACAAGCTCCTGCGCGGCCTCGACCTCGTCAGCCGTGAGCTTCAACTGCGGAAGATTGAGAATCCGCTCTTCAAGGTCATCCCTGACCTTCGAGATCGGCCAGCTACGCTGAGTCGCCACTGCGGACTTCTGGTCCTGCGCTTCCACGGTCACGGTGCCGTCAAGTCCACGCGATGCGTTCAGCGCCTTACGCTTCAGCTCCACCTCTATTTCGTGCTTGAACTGCTTCCCCTTCTCGGCCACAGCTTCGGAGTTGACGAAGGCCAAGCTGTAGGTGTCCGGCTTCTCCAACAGGCGCTTACTGGGGAACGTAATGGGCGGTGCCCCTTCCGCAGGCTTCATGATCTGCTGGGCCTTCTCCTTCTCCACCCCAGCTTCGGCAAGCCGATGTTCCATGTCGGCCATACCGAGGTAGACCGCCTCGGAGGCCTCGGTGCCGAACCCACCATCCCGGACAGGGGCCTCGGCGGTGAACGTCAGCATCCCTTGCATCTCGGTTTCATGGTAAGCGGGCAGAGAGCTTTCACCATCAGACTTGGCTGCGATGCTCGTGCCAGCACCCGAAGTCCCGCCTGTCTCTGCCCTCTGCGGAAGGGTGTGCTCCAGAAGGGCTTCCTTCGAGTCCAGAAGCCGCCGGTACGACTCGTGAGCAATGATGTCAACGCAGTCGACCATCGAGAACCCGACTCGCTCGCCGTAAGGAAGCCGAAGACCACGGCCAAGGATCTGCTCGGTGAGGGTCTGAGAGGCGAGAGCACGACGCGCAACGATCACGCTGATGTTTTTAACATCCCATCCCTCCTTCAACATATCGACGGAAACCACAGCCCGTACCGGAGAGTCGGGCTCCTCGATGCCGGCGAGAGCTTCAAGCGCGTCATCCTTGCTGCCGGAGGTGATCTGCAACACCGCGCCCGGTTCGTCGATGAATCCTGGGCCGGCCAGGATCGCGGCGCTCTCGGTGGCTTCCTCAATGCTCTGACAGACCACGAAGAGGACGGGGTTGACCATGGGCCGCCCATTCCTCTCAGCCCACTCCCGGGTGGTGTCCTCCTTCACCTTGCGCAGATGGCAAGCGTCGGCCAGTTGAGTGCGAACGTCGTTGTGTCCGTCTTCGCGGTAGACGATGACGGGAATCTTGACGAGTTGGTCTGCGATGGCCTCGGCAAGCGAGTATTGGAAGACGACCCTGCCAGGCACCTTGCGGTCTGTTTCGTCAGGAGTCGCCGTCAAGCCCACAAGCGCACGCGGCTGGAGATCGCGAACCGCCTCATGGAATTTCTTCGCATCGCTCCGGTACACGTGATGCTCATCGGCGATGATCACCAAGTCTTCAACCGAACGCAGGTGGTCGTACAGAGCGGTACCGATGAACTCATCAGTCTCGTATGTACTGCGTGAAGTCTTGACAGTTGGCTTGGTCAGGAGCTGAACGTTGAAAATGAAGACCTTCAACGCATCCGGATCACGCATTGCGTCGCCAACACGGCCGCCAGCATAATTCTCCGGCGTGATGACGATGGGCTCGTGGTCGGCGCCTGGCACGAACTTGGGGTGACCAGGGTCGAAGTTGGCAAGCGTCTTCCTCTGAATGGTCCGCCCTGGCGTGACAATCAGGATGTTGCGAACACCTTGATCCGCCAGGTAGTCGATGAGTCCCCGGCAGATGTACGTCTTACCGACGCCGGTTGCCAGGTCGCAGACGACCTCCCGCCCCTCCCCCGCCTGGATCTCCTCGACGACCTTGGCCACGGCGCGACGGTTGGGGTCCCGCAACTCCATACGAGTCGCCAGGTCCTCGATCGCAGCCTGGTCGTATGTGATCCAGCTCAACGCAGCACACGTCCCTTCATGTCCAACAGGTCCTGGGGAGCCTTCTTGATGCGCGAGCCGGGGCTGAGCTTCTCCAGGAGACTTGCCGCCTCGCGCAGGTAACTCTTGGCCACGATGAGAACGCTCTCGTTCTCACACAACGCCTCAACGATCGACTGGACTGTGCTCTCGGCAACAAGCCCATCGACGACCGCCAGACGCCGCCGGCCCTTTCGACCGACAAACGGCGACTCGGAGCCAGGCTCCAGTTCGAAGCCAGGGATCTGCGCACAGGCGGTCTCAGCGAAGGCGTCGCCGACCACCCACGGGGCGAGGAGTAGCCGATTACCCATGCGCTCATACATGGAGGGGGCAACTTCGAGATGACGGAAGCCTCCGCCCTTCTCCCAGCCGACCGTCTTCGAAATTCCGCCGGACTCCTCGCCGTTGACGATGGCGTCAAGCCGCGGACGAATGAATTCGTCGACTGTCCCCGACTCACGCTCGGTCAAGATCCAACGTCGACCCATCTTGTGCGCCACAGCGGCGGTCGTCCCGGAACCGCCGAAACAGTCGAGGACGACATCACCGGGCTGAGTCGCGATCTCGAGAATCTTTCGCAGCAATGACTCCGGCTTGGGTGTCTTGAAGAGTTCAGCTGTCGGTTTCCCCCGGAAAAGCCGTTTCAGCTCTGCCTTCGCCTTGCGGTTGCTTCCGGTTTCTTCGATGTCGGCCCAAAGCGTCGATGGCGGAAGACCGCCCTGCTCCAGTAGATACGTACGCCGTCGAATTCCTTTTCCATTCGGAGTGAACCGGATCTCCCCCGTGGCCATTTTCTCGTTCAGCGTCTCCCGCGCCCACCGCCAGCCGTTCGGGGGGCATTGGATCACATGCCCCTGCGGCGACACGATTTCGTACTGAAGGTTCTTTCGTGGGTTCGGTGAACCAAGCGGATTCCCGTCGAACCAGGGGCCGCGAGGGTCATTGTCCGGATTCGAATAATGTCCGGACTGATCCTCTCGTCGAGCAACCCGGTTCGTAAGCCAGCCCGGAGACTTCCCATACACGTGAATCACGTTATGGTCCACGGAGAACGTCTTCGCATCGTTATTACTGTTGTCCGTGGATCTCCAGATGACGGTTCCCGCGAAGCACGATCGCCCAAAAATCTCATCGAGAAGCACCCGTGCATAGGCTCCCTCGCTATCGTCGAGGTGGACCCAGATGCTCCCATCAGGCGCAAGCAGGTCTCGGATCAGGAGAATCCGGTCCCGCATCATCGTCAGCCAGACTGAGTGCTCGACGCCATCCTTGTAGTGGTCGAATGCCTGACCCGTATTGAAGGGGGGGTCGATATATGCCAGTTTCACCTTGCCGCGGTACTCGTCCGCGAATTCCGGGAGCCTGGTGAGCGCCCGCAGCGCTTCTCCGTTGTCCCCCTGGATCAGCAGATTGTCCGCAGCACGCTTGAGGTCGTCATGTACCTCCCCCACAGTCGCCACATCGCGGAGGAGGCGTGTCTCGGTCACCCGAAAGTCGTCCCGGTCGACCCACTCATAGCCGCCGTCCCGCGTGCTGATGAGCGACCTGTCTTTGTTGATCCAAGTCAGGCTGAGACGCCCCGAGGTGCCCATGTCTTTTCCTCCAACTGTGGTGACTAGAGAAGCGTACCGGGGCGCACTGACAGCGAAGGCGGGCTCGCTGCCCGACCGGAACAAACGCCTCAGCCGCGCGGTCTCATTCTCGACCCTCACCGGCACCGAGGGAACCGTCCCCACCCGCCGCAGAATCGGCCGCCGCGACCACCTCACCGATCGCGGCCGCGGCACTTCTCCTGCACAGTCCCCGGTTTCCGCGCTCGTGGGCACCGTCACTTCATCCGGCTGCGGGGCTGTCAGCGTCACGGAGACAGAGCGCGGTGGAGCCTCCGGTGTCGCCTCGAGCGGCACGGCCATCGTGTCGGCGACCTGGGGCTCGACCGTGACCGTCACCAACCCTCGACGTCAAGCTCAGACACGTCGAACGTCGGAACGGTGCCGGGCTGGCTGATCGCCACCATGTAGCTCGTGAACAGCGTCAGCGCTTCCACCAGGTCCTCTACCGGATCGGGCACGGTGCTCGGCCTCGACGGTGACCACACGGTCATCGCGGATGACGAACGAGTGGCCGGGGACGTCACGCTGAGGGGCATCAAGGGGGACCACTCTGACATCGACGTTCGGGAGCCGGGAGACCGAGACTTTGCGGTCCAGTTGGCCCGCCATCATCGCGGCCGGGAGGAGACGCCAGCGCCGGACGGGTTCCGTCAGGACGAAGCGCAGTGTCTTGCCGGTGTCGTACAGGACGCGTTGGCGCTCGATGCGGGCAGCGACCGTACGGGAGAGCTGTTCGTCCGTGAGGCCCTTCGGTTCCAGCACCGCGCGGATGTACTCCGGGGTCTGGAGCAGGCCGGGAACAAGGGACGGCTGGAAGAGGCGCAGGACTCGAGGACTCAAGTCCCCTGATCTGCTCCTGCTTCTCGCTGTAGCCCATGCGCCGGAACAGCCGCCATGCGGTCGCCTCGGTGGCCTGTGCACGGGCTACGGCGAGGTACTCGGCCTTGATCTCCGACGGCACCTCCAAGGCCGTAAGGATGCGTTCTACGTCCGCCGCCGCAGGGGCTACGCGCCCGTTCTCGATCTTCGACAGCTGGGCCGTCGACATGACGGCGCTGCGGGCAACGGCCTTGGCCCCCTTGCCGGATGCCTGCCGCAGGGCCCGCAGCGCTGCTCCCAGTTCCGTCCGGTTCACTCCCCGTACTTTGCCCACCACTCGGTGAACGGAACGGACGATGCCAGAGCCGTGCTCCGGTAGCCGGCGTACGGAGACTCTTCGGGGGTGAGGAACTCCCTCGAGGCCGCGAAAAACGTCGGGCCGGTGAAGGCGCCGTTGTCGTCGTAGTTGAGGACGACTGGTTCGCTGCGTCGAAGAGCCAAAAGTCCGGCACACCAAACAGGGGGTTCGGCCGGCCGGTAATGTCGAGAATGTGGAACTCCTCGCCCGCCGTCATGTTCGTCAGGTAGCCCCAGCTCAGTTTGTAGCGGAGGTACGGCGTGAGCGGGCGGGACAGGATGTGGACGCGCACCATGCGCTTGCCGCTCTCCGTCGCCTTGCTCACGGTCTCCAACCAGCCAGCGTTGTAGTCCGCGGGCTTGGGCTCTCCAGCGAGGAAGGAGCGGAAGGCGGCGGGGTTTCCGGAATTGCTGTAGTCGTCGAGGGTCTCCAGCCGGAACGCCTCCTCCTGGAAGGTGGAGAAGCGGGCGGCCAGGTCGTTAGATGCGCTGATCACGGATCGCCTTCCGGGTGAGGTCCATCCGGATTTCCACCAGGGCTTCCCCCTCTGGCAGGTCGAGGCCGTGTCCGGTCGGCACGCCCCCTTGCACGATCAGGGTTCCCCTGTCGGTCGCGTACAGGGTGGGACAGTCCCCCCGTTCTCACAGGTCGTGGCCAGCTTCGTCAGCCTCATACGGTTCCCCCTCGTTCCCGTGCTCGGGTGTCCCGTTCATCGTTCCCAGTCGACGGACCGTGTCACAAGGGCTTCGGGTTTCCGGAACGGGAAACCGCTCCCCTCGCCGGGCCGCTCCGTGGCTGCCCCCTCGCTCCCCGCTGGAGCCCCCGGTCAGGGCTTCCGTGAGCCGTCACGAGAGTAAGCACCAAGTCAGCACGCTCCCAGGAAAAGCCCGGAATCCAAAGGAGAAAACAGGAAGGGGCCAAATCCGAAGATCTGGCCCCTGACCTGGGGTTTCTTGCTCTTACCAGCCACTTCAACCGATCAAGGAATCAGGCGTCACACGTTGAAGCGGAACTCCACCACGTCGCCGTCCTGCATGACGTAGTCCTTGCCCTCCATGCGGGCCTTGCCCTTCGCGCGGGCCTCCGCCACCGAGCCGCATTCGACCAGGTCCGCGAAGGAGATGACCTCGGCCTTGATGAAGCCGCGCTGGAAGTCGGTGTGGATGACGCCGGCGGCCTCGGGGGCGGTGGCGCCCTGCTTGATGGTCCAGGCGCGGGTTTCCTTCGGGCCGGCCGTCAGGTAGGTCTGGAGGCCCAGGGTGGCGAAGCCGACGCGGCCGAGGGTGGCGAGGCCGGGCTCGTCCTGGCCGACCGACTGGAGGAGCTCGAGGGCTTCCTCGTCGTCCAGCTCCGCGAGGTCCGCCTCCAGCTTCGCGTTCAGGAAGATCGCCTCGGCCGGTGCGACCAGGGCGGACTGCTCCGCCTTGAAGGCCTCGTCCGTCAGCTCGTCCTCGTCCACGTTGAAGACGTACAGGAACGGCTTCGTGGTGAGGAGGTGGAGCTCGTGGAGGAGGTCGCCCTTCTCCGTGCCCTTGGTGATGCCCTTGGAGAAGAGGGTGTCGCCGGCTTCGAGGATCTTCTTGGCCTCGACGACCGCGGCCAGGACCGCGACCTTCTCCTTCTGGAGGCGGGACTCCTTCGTCAGGCGCGGCTCGGCCTTCTCGATGGACTGGAGGTCGGCGAGGATCAGCTCGGTGTTGATCGTCTCGATGTCGTCCTTGGGCGAGACCTTGCCGTCGACGTGGACGACGTTCTCGTCCTTGAAGGCGCGGATGACCTGGCAGATCGCGTCCGACTCGCGGATGTTCGCCAGGAACTTGTTGCCCAGGCCCTCGCCCTCCGAGGCGCCCCGCACGATGCCCGCGATGTCGACGAAGTCGACCGTGGCCGGGAGGATCTTCTGGGAGCTGAAGATCTCGGCCAGCTTGGCCAGGCGGGGGTCGGGGACGCCGACCACGCCGATGTTCGGCTCGATGGTGGCGAACGGGTAGTTGGCCGCCAGCACGTCGTTCTTGGTCAGGGCGTTGAACAGGGTCGACTTGCCGACATTCGGCAGGCCGACGATTCCGATCGTGAGCGACACGTTGGCGACTTCCCGTAGCTGGAGGGGGCGGCGGCCCGGAGGTGGGCCACCGGACAGTTTACTTTCCGCTGAGCGGCACTGGTTGTACGCGTGTCCGGACCGGGATCCGGGCGCCCTCCCGCCTAGTTTGGTGGGGTGGAGCAATACAGGATGCGTTCGGTACGTCACCCCCGGGGGCCCGCCCCGGTGCCCGCCCCCTCGCGGCGGCCCGCCGCGCCCCGGCGGCTGCCGCGGCCGATGCTGACGGGGCTCGGCGGCGGGCTGTTCGCCTGCGTGGCGATGCTGCTGGTGGCGGGGGTCTGCCGGCTGCTGTTCGGCTCCTCGCTCTTCGCGTACGGGCTGCTGTTCCTGCCCGTCGCCGCCGCGGTCGCCCTGTGGGTGCGGCCGGCGGACCTGGTCACCGCGCCGATCTCGGCCCCCATCGCGTTCGCCGCCGGGGTGTGGCCGGTCTCGGGCGGCTCCGGGGGCTTCGGCGGGCAGCTCATGGGGGTGGTGTCCGCGCTGTCCCTGCACGCCGGGTGGCTGTACGCGGGCACGCTGACCGCCGGGCTGATCGCGCTGGTGCGCCGGGCCGCGCTGAGCGGGCGCCGGCGGGCCGCCCGGCAGCAGCGCAGGACGTCCAGCGCCGCCTACTGACCGGCCCGCCGGCCGCCGCCTACCGTGCGGCCCGGTCGCGGGCGGCCATCGCCGCGCCGACGATCCCCGCGTTGTTCTGGAGCTTCGCCGGGACGATCTCCGCCCGGACGCCCTTGATCAGCGGCAGGAACTTCTCCGGCTTGCGGCTGACGCCGCCGCCCAGGATGAGCAGGTCCGGGGAGAAGAGCATCTCCACGTGGGCGAGGTACTTCTCCAGCCGGTGCGCCCAGCGCTCCCAGCTGAGGTCCCCGTCCTCCTTGGCCTTGACCGAGGCCCGCGTCTCCGCGTCGTGTCCCTTGAGTTCCAGGTGTCCCAGCTCCGTGTTCGGTACGAGCCTGCCGTCCACGAACAGCGCGCTGCCGATGCCCGTGCCCAGCGTCAGCAGGAGCACGGTGCCGGCCACCCCGCGGCCCGCGCCGTACGTCATCTCCGCGACGCCCGCGGCGTCGGCGTCGTTGAGGACCGTGACCGGCCTGCCGGCCAGCCGGTCCGACAGCAGGGCGGCCGCGTCGACGCCGACCCAGCCCTCGTCCATGTTGGCCGCCGTCCGGATCACGCCGCCCGTGACCACACCGGGGAAGGTGACGCCGACCGGGCCTTCCCAGGAGAAGGCGCCCACCACTTCCGCGACACAGCCGGCCACCCCCTCGGGGGTGGCCGGCTGTGGGGTCGCCACCTTGTGGCGCTCCTGCGCCAGTTCGCCGCGCTCCAAATCCACGGGAGCGCCCTTGATGCCGGAACCGCCGATGTCCACGCCGAAGATCTCCATGGACATACCGTACGAAAGGAGTTACTTGTCGGCGACCAGTTCGGCCGCTTCGGCGCGCAGGTCGCGGCGCAGTTCCTTGGGGAGGGAGAAGACGATCGACTCCTCGGCCGTCTTGACGATCTCCACGTCGGCGAAGCCGCGCTCCGCGAGCCACTCCAGCACCTGCTCGACGAGTACCTCCGGCACCGAGGCCCCCGAGGTCAGGCCGACCGTGGTGACGCCCTCCAGCCAGGCCTCGTCGATCTCGCTGGCGAAGTCGACGAGGTGGGCGGCGCGGGCGCCGGCGTCCAGGGCGACCTCGACCAGGCGGATGGAGTTCGAGGAGTTCTTGGAGCCGACGACGATGACCAGGTCGGAATCGGCGCCCATCGCCTTGACGGCGGCCTGCCGGTTCGAGGTGGCGTAGCAGATGTCGTCGCTGGGCGGGGAGACGAGCAGCGGGAACTTGGTCTTCAGCGCGTCGACGGTCTCCATGGTCTCGTCGACCGAGAGGGTGGTCTGGGAGAGCCAGACGACCTTGGACTCGTCGCGGACCTCGACCTTGGCCACGTCGTCCGGGCCGTCGACGATGGTGATGTGGTCCGGGGCCTCGCCGGAGGTGCCGATGACCTCCTCGTGGCCCTCGTGACCGATGAGGAGGATGTCGAAGTCCTCGTTGGCGTAGCGGATGGCTTCCTTGTGGACCTTGGTCACCAGCGGGCAGGTGGCGTCGATCGTCGCGAGCCGGCCGTTCGCCGCCTCCTCGTGCACCACCGGCGCCACCCCGTGCGCGGAGAACATCACGATGTTGCCCGGCGGGACCTCCTCCGTCCGCTCGACGAAGACGGCGCCCTTCTTCTCCAGCGTCTGGACGACGTACTTGTTGTGCACGATCTCGTGGCGGACGTAGACCGGAGCGCCGTACTGCTCGAGGGCCTTCTCGACAGCGATCACGGCACGGTCCACGCCCGCGCAGTAACCGCGCGGGGCGGCGAGCAGGACGCGGCGGGAGGCGGGAGCGGGGGCGGGAGCAGTCATGCGCTCCATCGTACGGGGGTCTCCAGCAGGCCGGCCGTCGCCCGTTCGGCACAGACTTGGCCGAACGTCCGTACCGACCCTCACCCGGAGGACCTATGGCATCCGCCACGGATTCCAGCACGGCGGCCCCCGCGGCACTGCGCCGGAGCCTGGGCTTCCGCGACCTGGTGGTCTACGGGCTGCTCTTCATCGCGCCCATGGCCCCGGTGGGGGTCTTCGGCACCCTCGACGCGAAGTCGCACGGTGCCGTGGCCCTCGTGTACCTGGTCGCGACCGTGGCGATGGCCTTCACGGCCCTCTCGTACGCGCAGATGGTGCGGGTGGCCCCGCAGGCCGGTTCGGTCTTCACGTACGCGCGCGAGGGGCTGGGCGAGGGGGCGGGGCTGATCGCCGGGTGGATGGCGATGCTGGACTACCTGCTGATCCCGGCGGTGGCGTACCTGTTCTCCGGGATCGCGATGCACGCGCTGGTCCCGGAGGTGTCCCGCTGGGTGTGGACGGCGCTGGCCGTGGTGGTCACCACCCTGCTGAACCTGTCGGGCGTACGGGTGGCCGCGCGGGTGGGCTTCGCCGTGCTGGCGGTGGAGATCGCGGTGCTGGTGGTGTTCCTGGTGGCGGCGGTGACCGTGCTGGCCGGGGGCGGGGCCCGGCGCGGCTGGCTCTCGCCGCTGACCGGCGACGGTTCGCTGGGTTTCTCGGCGGCGGCCGTGCTGGGGGCGGTGTCCGTGGCGGTCCTGTCGTACCTGGGCTTCGACGCCATCGCCTCCTTCGCCGAGGAGGTCACCGGGGGGAGCGCCCGGGTGGCCCGGGCGGTGCTGTTCTGCCTGGCGCTGACCGGGGTGCTGTTCGTCGCCCAGACCTATCTGGCGGCGCTGCTGGCCCCGGTGTCCTCGGCGGAGCTGGCGGCCGACCCGGCGCTTCAGGGGCCGGCCTTCTACGACGCGGTCGAGGCGTCCGTCGGGTCCTGGCTGCACGACCTGGTGGCGCTGAGCAAGGCGGTCGGGGCGGCCTTCGCGGCGCTGGCCGGGCAGGCCGCGGCGGGGCGGCTGCTGTTCGCGATGGCCCGGGAACGGCGGCTGCCGGCCGCGCTGGCGCGCACCTCGGGCGGTACGCCGAGGGCGGCGCTGCTGGTGGCGGCCTCGGTGACGCTGGTGGCGGCGGTGTGGGCGGCCCGGCGCGACGACGGCCTCGACCACCTGGTCTCCGTGGTGGACGTCGGGGCGCTGGTGGCCTTCACCCTGCTGCACGCCTCGGTGGTGGGGTGGTTCGTCGTCCGGCGGCGGGAGGGGGCCCCGGTCTGGTGGAAGCACCTGCTGGTGCCGGTGCTGGGGGCGGCGGTGACGGTCGCGGTGATCGTGGAGGCCTCCTGGACCGCTCAGCTGGTGGGGGCGGTGTGGCTGCTGGTGGGGCTGGGGGTGCTCCTCGTGCAGCGCGGGCGGGACCGCGCGGGCGCCGACACCCCGGGCGGCGCCTGAGACGCTGTCATCGGCGCCGGTTAGCCTGCGTGCATGGGTCTGCATACGTCGGCTGACGCGCCGCTGCCGGTCGGTCAGGTGTCCCGGCTGATCGGGGGCTGGATCGACCGCCTGGGCCAGGTGTGGGTGGAGGGGCAGATCACGCAGCTGTCCCGGCGGCCGGGGGCCGGGGTGGTGTTCCTGACGCTGCGGGACCCGTCGCACGACGTCTCGGTCAGCGTGACCTGTTTCCGCCAGGTCTGGGACGAGGTCGCGGACCTGGTCTCCGAGGGCGCGCGGGTCGTCGTACTGGCCAAGCCGGAGTGGTACGCCCCGCGCGGGCAGCTGTCCCTGCGGGTGAGCGAGATCCGCCCGGTGGGCATCGGGGAGCTGCTGGCGCGCCTGGAGCGGCTGAAGCGGTCGCTGGCCGCCGAGGGGCTGTTCGCGCTGGACCGCAAGAAGCCGCTGCCGTTCCTCCCGCAGCTGATCGGCCTGGTGGTGGGGCGGGCCTCGGCGGCCGAGCGGGACGTGCTGGAGAACGCGCGCCGCCGCTGGCCCGCGGTCCGCTTCGAGGTGCGCAACGTGGCCGTGCAGGGGGTGCACGCGGTGCCCCAGGTGGTGGAGGCGGTCAGGGAGCTGGACGCGCGGCCCGATGTGGACGTGATCATCGTGGCGCGGGGCGGCGGCAGCGTGGAGGACCTGCTGCCCTTCTCCGACGAGGAGGTCGTACGGACGGTCGCGGCCGCCCGCACCCCGGTGGTGTCGGCGATCGGGCACGAGCCGGACTCCCCGCTGCTGGACCTGGTCGCGGACCTCCGGGCGTCCACGCCAACGGACGCGGCCAAGAAGGTGGTCCCGGACGTCGGCGAAGAGCTGGAGCGGGTGCGCCAGCTCCAGGGCCGGGGGCTGCGTGCGCTGCGCGCCCTGCTCGACCGGGAGGAGCGGGGGCTGGAGCACTGCCTCGCGCGCCCGGTGTTCGTGCACCCGCAGCGGATGGTGGAGACCCGGGAGGCCGAGCTGGACGCGCTGCTGGCCCGCAGCCGGCGCACCCTCGGGCACCTGCTGGACCGGGCCGACTCGGAGCTGGAGCACACCCTCGCCCGGGTGGTGGCGTTGTCCCCGGCGGCCACCCTGGAGCGCGGGTACGCGGTGCTCCAGCGGGCGGACGGGCACGTGGTGCGGGCGGCCGCGGAGGTCGCGCCGGGCGAGGTGCTGCGGGCCCGGGTGGCGGCGGGCGCGTTCACGGTGGCGGTCGCGGAGTCCGGCGGCGAGGGGCCGGGAACGGACGCGGAGTCCGGCGGCGAGGGGCCGGGAACGGACGCGGGAACCGGCCCCGGAGCGGGCGCGGAAAGCCGCCCGGGGCAGGGCACGGAGGCGCCGGTGGAGCCGGGCTCGACCGGCGGTGCAGGGCCCCTTGAAGACTGACACGTTGCACCGCGACCCGGTGCACGGCACACCTACGATGGGATACCAAGGAATGACCGACACCGATACGGCGCTGGGGTACGAGCAGGCGCGCGACGAGCTCGTCGAGGTCGTCCGCAAGCTGGAGGCCGGCGGCACCTCCCTGGAGGAGTCACTGGCCCTCTGGGAGCGCGGTGAGGAGCTGGCGAAGGTCTGCCGGCACTGGCTCGAGGGGGCGCGCGCCCGGCTCGACTCGGCGCTGGCGGCCCGGGAGGCGGCGGCCGGCCGGGACGGCGGCGACCGCGAGGAGTGATCCGGCTCACCCCGCCGAGTTAGTTGAAATTTCACCTACTTTCGCCGTAGGGTCGGTGATACCGCTTCACTTCCGTACCCGACGAAGAAGGCTTACCGATGTCTCTCGTGCTCGATGCCGCTGCTCAGGACCTCCTCTTCCGCGAGGCCCGCACCGCCAACTCGTTCTCCGACGAGCCCGTGACCGAGGAGCAGGTCCAGGCCATCTACGACCTGGTGAAGTACGGCCCCACCGCCTTCAACCAGACCCCGCTGCGCATCACCCTCGTCCGCTCCGCCGAGGCCCGCGAGCGCCTCGTCAAGCACATGGCCGAGGGCAACCAGCCCAAGACCGCCGCGGCCCCGCTGGTCGCGATCCTCTCCGCGGACAACGAGTTCCACGAGGAGCTCCCCCAGCTGCTGCCGCACTTCCCGCAGGCCAAGGACGCCTTCTTCTCCGAGCGCCCGGTCCGCGAGCAGTCCGCGGTGCTGAACGCGGCCCTCCAGGCCGCCTACTTCATCATCGGCATCCGCGCCGCCGGCCTGGCCGCCGGCCCGATGACCGGCCTGGACTTCGCCGGCGTGCAGAAGGAGTTCCTGGACGCCGACCACACCCCGCTGATGGTCGTCAACATCGGCAAGCCGGGCGAGGACGCCTGGTTCCCGCGCTCCCCGCGCCTGGAGTTCGACCAGGTCGTCACCACCGTCTGAGCCGCCGGGCCGCCCGTGAGGGCAGCCGCGGGCACCGCGTACGGCGAGAGGCCGCCCGCCCCGGGATCCGGGGCGGGCGGCCTCTCGCGTCCGGTGTGCGTACGGGCCCCGCCGCGGCCGCCGCGCCACTACGGGGCTGCGGCCGCTACGGCCGCTACGGGGTCTGCGGCCCCTGCTTGAACTCCAGTGCCGCCGCCATCGCGCCCAGCCCCTCGAAGGAGGCCGTGCCCGTCACCACGGTCACGTAGCCCTGCTCCTGCCGGACCAGCGCGTCGTACTTCTCGCCGTCCCAGCGCTCCCACGCCCGGTCGCCGACCTGCTGGGTCTGCCCGGTCGCCTTCGCCTGCTGGGTGAGCTTGGCCACGTTCTTGGCGGTGGCGTCGGTGGACTGCTCCACGGCGACGTACTGCCGGTCCGGGTCCTGGAAGCCCAGGTGCCAGGCGTGCGCGTTCTTGCGCTCGAAGGTCACCGAGGTGGCCCTCCACTGCTCCGGAAGGCCCACCGGAGCCGCCACCGGGTACGGCGCCGCGCGCCGGGCCGTGAGGGTCTCCACCCGGTAGTCCACCGTGCGCGTCGGGTCGGCGTCCTCGTCGTGGGGGACGAATATGTAGATGCCCGCCACGACCACGCCGATCACCGCCAGCGACCGGACCATGTCCCAGACCGTCTGCTTGCCTTTCATACCTGCCACGGCACCATCGTCCCGCATCGTCCTGGGCGATCACCGCCGGGGTGGGCGTGGCGGCCGGGGCGGCCTCCGGGGCGGGGCGCCGCGGTGTCCGCTCAGCCGTACGGCCGCACCGATATTCCGCTCATACGTGACCCGGTCTGCTCAATATGTCGACCAACCGATAGAGTTCCAGCACCCTCACATCCCGGCCGTCGTCGTACAGAAAGGTGCGCTCCGATGACCGAGCACAACCTGCCGCCCCAGCTCGAAGTCGCTCCCGATTCGCCCGACCGCAACCTCGCCCTGGAACTCGTACGGGTCACCGAGGCCGCGGCCCTCGCCGCGGGCCGGTGGGTCGGCCGCGGCGACAAGATCGGCGCCGACGGCGCCGCGGTCAACGCGATGCGCACCCTGATCTCCACCGTCTCGATGAACGGCGTCGTCGTCATCGGCGAGGGCGAGAAGGACGAGGCGCCGATGCTCTTCAACGGCGAGCACGTCGGCGACGGCACCGGCGCCGAGGTCGACATCGCCGTGGACCCGATCGACGGCACCACGCTCAACGCCAAGGGCATGCCCAACGCCATCGCCGTCCTGGCCGCCGCCGACCGCGGCACCATGTTCGACCCATCCGCGGTCTTCTACATGGACAAGCTGGTCACCGGCCCGGAGGCCGCCGACTTCGTCGACATCAACGCCCCCGTCTCGGTGAACATCCGCCGCGTCGCCAAGGCCAAGAGCATCGCCCCCGAGGACGTCACGGTCGTCATCCTGGACCGCCCCCGTCACGAGGGCATCGTCAGGGAGATCCGCGAGACCGGCGCCCGGATCAAGTTCATCTCCGACGGCGACGTCGCCGGCTCGGTCATGGCGGTCCGCGAGGGCACCGGCGTCGACCTGCTCATGGGCATCGGCGGCACCCCCGAGGGCATCATCTCGGCCTGCGCCATAAAGTGCCTCGGCGGCGTCATCCAGGGCAAGCTGTGGCCCAAGGACGACGCGGAGCGCCAGAAGGCGATCGACGCGGGTCACGACCTTGACCGCGTTCTGACCACGAACGACCTGGTGTCCGGGGAGAACGTCTTCTTCGTCGCCACCGGCATCACGGACGGCGAGCTGCTGCGCGGCGTCCACTACCGCTCGGAGACCGCGACCACGTCCTCGCTGGTCATGCGCTCGAAGTCGGGCACGATCCGGCAGATCGACTCCACGCACCGCCTGTCGAAGCTGCGCGCCTACAGCGACATCGACTTCGACCGCGCCCAGTAGGAGCGGTCCGGCCGTCGACGGCACGGCGAAGGGGCGGTCCCTGTGCGGGGGACCGCCCCTTCGGCGTGTCCGCGGTGCGGCGCGGTGGCGGGGTGCGCGTGTCGAGGGAGGGGCCGGCTGGCGGCGCCGTGCTCCGCGCCGGTCAGCCCGCCGCGGCGACCTGGCCGGGAGCACCCGCGCCGGGGAGCAGCTCGGCGGCCCGGCGCCGCCTGCGCCCCAGCACCACGCGGCGCTCGGCGGCGGTGAGCCCGCCCCAGACCCCGTACGGCTCGGGCTGGAGCAGGGCGTGCTCGCGGCAGGCGACCATCACGGGGCAGCGGGCGCAGACCCTTTTGGCGGCCTCCTCGCGGGCGAGCCGGGCCGCGGTCGGCTCCTTGGACGGTGCGAAGAAGAGTCCCGCCTCATCCCTGCGGCAGACGGCCTCGGCGTGCCATGGGCCGTCCTCTTCCCTGGCCGGAACCCGCGGCTTCGGCACGGCGGCCGGACGCGTCTGAAGACTCTGGACGGCGGCTGCCTGCAGGGACTGATGCGGCGGATGCGGCACGGTCTACTCCTGACGACGTATACGCGAGCGAGAGACGATGCACCAGTCCCTACCCGCTGCGCGTGCCGCTAAGCCCCGGGTGACACCGGGGCGGACCGGTTCGTCCGAAACCGGACGCCATGCGGTCGGATTCAGTCCCGGCGGTCACGGAGCTTCGCGGCCAGGTCGACCAGGCGGGAGCCACGCCGGGGGCGGGCCTCGATGTTGCCGAGCAGGGCGAAGCCGCGGACGATCACCACGGGGGCCTGCGGGTCGGCGGCGTGGCCCTCGCCGCGCACGTCGAAGTTGCCGAGGACGCCGCTGCCGTGGCCGCGCAGGGTGACGTTCTCCGGGACGAGGACCTCGACGTTGCCGAGCACGCTGGTGACGGTGATCTCGTTGACCTGCTGCTCGAAGACGGCCTCGGTGAGGTCGATCGTGATGTCGCCCATGACCGAGACCGCGCGGGTGCGGGCGCCGGGACGCCAGCGGCCCCTGCGGGCCGAGCTGCTGCACACCGCGACCACCGTCTCGACGGGTCCGGCCGCCGGCGGGGGCGCGACGGCCGCCGCGAGGGCCGGCCGGTGGCCGGCGTCGGCCGCCGCCGGGAGGTCGCGTACGAGGACGTCCAGCTCCCCGACCGTCTTGACGGCGTACAGGGTGTCCAGGCGCTCGCTGTGCTCCTCGGAGGTGAGCCGGCCCTCCGCGAGGGCGTCCGAGAGGATCCGCGCGATCCGGTCCCGGTCGGCGTCGGAGGCGCGCAGTCCGGGGGATGCGGCGGCGGGGGCGGCGGAGTGCTTTTCCAGGTCCACGGCGCCAGCATAGCGACACACGATAGATCGCGATAGTGCTGGGTGAGCCTTACCTCACAGACACAGTCGGCGCGAGAGGTCCTACGCTGGACAGTCGCGCTGCCAATTGGTCGCCAGCGCTGTCCGCCGAGTGAGGAATGGCTACCCAAATGCCGGAGTTCGCGTACACCGACCTGCTACCCCTGGGCGAGGACACCACCCCCTACCGGCTGGTGACCTCCGAGGGCGTCTCGACGTTCGAGGCCGACGGCCGTACGTTCCTCAAGGTCGAGCCCGAGGCGCTGCGCACGCTCGCCGCGGAGGCCATCCACGACATCCAGCACTTCCTGCGCCCCGCGCACCTGGCGCAGCTCCGCCGGATCATCGACGACCCGGAGGCGAGCTCGAACGACAAGTTCGTCGCGCTCGACCTCCTGAAGAACGCGAACATCGCGGCGGCCGGGGTCCTGCCGATGTGCCAGGACACGGGCACGGCCATCGTCATGGGCAAGCGCGGCCAGAACGTGCTGACCGAGGGCGGCGACGAGGCGGCGCTCTCGCGCGGCATCTACGACGCGTACACGAAGCTGAACCTGCGCTACTCGCAGATGGCCCCGCTGACCATGTGGGAGGAGAAGAACACCGGCTCGAACCTGCCCGCGCAGATCGAGCTGTACGCGACCGACGGCGGCGCGTACAAGTTCCTCTTCATGGCCAAGGGCGGCGGCTCCGCCAACAAGTCCTTCCTCTACCAGGAGACGAAGGCGGTCCTCAACGAGGCCTCCATGATGAAGTTCCTGGAGGAGAAGATCCGCTCGCTCGGCACCGCGGCCTGCCCGCCGTACCACCTGGCGATCGTGGTCGGCGGCACCTCGGCCGAGCACGCCCTGAAGACCGCCAAGTACGCCTCCGCGCACTACCTGGACGAGCTGCCGACCGAGGGCTCGCCCCTGGGCCACGGCTTCCGCGACCTGGACCTGGAGCAGCAGGTCTTCGAACTGACCCAGAAGATCGGCATCGGCGCGCAGTTCGGCGGCAAGTACTTCTGCCACGACGTCCGCGTCGTGCGCCTCCCCCGCCACGGCGCCTCCCTGCCCGTGGCGATCGCGGTGTCCTGCTCGGCGGACCGCCAGGCGGTCGCGAAGATCACCGCCGAGGGCGTCTTCCTGGAGCAGCTGGAGACGGACCCGGCGCGGTTCCTGCCGGAGACCGAGGACTCCCACCTCGGCGAGTCCGCGGACGTGGTGCGGATCGACCTGAACCAGCCGATGGACGAGATCCTGGCGACCCTGACCCAGCACCCGGTCAAGACCCGGCTGTCCCTGACCGGACCGCTGGTCGTGGCCCGTGACATCGCGCACGCCAAGATCAAGGAGCGGCTGGACGCGGGCGAGGGCATGCCGCAGTACCTCAAGGACCACCCGGTGTACTACGCCGGCCCCGCGAAGACCCCCGAGGGCTACGCCTCCGGCTCCTTCGGCCCGACCACGGCCGGCCGCATGGACAGCTACGTCGAGCAGTTCCAGGCGGCGGGCGGCTCGAAGGTCATGCTGGCCAAGGGCAACCGCTCGCAGCAGGTGACGGACGCGTGCGGCGCGCACGGCGGCTTCTACCTCGGCTCGATCGGCGGTCCGGCGGCGCGCCTGGCGCAGGACTGCATCAAGAAGGTCGAGGTCCTGGAATACGAGGAGCTCGGCATGGAGGCGGTCTGGAAGATCGAGGTCGAGGACTTTCCGGCCTTCATCGTCGTCGACGACAAGGGCAACGACTTCTTCCAGAACCCGGCCCCGGAGCCGACGTTCACCCACATCCCGGTGCGCCAGGGGTCCCAGCTGTCGTAGCGGCCCTGCGCCCGGGCCCGTGGCCCGGGCCGGGACCGAGGGCCCCTCCCCCGCACGGGGAGGGGCCCTCGCGCGCGTCCGCCGCCGGACGGACGCCGCGCCGCGGGGCCCCGGCCCCGCGCCCGGCGCGTCACGGGGGTACCGGTTAACGTCGGGGTCACAGGCCCGCATCCGGCCGTTCACCCCGGTTCGCAAGGATCCCCGCATGGCACCGACGCTCTCGTCCCCCCGCACCGCCCGCGCCGTCCGGGTGGTCGCGCACCGCGGGGCCTCGCACGAGCACCCCGAGCACACCATCGAGGCCTACCGGAAGGCCATCGCCGACGGGGCCGACGCCCTGGAATGCGACGTGCGGCTCAGCGGCGACGGGCGGCTGGTGTGCGTGCACGACCGGCGGGTGGAGCGGACCTCCGACGGGCGGGGCGTGGTCTCCGCGATGACGTACGAGGAACTGTCGGCGTTCGACTTCGGCGGCTGGAAGGGCGAGGAGCACCGGGGCGCGCGGGTGCTGCTCTTCGAGGACCTGCTCGGGGAGGTCCTGGCGGCGGACCGGCCCGTGGGGCTGGCCGTGGAGACCAAGCACCCGACCCGGGCCGGCGGCCGGCTGGAGGCCGAGCTGGTGCGGGTCCTGAAGGAGCACGGGCTCGCCGACGGCTCCGACGGCCGCGTCGAGGTGATGAGCTTCTCCCGCGGCGCGCTGACGCGGATGCACCGGCTGGCGCCCGGTCTGCCCGCCGTGTACCTGATCGAGCGGAGCCTGCGGCCCCCGCGTCCGCCGTTCGCGGGGCACGCCGGTCCCGGTATCGACCTGGTGCGCAGGGACCCGGGGCTGGTGGGGCGACTGAGGGCGAAGGGGCTGCGGGTGCGGGTGTGGACCGTGGACGAGCCGGAGGACGTGGAGCTGTGCGTACGGCTCGGCGTGGAGACGATCATCACCAACCGCCCCCGTCTGGTCCGGGAGCAGCTGGAAACGCTGTGACGCCGCCGCGCCCCTCCCCTGACGCGGGAACACCCGGCCGGGTTCGGTCCGGCCGGGTGTGGGGGTCCGGTGGCGGTGAGGGGGACGGGGGTTACGCGAAGCGCTGGTTCGCCGAGCCGTCGCAGGGCTGGAGGCGCAGCTGCCCGTGGGCGGCGGGGACCGTCAGGCACATGCCGGTGGCGGCGGCGGGGCGCAGGGTGGCGCCGTCGCGGACGAACTGCTGGTTGGCGCCGCCGTGGCAGTTGTAGAGGATCAGGCCGGTGCCGGCGCCGTAGCCGGCTCCGGGGACGTCCAGGCAGCGGTCGTGGGTGAGCTCGACGTGGAGGGACTTCTTCGAGGAGTCGTACCACCAGCCCTGGTTGCGGCCGCCGTGGCAGTCCCAGCCCACCACCTTGGTGCCGTTGGCGCTGGAGCCGCCCGAGGAGTCCAGGCAGTTGCCGGTGGCCTCGTTCCTGAGGGGCCGGTAGAGGTCGTCCCAGGCCCCGGGCTGGAGGACGGGCGTGCCGGTGCTCGCGGGGTCGGCGCAGGAGGCCTCGCGCAGGCCGGAGGAGTAGAGCTGGGTCAGGCAGGACGCGAAGGCGCCGTGGCCGCGGTGGTTGGGGTGGAAGGACTGGCGGGCGGTGTTCTCGTCCCACGGGAAGTGGTCCCCGAGGTCCAGGTAGAGCCCGCGGGCCCAGGCGTCCTCCATGCAGACCTCGTGGCCGTGGAAGAGCCGGGAGTTGTCCAGGTAGACGGCGCCGGAGGCCAGGGCGGCGGCGCGCATGCCCTTCTCGAAGGCGGGGACGGCCTGGTTGCGGCCCCAGGTGGCGTCGGAGTCGTAGCCCGCGCAGCCGCCGGGGAGCTTGCCGGGGAAGGCGGGGTTGTCGTTGAAGTCGGGGCCGATGGGGCTGGGGTAGCCCATCAGGACCAGCTTGTAGTCGGAGTCGGCGTAGCCCGCGTCACGCATGACCGTCTTGAGGTCGGCGACGGTCGCCTCGACCTTGGGCCGCAGCCCGTCGACGCGCGCCTGCCAGCCGGGGGCGTACTTGGGCTCGCAGGTGCCCTGGCTGAGCACCCAGCGGGTGACGCAGTCGGTCATGACCGGGCCGAACTGGAGGTCGTCGTTGGCGCCGGCGACCAGCACCACCATCTTGATCCTGGTGTTGCGGGCCTTGATGGCGAGGCTGTCGCTCTGCACCAGCTCGTCGGCGTACTGCTTGCTGCCGCCGATGCGGATGTTGCCCGTGTAGCCGCCGGAGCAGGCGACGTTGAAGGTCAGGTCGGCGGGGATGCCGGTGCGGTGGATGGCCGCGTCGGGTGAGCGGTGGCACTGGTTGGACGAGGTGTTGGTGGCGGGGTCGTAGGTGCCGACGCCCTCGCCGGAGATCTCGCTGTCGCCCAGGGAGATGAGCCCGGTCTTGCGCTCGGCGAGCGGCCGGATCGCCGGGTCCCCGTAGATCCTGGTGGCCTCGGCGGCGCGGACGGCCTCCAGTTCCGGCGGGAGGGGGGTGATCGAGCCGGACGCCGCGGGGGCCGCCTGGGCCATGGGGGTGATGGCGGTGACGCCCCCGAGGGCGGCCGCGAACGCCGCGACGGCGGCGAAGGTAGATCTGAGCCTGGGTTTCGTGCGGGCACGTGCCATGAACGCCTCCCCGATATCGGTGTTACCACCGGTATTTACTGGCCGGTAGGGGAGATGGGAACAGTTCGAACAAGACAATTGCTCAAGTTTTTGAGGAGGCTACGAAGATGACTGACGATCAGCAGCCGCAGGACTTCCGGACCGAGCACGACTCCATGGGTGAGGTACGGGTCCCCGCGCACGCCAAGTGGCGCGCCCAGACCCAGCGCGCGGTGGAGAACTTCCCGCTCTCCGGACAGCGCCTCGAGCGCGCCCACATCGAGGCCCTCGCCCGGATCAAGGCCGCCGCGGCCCTCGTCAACGCCGGGCTCGGGGTGGTGGACGAGGACGTGGCGCGGGCGATCGGCTCCGCCGCCGCCGAGGTCGCCGCGGGACGCTGGGACGAGCACTTCCCGGTCGACGTGTTCCAGACCGGGTCGGGGACCTCGTCCAACATGAACGCCAACGAGGTGATCGCCACCCTGGCCACCGAACGGCTCGGGCGCGAGGTCCACCCCAACGACCACGTGAACGCCTCGCAGAGCTCCAACGACGTCTTCCCCTCGTCGATCCACATCGCCGCCACCGCCGCCGTCTCCCGCGAGCTGGTCCCGGCCCTGGAGCACCTGGCCGGGGCCCTGGAGGGCAAGGCCGAGGAGTTCGCCGGCGTGGTCAAGGCCGGGCGCACCCACCTGATGGACGCCACCCCGGTGACCCTGGGCCAGGAGTTCGGCGGGTACGCCGCCCAGGTCCGCTACGGCGTCGAACGGCTGCGGGCCTCCCTGCCGAGGCTTGCCGAACTGCCGCTGGGCGGTACGGCGGTGGGCACCGGCATCAACACCCCGCCCGGGTTCGCGGCCGCCGTGATCGCCGAGGTGGCCCGGGCCACGGGGCTGCCGCTGACCGAGGCCCGCAACCACTTCGAGGCCCAGGGGGCGCGGGACGCGCTGGTGGAGACCTCCGGGGTGCTCCGTACGATCGCCGTCTCGCTCACCAAGATCTGCAACGACCTGCGCTGGATGGCCTCCGGCCCGCGCACCGGATTGGCCGAAATCAATCTGCCGGATCTCCAGCCGGGGTCCTCGATCATGCCGGGGAAGGTCAATCCGGTCGTCCCCGAGGCCGTACTGATGATCGCCGCGCAGGTGATGGGCAACGACGCGACGGTCGCCGTGGCGGGCGCCGCCGGCAACTTCGAGCTCAACGTGATGCTCCCGGTCATGGCCCGGAACCTGCTGGAATCGGTGCGGCTGCTCGGCAACGGGAGCCGGCTGCTGGCGGACCGCACCGTGGCGGGGATCACCGCCAACGCCGAGCGGGCCAGGGAGTACGCAGAGTCCTCGCCCTCGGTGGTGACCCCGCTCAACCGGTACATCGGGTACGAGGAGGCCGCCAAGGTGGCCAAGCGGGCGCTCGCCGAGCGCAAGACGATCAGGGAGGTCGTCCTGGAGTCCGGCTACGTCGACCGGGGGGCGCTCACCCTGGCGCAGCTGGACGAGGCGCTCGACGTCCTGCGGATGACGCACCCTTGAGACCGGTTCCGGACAGGGGCCGAATCCGGTCGTTTCCCGTCCCCGGCCCCCTCCGTGACCTGCACCGCAGCATCCGGCGGGGCCGCCGACCTAAGATCTGCGCATGACAGGTACCTACGGGCCCGGGGGCGACGCGGCGGGTCCCGCCGCGCGTGGCGGGACGCGGGAGAAGCACTGGGCGCCCGGGGACCAGATCCTCTGGCGCTACCGCGACCACGCCCCGGGGCCGGGCGGCGGGTTCCACATCGCCCGCCCGGTGACGGTGGTGCGGGACACCGACGACCTGCTCGCCGTGTGGATGGCGCCCGGCACCGAATGCGTCCGGCCGGTACTGGCCGACGGCACTCCGGTGCACCGCGAGCCGCTCGCCACCCGCTACACCGCGCCGCGCACCACCGCGCGCTCGCGCTGGTTCGGCGGGGGCGTGCTCAAGCTGGCCCGGCCCGGGGAGCCGTGGTCGGTCTGGCTGTTCTGGGACGGCGGCTGGCAGCTGAAGAACTGGTACGTGAACCTCGAGGAGCCGCGCACCCGGTGGGCCGGCGGGGTCGACTCCGTGGACCACTTCCTCGACATCGCGGTCTACCCGGACCGCAGCTGGAAGTGGCTGGACGAGGACGAGTTCGCGCAGGCGCAGCGGATCGGCCTGATGGACCGGCGGCAGGCGCGCCGCGTGGTGGACGCGGGGCGCGCGGCGGTCGAGGTCGTCAAGGCCTGGGGGGCTCCGTACTGCGACGGATGGCAGGACTGGAGGCCCGATCCGGCCTGGGGCGTTCCGCTTCTGCCCGAGGACTGGGACCGCACCCCGGCGCATATGACCTCATGAGACCCTTGATGCGCCCCCGGGGTTCAAACGTAGGATCGTCCTCCGCCGGTCCCGCGCGGGGGGCCCGGCCGGTCCCGCACCCGTAAATGACCTGTGGCGACCGGGACTTGACCAGAGGTCGACGCGAGCGAAAGGTAACGAGCGGGACGCGGTACCCGGGGGTGGTGGTGCCCCCGCCGCTGAGCGGGTATACCGCGACTGACCGAGTTGAGTGCAGCGCACATCGAGCGCAAACGGACGGAATTCCACGCGTGACGGAGTACCCCACCTCCCAGGAGGGCCCGCAGCCCACCGTCGCCTCCGGCGGAGGTACGGATGAGCTCGGCCACGGCAAGGCCCCCATCGCGGCCGCCGAGGCCGTACGCACGCATGCCGACTTCCCGCGCCCGCGCGGCACCACCGGCGAGGGCGCCGGGCACGCCCCGGCGGACACCGCCCCGGCCGCCGCGCGCGACCGCGACGGCGCGGCCGCGCGCAACGCGGGCCGGCGCCCGCAGGCCGGCGGGCAGGCCGACGGGACCCCGGCCGACCCGGCCGCCGCCGCGGCGGCGGTACGGGTGCTCCCGGGCACCGGCCCCGCCACGGGCGCCGGATCCGGCCCGGGCGAGGCCGGCGTGGCACGGCGCGAGGGCGACCGGCTGCGCTTCGTCGGCGCCGCCACGCGCCGGATCGCTCGCGGCATCGACCTCGACGAGATCGTCCTCGGTCTGTGCCGGGCGACCGTGCCGACCTTCTCCGACGCCATCCTCGTCTACCTGCGCGACCCGCTGCCCGTCGGCGACGAACGGCCCGCCGGCCCGGTCGTCTTAAGGCTGCGCCGTACCGACCGGCTCCGGCCGATCGACGACCTGACCGAGGCCGCCGAGGGCGCGGGCGGCACCGGAACCGGTGGCGAACTCGACTTCAGCCAGCTCCCGTTGGTCGGCCCGCAGGGCGACCTGCCCGCGGCCGAGCTGTGCGAGATCCGCCCCGGCGGGGCCCTCGCCGAGGTCCTGCGCGGCGTACGGCCCGTCTTCGGGTCGGCCGCCGGGGCCAAGGACGCGCTCCCGGAGCTGCTGGGCGGCGACCATCCCGTCCCGCGCGGCCAGCGGGCCATCCTGGCCCCGCTGCGGGGCCGCCGGCGCGTGATCGGCGCGGCGGTCTTCCTGCGCACGCCCGAACGGGACGCCTTCGAGCAGAACGACCTGCTCGTCGCCGCCCAGCTGGCCACGCACACCGCGCTCGGCATCGACAAGGCCGTGCTCTACGGGCGCGAGGCGTACATCGCCGACGAGCTCCAGCGCACCATGCTGCCCGACGGCCTCCCCCAGCCCACCGGGGTGCGCCTGGCCTCCCGCTACCTGCCCGCCGCCGAGACGGCCCGGGTGGGCGGCGACTGGTACGACGCCATACCGCTGCCGGGCAGCCGGGTCGCGCTGGTCGTCGGTGACGTCATGGGCCACTCCATGACCTCCGCGGCGATCATGGGCCAGCTGCGCACCACCGCGCAGACGCTGGCCCAGCTGGACCTGCCCCCGGCCGAGGTGCTGCACCATCTGGACGAGCAGGCCCAGCGGCTGGGCTCCGACCGCATGGCCACCTGCCTGTACGCGGTGTACGACCCCGTCTCGCACCGCATCACCATCGCCAACGCCGGCCATCCCCCGCCGGTGCTGCTGCACCTGGGCGGCCGCGCCGAGGTGCTGCGCGTCCCGCCGGGCGCCCCCATCGGGGTCGGCGGCGTGGACTTCGAGGCCGTGGAGCTGGACGCCCCGGCCGGGGCCACCCTGCTGCTGTACACGGACGGGCTGGTGGAGTCCCGGCTGCGGGACGTGTGGACGGGCATCGAGCAGCTGCGCGAGCGCCTCGCCGCCACGGCGCAGCTGACCGGCCTGGACCACTCGCCTCCGCTGGAGGCCCTCTGCGACGACGTGCTGGACATGCTGGGCCCGGGCGACCGGGACGACGACATCGCGCTGCTGGCGGCCCGCTTCGAGGGGATCGCGCCCAGCGACGTGGCGTACTGGTTCCTCGACCCGGAGGAGACCGCCCCGGGCCGGGCCCGCCGGTTCGCCCGGCGGGCGCTGGCCCGCTGGGACCTGGAGGAGCTGAGCGATTCGCTGGAGCTGCTGGTCAGCGAGGTGGTCACCAATGCCGTCCGGTACGCCGAGCGGCCGGTGACGCTGCGCCTGCTGCGCACGGACGTGCTGCGCTGCGAGGTCGGGGACGACTCCCCGCAGCTGCCGCGCCAGCGGCGGGCCCGGGAGACCGACGAGGGCGGGCGCGGCCTGTTCCTGGTCAACCGCCTCGCCCGGCGGTGGGGTGCGACCCGGCTGAGCAGCGGGAAGGTGGTCTGGTTCGAGCTCCCGCTGCCGGGGGCGCACGAACGGGGCTGACGGTCAGCGGTACGCGGAAACGGCGCGGCCCCCGCAGCGTGATCGCTGCGGGGGCCGCGCCCGTACGTGCCCGGGACCGGAGACCGCCTAGCGGTCCAGCAGGATCGGCGGCGTCGGTTCCTTCGTCGGCGGCGTCGGCTTCTGCGTCGGCGGCGTCGGCTTCTGGGTGGGCGGCGTCGGGTTCTGCGTCGGCGGCGTCGGCTTGCCGGAGCTGGCCGACGGGTCCGGGGTGCCGGACGGGCGGACGCCCGAGCTGGTCGGCGACGGGGAGACCGAGCCGCTGGGGGTGGCCGTCGGGCTGGGGGTGCGGGCGGGCGGCGGGGTGCCCATCTTGGCGTCCGACAGGTCGAACTGGCCGGTGGTCTGGCCCTTGAGCGCGGCCGTGGTGTACGCCTGCCAGATCTGCGCGGGGAAGCTGGAGCCGCCCGCGCGGCCCTTGCCGGCGGTACCGGTCAGGGTGACCTGGTTGTGGGTGGTGGGGTCCTCGCCGAACATGGCGACGACGGTGACCAGCTCCGGGGTGTAGCCGGTGAACCAGGCGGCCACGTTCTTCTCGGTGGTGCCGGTCTTGCCCGCGGCCTCGTAGGCGGAGCTGCGCACGGCCTTGCCGGAGCCCTCCTCGACGACGCCGGTGAGGACCTTGGTGACGGTGTCGGCGGTGGTGCTGGTGAGGACCTGGGAGCCGATGGGGCTGACGGGCTTGAACTCGCCGTCCTTGTGCTCGGCCTTCTTGATGATGGTCGGGGTGACCTTCTTGCCGTGGCTGTCGAGCGTGGCGTAGACGGCGGCCATCTCGACGGTGTTGGCGCTCATCGTGCCGAGCGACATGGCGGGCTTGTCGGCGAGCCAGCCCTCGCGGTCGACCATGCCGAGGGAGAGGGCCGTCTTCTTCACGTTCGCCGGCTTGGCGTCGACGATCAGCTGGGCGTAGACGGAGTTCACCGAGGAGTTGGTGGCCTCCTGGAGCGTGATCATCGGGTCGCCGTAGTTGATGTCGTCCTGGTTCTCCGGGGCGAACGGGGTGTCACTGCCGACCACGGGACGCTTGCTGGTGCCGTCGTAGAGGGCGTTCGGGGTGATCGGACGCCCGTCCTGGGTCTTCGCCCCGTTCTCCAGGGCGGAGGCCAGCACGATCGGCTTGAAGGTGGAGCCCGGCTGGTAGTCGGTGCGCAGCGCGTTGCTCGCGGACTTCTCGGTCAGGCCGACGCCGCCGTACATCGCGACGATGTAGCCGGTCTTGGCGTCCACCGAGGTGGCTCCCGCCTGGACGGACTGGTCCTGGGGCCGGTCCTTGGTGTTCTTGCGCTCGAGCTTGGACTCCAGCTCGTCCTGGACGGCCTTCTCCAGGGCGGCCTGCTTCTTCTTGTCGATGGCGAGGGTGATCGTCCAGCCGCCGGCGGCTATCTCGGAGTCCTTGATCCCCTGCCGGTTCATCTCGACCTCGGCGGCCTGGATGAGGTAGCCCTTCTGCCCGTCCATGCCCGGACGCGGCTTGGGCTTGATCGGCTCCTGGAACTTCAGGGTCTCGCGCTTGGCCTTGTCCAGCTTGCCCATCTCGACCATGTTGTCGAGGACGGCGTTGAAGCGGATCATGACCAGCCGCTTGCCGTTGGGGCCCGCGGTGGCCCAGTCGTACTGGCTGGGCGCCTGGATGACGGCGGCGAGGTAGGCGCCCTGCTCCAGGGTCAGCTTGTCGGAGTCGACCCCGTAGTAGGCCTGGGCGGCGGCCTGGATGCCGTAGGCGTTGCGGCCGTAGAAGTTGGTGTTCAGGTAACCGGCGAGGATGTCGTCCTTCTCCATGCGCTGGTCGACCTTGAGGGAGATGATCAGCTCGCGCAGCTTGCGGGTCGGCGACTGGTCCTGGGTCAGGTAGTAGTTCTTGACGTACTGCTGGGTGATCGTCGAACCACCGGCCGTGCCCTTGCCCCGGACCGTGTTGACCAGGCCCCGGGCCACGCCCATCACGTCGACGCCGCGGTCCTGGTAGAAGGTCTTGTTCTCGATGGCGATGAACGCCGTCCGGACGTCCTCCGGCACCTTGTCGAGGGGGACGATCTCGCGGTTCATGTCGCCGGTGCGGGCCATGATCGAGCCGTCGGCGTACTTGTACGTGTTGCTCTGGAGCGTCGCGGTCTTGTTCGGGTCGGTCGGCTCGTCCACCAGGAAGTAGAGGACGATCGCCGCGATCACCAGCAGGAGTATGCCGCCGAGGAAAGTCCCGAGGAGCGTCTTCCAGTTGAGGAAGCGGCGTATGCCGCTGCGCTTCCCGGTCGCCTTGCCCGTGCGCCCGCCGGCGCGCCCGCTCGGCGCTTTCCGCGCACCGCGTTGCTGCTGCGCCCGTCGCGCATCTGCTCGGCCCATCGCTCCCGCTCCGCTCGATTACCCCCCCGACGTCAGCTCAGAAAACTAACACCGCAGGCTGTGACAAAGTTTGATCAATCCAGATCAATACCGGTCAATTCGGACGTGAGAATCAGCACCCACTCCGATGGAACCGACGCCCACGATGCCGGAAGGGTTGCGGTGTCCGCAAAAAGTGATATCACTTTGATAGGGCACCACGGTCGACGACGACCGGACCTAACAGAACAATCGGGGGCATTCCATGACGATCGCAGCAGAGACGCGACCGGCTGAGGTACGGGAGTTCACGGCGCGCAGCGTCGGCGGCGGACCGGCCCTGCTGTCCGGGCTGGTGGGGGTGGCCGGCGGAGCGGCCCTGCTCGCGGTCGCCGCGGCGTCGGAGGCGACGGCCGTCAAGGCGGCCCTGATCCCGCTGGGGTTTCTGCTCTTCCTCGGCTCCCTCTTCGCGATGACCGGGCTGAACACCGTGGCCCCGGGCGAGGCCCGGGTGGTCCAGCTGTTCGGCCGCTACCGGGGCACGATCCGCACGGACGGGCTGCGCTGGGTCAACCCGCTGACCTCGCGCCAGAAGATCTCCACCCGCGTGCGCAACCACGAGACGGCCGTCCTGAAGGTCAACGACGCCTACGGCAACCCGATCGAGCTGGCGTCGGTCGTGGTGTGGAAGGTCGCCGACACCGCGCGGGCCGTCTTCGAGGTCGAGGACTTCACCGAGTTCGTCGAGACGCAGACCGAGGCGGCGGTCCGGCACATCGCCATCGAGTACCCCTACGACTCCCACGACGAGGGCGGCCTGTCGCTGCGCGGCAACGCCGAGGAGATCACCGAGAAGCTCGCGGTCGAGCTGGCGACCCGGGTCGAGGCGGCGGGCGTGCAGATCATCGAGTCCCGCTTCACGCATCTCGCGTACGCTCCGGAGATCGCCTCCGCGATGCTCCAGCGCCAGCAGGCCGGCGCGGTCGTGGCGGCCCGCAAGCAGATCGTCGAGGGCGCGGTGGGCATGGTGGAGCTCGCCCTGACCCGGCTGGCCGAGGAGGAGATCGTGGACCTGGACCCGGAGCGCAAGGCCTCCATGGTCTCGAACCTGATGGTGGTGCTCTGCGGCGACCGCGCGGCCACGCCGGTCATCAACGCGGGCACCCTCTACCAGTGAGCCCCGCCGCCTCCCGCCCCGGCGGCCCCCAGGGCCAGGGGGCCGGCTCCGGCGCGGACGCCGGCGCCCCGGCCGGGGACGGGGCCAGGGCGGGCCGGGCGGCGCGGCAGGCGCGCAAGCAGGTGCTCCTGCGGCTCGACCCGCAGGTCTACGACGCCCTCGCGCGCTGGGCCGGGGAGGAGCTGCGCAGCGCCAACGCGCAGATCGAGTTCCTGCTGCGCCGGGCCCTGTCCGAGTCGGGCCGCCTCCCGGGCGGCGCCGCCCCGATCCCCCCGCGCGGCCGGCCCCGCAACGCACCGGATTCCTGACCCGCCCCGCGGGCCCGGACGCGCGCACCCGCGCCGCGGCCTGCCCCGGGGGCCTGCGCCCGCACGCACGAGAAGGCCCGTCGGCCCCGCCGGCGGGCCTTCCGGCGCGTCAGGCGGCGCGAACCGCATCCGCCCGGAGCCACCGCCGCCGGTCTATACACCGTGCGTATACACCCCATGTATAGTCGCGGCATGTCCATCGGCCACACCCTGCTCGGCCTCCTGGAGGCCGGCCCCCGCCACGGCTACGACCTCAAGCGCGCCTTCGACGAGACCTTCGGCCACGACCGCCCCCTCGCCTACGGGCAGGTCTACTCGACCATGTCCCGGCTCCTGAGGAACGGCCTCGTCGAGGTCGAGGGCATCGAGAGCGGCGGCGGTCCCGACCGCAAGCGGTACGCCATCACCGACGCCGGCATCACCGACGTCGAGCACTGGCTCTCCCAGCCCGAGAAACCCGAGCCGTACCTCCAGTCGACCCTCTACACGAAGGTGGTCCTGGCCCTGCTCACCCACCGCAGCGCCGACGGCCTGCTGGACACCCAGCGCGCCGAGCACCTGCGGCTCATGCGCATCCTGACCCAGCGCAAGCGCAAGGGCGACATCGCCGACCAGCTGGTCTGCGACCACGCCCTGTTCCACCTGGAGGCCGACCTGCGCTGGCTGGAGCTCACCGCCGCCCGCCTCGACCAGCTCGCCCGCGAGGTGCGCCGATGACCCCCGCCGGAACCCTGCTCGCCGGCGCCGCCCTGCACAAGGCGTACGGGCCCACCAAGGCCCTCGACGGCGCGGAGTTCTCCATCCACCCCGGCGAGGTCGTCGCCGTCATGGGGCCCTCCGGCTCCGGCAAGTCGACCCTGCTGCACTGCCTCGCCGGGATCGTCACCCCCGACTCCGGCAGCGTCACCTACGCCGGCCGCGAGCTGTCCTCGATGAACGACGCCGAACGCAGCGCCCTGCGCCGCGGCGAGTTCGGCTTCGTCTTCCAGTTCGGCCGGCTGGTGCCCGAGCTGACCTGCGTCGAGAACGTGGCGCTCCCGCTGCGCCTGGCCGGGACCCGGCGCAAGGACGCGGAGCGGACCGCCCTGCGCTGGATGGAGCGGCTCCAGGTCGAGGACCTCGGGGCCAAGCGCCCCGGGGAGATCAGCGGCGGGCAGGGCCAACGGGTGGCCGTGGCACGGGCCCTCGTCGGCGGCCCCCGGGTGATCTTCGCGGACGAGCCCACGGGCGCCCTGGACTCCCTCAACGGCGAACTGGTGATGCAGCTGCTCACCGAGGCCGCCCGGTCCGCGAACACCGCCGTCGTCCTCGTCACGCACGAGACCCGCGTGGCCGCGTACTCGGACCGCGAGATCGTCATGCGCGACGGCCGCTCCCGCGACATGGAGCGGATCGTATGAGCGCTCCCGGCACGGCCTGGGCCTGGTCCCGGGACCTCGCCATGGGCGCCCGCTTCGCCCTCGGCGGCGGCCGCGAGGGGTGGCTGCGCACCCTGTTCACCGCCGTGGGCGTCGGACTGGGCGTGGCGCTGCTGCTCCTCAGTACGGCGGTCCCCGGCGCGCTCGCCGCCCGCGAGGAGCGCGGCGACGCCCGGTCCACCCGGTCGGCCCCCGGAGCAGCGGCGCCCGGCGGGGACACCCTGCTGGTCGGCACTGCCGACATGAGCTACCGCGGCCGGGACATCGAGGGCCGGCTGCTCCGGCCGGAGGGCCCCCGGGCTCCGCTGCCGCCCGGCCTGAAGGCCTTCCCGGCCCCCGGTGAGCTGGCCGTCTCGCCCGCCCTGGACGCGTTGCTGCGCTCCCCCGGCGGTGCGCTGCTGCGTGAACGCCTCGACGGGCGGATCAGCGCGGTCATCGGCGACGCCGGGCTGACCGGCCCGGCCGAACTCGCCTTCTACCAGGGCGCCGACCGGCTCCCGGCGCCGGAGCCGGGCGAGTTGCGCGTCCAGCGCGTCACCGGCTTCGCCGGCCTGCGGGGGACCAAGCCGCTCAGTCCCGTGCTGATGCTCATCGTCGTGCTGACCTTCGTGGCCCTGCTGACGCCGGTCGCCGTGTTCATCGCGGCCGCCGTCCGCTCCGGCGGCGAGCGGCGCGACCAGCGGCTCGCCGCCCTGCGGCTGGTCGGCGCCGACGGCCGCACGGTCCGCCGGATCGCGGCCGGCGAGGCGCTGGCCGGAGCCGTGGCCGGGCTGGTGCTGGGCTCCGGCTTCTTCCTGATCGGCCGTCGGCTGGCCGGCTCCCTCTCCATCGGCGGCCGCAGCGTCTTCCCGGCCGACCTCGACCCGTCGCCGCAGTTGGTGGCCCTGGTCGTGCTCGCCGTCCCCCTCGCGGCGGTGGCCGTCACCCTGTTCACGCTGCGCGGGGTCGTCATCGAGCCGCTGGGCGTCCTGCGCACCGCCGCACCGGGCCGGCGCCGCGTCTGGTGGCGGCTGTTGCTGCCGCTGGGCGGGCTCGGCCTGCTCGCGCCGCTGGCGGGCCGCGGCGAGGACCACGGCCGGTTCAACGAGTGGCAGGTCACCGGTGGCGTGGCACTGCTGCTGGTGGGGGTCACCGCCCTGCTGCCGTGGCTGCTGGAACGGTTCGTCGGCCGGCTGCGCGGCGGGCCCGTCTCCTGGCAGCTGGCCGTGCGCCGCCTCCAGGTCTCCAGCGGCCCCTCCGTCCGTCTCGTCAACGGCATCGCGGTGGCGGTCGCCGGGGCCATCGCCCTCCAGATGCTCTTCGCGGGCACCGAGGACGAGTTCACCACGCAGACCGGGCACGACCCGTCCCGGGCGTCGGTGGCGATCCTGCTGCACAGCGGCACCGAGTCCGGGCTCGAGGCCCTCGGCCGGCGGATCTCCGCGACCCCGGGCGTCACCCGGGCCGTACCGCTGGGCCGTGTCAGCGCGGCGCCCAAGGGGTCCGCGCCCGGCACCCCGGCGGTCCCCGTGACCGTCGGCAGCTGCGAGGCGCTCGCCGAGGTCGCCGAGCTCGGCTCCTGCCAGGACGGCGACGCCTTCGTCCTGGCGGGCGGCCCCCTCGAAGCGCCCGTGCGCCCCGGTGACCGGGTCCTCGCCGGGGACGTCACGCTCTCCGCCGAGGAGTCGGCCGCGCTGGGCGGGAAGACGGCCGAGTGGACCTTCCCGGCCGGTGCCCGTACCGTTCCGGCCCGCGAGGACCCCGTCGGCGTGCTCCGCGACGGCCTGCTGGTCACCCACGCCGCCGCCCCCGAGGACCTGGGGCGCGCCCGGTCCGCGGAGGTCTACGTCCAGCTGGACGACTCCGACCCGGACGCCCTGGAGCGGGTCCGGACGGCCGCCTTCAAGGCGGACCCGTTCGCCACGGCGATGACGCTGCGCTCCACGCAGGAGGACGCCGGCTACGCCCGCATCCGCGTCGGGCTCTTCTTCGGCGCGACGGGGGTGCTGGTCCTGATCGGCACCAGCCTGCTGGTCTCCCAGCTGGAGCAGCTCCGCGAGCGGCGCAGGCTCCTCTCGGCGCTGGTCGCCTTCGGGACCAGGCGCTCCACGCTGGCCCTGTCGGTGCTGTGGCAGTCGGCCCTGCCCGTCGCCCTCGGCCTGGTCCTGGCGGCGGCCGTCGGCGTCGGGCTGGGCGCGGTCCTGAGCCGGATGGCCGCCGTCCCGGTCCGCGTCGACTGGACCTCGGTGCTCGCCCTCACCGGCGCGGGGGCCGGCGTGGTCGCCGCGGTCGCCCTGCTGTCGCTGCCGCCGCTGCTGCGCCTGATGCGCCCGGACGGGCTGCGTACGGAGTAGCCGGCGCGGCCCGCCGCCGGTGCGGCCCGCCTCAGTCGGTGGGCCACACCGGCAGCGGGCGGACCGCCTCGCGCAGCGCCGCCGCGATGGCCCGGAACTCCTCCTGCCGGGCCGTGCCGCTCCGCATGGCCAGCGCGATCCGCCGCGAGGGGGCCGGCTCGGCGAAGTACCCCGTCGCCAGGTGCTCGTTGCGGGCCGTCTCCAGCCGCAGCGCGGTGCGCGGCAGCAGGGTCACCCCGAGTCCGCCCGCGACGAGCTGGACGAGCGTGGACAGCCCCGCCGCGGTGGTGGTGACGTCCGCTCCGGCGCCGCGTCCCGCCTCGCGGCAGATGTCCAGGGCCTGGTCGCGCAGACAGTGCCCCTCGTCGAGCAACAGCAGCTGGAGGCCGCGCAGTTCCTCGCGCGGGATGTCGCGCCGCCCGGCCAGCGGGTGCTCGCGGGGCGCCAGCAGCACGAAGTCCTCGTCGAAGACCGGCAGTTCGGTGACTCCGGGCACGCCCAGGGGCACGGCGAGCAGCAGCAGGTCCAGCCGCCCGCCGGCCAGCCCCTCCAGCAGCGACGCCGTCTGCTCCTCGTGCACCTGGAGGTCCATCCCGCGGTAGCTGCGGTGGAAGAGCCCGAGCACGGTCGGCAGCAGGTACGGGGCCACCGTCGGGATCACCCCGAGCCGCAGCACCCCGGTGAAGGGGGCCCGTACCGCGTCGGCCTCCTCCAGCAGCCCGCCGAGCGCGTCGAGCACGCCGCGGGCCCGCACGGCGATCCGCTCTCCCGCCGGGGAGAGCAGCACCTTGCGGGTGGTGCGTTCCAGCAGCCGCACCCCGAGGGCCTCCTCCAGCGCGGACACCGCTCCGGAGAGCGCGGGCTGGCTCATTCCGATGGCCGCGGCGGCGTCGCGGAAGTGCAGGTGCTCCGCGACCGCTGCGAAGGCGCGCAGCTGCGCCAGCGTCGGCTGCTTCGGTCCTCTACTACTGACAGCCACTGATAGGTACCTCCGATCACCCGCCACAAGAGTAGCTATTTCCGTAATCAATGCTGCTGTGCCAGCATGTGAGATCCGTCCAACCCCTTCGGAAAGCCCCCAAAAGGGTCACTTTCCATTCCGCAAGGAGTGAGTGTGCTCACTGTCGGTGACAAGTTCCCCGCCTACGATCTGACCGCCTGCGTCTCCCTCGAGGCCGACAAGCAGTTCGCCCAGATCGACCACAAGTCCTACGAGGGCAAGTGGCGCGTGGTGTTTTTCTGGCCTGCCGACTTCACCTTCGTCTGCCCGACCGAGATCGCCGCGTTCGGCAAGCTGAACGACGAGTTCGCCGACCGCGACGCCCAGGTCCTCGGCGTCTCCGGCGACTCCGAGTACGTCCACCACGCCTGGCGCAAGGACCACGCCGACCTGCGCGACCTGCCCTTCCCGATGCTGGCCGACGTCAAGCACGAGCTGATGCAGGCCTGCGGCGTCGAGGGCGAGGACGGCTTCGCCAAGCGCGCCGTCTTCATCGTGGACCCGAACAACGAGATCCAGTTCGCCATGGTGACCGCCGGTTCCGTGGGCCGTAACCCCAAGGAGGTCCTGCGGGTCCTCGACGCCCTGCAGACCGACGAGCTGTGCCCCTGCAACTGGAACAAGGGCGACAGCACCCTGGACGCCGGCGCCCTGCTGGCCGGTGAGTGACGGATGTCCCTCGACACCCTGAAGTCGGCCATACCGGACTTCGCCAAGGACCTGAAGCTGAACCTGGGTTCGGTCATCGGGAACCAGGACACCCTCACCCAGCAGCAGCTGTGGGGCACCGTCCTGTCCTGCGCGATCGCCGCCCGCTCCCCGCGGGTCCTGCGTGAGCTGGAGCCCGAGGCCAAGGCCGCGCTGTCCCCGGAGGCGTACACCGCCGCCAAGTCCGCCGCGGCGGTCATGGCGATGAACAACGTCTTCTACCGGACGCGCCACCTGCTCTCCGACCCGGAGTACGGCACGCTGCGCGCGGGCCTGCGGATGAACGTCATCGGCAACCCGGGCGTGGAGAAGGTCGACTTCGAACTGTGGTCGCTCGCGGTCTCCGCGATCAACGGCTGCGGCCAGTGCCTGGACTCGCACGAGCAGGTCCTGCGCAAGGCGGGCGTCGGCCGGGAGACGGTCCAGGAGGCCTTCAAGATCGCCTCGGTGATCCAGGCCGTCGCCGTCACCCTCGACGCCGAAGCGGCCCTGGCCGCCGAGTAGTCACCCGTACGGGTATTCCTGTGCGTGACCGTGCCCCCCGCCGCCCCTGAGGGCGGCGGGGGGCACGGCGTTTCCCCGGCCGGGTCACTACACACGCGGCCGGGCCATCGGGGCCCTTCCGGTGGGTGGTCGGGCCGGTTCCCTCCGGGCTCAGGCTCGCTGATCGTCTCCGGCCTCCGGGGCGGCGGCGTCCACAGCCGTGGCCCCGTGCGGGCCGGGGCCGGTGGAGACGGCCCCGAGGTGCCGTTCGCGGGAATAGGCCCTCAGGTAGACCACCACCGTGTTGGTGACGGCCACCAGCGGCACCGCGACGACCGCCCCGCCGATGCCCGCGATCATCCCGCCGGCCGCCACCGCGAGCACCACCGCGAGCGGGTGGACCCGTACGGCCCGGCCGAGGATGAAGGGCTGCAGCACGTGCCCCTCGATCTGCTGGACCGCCAGCACCACGCCCAGCACCGCCAGGGCGATCACCGGCCCCTGGGTCACCAGCGCCACGACCACCGCGAGGGCGCCCGAGATCACGGCGCCGACGAGCGGGATGAAGGCGAACAGGAAGATGAACACGGCCAGCGGCACGGCCATCGTGACGTCGAGGAAGTACAGGCCGAGGCCGATGAACACGGCGTCGATCAGCGCGACGAGCACCGTGCCCCGCACGTACGCGGTCAGCGTGCGCCAGGCGCGCGGACCCGCCCCCGCGACCCCGGGACGGGCGGCGGCCGGGACGAGGCCCAGCACCCAGGTCCAGATGTTCTTGCCGTCGTAGAGCAGGAAGAGCGTCGAGAACATCGCGAGCAGCATGCCCGTCATCACCTCGACGAGCACCGTCACGCCCTGGAGGCCGGCGGAGGTGATCTCCTCGGTGTTGGTGCCGATGGTCTCGCTGAGGTTCTTCGCGATGTCGTTGATCTGCTTCTCGGTCACGTGGAACGGGCTGTCCAGTGCCCACGTCTTGAGCTCGTTGATGCCCTCGCGGAGGCGGTTGGAGAGGTCGTCGAGGTTCTCCATGACCTGCCAGACCACGAACCAGCCGACGAGCCCGATGACGACGAAGCCGAGGATGGCGGTGACGGCCGTGGCGAGCCCGCGCGGCAGCCCGAGCCGGCGCAGCCGCACCACGAACGGCTGGAGCAGCGCGGTGACCAGCAGGGCGGCCGCGAACGCGAGGACGACCAGGCGGACTTCGCTGATCACCCGCATCAGCACCCAGACCATCCCCGCGAGCAGCAGCAGCCGCCAGCTCGCCTCGGCGGCGACCCGCACGCCCCACGGGATGACGGTCACCGGCTCGGGCCGCTGGGGCGGCGGGACCGCCCCGGGCGCGCCGGGTGCCGCGACGTCCGGGGCCGGCGCGGCCACGGCGGAGGCGGGCAGCGGTGCTTCACCGGCGGCCTCGGCCTCGACCTCGGCCCGCCGTTCGTGGAGGGCCGCCTCCATCCGGCTCAGCCTGCTGCCGAGCCGGCCGAGCCAGCCTGCCCTCTTCGCCATGTCGTTCCCTTCCCCCCGCCGAGCGCTGACACCTCGCACGACCGTACACGCGCGGAACCCCGCACCGTCGGACGGTGCGGGGTTCCCCGAGGTCGTGCGCGGGCCCTGTGCCGAAGCTCTAGTACCAGCCGTTGGCCTGGTGGAAGCTCCAGGCGCTGCACGGGCTGCCGTAGCGCTCGTTCATGTAGCCCAGGCCCCACTTGATCTGGGTGGCCGGGTTGGTGCGCCAGTCGGAGCCGGCCGAGGCCATCTTCGAACCGGGGAGCGCCTGGACCAGACCGTAGGCCCCCGAGGAGGAGTTGACGGCCTTGTAGTTCCAGGTGGATTCCTGGTTGATGATGTTGGAGAAGCACTGGAACTGGCCCGAGGGGACCAGCTGCCGGGCGATCTCCTTGACCTGGGCGACCGTGTAGGAGCCCTGGACCGGGAAGTCGCCGGCGTCGCGGGCGGCGGAGCGGCTGGCGATCTCGCCCTGCTCCTCGCGCTGCTCCTTGAGCTTGGCGTCGGCCTCCGCCTTCTTCGCCTGCTCGGCCTTCTCGGCGTCCGCCTTCTTGGACTTGGCGTCCTCGGCGGCCTGGATGCGGGCGGCTTCCTCCGCCGAACGCTTGGCGTCGGTGTCGGCGGCGTGGGCGATGCTGTCGGCCTGCTGCGCCAGGGTGCCGCTCTGGACCTGGGCCTGCTCGCCGACGGGGATGTCAGCGAGGAGAGTCGCGCCGGAAGCGGTCGTCTCGAGGTCGTTCGAGGCGGCATCGCCAGTGGCGACGCCCACGACTGCGCCGACGGTGGTGACCGCGGTGGCCGAAGCCACTGCGAACCCCCGGACCGAGATCCGGCTCACACGGTGTCCTTCCAGCAGCGTCCGCAGTGACCGCGCGGTCGCAAGAGTGCCCCCTCGACACTGGTCTCCGGGGTGATGAGGTCACTGGAGACACGGGCCCGTGGGCAACTCCCTCACGGAGGCTGCCTGCTGTACCGGGCGGCATACGGACATCGGCTGTGGAGTTGTGGTGCGCATCCCAACGGGGGATACAGGTGTGCCGTATGCGGGGCCTGACGGAAAACAGACTCTGCCGGACCTCGACGCCGCAGGGCAATTCCGCGTTGCGTGGGAAAGGTCACACCTGCGATGTTCCCGTTGTTTTCGGAAAACACCTGTGCAGCGGGGCGCCGCCCGGCTAGGCTCCTCCGCCTTGGCCGGACGGCGCCAACAGACCGTCCCGCTATGGGGGTTTTAGCCCCTTCCCTCCTAGAGGTTCTCCAGCATCTCCGTCACCAGGGCGGCGATCGGGGAGCGCTCGGAGCGGGTCAGCGTCACGTGGGCGAAGAGCGGATGCCCCTTCAGCTTCTCAACGACGGCGACCACTCCGTCGTACCGGCCGACCCGCAGGTTGTCGCGCTGGGCCACGTCATGGGTCAGGACGACCCTCGAATCGGCCCCGATCCGCGACAGGACGGTCAACAGGACGTTGCGCTCCAGGGACTGGGCCTCGTCCACGATGACGAACGCGTCGTGCAGCGAGCGGCCCCGGATGTGCGTGAGCGGCAGGACCTCCAGCATCCCGCGCCCCAGCACCTCCTCGATGACCTCCCGCCCGGCGACCGCCGAGAGGGTGTCGAAGACCGCCTGCGCCCACGGGCTCATCTTCTCGGTCTGGTCGCCCGGCAGGTAGCCGAGCTCCTGCCCGCCCACCGCGTACAGCGGGCGGAAGACCATGACCTTCTGATGCTGCCTCCGCTCCAGCACGGCCTCCAGGCCCGCGCACAGCGCCAGCGCCGACTTCCCGGTGCCGGCCCGGCCGCCCATCGAGATGATCCCGATCTCCGGGTCGAGCAGCAGGTCCAGGGCGATGCGCTGCTCGGCGCTGCGGCCGTGCAGCCCGAAGGCCTCGCGGTCGCCGCGTACGAGCTTCACGTTGCCGTCGGCCGTGACCCGGCCCAGGGCCTTGCCGCGCTCGGACTGGAGGATCAGCCCGGTGTGCACGGGCAGGTCCGCGGCCTCCGGTACGTGGAGCCGCTCCTCGGAGTAGAGGAGGTCCACCTGCTCCCCGGAGAGGGCGAGCTCGCTCATGCCGGTCCAGCCGGCATCGGTGATCGCGAGTTCCGCGCGGTACTCCTCGGCGAGCAGGCCCACGGAGGAGGCCTTGATGCGCAGCGGGAGATCCTTCGAGACGACCGTGACGTCGTAGCCCTCGGCCTGGAGGTTGCGGGCGACCGCGAGGATCCGCGAGTCGTTGTCCCCGAGCCGGAAGCCGGCCGGCAGGACGCCGGGGTCGGAGTGGTTGAGCTCGACGCGCAGGCTGCCGCCCAGATCGCCCAGCGGGATGGGGGCGTCGAGGCGACCGTAGCGGACCCGGAAGTCGTCGAGCAGGCGCAGCGCCTGACGGGCGAAGTAGCCGAGTTCGGGATGGTGCCTCTTGGCCTCCAACTCGGTGATCACCACGATCGGGAGCACGACCTCGTGCTCGTCGAACCGGGAGATCGCGTTGGGGTCTGCCAGCAGGACGCTGGTGTCGAGGACGTAGGTCCGCCTGTCGGGCAGGCGGCGCTTTGTGCTGGTCACCACGGAAGGACGTACCCCCTCGGAAGAGGTCGGGCCATGAAGACCGGACCGGTCATCGGCGCCAGTGCCAGGGCCGAGTTCCGGCCCTCCAATCCGTCCGTGCGAACCGCACGCGCGTCCTGGTGCAAAGGGCCTCCCGGGCGGACGGCCCTGTGCCGTCCGCTGAGACTCGACACCCGTGGATCGGGCGTCGACCTGCCTGGGTTATGCCCTCGAACGAGCGCCGCCATGCCATGGCATATGACGGACGCTCGGTGAATCCCAGGTGAAGGGTTCGCGCGCGGGACGGACGGGGCCGAGGGGGCGTCAGCCGCTTCCCGTCAGGTGCCGTACCGCCGGTGGCGGGCGGCGTAGTCGCGCAGGGCGCGCAGGAAGTCGACCTTGCGGAAGGCCGGCCAGAAGACCTCGCAGAAGTAGTACTCCGAGTGCGCGCTCTGCCACAGCATGAATCCGGACAGCCGCTGCTCGCCGCTGGTGCGGATCACCAGGTCGGGGTCGGGCTGGCCGCGGGTGTAGAGGTGCTCCGCGATGTGGTCGATGTCCAGGACCTCGGCCAGCTCCTCGAAGGAGGTGCCCTTCTCGGCGTGCTCCAGCAGGAGCGAACGGACCGCGTCGGCGATCTCCTGGCGGCCGCCGTAGCCCACCGCGACGTTGACCAGTATCCCGTCGACGTCGTGGGTGGCCTGCTCGGCCTCCTTCAGCACCGTCTGGGTGCGCGCGGGCAGGATGTCGAGGTTGCCCACGTGGTGGACGCGCCAGCGGCCGTCCTCGGCGAGGCCCCGGACCGTGTTCTCGATGATGTTGAGCAGGGGCCGGAGCTCGACCTCCGGCCGGTCCAGGTTGTCCGTGGAGAGCATCCACAGGGTGACGACCTCGACGTCCGTCTCGGTGCACCAGCCGAGCATCTCGGAGATCTTGTCGGCGCCGGCCTGGTGGCCCTGCACCGTCGTGCCTCCGGACGCCTTGGCCCAGCGCCTGTTCCCGTCCAGGATGACGCCGATGTGCTTGGGCGACGCGTCATGGTCGAGGCGGCCTTCCACCCGGCGTGCATAGAGCCTGTACACCAGGTCGCGCAGCTTCACGATCTTCGAGCCCCTCCGTGCAATGCCCCCGTGCCAATTGCGGTCTCCCCCGAGTCCGCCACATTACTGCGCGCCGGGATCGGGTACCCAACTCGGTCGGTCAGACGTACGTGATAGCAAGGACATCGTGACTGATAACAATCCCTATCGGGCAGAGCCTTCGCGCTACGACTCCATGCAGTACCGGCGCACGGGCCGCAGCGGCCTCAAGCTCCCCGCGATCTCCCTCGGCCTCTGGCACAACTTCGGTGACGACCGGGCCCTGGAGTCCCAGCGGGCCATCCTGCGCCGCGCCTTCGACCTCGGCGTGACCCACTTCGACCTGGCCAACAACTACGGCCCGCCGCCCGGTTCGGCCGAGCTGAACTTCGGGAAGATCTTCGCCGGGGACTTCGCGCGGTACCGCGAGGAGCTGGTGCTCTCCACCAAGGCCGGCTACCTCATGCACCCCGGCCCGTACGGCGAATGGGGCAGCCGCAAGTACCTGCTGGGCTCGCTGGACGCCTCGCTGAAGCGGATGGGCGTGGACTACGTCGACGTCTTCTACTCGCACCGCTTCGACCCGCACACCCCGCTGGAGGAGACCATGGGCGCCCTCGCGTCCGCGGTCCAGCAGGGCAAGGCGCTGTACGTGGGCGTGTCCTCGTACACGGCGGAGCAGACGGCTCGGGCCGCGCGGATCCTGACGGACATGGGCGTGCGCCCGCTGATCCACCAGCCCTCGTACTCCATGATCAACCGCTGGACGGAGGAGGACGGGCTGCTGGACACCCTGGAGGAGGCCGGCATGGGCTGCATCTCCTTCGCGCCGCTCGCCCAGGGCCTGCTGACCGGCAAGTACCTCCAGGGCATCCCGGAGGGCTCGCGCGCCAGCCAGGGCAAGTCGCTGAACCCGTCGCTGCTCTCGCAGGACGTTGTCCGCCGGCTCACGGGGCTGAACGAGATCGCGGCCCGGCGCGGCCAGTCGCTGGCCCAGCTCGCGCTGACGTGGGTGCTGCGCGACGACCGGATGACCTCCGCGCTGATCGGCGCGTCGAGCGTGGGGCAGCTGGAGGAGAACGTCGCCGCGCTGGCCGGAGCGCCGCTCACGGAGGAGGAGCTGAAGGAGATCGACTCCTTCGCGGTGTCCACCCCCGGCACCAACATCTGGGCCCAGCGCGGCTGACCTGCGCTTTCGGCCCGAGGGGGCGGAGAACGGAAAACGGGCCGGTCCGTGGGGGGGATACGGACCGGCCCGAGGGGGGGGTTCCACCATAACCCTTCGTAAAGCGTCCTGCGTGCATCGGCGCGGGATGATTACGCTCCGAATCCGCCCAGCAGCACTCCGGTGAGGGATCCGGCGGCCATGAAGGGGCCGAAGGCGAACCCCTGGTCACGGCCGGCGCGGCCGCTCAGCACGAGGCCCAGCCCGTACAGGGCCCCGTAGAGCAGCCCCAGGAAGGCCCCCGCCGCCCATACCCCCCACCCGTACCACCCAAGAGCGACCCCCAGGGCGAGCGCCAGCTTGACGTCGCCCAGGCCCATGCCCGCCGGGTTGATCAGGAACAGCAGCAGGTACGAGGCCCCGAGCGCGAGCCCGCCCAGCAGCGCGAGCCGCCACGACCCGGCGGCGCCCGGCAGCCGCGCGGCGGCGCCGAGCAGCGCGGCGCAGGCGGCGGCCAGGGGCAGGGTCAGCACGTCGGGCAGCCGGTGCACCGCGAGGTCGACCAGGGCCAGCAGCACCAGCACCGGCGCGAGTGCGACGAACACCGCCGCCTCGGGCCGGGCCCCCACGGCCGCCCCGAGCGCGGCGCACACCCCGCCGGTGAGGACGGCGAGACGGCCCGCGCGGGGCCCGTACCCGGGGGCGGGGCCCAGCCAGCCGGCCAGCGGCCGCCCCCGCGGGCAGTGACCCCGCCAGGGCTCCCCCGGCCGCACCGACAGCCGGTACGCGGCGCGCGGCAGCGCCAGGCCGGCGGCCGCGCCGTACGCCGCCGCGGGGATGATCACGAGTGCGCCCATCCAGCCGACGGTAGGCCGCCGCACGGCGGCACGGATGGGCCCCAGGACCCCATCGGGGGACGGGCCTTAGGGTGGCCCGCATGGCGCACTGGCAGGACGGCCCCGGCACCCTCCGCATCGGCACCGTGGTGGTCCCCCTGGAGGTCGCCGCCTCCTACCGGGCCCGCACCCGCGGGCTGCTCGGCCGCGACGGCGTCGACGGGGCGCTGCTGCTGACCCCGGCGGGGAGCGTGCACACCTTCGGGATGCGGTTCGCGATCGACGTCGCGTACCTCGACCGCCGGATGCGCGTCATCGCGCTGACCACCATGCCCCCCGGCCGCCTGGGCCTGCCGCGCCCGCGCTCCCGGCACGTGCTGGAGGCCGGGGCGGGGGCCATGTCGGGCTGGGGCCTGGCCGTGGGGAGCGTGGTGGCCGTCTCGGCCGGGACTGGGTGAGGCGCCGCGCGGGCGGTAGGTTGGGGCGGTTGAGCTGGGGTCTCAGGGGAGCGGCATGACGGAGAACGCGCGGATCAAGGCGCTTGAGCAGATCATGCCGGCGACGCACGGCGCCGACGAGGACATCGACTGGCAGGCGGCCGAGGCCGTGTGGGGGACGCGGTTCCCGTCGGACTACGTCGCCTTCATGGGGCGCTTCGGCGCCGGTTCCATCAACGGCGAGGCCGGCATCCTGCTGCCGCTGCCCAAGCCGGGACTGCAGTGGGACCCGGCGGAGATGGCCGAGGAGACCGCCAACGCCCGGCAGGCGTGGGAGGCGGGGGGCGGCCGGGCCGCCTTCGACGTGGACCCGGAGTCGATCCTCGCCTGGGGGGTCACCGCGGGTGCCGACATCCTGTGCTGGCTCACCACCGACCCCGACCCCGACCGGTGGCCGGTGCTGGTCGTGGGCCGGCACACCGCCGACGCCTTCGCCGTCCACCCGTACGGCATGGCCGAATTCCTGCTGCGGCTGTGCTCGGACGAGTTCGACGTGAGCCCCGTCAGCATCACCTTCTGGGACGGCGGCCACCTCAGCTTCGTGCACTGGCGCAAGGCCCAGCGCCGCTGGCAGGAGGGCCGCAACCCCGAGACGGGCGAGCCCGACCCCTACGCCGGCGACTTCGCCGGCTAGCCGGCCGGTCGGCCCCCGCCGGCCCCCGTCCGCCACCGCGCCCGCCCGCGCCCGCCCGCGCCGCCGGAAAGCGTCCCAGCCCGTTTCCCTCCCGGAAACGGGCTTTTCCGTTGTCTACGCGCGTCCGACAGACCCCCCGCATATCGGAAAACACAAATCCGAAAAGACGCCGTTGGAGCAACCGCCACAACTGCCGACCCGATGGAATCGAGTCCGCCGCCCTCAGGAGAGAATTCCGGCCAGACGGGCCACGGCGGGACACCCCAGCCCGGAGCAACTCATAAGTAATAACCGGACTCAAAAGAAAATCAGGGGTATCCACCCGTGCGAAGAAGAATGTTCGGCGCGGTCGCGTCAGCAGCCGTGTTCGGCCTGCTGACACCGCTGTCCGGCTGCGGAAGTTCCTCCGGCGACGGTGACGGCGGCGACGCGCTGCGCCTGGTCGCCGCCGAATACGGCAACACCTCCGCCAACAGTTCCAAGGCTTTCTGGGACAAGGTGACGGCCGATTTCACCAAGGCGAACCCCGGCATCAGGGTCGAGGTGAAGCTCATCCCGTGGGCCGACATCGACCGCGAGGTCTCCCGTATGGTCGACGCCGGCAAGGCGCCCGACATGGCCCTCATGGGCTCCTACTCGGACTTCGCCGCCCAGGGCAAGCTGTATTCCGCGGAGGAACTGCTCTCGGTCACCGCCGAGGCGAACTTCCTCCAGCCGCTGGCCGAGGCCGGGTCCGTCGGCAACACCCTCTACGGCCTGCCCTTCGTGGCGAGCAGCCGGCTGCTCTTCTACAACACCAAGCTGTTCGCCGACGCGGGCATCGTCCCGAAGGACGGCTCGGCCTCCTGGCAGCCCAAGACCTGGACCGACCTGAAGGCGGCGGCGACGGCGCTCAAGGCGAAGGGCGTGCGGTACCCGTACGCCCTGCCCCTGGGCCCCGAGGAGGCGCACGCGGAGGCGATGATCTGGGAGCTGGGCAACGGCGGCGGCTACGCCGACAGCAGCGGCAACTACAGCCTCGCCTCGGACCAGAACATCCAGACCTTCAAGTGGCTGAAGGAGCAGCTGGTGGGCCCCGGGCTGACCGGCCCGGTCCCGCCCTCGCAGCTGAACCGCGCCGACGCCTTCGCCGCGTTCCTGCGCGGGGAGGTCGGCATGCTCAACGGCTACCCGTCGCTCACCCACGAGGCGCGTGCCAAGGGCATCACCGTCGGCACCGTGGCCATGCCGGTCTCGGAGTACCTGGGCACCGGCGAGACCCCGCCGGCCGTGGGCGTGGCCGACTGGATGATGGCCTTCAAGCAGAACGGCAAGCGCGAGGAGATCGGCAGGTTCCTGGACTTCGTCTACCAGGACAAGAACCTGGCGGACTTCGCGGGCCGCTACCACCTGCTGCCCTCGACGGTCACGGCCTCCCGCACCCCCGCGGGCGGCGGCCTCGACAAGAACGACGAGCAGTTCCTGACCGCCCTGCGCGGCGCGCAGCTCTACCCGGTCAACGACCCGGCGTGGGTGACGGTCAGCGACACCATCAAGCGCAGCATCGGGCGGGCCGTGGAGCCGGGCGGCGACCCGAAGGCCGTCCTCGAGGACATCTCCGCCCGGGCGAGCGCCGCCTCGAAAAAGAAGCGCTGAAGGTCCCCCGTCCACTGGGGCCTCCGCCTCCCTGCCGCACCCCATCCCGTACGGCAGAATGGCCGACGGCACTTGATCCAAGGCCGTGGCCCGGTCGCCCGCCGAGCACCCACAAGGTGCGCGGGGCGACAGGCCTCCTCCTCTTCTCCCGCCGGTGCTACGCCGGGCCGTTCTTCCCGGAGAACGCCGTGCGGTAGCGCTCGCAGCCGGAGTCCCAGCGCAGCGTGCCCGTCAGCGTCCCGTAGTGGGTGCGCGTGACCGACCACTCCACCGTGTACCGACCGGTGTCGCACGCGATGCGCTCGCCGCCCGCGACCTTCTGACGCCCCGTCGCCGGCTGCCCCGTCAGCTTCCGCTCGACCTGAGCCCGCGCGGTCCCGCGCGCGTCGCGCAGTACGGCGCGCAGGACGATCGGGTGCGTGCCGTTCTTCGTGGTCAGGCCCTTGTTCACCAGCACGTCGGACACGGCCCAGGCGAACTCGTACGAGGGCGCCCAGGACAGCGTGTCCGGGTCGGCGACCTGCCGCTCGTCCCGCGGGTCGCCGGGGAGCGAGGGCCGGGAGACCGTCTCGTACTGGATCCCGGGGTGGAAGCGGACCTGGCCCTCCAGCTTGTGCTTCTGGTCCTTGGTCCACAGGGACTTCATCTCGTGCTCGCCGCCGGCCGGGTCCTGGAGGTAGCCGGTGCCCGGAGCGGCGGTGGCGGACGCCTGGCCGAGGGCGGGGGCGACGGCCGCGGCGGCCGCGGCGAGGGCGAGTGCGGCGGTGCGAGTGCGCTTCATGCCCGGACCAACGGGCCCCCGCGGCGGGCCGGAACGATGCCGCGCGCGCGTTCACCCGTACGGGAACGGCCGACGCGCGCACAGGTGACAGATTGCCCCGCCGGACCGGAATGCCGTCCGCGCGGCTCTGGTTGTCTGTGCACGACGGGCGGACGGACGGTCCGCGAACGGTACGGGGGACGGCATGGGTGTGACGGTGAACGGGACGGCCGCGGCGGGCTGGGAGACGGTCCGGGAGGCGTTCGAGGCCTTCGTGGCGCTGGAGCCCCACCCGCCGGAGGCCCAGCTGGCGGTCCGCCACCACGGGCGCACCGTGGTCGACCTGTGGGGCGGCGAGGACACCGACGGCGACACCCTCAGCGGGGTCTTCTCGATCACCAAGGGCGCCGCGCACCTGGTCGTGGCGCTGCTGGCGCAGGAGGGCGTACTGGACCTTGAGCGCCCGGTGTCGGCGTACTGGCCGGAGTTCACCGGGCACGGCAAGGAGCGGCTGACGGTGCGGCAGCTGGTCGCGCACGGCTCCGGGCTGATCGGCTCCGACGAGGGCTTCTCGTACGAACAGGTCGCGGACGACGCGTTCGTCGCGGCCCGGCTGGCCCGGCAGGAGCCCTTCTGGGAGCCGGGCACGGCGTACGGCTACCACGCCTTCGTGATCGGCGCGCTGACGGGCGAGGTGGTGCGGCGGGCCACGGGCCGCTCCCTCCAGGAGGTCTACGAGGAGCGGGTGCGGGCGCCGTACGGGCTGGACCTGTACATGGGGCTGCCGGAGGGGCTCGCGGGCCGCTGGAAGCCGGTGCTGGAGATGCTGCCGACGCCCGCGCAGGCGGAGGTGCTCGCGGCCGGAACGATGCCCACGATGATGCGGATCGCCTTCAACCAGCACCACGAGCCGCCGATGGACGTGGTCGCCTACGCCAACCACCCGAAGGTGAAGGCCCTCGGCCCCGCCTCGGCCGGCGGCGTCGGCACGGCGCGCGGCGTGGCGGCCCTGTACGCGGCGGCGATCGGCGGGCTCGACGGTCTTCCGGCGCTGCTGACCCCGGCGACCCTGGCCGACGTGGCGCGGCCGCACACCCCGGGCACGGACGCGGTCACGGCGGAGACCGACCACTTCGGGCTGGGCTTCGAGCGGCAGCACGCCGTGGGCCCGGAGGCCTTCGGGCACTGCGGCGCGGCGGGCGGGCTGGGCTTCGCCGACCCGGTCACGGGGATCGCCTACGGGTACACGCGCCGCCGGTTCGGCTTCCCGGGCGGCACGGCTCCGGAGAACGGCCCGCTGGCGGCGGCGGTGCTGAAGGTGGCGCGGGCGCTGTAGGGCCCGGCGGCCGGCGCGTCAGGAGGGGTCGGGGGCGGTGCGTACCGGGAAGCCGGTGGGGCGGCCCTGCTCCTTCAGCCAGGCCAGGACCTGGTCGAGGGCGGCGACGGTCTGCCGGCGGTCGCCGCCCCCGTCGTGGAAGAGGACGGTGGGGCCGTTGCCGATGCCGCGCTTGACGGCGTCGACGATGGCGGGGGTCCCGGGCCTGCCGAAGTCCTTGGTGTCGACGTTCCAGCCGAGCGGGCGCATGCCGTGTGCGGCGGCGATGCGCCGGCTGTCGGGGGTGAAGGCGCCGCCCGGCGCCCGGTAGTACTGGACCTCGGCTCCGCCGGCCGCTTCCTCGATCAGCTTCTTCGCGTCGAGGATCTGCGCCTGCTGGTGGGCGGCGGGCTTCCTGTCCATGGACGTGTCGTGGTCCATGGAGTGGTCGCAGAGCCGGTGGCCGGCCGCGGCCACCTTCTTGACCAGGTCGGGCCGGGCCTCGGCCTGCGGGCCGATCATGCAGAACACGGCCTTCGCGTCGTACCGGGCCAGTACCTCCAGGACCTGCGGGGTCCAGCGGGGGTCGGGGCCGTCGTCGATGGTGATGTTGACGGCGTCACCGCCGGCCTCGGAGGCGTGGGCGATGCCCTCGGGCAGCCGGGCCGGCGCGGCACCCGGCCCGCCGGCGCCCCCCGGGCCGTCGGCGGCGCTCCCGCCCGCGGCCTGCCCGGGCCGGGGGGCGGGGCCGCCGTCGGGGGCGACGAGGGCACCGGCGGCCCAGAGGGTGGCGGCCACGGCGACGGCCGAGGCTCCGACTGCTATCCGGCCGCCGAGGCCGTGCTTGTGCGTACGCGTCATGTCCACTCCCCGTCCGGCCTTGAAAGGGTCCTGTGGGTCAGACGTCGGAACGCCTGGCGGAGTTCCCCTGAATTGCCCCACGAGTTCCGGGTAATCGTGGATTTGAGTCCGAATACCCGAGTCTTCCCGTCAGTTGGGGCTGACGGGAGGGCCGGCGGCGGGTACGGAAAAGGCGGGTGCGGTCCGGGACCTCCCGGACCGCACCCGCCTCACCGGCAGACAGGGGGCTCAGTGCGCGAAGGAGTCCTGCGGGGCCTGCGCGGCCTTGGCGGACCCGCCGTCGGCCGGGGCCGGGCCGGCGCCCCGCAGCGGGACCTCCTTGACGAACCAGGCGAGCGCGAAGCCCAGTACGGCGATCGCCGCGCCCAGCAGGAACGCCGAGTGCGTACCGGCGGCCACCGCGTGCTGGTAGGCGTCGCGCACCGCCTCGGGGAGCCTGGCCAGGCCGGCCGCGTCCAGCTGGGCGGAGCCGGCGGCCTCGGCCGCCTGCGGGCCGAGCCGCTCGGACATGGTGTCCGTGACCCGCGAGGTGAACAGGGAACCCATCAGCGCCACGCCGAAGGAGCCTCCCAGGGTGCGGAAGAGGGTCGCCGAGGAAGAGGCGACGCCCATGTCCTTCATGTCGACGCTGTTCTGCGCGACCAGCATGGTGATCTGCATCAGGAAGCCGAGACCGGCGCCGAGGACGGCCATGTAGAGGCCGGAGACCAGGCGGGAGGTATCCGTGTCCATGGTGGCGAGCAGGAACAGGCCGACGACCATCAGGGCGCCGCCGGCGATCGGGAAGACCTTGTACTTTCCGCTGCTGGTCGTGACACGGCCCGCGACGAGCGAGACGGCCATCATCGAGAGCAGCAGGGGCAGGAGCAGCAGGCCCGAGTTGGTGGCGGAGGCGCCCTGGACGGACTGCTGGAAGAGCGGGAGGTAGACCACGGCGCCGAACATGGCGAAGCCGACGAGGAAGCCGATCACCGACATCAGGGTGAAGTTGCGGCTGCGGAAGATGTGCAGCGGCATGACCGGCTCGGCGGCCTTGGTCTCGGCGTACAGGAACGCGGCGGTCGACACGACTCCGACCGCGATCAGGCCGATGATCTCGGCGGAGCCCCAGGCGTACTCCGTGCCGCCCCAGGTCGTGACGAGGACGGCCGAGGTGATGGCGAGGGTCAGCAGGGCCGCGCCGAGGTAGTCGATCTTGCCCTGCGCCTTCTTCTTGGGCAGGTGCAGCACCGCGCTGACCATCGCGAGCGCGACGGCGCCGAGCGGCAGGTTGATGTAGAAGGACCAGCGCCAGCCCATGTGGTCGGTGATGGTGCCGCCGACCAGCGGGCCGCCGATCATGGCGAGGGCCATCACGCCGGCCATCATGCCCTGGTACTTGCCGCGCTCACGGGGCGGGATCAGGTCGCCGATGATCGCCATGACCCCGACCATCAGGCCGCCGGCGCCCAGGCCCTGGACGGCGCGGAAGCCGATCAGCTGGCCCATGTCCTGGGCCATGCCGCTGAGCACGGAGCCGATGAGGAAGATGATGATCGAGGTGAGGAAGGAGCCCTTCCGCCCGTACATGTCGCCGAGCTTGCCCCAGATCGGCGTGGAGGCGGCCGTGGCCAGGGTGTAGGCCGTGACCACCCAGGAGAGGTGTTCGAGGCCGCCGAGCTCGCCCACGATGGTCGGCATCGCCGTACCGATGATCATGTTGTCGAGCATGGCGAGCAACATTGCGATCATGAGGGCCATCAGGACGACGCGTACGCTGCGCGGCTTCACCTCCCCGGTGCCCGCTGCCTCTGCGATGTTCTCCGCCATGTCCACTCCCCGCTCACACGCAACCGCACCGGGCACTTACTTGCCGCCCGGCTAGTTCACTACAATGGGGCAAGGTAGACCCGTCACTAGCCGGGCGTCAAGTAAGTACTCGGGAGAGCCATGTCCAGCACCGGTCCGCAGCAGCCGCGCCGTGGCAACACGCGCCAGCGCATCCAGGACGTCGCACTGGAGCTCTTCGCCGAGCAGGGGTACGAGAAGACCTCGCTGCGGGAGATCGCGGAGCGGCTGGAGGTCACCAAGGCGGCGCTCTACTACCACTTCAAGACCAAGGAAGACATCATCATCAGCGTCTTCGAGGACCTGACGCGTCCGATCGACGAGCTGATCGAGTGGGCGCAGGGGCAGCCGCCGACGCTGGAGACCAAGCGGGAAGTCCTGCGCCGCTACAGCGAGGCCATGGCGGCGGGCGCGCCGCTGTACCGCTTCATGCAGGAGAACCAGGCCACCATGCGCGAACTGAGCATCGGGGAGACGGTCAAGCGCCGGCTGTTCACCCTGGTGGAGCTGCTGCGCAACGAGGAGGGCCCGCTCACGGACCAGGTGCGGTGCGTGAGCGCCCTGTTCACCCTGCACGCGGGGATGATGTTCCTCCAGCACGTGGAGGGGGACCGGGAGGAGACCCGGCTCGCGGCCCTGGAGGTCGCGACGGACCTGATCACCCGGGCCCACCACGGCGAACCGTAGTCACGGGCGGCGGGCCCGGGCCCCTCAGGGGCGGAGCCGCCGTTCGGACTCCTCGATGGGGACGTCGTTGATGCTGGCCTCGCGGCGGCGCATCAGGCCGTCGTCGTCGAACTCCCACTGCTCGTTGCCGTGGCTGCGCCACCACTGGCCGTCCGCGTCGTGCCACTCGTACTCGAAGCGGACGGAAATGCGGTTGCCGGTGTACGCCCAGAGCTCCTTGCGCAGGCGGTAGTCGAGTTCGCGTTCCCACTTCTCGGCGAGGAACGCGCGGATCTCGGCGCGGCCGGTGAGGAAGCGGTCGCGGTTGCGCCAGACGGAGCCCTCGGAGTAGGCGAGCGCGACCCGGTCGGGGTCGCGGGTGTTCCAGGCCTCCTCGGCGGCCCGCACCTTGGCGCGGGCGGTCTCCTCGGTGAACGGCGGTGTGAGCATGGGCGGTTCCTCCCGGAGGGCAACTCGGAGAACGTTCGTTCTCAAAGTAGAGAACGAGCGTTCTCGTGGCAAGCGGTCCTGAACTACCCTTCACCCCATGGACGATGAAGAGGCCCGTACCCGGCTGCTCGACGCCGCCGAGGCGCTGTTCTACGCCGAGGGCGTCCAGGCCGTCGGCATGGACCGGATACGCGCGGAGTCGGGCGTACCGCTCAAGCGGCTCTACCGGGTCTTCCCCTCGAAGGAGGCCCTGGTCTCCGCCTACCTGGAGCGGCGCAACGCCCGCTGGATTGCCAGCCTGCGGGAGGCGGTGACGGCCGCCGCCGAACCGGTGCCGGCCGTCTTCGACTGGCTGGCGCGGTGGTTCTCGGAGCCGGACTTCCGGGGCTGCGCCTTCCTCAACGCGTACGGGGAACTGGGCGCGGGCCCCGCCGCGGTCCTGGACGTCGTACGCCGCCACAAGACGGGGCTGCGGTCCCTGCTGGGGACCCTCACCGACTCCCCCGTCCTCGCGGACCAGCTCCTGATCCTGGCCGAGGGCGCCACGGTGGTGGCCGCCCTGAACCCCGGCCCGGAACCGGCCCTGCGGGCGCGCGAGGCGGCCCTGCGGCTGCTGGAGGCGCCGCGGGGCCGGGGCGACGGTGACGCCCCGGGCCGGTGACCGCCTCCGCCCGGCCCGGCCGCCGGCCCGCCGCTCCCGGGGGGCGGGCGGGAGGGGCTTGACCCTCGACCTGGTGGAGGGACCAGAGTGCCGGTCGTGGGGAACGAGATGCGCAGTATCGGCGAGATGGCACGGGACAGCGGACTGGGCGTGAGCGCGCTGCGGTTCTACGACGGCGCCGGGGTGCTGGTACCGGACCGGGTGGATCCGGTGAGCGGGTACCGCTGGTACGGGCCCGGGCAGCTGGACGAGGCGCGCCTGCTGGCCCGTCTGCGGCGGGCCGGGATGCCGCTGGCCGACATCCGGCTGGTGACCGCCGGCTGGGCCGGGGGCGACAGCGCGCTGGTGCTGAAGCTGCTCCGGGAACACCTGCTCCGGCTGGAGCGGGGCCTCTCCGGTGCGCGCGCCGAGTTCTCCGCGGTCCGTGCCCTTCTCGATTCCAGGGAGAACACCATGAGTCCGGCCTCCGCCGACACCCGCACCGTCCGCCTGACCCTGTCCGGCCCCGCACTGGCCGCCGCGCTGGACGCGGTCCGGTTCGCGGCGAGTACCGATCCGGAACTGCCGATGCTCGGCGGGGTCCTCTTCGACATCGAGGGCCGGACGCTGCGGGTGGTGGCGACCGACCGCTACCGGCTGGCCGTCTCGGCGGCCGGGATCACCGGTTCCGCGGAGTACGACGGCTCCCGCGTCCAGGCCGTCGTCCCCTCCCCGCTGGCCGACGCGATGCGGGCGCTGCTCGGTGACGACGGACCCGCGGAGCTGGTGCTCGAGGGGGACAGGGTGGTCCTGGAGACCGGGGAGCGGCAGGCGGGCGGGCGGTGCGCCGGGGAGGGCTTCCCCGACTACCGGAGGCTCGTACGGCTGCCCGCCGGGCGCCGGGCCGTGGTGGACGCGGCCGCGTTCCGGGAGGCCCTGCGCGGCGGGCCCGCGCGGAGGCAGGTGCGGGAGCAGGACGGCGCGGCGTACGACGTGAGCGTGCTGGAGGTGACGGACGGGGGCACGGTGACGGTATGCGGGCAGGTCTCGCCGGAGGACCGGGCCGGGGACGGGGCCGGAGAGCGGGTCGGGGTGAACCGCGCGTTCCTGCTGGAGGCCCTGGCGGCCGGGGACCGGGACCGCCTGGTCCTGGAGGCCGGTACGGGCACCACACCGCTGGCGGTCCGCCGGAGCGACGACGACGAGACGTACTCGCTGCTCATGCCGGTGCGCGTGGAGGACTGAGCCCGGCCGGTCCGGTGGGGTCCGGTGGGGCCCGGTGGGGTCCGGTGGGGTCCGGTGGCTGTCTCCTAGGCCGCCCGGAGGGCCGCGGCAAGGGCGGCGAGGGAGTCGGCCGAGGCGTACACGGTCCTGGCGTCGACCACCCCGGCGGCGCCGAGGTCGAGACGTACGGGCGGGTCCAGGTGCACGGCGACCTCCAGGGAGTCGCCCACCGAGCAGGCCACCGCCTCCGGCTCACCCGGCACGGGACGCGGCCCCCGGCCGGCCACCGTACGGATCACCGGCGACACGGACCGGACCGCCGAGCGCGGCAGGGTCACGTCACCGAGGAACCCGGTCCGCAGGACCAGCCGCTCCGCGTCCACCTCGTGCGGGTGCCGGAGCAGCGCGGCCACCAGGGCGAGGCCGGCCAGCACCAGCAGCACCTCCGCCGCCGCGTGCACGGGCCGGGCCGGGGGCGGCAGCATCGAGGACAGCAGGAACGCGGTGACGGCCTCCATCACGACCAGGGTCAGCACCAGCTGCCGCACTCCGGCCGAATGCCGCACCCCCTGCGCGGCCGGCCGCCGCAGCAGTACGTCCGCCAGCGACCGGCCCCACACCCGCACGATCCCGCCCCTGGTCGGCCGTGCGGTCACCGCCCCCGTCACCGTCTCCCTGCCCGCCATCTGGAACCCCCGCTTCACCGTCGACCGGGTCAACTGCTCCCACTGTCGGGTGGGTTCCGCGGGGACGAAAGTGACAAATGTCAGCGCCGGGGTAGGCGTCGCGGGTGGGGCCGGTACCGGCGCGGTTGCGGTGGCCTAGCCGGCCGAGCCGGCCGAGCCGCGGGGGAAGGTGATCTCGACGCGGCGGTTCTTCTTGCGGCCCTCTTCGGTGCTGTTGTCGGCGATCGGGTAGTCCTCGCTGTAGCCGCGGACGTCGTAGGTCACGCCGGGGCTGGTGACGGTCTTGGCCAGTTCGGCCTGGACGGCGTCGGCGCGCTGCTTGGAGAGTTCCTTGCCGTGCTCGTAGCTGCCCTGGTCGTCGGTGAAACCGAAGACGCGGATGCGGGTGGCCTTCTGGGTGTTGATCTCCTGCGCGATGGCCTGGATGCGGGAGGCGGCCTGGGCGTTGAAGACGGCACTGTTCTCGGGGAAGAGGACCTCGGACTGCAGGGCCATCATGACGTTCTGGTTGGTCTCCTGACGGCGCTGCTCACCGCCGAGGTCTTCGACGACCTCGGCGATGTCGAGCACCTTGATGGGCGCGAGGGTGCCGCCCTGGGGGATCTTGAGGCCGGGAGCGTTCGGGTCGACCTGCACGGGCGCGGCGGCCGATGGCTCCGTGCCGGGGGGGACGGAGGGCTTGGGGTCGTCGGCGTGGGCGCTCGTCGCGCCGATGAGGTGGGTCCCGGCGATGACGAGAGCGGCGACGGCTGCGGCCGCGGGTACGCGGTGGCGTTTGGTCATGGGGTCACCCGGAGATTTTGACGGTGGCCGAGGCGAAGGTGGGTAGGTTGAAGTCCACCTCTGTGACCGAAGCGGGGGGCGTCGGGAACTGCGCAAAGAACGGCACGCTCTGACCTGCATTAATGACGGTCAGTCCTGTCGTGCACAGGCACCGGCCATCAGTGTCACGGAGCACGTAGTACCGCTTCTTCCCTGCCTTGTCGACCACTGTGACGCCGGCAACGGAGGCACCGCTGGCCTTGAGTTCGTTACCACGCCAAGCCGCAGTGCTGGTAAAGGGTTGGGTGCTGTTGTTCTTAAGCTGGCCGCTAATCGTAAGAAAACCCCCGGTGTCGCGCACGGCCGAGTTGACAATCAAGTTCATGCCGCCCTCGCCGTTGACCGAGGCGAGAATCTCAGTCGGAGCAGGCTTGGGTTCGCCACTCTGCACCTGAGGCTTGGGGGAATCCCCCTGCGACTTCGTCGACGACGGATCTTGCGAGGCCTTGGTTTTACCATCCCCCCCGCCGCAACCCGCCATCGTGATCGCCAGAGCGACTGCAGCCACGGCAGCCACTCCCCCGCGAATCTTCGCCGAGTGCCGAGTGCTCATCTTTGCAGCTTCCTTTTCTCGCATACTTGTCAATCGACCAGTCGAACCGTGAAGAGCGCCTTTGCTAGCTTGCCGAGCGAGCCCGGCTTCGCCAGGTCCAAAGAAAGCACCTCCCCATCACAGAGGAACGTGACGTTTCCCGGTCCCGGCGTTGAGCTGGGACTTGGGCTCAGGCTCGGACCCGGCGTCAGGGGAGGGGAGGGGGTTGAGGGTGCTGCCCGAAGAGAGCATCGGGGTTGGACACGGGCCTTGGCAGTGGCCTTGCCGTGGACGCTCTCAGTGCCCGGTACAACCGATTTCCCGACGGTCCCATTCGTGGTCACCCTGACGGTGATCACGGGGATGGCTGCTTCACACTCCGCAGCGGCACCGTTCAGAGTGGCGAATTCGAGTCCCCGCGCACAAGCTCCTCGCCCTGAAAGCAGGTCCCCATTGACGAGTTTGGCCCAGTCGGCAGGGTTCAGGTTGACCAAGTCGATGCCTGAAAAAACGTTGTCCCTGACCTCCCCGGCAGCTGCAAGGGCGGCCGCATCTGCAGCACCCTGAGCATTGCTGCGCGTGACGCCAGCCCGCCCCACCACGAAGAAGACCAGGGCGGCGAAGAGCAGGCCTACCACGACCACGATGTAGATAGGAAACGCCTGCCCTCTCTGCCCGTCACCTCCCAGGATCAACTGCCAGCGGTGACAGCTGCCACCGCTGCGGCGATCCTGTTCGTAATGGCCTGCCCAATGCCAGTACCGACGATGGCTCCGATGATCACTACGACCACCAGGATGATGCCCAGGTACTCGAACGCGGTCTGTCCCCGGTCGGGGTTCGCGTAGCGCTTGCGGATCCGCTTCACCGTCGTGTCCGTCCAGGCGCTGACGCGGACCTTCGCCTCGACGGAGACCTTCAGCAGCGTGTTGTTCGACATGGGGGATCCCTCCCGGTCCGGTTCCGCAGTCGATTCGCGGACCGTACGGGGAGTGACGGGCGATAACCAAGGGTCCCGGGGCCCAAATACGGTCCCATTGCGCACGGTGTCTACCCATGGCCAGTCACTCCCGGACGGGCGGTTCCCAGCCAGCGGGCTATCGCCTCGCTGCGGCTGGTGCTCTGGAGCTTCGCGAAGATGCGGTTGATGTGGTTCTTGACCGTCTTCTCGCTGATGAAGCAGGCGCCGGCGATCTGCTGGTTGTTCATGCCGGACGCGATCAAGTCCATGATCTCCGCCTCCCGCGAACTCAGGCCGAACACAACGGAGTTGTGCATGCGCTCCGTCGACTGTGCCACGGAAGGTTGCGTTTGCGAAGAGGCCCGGAGTTCCGCGAGGACGGCCGTGGCTGCCGTCGGGGTGAAGTGGGCGCGGCCGGCGCGGATGTCGCGGACCGCGCGTACCAGGTCGTCGGCGGTGAACTCGCCGTGGATCAGGTAGCCGCCCGCGCCCAGGAGGAGGGCTTCGCGGACGACCTCCGCCTCCTGGCTGTACGTCAGCATCAGGACCGGCGCCAGGCACACCAGGTGCGGCAGGGCCGAGATGCCGTCCACCCCCGGCATCCGGACGTCCAGCAGGATCACGTCCGGGGCGTGGATCCGGGTCAGGTGCAGGGCCTCGCGGCCGTCGCGGGCCTGGGCCACCACGCGGAGGTCCCCCGCCGTGGCCAGGAGCGCGCTCAGGCCCGCCCGTACCACCGGGTTGTCGTCGGCGATCAGGACGTCGATCGGGGTCATCGGATGCCCTCCAGCGGGAGCGAGAGACGGACGCGGGTGCCGGGGCGGCCCGCCGGGCGGGGGCCGAGCGACAGGGCGGCTCCGATCGCCGCCGCGCGTTCCCGCATGCCGAGGACGCCGAAGTGGCCCCCGGAGGGCAGCCGCGCCGGCAGGCCGCGGCCGTCGTCCTCCACCGAGACGGTGAGGTGCGTGCCGGTCACCGACACCGTCAGCAGGGTTTCGGTGGCCCCCGCGTGGCGGCGTACGTTCTCCACCGCCTCCGCGGCCACCGACAGGACGTGCCCCGCCACGTGCGCGGGGAGCGCGGGCAGTTCCCCCGACACCCGGACCTCCGCGTCCAGCGCGCGCAGCGCCGGCAGCAGGGGGACCTCCTCGGCGTCCCGCAAGCCGCGCCGCAGGTCCGTGAGCAGGGCACGGGACTCGGAGGCCGCGCGGCGGGCCGCCGCGGCCACCAATTCGGCCTGGTGGCGCAGGGCGGCGGGGTCCGTCGTGCGGGACAGGGCGTCGGCGCTGAGCGCGAGGCCGTGCAGGGTCTTGGACACCGAGTCGTGCATCTCCCGCGCCAGCCGTTCCCGCTCCTCCCGGACCGCCTCGGCCGCGGCCAGCCGCGCCCGGGTCCGCGACAGGCGGAAGAGGAAGTCGCGTACGGAGGAGCCGGCCGCGCCCGACAGGACGCACAGGAGGGAGAGGGCCAGGCCGCCGCCCAGGGCCGCCACCACCACCGTCTGCGCCGCCGCGAACACCGCGGAGCCCCGCCAGCCGTAGGCCAGCCCGGCGAGCAGCGGCGTCCCGAGGGCGACGAGCCCCAGCGGGGAGGAGGGGGTGGCGGTGATCAGCAGCAGGGCGCCCACCGCCATGTCCGCCGCCAGCGGCCAGCGGTGGCGCAGCAGGAGCGGTCCGAAGCGCTCCCAGTCCCGGTAGAGGGCGTAGGAGAGGGTGAAGGTGCCCACCACCGCGCCCGCCACCAGGCAGGTCGGGACGCCCGGCGCCGTACGGCCCAGGGCCAGGGGGGCGCCGAGGGGGATCATCACCAGCCGTACCGCGAACACCTGGCGGCACAGGGCCTGGAGGGCGTTGGCTTCCAGGCGCATGGTTCAGCCGCCTCCCAGCAGGGCGCCGAAGTCGACGTTGGCGCCGTAGACGAAGCCGCAGACCAGCAGGATCAGGGTGCCCGGCAGCATGAACATCGTCACCGCGAAGGTGGCCTTGGGGACGGCCCGGGCGGCACGCCGGCGGGCGTTCTGGGCGTCGGTGCGCCGCATGTCCTCGGCGATGGCGATCAGGGTGTCCACGATGGGCGAGCCGAGTTCCTCGCCCTGCTGCAGCGCCGTGACGAACTGGGCGACCTGTTCGCTGTCGTTGCGGCGGCGCAGTTCGTCGAAGGCCTGGCGGCGGCTGACGCCCATGTCCAGCTGCTGGAGGGTGATGCGGACCTCGTCCGCCCAGGGGCCCTCGTACTTGCCCGCGACGCGTTCGAGGGCCTGGCGGAAGCCGAGGCCCGCGCTGACGACGACCGCGAGGACGTCGAGGAAGTCCGGCAGGGTGCGCTCGATGTTGTCGCGCCGGATCCGGATGGCCGACCACAGCCCGGCCTCGATCCAGAACAGTCCGAAGGCCACCATGAGCAGGGCCGGGACGAGTTTGCCGTTGAGCAGCATCGCGAAGGCGCCGAGGCCGCCCAGGAAGCCGTAGACCGCGCGCCGGGCGGCGTACCGGTCGATGGTGAGGCCGGCCGGGTTGCCGGCCATGTCGATCTGGCGGCGTTTGCGGGCCACCCGCTTGGGTCCCATCAGCCGCAGCACCAGGGGTGCCCAGCGGATGCCGAGCCGGTCGACGGCCGAGCCGACGGCGGTGGTGCGGGTGGCGCCGACCTCCAGGGCGAGGGCGAGGTCGGTCGGGAGTTCCACGTCGGCGCGGTAGAGCCGGACGCCGTGGAGGATCCCGAAGACGGAGAGGGCGGCGGCCAGGGCCAGGAGGAAGGGGAGGTAGGTGTGCATCGCGTGGCCGGCCCCTCAGACGTCGATCTTCGAAAGGCGGCGGATGAGGACGAAGCCGAGCGTGAAGAGGCCGAGCGCCACCAGCACCGCGGTCTGCCCGATCAGGGCGCCCGTCATCCGGTCCAGCGCGCCCGGCATCATCAGGTCGACCAGCAGCAGCGAGCCGAGGCCGATGGCGGGCACCAGGTACGCGGTCACCGTCACCTGCGAGAGCTGCGTACGGATCTCCCTGCGCGTCTCCTTGCGCTGCTCCAGGGTCACGGTCAGGTTCCGCAGGCTGCCGACGATGGCGCCGCCCGCCCGCGCCGACAGGACGAGGGTGGAGACGAGGACGACCAGCTCCCGCGACGGCAGCCGCTCGACGATCTCCCCGAGCGCCTCCTCGATGGAGTGGCCGACCGCGAGCCGGTCCGTGACCCGGGACAGTTCCTCCCCGGCCGGGGCCTCCAGTTCCTCGGCGGCGATCCCGATGGCGGTGCGGAGGGCGAGCCCGGCCTGGGTGGCGTTGGCGAGGATGCGGGCCAGCTCGGGCAGCTGGTTGATGAACCGCTCCGTGCGCCGGGCGCGCTGCCAGTTGAGGAAGGCGTTGGCGGCCCACAGCCCGGTCAGGCCGGCCACGGGGCCGAAGAACGGCGCGAGGAGGGAGGCGGAGACGAGCCAGGTCCCGGCGACCGCCGTCAGCATGTAGACGAAGAACTCGCCGGGGGTGACGTCCAGGCCGGTGGTCGCGAGCTTCAGCTCGATGCGCCGGCCCGGCCCGGTCCCGCGCAGGCGCCGGTCGACGCCCTGGAAGCGGCGTCTGCGGCCGGCGGCCTCGGGGGCGCCCTCCGCGGAGAGCCGGTCGACGAGGGCGGCGCGCTGGGCGAGGCCGGCCGCGTACGCGTGCGCCCCGAGGGACACGAGGAGGCCGGCCAGCAGGGTGGCGCCGAGGGTGAGGAGGACGAGGTGGGTCACAGCACGGTCCGGGAGGTCAGCGGGTCGGGGTAGTCCTCCGGCGCTACCCCGAAGGCCTGGGGGATGGGCTGGTTGCTCATGTAGAGGCGCTCCGCGATCCGCCGGGGCAGCGGGGCGTAGGCGAAGTAGCCGTGCACGCGCCCGTCGGCCCCCATGGGCTGGGCGATGTAGCGGCACACGGTGGTGATCCGGAACGGCTCGCGGCCGTGGGAGTCGAGGATGGAGATCTCCGTGACGCGGCGCGAGCCGTCGCCGAAGCGGGTGAGCTGGACGATGACGTTGACGGCGCTGTTGATCTGGTCCTGGAGCGCCTCGAAGGGGATCTCGACCTCGGACATGGAGGCGAGGGTCTGGAGGCGCATCAGCGCGTCCTGCGAGCTGTTGGCGTGGACGGTGGCGAGGGAGCCGTCGTGGCCGGTGGACATCGCCTGGAGCATGTCGAGGGTCTCGCCGCCGCGGACCTCGCCGACGATGATGCGGTCGGGGCGCATGCGCAGGGAGTTGCGTACGAGGTCGCGGATGGTGATCTGCCCCTTGCCCTCGACGTTCGCCGGGCGGGATTCGAGGCGGATGACGTGGGCCTGCTGGAGCTGGAGTTCGGCGGAGTCCTCGATGGTGATGACGCGTTCGCCCTCGGGGATCAGTCCGGAGAGGGCGTTGAGGAGGGTGGTCTTGCCGGTGCCGGTGGCGCCGGAGACGATCAGGTTCATCTTCGCCTGGACCAGCCCGGAGAGCAGGAGCAGCATCTGTTCGTCGAGGGAGCCGAGGGCGATCATCTCGTGCAGGGTGAAGGCGCGCGGGAAGCGGCGGATCGTGAGCGTCGCGCCGGTGAGGGAGAGCGGCGGGATGATGACGTTGACGCGTTCCCCGCTGGGCAGGCGCGCGTCGACCATCGGGTTGGCCTCGTCGACGCGGCGGTTGACGGTGGAGACGATGCGCTCGATGGTCTGCATCAGCTGCTCGTGGGAGGCGAAGCGGATCGGGAGCTGCTCGACCCGCCCGGACCGCTCGACGAAGATCTGGTCGGGCCCGTTGACCATGATCTCGGAGATGGAGGCGTCCTCGAGGAGGGGTTCGAGCACGCCGAGGCCGAGTGCCTCGTCGACGACGCGGCGGATCAGCTGGGCGCGTTCGGCGGTGGAGAGGACGGGCCCCTCGCGGCTGATGATGTGCCCCAGGACGCGCTCCAGGCGCGCCCGGCGCTCGGCGGGCGCGAGCGCGGACATCTCGGCGAGGTCGATCTCCTCCAGCAGCTTGGCGCGGTAGGAGGAGACGAGCCGGCCGTCCTCGCGGGGGCCGTGGCGGTCGTCGGGGGTGCTGACCCGGGAACGCAGGCTCATGGTCACGGTCCCTTCGGGTCGTCGTTGGGCATGACGGCGGTGGCGGTGGCGTCCGGGACGTCCAGTCCGGGCACGATGGTGTTGACCTTGATCGTCACGGTGGCGGTGACCGCGTCGGCTCCGGGGGTCACGCTGACGACCGCCGGGAGTCCCTCGCGGATCGCGGCGTGTCCGGCCGCCTCGCCCCGGCCCCGGTGCTGGGCCTCCACGCGGGCCGCCGTACGGGCGGCGGTGTCCGCCTGTTCGTGGACGTACGCGATCCAGCCCAGCTGGATCCCGCACAGTGCGACGAAGAGCAGGATCGGCACGAAGCCGATGTACTCCAGGGCCACCTGCCCCCGGTCGGAGCGGACGTTCCGTCGTCTCATGTCACTCCTCCCGCTCCATCGCCGCGCCGCCCTTGCCGTCGATCCGGCCGAAGTCGAGGCCGGGGAAGAGCACGGGGATGCCGAGGGTGACCTTCGCGGTGTAGACGTCCCCGGCCGGGCCGCACTCGGCCTCCGGTCCCCATGCGGCACCGATGTGCTCGACGGCGGCCGCCTCGCACGCCGCGTCGCCCTTGACCGCCCCCGCCCGGGCCGCCTCGTCGGCCGCGTTCCCGGCCAGGGAGAAGGCGTAGCCGATCAGTACGCACTCCCACACCGCCGCCACGAGCAGCAGGATCAGCGGCACCACGCCGACGAACTCCACGGCCACCTGGCCCCGGTCCCGCTCCCGCTCCCGCGCGCCCCGCCACCGCCGCACCGGTCAGTCCCCCCGCCCGCGCCGCAGGCGGGCCACCGGTCCGGCCGCGCGGACCGCCAGGACGGATCCGGCGCCCGTCCGGGCCGGCGCGGCGGCCGGTTCCGGGGCGGACAGCAGGCCCAGTTCCCCCGCCACCGCCCACAGCGCCTGCTTGACCGTCGAGCGGTTGTCGAGGTCCTGTACCCGTCCGGCGTCCACCACGGCCTGGAGTTCCTTGAAGGCGGCGGGGACCGGCGTGCGCACCGGCCGGGTCTTGGTGATCTTCTCGATCAGCGAGGGCTGGATCTCGGTGTGCTTGCTCCAGCGGTTGACCACCACGGCGGTGTCCTCCGCCTTGCGCACCTGGAGCCGCTCCCACATCCGGACCATCCGCTTGACCGCCCGTACGGAGACCACGTCCGGGGTGGTGACGAGCACGGCGACGTCCGCCTGTTCCACGGCGGCCGCGTTGGCTCCGGTGACCTGGGTGCCGCAGTCGATGACGACGAGCTCGTAGCGGGCGCGCAGGGCGCTGATCACCTGGCGGGCGGCCCGTTCGTCGACCTCCTCGCCCCGCTCCCCCTCCGCCGGGGCCAGCAGCAGCGCGAGGCCGGTGCGGTCCTCGTACACGGCGTCCTGGAGGACCCGGGGGGAGATGTCTTGGATGCCGGCCAGGTCGGCGATGGAGCGGCGGAACTGCACGTCGAGGTAGGAGCCGACGTCCCCGGACTGGAGGTCGAGGTCGACCAGGGCGGTACGCCGACCGGAGGCGGCGGCCGCCAGCGCGAACTGGACGGCGGTGAAGGTGGTGCCGACGCCGCCCTTGGCCCCGGTGACGGTGACGACCCGGCCGCCCGGGCCGGTGAACGCGTCCGCGCCCCCGCCCAGGTGGCGGCGTACGCCGGCGGCCCACAGGGCGGCGGCCTGGACGCGGGCGGAGAGTTCCTCGTACGAGAGGGGCAGGGCGACCAGGCCGCGCGCCCCGGAGTCCATGGCGGCGGAGAAGAGGCCGGGTCCGGTGTCGGAGGAGAGCAGGACCACGCCCACGGCCGGGAAGCGCAGGGCGACTTCACGGATGAGCTCCAGGGCGGGGACGGGACCGATCCGCTCGTGGACGAGGACGACCTCGGGCAGTTCGTCGACGGACTCGGCGGCCAGGCGGCCCAGCACGTCGAGGAGGGAGGTGGAGTCGGGTACGGGCGGGGAGGGCTCGGCGTCCGGCAGCTGGCCGAGCAGGGCCGCGAGGGCGCGGGCGGCGTCCGGGTCGCCGGCCGCGGGGAGGATTCGAGTGGTCATCCGCGCCTCACTTGTCCCCGTCGAGGGTGTACGTGCGCTCGGCCGGGCTGGGTGCCGAGTCGGTGCCGGGGGCCACCAGGGCCAGCCGGACGTGCTCCGCGAAGGACTCGGCGTAGGCGACGCGCTGGGTGTCCTTGGTGTTCAGGGCGAAGGTGATGGGGACCGCCTCGGCGGGGCCCTTGCGGTCGCTGTCCTTGTCGAGGGCGGTGAGTTTGCCGACGCCCAGGACGCGGGCGTTGGCGACGATGATCACCGAGCGGGAGGGGTCGGTCTCCTTGGCGCCCTTGAAGGTGGCGATGATGTTGACCTTCGCGCCCGAGGTGATCTTGCCGGCCACGCCGGTGGCCGCGTCGATCATGATGGCGATCTCCTGCTCCCCGGCCTGGAGCTGCGGCCTGTCGACGAACATGTCGCTCTGGAGCAGCGAGCCCTTCTTCAGGGTGGTCAGCGCGATCTTGCCCTGGAGCGCGCCGAGATCGCCGACGGCGGTGTCGGACAGCCACCGCTTGGGGATCTTGACCTCTTCGAACTGGCCGGCCGAGAGGGCGCTGTACGGTGCGATGTCTCCCTTGACGCGGTACGCGACGACCTCGGACCCGACCTTGGAGTTGACGTCGCCGATGACGACGAGGACCCCGGCGAAGGCGGCGAGGGCGCACAGGACCGACAGCAGGAGCAGGATGACGCCGCGGCGCTGGCGTGAGTTCATGGGCCGTACTACCTCGCCGTTCTTCGTTCGTTCGGGCGGTCAGGATCCGGATCGGGAGCGGGCGGCGGGCACCTCCGGCGGGGGTGCGGCCAGGGGGGCGGCGCAGAAGCCGCAGCGGTCGCCGATCAGTTCGAAGCCGCACCAGCCGCACTCCTCGCGGCGGACCGAGGCGACCAGCTGGCGGAGCACGGACACGTCGGGGATGGCGGCGGCGAACTCGACGAGTTTCGGGGTGGCCCACCAGCGGGCGGAGTCGGCGGGCAGCGGGTTCTCCATGACGCCCCGCACCTGCCAGGCGGGGGCCAGTTCGGCCGCCACCCAGTCGGAGGACAGCTGGCCGCGCGCGAAGGTGAGGTGGGTGGCGAAGGCGGGCCCGGGCGGCAGCGCTCCCGCCGTGGCGGTGCCGAGCCGGGCGAGGTGCGGGGCCGGGTGGGCGAGTACGGCGAACTGGGCGCCGGGGGACCAGGAGCGGGCGTGCGCCTTGAGGCCGACCGGGATCCGGTCGAGCTTGGCGACGGAGCCCAGCAGGGCGCCCGCGTGGATGTAGTGGGACAGCAGCCGGGCGGCCGAGGCGATCACTCCGGGGCTGAAGTCGCAGACGGTGAGCTGGCGCAGCTGACGCACCAGCACGGCGGTGGCCAGCGGCGGCAGATCGACCTCGAGGAGCGCGATCCGGTCGGTCTCCAGGACGGCCCGCACGGTGCGCAGCCGGCGGGCGGTGGCCGGAGTCAGCCAGGACGGTACGACGGCGACGAGATGGCCGTGCCGCTCCAGCAGGTCGGTGGTCTCGGCGAGGGAGGACTCGAGGCCGGCTCCGTCCGGCGGGCGCAGTACGGCGGCGCCCGGGGTGTGCCGGTCGGGGGCCGGCAGCACCAGATCGGCACTGGTGACAGCGATGGCGGTCGGCACGCGAATCCCCCCGTTCACCCTCTGCACGGCGCGTGTCCGTCCGGCCGTCCGCCGGACTTCGCGTACGCGCGCATGCTGCGCGACCGCAAACGATCGTCGCCCTTCCCCCTTGCCCGAGCACCATATCCGCGACGCCCCTGACAGGGCAGGGGCTTGAGGATTCCTGTGCCGGAAGCACAGGTCACAGGAGGCGGGAAACCCGGACAACAGGGATCGGGGCTCCGCGCATTTCAAGCCACATTGCAAACACTCTTGACACGGGGATTGGTCTGGACCAACTTGGCTGGCGCCAGCTCTCGGTCCCGGGGACCCCACTCCCCCGCACTGCTCCCCCCTCCCGCTCCTCCCCTTCCTCCCCCCACGGAGCCCACGTGAACCGCATACGCTCCCTCGCCCTGCCGCTCGCCGCCGCGCTCGCCGCCGGCGGACTGACCGCCCTCTCGGCGGGTCCCGCCCGGGCGGCCGACGTCAACGTCGTCCGCAACGGCGGCTTCGAGTCCGGCCTCGCCAACTGGTCCTGTTCGAACGGCAGCGGCGCCTCCGTCCCCTCCCCCGTCTACGCCGGGGCGGGCGCCCTGAGGGCCACCCCGGCGGGCTCGGACAACGCCCGGTGCAGCCAGACCGTCACGGTCAAGCCGAATTCCACCTACACGCTCAGCGCCCAGGTGCAGGGCTCGTACGTCTACCTTGGGGCGACCGGCACCGGCACCCAGGACGTCTCCACCTGGACCCCCGGCACGGGCGGCGGCTGGCAGAAGCTGGCGACCACCTTCACCACCGGGCCGAACACCACCCAGGTCACCGTCCACACCCACGGCTGGTACGGCCAGCCCGCCTACGCCGCCGACGAGTTCAGCGTCCTCGGCCCGGACGGCGGCGGCCCGACCGATCCCGGACCGGGTCTGCCGGGCGCGCCGGCGGGGGCCGCCGTTTCCGGCCAGAGCCAGAACGGGCTCACCCTTTCGTGGAACGCGGTCAGCGGCGCGAGCGGCTACCACGTCTACCAGGACGGGGTCCGCGTCCAGACGGTGACGGGCACCTCCACCCCCGTCACCGGGCTCGCGGCCGGAACCTCGTACTCCTTCCAGGTGAGCGCGTACAACGCGGCCGGGGAGGGCCCCAGGTCGGCCCCGGTCACCGGCACCACCACCGGGGGCGGCGGCCCGAACCCGAACCCCTCGGTGCCGCGGCACGCGCTGACCGGCTACTGGCAGAACTTCGACAACGGCGCGACCGTCCAGCGGCTCTCCGACGTCTCCGCGCAGTACGACATCATCGCCGTCTCCTTCGCCGACGCCACGGCCACGCCCGGCGCCATCGCCTTCACCCTCGACTCCGCGGGCCTCGGCGGCTACACGGTGGCCCAGTTCAAGGCGGACGTCGCCGCGAAGAAGGCCACCGGCAAGTCGGTCGTCCTTTCCATCGGCGGCGAGAAGGGCACGATCTCGGTCAACGACTCCGCCTCCGCCGCCAACCTGGCGAACTCCGCCTGGGCGCTGATGCAGGAGTACGGCTTCAGCGGGATCGACATCGACCTGGAGAACGGCCTCAACCCGACCTACATGACGCAGGCGCTGCGCGCCCTGTCGGCGAAGGCCGGCCCCTCGCTGGTCCTGACCATGGCACCGCAGACCATCGACATGCAGTCCCCGCAGAACGGCTACTTCAAGACCGCGCTGGCCGTGAAGGACATCCTGACGGTCGTGAACATGCAGTACTACAACAGCGGCGCGATGAACGGCTGCGACGGCAAGGTCTACGCGCAGGGCTCGGTGGACTTCCTGACGGCGCTGGCCTGCATCCAGCTGGAGGGCGGCCTCGACCCCTCCCAGGTGGGCATCGGCGTCCCGGCCTCACCGAGCGGCGCGGGCAGCGGGTACGTCTCCCCGACCGTCGTCAACAACGCCCTGGACTGCCTGACCAGGGGCACGGGCTGCGGTTCCTTCAAGCCGTCGAAGACCTACCCCTCGCTGCGCGGGGCGATGACCTGGTCCACCAACTGGGACGCCAAGGCGGGTGGCACCTGGTCCAACGCGGTGGGTCCGAAGGTGCACGCACTGCCGTAGGCGGTAGAGGTGTGGGGTGGCTGATTCGACCCGGTGGGCCCCCCGGGTTCTTGACCGGAACATGCCATGAGAGCACGCTGTGCGCGTCCGCACGGCTACCCCACACTCCCCACCCAGGAGAACGCATGCGGCTCCACCACCGCCGGAGGGCCGCCGTCACGGCGGCCCTGCTGGCGCTCGCGCTCGGCGCACCCGCCTACGGCATGAGCGCGACGGCAGCGCCCCCGCCCACCCCCTCCACCGCCACCCAGGACGAAGCGATCGTCCAGTACGAGATCCACGGCCCGTCCACGGCCGCCGAACGCACGGCCCTGCTGCGCACCGGCGCCTCGATCGACGAGGTGGACGCCCACTCGGTCGTGGTCAGCGCCGACCCCATGCAGGCCCGCGCCCTGCGCGCGCTGGGCCACGAGCTCACCGCGCTGCCCGGACCGCCGGACCGCAGCGAGCGGGGCGTGGCGGCCTCCCCGATGGACTTCCCGTCGGCGGACTCCAGGTACCACAACTACGCCGAGGCCAGTGCGGAGATCGACCAGCGCATCGCCCAGTACCCCGGGATCATGAGCAAGCAGGTCATCGGGAAGTCGTACCAGGGGCGGGACCTCGTCGCGATCAAGATCAGTGACAACGTCGGCACGGACGAGGCCGAACCCGAGGTGCTCTTCACGGCCCACCAGCACGCCCGCGAGCACCTGACCGTGGAAATGGCCCTCTACCTGCTCAAGGAACTCGGCTCCAAGTACGGCACCGAGAGCCGCGTCACGAACATGGTCAACCAGCGCGAGATCTGGATCATCCCGGACCTCAACCCCGACGGCGGCGAGTACGACATCGCCACCGGCTCCTACCGCTCCTGGCGCAAGAACCGCCAGCCCAACAGCGGCTCCTCGTACGTCGGCACGGACGAGAACCGCAACTGGAACTACAAGTGGGGCTGCTGCGGCGGCTCCAGCGGCAGCAAGAGCTCCGAGACCTACCGCGGGCCGGCCGCCGAGTCCGCGCCCGAGGTCAAGGTGGTCTCCGACTTCGTCCGCGGCCGGGTGGTCGGCGGCAAGCAGCAGATCAAGGCCGCGATCGACTTCCACACGTACAGCGAACTGGTGCTGTGGCCCTTCGGCTACACCTACAACGACACCGCGACGGGCCTGACCGCCGACGACCTCGCCGTCTACAAGAAGATCGGCACGAGCATGGCCGCCAGCAACGGCTACACGCCCGAGCAGTCGAGCGACCTGTACATCACCGACGGCACGATCGACGACTGGCTGTGGGGCGACCAGAAGATCTTCAGCTACACCTTCGAGATGTACCCGTCGAGCGGCGGCGGCGGTTTCTACCCGCCCGACGAGGTGATCGACCGCGAGACGGCGCGCAACAAGGAAGCCGTGCTCCAGCTGCTGGAGAACGCGGACTGCATGTACCGCTCGATCGGCAAGGAAGCCCAGTACTGCACCGCGTGACGCGAACGGACCGGACCGGGGCGCCCCTCCGCCAGGGGGGCGCCCCCTCCCCGCGTCAGCCCAGTACCGCCAGGGCGTCGATCTCGATCAGCAGCCCGGCCGGGAGGCCCACGTACACCGTGGTGCGGGCGGCCGGGGCCTCCTTGAGGCCCTGCTCCTCGAAGTAGGCGTTGTAGATCTCGTTCATCTCGGCGAAGTGCCCGGTGTCGGTCAGGTAGACGCGGATCATCATCACGTCGTCCCAGTTCGCCCCGCCCGCCTCCAGCACGGAACGGACGTTCTCCAGCGTCTGGAGGGTCTGCTCGCGCAGCGTCGGCCCGGCCGTCGTGGGCGGCCGCCCCTCGGCGTGCGGCAGGTAGCCGACCTGGCCGGCGACCTGGAGGACGTTGCCCTTGCGGACGCCGTGCGAGAACTTCGCGGGCGGGGCGGGGTGGGACTCGGGGGTGACGGCGGTCTTCTCGCTCACGAGGGTCCTCTGCGTTCGTATCGGTGCGGGGTGTTTCCCCCCGCTGATGGTCTCAGCGGGGGACGGTCCCCGGGGTGCCCGTTCGACCGGTTCGCGAGGACGGGCTACCGCCGCCCCGGGACCGGCTCCCGCCGCGCGGCGGCCCGCCCCCGCCCGGCGGAACCGGCACGGCGTTGACCCTCGTCCCCCCGGGTGTTAGACCACAGGCACCACGCGCAGCACACCCGCACCACCCCCAGGAGGCCCCCCATGAGCAGCGACGCAGTCCGGCGGCTCGCCGGCGAACCGGTCGACCACCGGTTCAAGGGCCTCCCGCCGGACGCGCAGGCGGCGGGCCTCACCGTCGGGGAACTCGCCGCGCAGGGCCGCGACCTGTACGGCGGCGGGTTCACCACTCCCGTCCTCACCCTCGACGCCGACGCGCTCGCGCACAACCTCACCGTGCTCGGCGAGTACTCCGCCCGCCACGGGCTCGCGTTCGCGCCCCACGGCAAGACCTGCATGGCCCCCCAGCTCTTCGAGCGCCAGCTCGCCCACGGCGCCTGGGGCATCACCGCCGCCGTCCCCCACCAGGCCCGCGTCTACCGCGCCTTCGGGATCCAGCGCGTCTTCCTCGCCAACGAACTCGTCGACCCCGCCGCCCTGCACTGGGTCGCCGCCGAACTCGTCGCCGACCCCGGTTTCCGGTTCGTCTGCTACGTCGACTCCGTGCGCGGGGTCCAGCTCATGGACCGGGCCCTTCAGGGGCGGGGCGCCGTACTGGACGTGGTCGTCGAGCTCGGTGCCGGCGAGGGGGCGCGCACGGGGGCCCGTACCGACGAGGACTGCCGGGCCGTCGCCGACGCCGTCGCCGCCGCCGGCACCCTGCGCCTCGTCGGCGTCGCCGGGTACGAGGCCGAGGTGCCCGGCGCCGACGCGGACGGCGTGCACGCCTGGCTGCGCCGGCTCACCGGCCTGGCCGTCGAGTTCGACGAGGCCGGGCGGTTCGGCCCGGACGTCGAGGAGATCGTCGTCAGCGCGGGCGGGTCGGCGTGGTTCGACGCCGTCGCCGACGTGTTCGCCGGGCTGCCCGCGCTCTCCCGGCCCGTCCTGAAGCTGCTGCGTTCCGGCGCGTACGTCTCCCACGACCACGGCTGGTACGGCCGCCTGACCCCCTTCAACCGGGTTCCCCAGGAGGGCGGACTGCGCCCCGCCTTCCGGCTGTGGACCCAGGTCGTCTCGCGCCCCTCCCCCACCCAGGCCTTCGTCAACGCCGGCAAGCGCGACATCGCCTACGACCTCGGGCTGCCCGAGGCCGAGCTGGTCCGCGACGCCCTCGACGGCACCGAGCGGCCCGCGACCGGCGTCCGCGTGGTCAAGCTGTCCGACCAGCACGCCTGGCTGGAGACCGACTCCGCCGACGACGTGCGGGTCGGGGACTGGGTGGCGCTCGGGATGTCGCACCCCTGCACCATCTTCGAGAAGTGGCCGCTGATCCCGGTCGTGGAGGCCGACGGCCGGGTCACCGACTACGTGCGCACCTTCTTCTAGCCGTGGACCTCCTCGTCCGGGGCGCCCGTGTCGTCGACGGCACGGGCGGGCCCTCGTACACCGCCGACGTGGCCGTGCACGAGGGCCGGATCGCCGCGATCGGCAGGATCCCGGGCGGCGGACGGCGCACCCTCGACGCCCACGGGCTCGTCCTGGCCCCCGGGTTCACCGACATGCACGCCCACAGCGACCTGGCCCTGCTGCGCGACCCCGACCACAGCGCCAAGGCCGCGCAGGGCGTCACCCTCGAAGTCCTCGGGCAGGACGGCCTGTCGTACGCGCCCGCCGACGAACGGACCCTGGCCGGCGTGCGGACCGCCATCGCGGGCTGGAACGGCCCCGGTGACGACGTCGACTTCGACTGGCGGACCGTCGGGGAGTACCTCGGCCGGCTGGACCGGGCCCACGGCGGACAGGGCATCGCGGTGAACGCCGCCTACCTCGTGCCCCAGGGCACCGTGCGGGCGTACGCCGTCGGCTGGGACGACCGCCCCGCCACCGCCGCCGAGCTCGACCGGATGCGCGGGCTCGTCGCCGAGGGCCTGGAGCAGGGCGCCTTCGGCATGTCCTCCGGGCTCACCTACACCCCCGGCATGTACGCCACCGGCGCGGAACTCACCGAACTGTGCGCCGTGGTGGCCCGGTACGGCGGCTACTACTGCCCGCACCACCGCTCGTACGGGCGGGGCGCGCTGGCCGCCTACGCCGAGATGCTGGCGCTGAGCCGGGAGGCCGGCTGCGCGCTGCACCTGGCGCACGCCACCATGAACTTCCCGGAGAACGAGGGCCGTGCCCCCGACCTGCTGGCCCTGCTCGACGCGGCCCTCGCCGACGGCGCCGACGTCACCCTCGACAGCTACCCGTACACCCCCGGCTGCACCACCCTCGCCGCGCTGCTGCCCGGCTGGGCGCACGAGGGCGGCCCGGAGGCGCTGCTGGCGCGGCTGCGCGACGAGGACACCGCCGGGCGGATCCGGCACGCCCTGGAGGTGACGGGCTCCGACGGCTGCCACGGGGTGCCGGTGGACTGGGCTTCCGTGGAGGTCTCCGGGACGAACGACCCCGCGTACCGGGGGCACGTCGGCACCCGCCTCGACGGCTGGGAGACCGCGCGGCGGCTGCTGCTCGGGGACCGGCTCGGACCGACCGTGCTCCAGCACGTCGGCCACGAGGAGAACGTCCGGGCCATCATGCGCCACCCCGTCCACACGGGCGGCTCCGACGGGATCCTGCACGGTGCGAAGCCGCACCCCCGCGCGTACGGCACCTTCCCGCACTACCTGGGGCACTACGTGCGCGAGCTGGGCGTGCTGTCCCTGGAGGAGTGCGTGGCCCACCTGTCGGGCCGCCCGGCGGCGCGGCTGCGGCTGCCCGACCGGGGGCTGGTCCGCGAGGGGTTCCGCGCCGACCTGGTCCTCTTCGACCCGGAGACGGTCGCGGCCGGGTCCACGTATGAGCGGCCGCGCGCGCCGCCCACGGGGATCCCGTACGTCCTGGTCGACGGACGGTTCGTCATGCGGGACGGGACCAGGACCGGCGTGCTGGCCGGGCGGGCGGTCCGCCGAACCCCCGCCGGCCCGTAGGACTTCGGTCCCGGAGGGCGTATGCGCCCGGCACATACGATGAGCGGCATGGCCGCCTTCCTGCTCCCCGCGCTCCTCTTCCTCGCCCTCTGCATAAGCGCCTTCAAGGACCGCCGCCGCTTCAGCAACGCGGTGCTGTTCGGCCTGACCTCCCTGACGCTGGCGGCCGCGCTGCTCTTCCAGGTGACGGCCCTGCCGCGGTGGGCGGCCCTGACGATCATCGCGATCGCCCTCACGGCGCCCACCCTGGGCACCATGGCGATCGGCGGCTTCCTGATCGCCAACGGCGTGACGATGATCCGCAAGGAGGGCCGCCGTCCGGCCAACCTGCTGTCGATGCTCGCGGGGCTCGGGATCTTCGGGATGATCGCGCTGCTGGTCGTCGTCCCGATGTTCCGCTCCACCGTCCTGAACGGCATGGCCGCGACCCTGACCCTGGTGGTGGCGTACGTGTCCTTCCTCTTCCTGTGCTTCCTCGGGTACGCCTTCCTGTACGGCCGGATCAAGGTGCGCGGGGACGTCGACCACGTGGTGATGCTGGGCTCCGGCCTGGTCGGCGGGGAGCGGGTACCGCCGCTGCTGGCCTCGCGGCTGCGCAAGGGGCGGCGGATCTACGACGCCCAGCTGGCCCGCGGCTCGCGCCCGCCGGTCCTGCTGGTCTCGGGCGGCAAGGGGTCCGACGAGCGGGTGTCCGAGGCGCGGGCGATGGCCGACTGGCTGATCGCGGAGGGGGTTCCGGCGGAGCACGTGGTGCTGGAGGAGAACTCCCGTACGACCGAGGAGAACATGCTCTTCTCGAAGGGGATCATGCTGGCGGCGGACCCGGGCTACCGGTGCGTGGTCGTCACCAACAACTTCCACGCCTTCCGGGCCGCGATGCTGGCCCGCAAGACGGGCGTCAACGGGCAGGTGGTGGGCTCGCCGACGGCCCGCTACTTCCTGCCGAGCGCCACCCTGCGCGAGTTCGTGGCGGTGTTCTGGGAGCACCGGACGGTCAACCTGTCCATCTGCGGGACGCTGGTCGCGGTCGGCGCGCTGGCGACGCTGACGGCCGTCGTCTCCCCTTCCTGACGCCCGCCCCGCCGGGAGGCGGCGCCCCCGGCCGGGCCCCTTCGGGGCCCGACGTGCGTTCATGGGGCCGGAGCCGGAGTATGGGGGCCTGGGGGGCACCGCAGGAGGTATCCGATGGACAGTGAAACCAACGAGCAGCCCACCCGGTCGGACCGGCTCTTCACGGGCGGGGAGCGCGCGTACGACCCCGAGGACCTGGTGATGGCGACCGGCCACGACCCGACTCCGGAGCGGGTCGAGAAGGCCCGGAAGCTGATCGAGAAGGAGGGTCCGCAGGTCATCGAACGCTTCCTCCCGTAGGGGCGGAACCGGCCGGATGACGCTGCCCGGTCCCACGGCCCGGGGCCGCACCCCGGGCCGTGGCCTCACGGTGACCCTCTGCGAAGCTGTGAGGCACGTTCCAGCTCGGGAAGGGACCGACCCGCATGCCCCAGGTGAAGCTGACCACCAGCCTCGGCACGATCCTCATCGACCTCCACGAGGAGGAGGCGCCGGCCACGGTCGCCAACTTCCTCGGCTACGTGGAGAGCGGCCACTACGACGGCACGGTCTTCCACCGGGTGATCCCCGGATTCATGAACCAGGGCGGCGGCTTCACGGCCGACATGCGGCAGAAACCCGTTCGCGAGCCGGTGCGCAACGAGGCGGACAACGGCCTGCGCAACACCCGGTACGCGGTGGCGATGGCCCGCACGAGCGTCCCGCACTCGGCGACGTCCCAGTTCTTCGTCAACACCGCCGACAACCCGGCCCTGGACCACACCGCCCCGACGCCGGACGGCTGGGGGTACGCGGTCTTCGGCACGGTCAGCGGGGGCCGGGACGTGGTGGACGCCATCGCCGCCGTCCGTACCGGGCGCGCGGGCGGGCACGGCGACGTCCCGCTGGTGCCGGTGGTGATCGAGAAGGCGGAAGCGGTCGGCTGAGCGGCGGCGCGCCGGCTCCGGCGGCCCGGGCCGCATCCGGGCGCGGCGGCGGGCGTGCGGCCCGGGTCCGGCGCATCCAGAATCGGTGGAGGCTCGTTAGCGCTCCGGGGGGACGCCCTACGGAGGTCACATGAACAGCGTTGCCGTCCCGGTCACTCCGGTCCTGCCGGTCTCCCCGGTCCCGCCGGTCGACTGGGACCACCCGACGGATCCGCATCCCGGGCCGCGGCTCGACCACGTGCGCGCCTACGTGTCGAGCGGGGGCACCGACGGTCACCTGTGGCGCGGCATCCCGGTCCTGCTCCTGACGACACTGGACCGTGCCACCGGCCGGCCGGCGCGCACGCCGCTGATCTACGCCGAGGACGAGGGCCGGTACCTGGTCGTCGCCGCCGGCTCCGGCGGGCGCCGCCTCCCCTCCTGGTACGGGAACCTCACCGCGCACCCGGAGGTCCGCCTCCAGGTGGGCACCCGCACGTTCGCGGCGTGGGCGCGCACGGCGGACGCGGTGGAGCGGGAGACGTACTGGGAGGCGCTGACCGCGCTGTGGCCGCTCTACGACGACTACCAGGAGCGCGCGCGGCCCCGCGAGCTGCCGCTGGTGATCCTGGAGGGGTGACGGCCGGCCCCGTCCCGCCGAGGCGAATCGATACGCCGGCGCCGTGGACGGGGCGCCCGCCCGACGGCACGTGCCGGATCAGCCGGCGGTCCGCGCGTCCCGGAACCCCTTGACGACGAGGTGTGCGGCGAGGGCCACCTCCCACGCGAACACCGGGAGCGCGGCCAGCGAGCCCGGCACGGAGAGCTGCGCGTAGAGCCCGAACATCACGGCGACGGCGGAGGCGCAGATCAGCGGGCCCCCGACCAGGCCGAGCACGGCGAGGGGCCGGGGCACGAGCCGCGAGCGGTACATCAGCCGGGCCAGCAGGGCGGTGTTCAGGCCGAGGGCGACGTTGGGGCCGAGCAGGAACGTCCAGTCGTGGACGGCCACCAGTACCGCGTCGGCGGCGCCCGGCTCCGCCGCCTCCCGGCGCAGGGTCGTCAGGGTGAGCACGGCGACGACGCCGAGGAGGATCACGACCGCCTCCACGAGGCGGGCGCAGACGTACCCGAGCGCGAGGCCCTCGCCCCACCGCCTGACCACCGGGTACAGCGCCACGCCGGTGCCGGCCACGGCAGCGACGAGCACCAGCTCGCAGAGCGCGCCGAACAGCGCCCGGTCCGCGGCCCCTTGTCCGGCCCCCGCCCCGCCGGCGAGCAGCGGGCGGTAGAGGACGGCCCCCGCGATGGCGGCGGCCTCGGTGACCAGGAACAGCACCCCCGCGACGACCGCCGTACGCCTGTCCGCTCCATCCGCTGCGTCTGTTCTGTCCGCGTTCACGCGCGACCCCTCCCCTGCGAAGGTGTACGGCGTACACCTTTCCGCTTGCTGGGAACCCTAGGTGTACGGCGTACACTCGTCAAGCGGAGGTGCCGGGGAGGAAGGGAAGGGCCGGATGACACGGCTGAACCGGGAGCGGGTCCTGCGGGCCGCCGTCGCGCTCGCCGACGGGGGCGGGATCGAATCGCTCAGCATGCGCAGGCTGGCGCAGGAGCTCGACGTCGTACCGATGGCGCTCTACAAGCACGTGGCCAACAAGGAGCAGCTGCTCGACGGCATGCTGGACCTGGTCGTCGCCGGGATCGACCCCCCGGAGCCCGGACCCGACTGGCGCCACGTCGTGCGGCGGCGGATCCTCTCCGCCCGCCGGGTGCTGCTGCGCCACCGCTGGGCGTACCGGGTGCTCGAGTCGCGCGGCGTCCCGACGCCGGCGGTGCTGGAGTACCTGGACTCGATGATCGGGGCCTTCCGGGACGGCGGCTTCTCGACCGACCTCACGCACCACGTGATGCACGCGATGGGCAGCCGGCTGCTGGGCTTCAGCCAGGAGCTCTTCGACGACTCGCGGCCCGCCGGCCCCCCGGACCCCGCACTGGCGCAGCGCTACCCGCGCATCGCGGAACTGGCCGCGGCGGCCGTGCACGACGGGGATTCCGTGGTGGGCGGGGGCTGCGACGACCAGTTCGAGTTCGAGTTCGCGCTGGACCTGCTCCTCGACGGCTTCGAGCGGCTCCGCGAACGCGGCTGGAGCTCCGCCCGCTGAGCCGGCCCGCCCGGACCGCCCACCGCCGCGGGGCGGGACGCCGCCTCACGCGCGGTCGTACACCGTCACCGCCACGTCCCGCGCGCAGAGCGCCCCGGTGACGACCGGCCCGATACGGGACCACTCGCCGCCGGCGAGCCCGCAGCCGATGCGCGGCATGTGCACGCTCGCGCCCAGCTCCAGCGCGTGACCGGCCGGTACGCCGGGGCAGCGCTCGACGGCGTCATAGCGGATGGGCGGGCCGGCGCGGGCGGTGTCCGGGGTGACGAGCGCAACACCGGGGCCGGGGCGTGCGGCCGGGGTTCCTCATTCCGCAGGCCGGACGGCGGACGGGCCGCCGTTTCAAAGGGCGGACGGCGCCTCCGCCCTCCCATCGCGCGAAGTGGGACATTTCCCTCGGTGGAATTCCCCCGGAACGTTCGAGCGGGCGGGCGGCGGGGCCCGTAAGCTCCCGTCATGCAGGTGATCCAGTCAACGAAACTCGCCAATGTCTGCTACGAGATCCGCGGACCCGTCCTCGAAGAGGCGATGCGGCTCGAAGCGGCAGGTCATCGCATCCTCAAGCTGAACACCGGCAACCCCGCGGCCTTCGGCTTCGAGTGCCCGCCGGAGATCCTCGAGGACATGCTCCGCAACCTGGGCAACGCCCACGGGTACGGGGACGCGAAGGGCCTGCTGTCGGCGCGGCGAGCGGTCATGCAGCACTACCAGACCAAGGGCATCCACCTGGACGTCGAGGACATCTACCTCGGCAACGGCGTCTCCGAGCTGATCCAGATGTCGATGCAGGCGCTGCTGGACGACGGCGACGAGGTCCTCGTGCCCGCCCCCGACTACCCGCTGTGGACGGCTTCCGTCTCGCTGGCCGGCGGCACCGCCGTGCACTACCGCTGCGACGAACAGTCCGACTGGATGCCCGACCTCGCCGACATCGAGCGCAAGATCACCGACCGCACCCGCGCGATCGTGATCATCAACCCGAACAACCCGACCGGCGCCGTCTACGACGACGAGATGCTGCGGGGCCTGACGGACATCGCCCGCCGGCACGGCCTGGTGGTGTGCTCCGACGAGATCTACGACCGGATCCTCTACGACGGCGCCACGCACACGAACACCGCCGCGATCGCGCCCGACCTGCTGACCCTGACCTTCAACGGGCTGTCCAAGAACTACCGCGTGGCCGGCTACCGCGCGGGCTGGATGGCGGTCTGCGGGCCCAAGAAGAACGCCGCCTCGTACATCGAGGGCCTGACGATCCTGGCGAACATGCGCCTGTGCGCGAACATGCCCTCGCAGCACGCCGTGGCCACCGCCCTGGGCGGGCGCCAGTCGATCGTCGACCTGGTGCTGCCGGGCGGCCGGCTGCTGGAGCAGCGCGACACGGCGTACGACCTGCTGACGCGGATCCCCGGCATCACCTGCGTGAAGCCCAAGGGCGCGCTGTACCTGTTCCCGAAGCTGGACCCGGCGGTCTACAAGATCAAGGACGACCGGCAGATGGTCCTCGACCTGCTGCGGGCCGAGAAGATCATGGTCGTGCACGGCACGGGCTTCAACTGGCCCGAACCCGACCACTTCCGCATCGTGACGCTGCCCAGCACCAAGGACCTGGCGGACGCCGTCACCCGCATCGGCCGCTTCCTGGACGGTTACGCGCAGCCGTAGCCGCCGCCGGGCCCGCGCTCCAGCGGCACCCAGCCAGGATTCGACTCAACCTTAGACCGGTTCCAATGTAGGATGGCCTCCTGACCCCGCAGGAGGCCTCCTCATGTACGAGCCGATCCGCCCCAAGTCGGTCGTCCACCGAGTGGACGGCAACCACACCGACGCCCACTACCCGCAGAGCAGCCGGGGCGAAGCCCTCGACATCCAGCTCGCCGGGCACCTCTCCGCGCTGCTGGCCGTCACCGACGAGCTCGGCCTCGACGACGACGGCGCCGTCCGCATCGCCGCCCAGGTCACCCGCCTGCGCGGCTCCCACCCCGTGCGCGTCGCCTACCCCGCGCTGGCCGACGGGGCCGACAGCCGCACCCTGCACCGCCGCGCCCGCGACCTCGCCGCGCGCGCCCTGCTCGTCGCCGCGTCCCGCGCCGACACCGCCGCGGCGATCCTCGCGGCGCAGCGCATGGACGTCCACACCGCCGCCCTCGACACCCCGGACCGGGCCGGCGCCCACTGACGGCCCCGGTCCGGGGCCGCGCAGGCTCCGGACCGGGCGCCCTCCCGTCACGGCAGGGGCGGAGCAGCACGCCCGCCCCGCCGCGGCCCTCTAGGGCTCACCGGGTTCCCCGACGTCCGTCACCCCGCACCACACGCGGGCCCCCGCCGCCCACACCGGGCCGACGGCCTCCGCGCGGGCCGGCGGGGCGTCGGCGGCCAGCCCCCGGAGGGGGACCAGGGCGCCGGCCTCCCGGGCGTCCGGCAGCGTGGGCGGTCCGTCGCGGAACTCGACCGTGGCGACGTACGAACCCTCACCGCGGGCCTCCACCACCGCCACCGCGCGCCGGCTCGGCGGATCGATCCGGCAGTCGGTGATCCGTACGTCCGGCGGTGCCGCCGCCGGGGCCGGGGAGCCGCCGGCCCAGACGTACAGTCCCAGCGGGGCGAACACCAGCAGGCAGGACAGCCCCGCCAGACCCACCACCCACCCCTGCCACTTCAACGCACCCGCACCCGCACCCGCGCCCACGTTCACGCCCATCTCCCGATCCTCCCGCCGCCCGCCGTCGCCCACCAGCACCCACCGCCCCGGACAACATTTCGAAGCGGGACCGTCTGGACACCCGGCGTTCACCCGATCAGGCAAGGAATGTGGGCTTCCGTGAGCAGGCTGCACCCGTGAGACGCATCCTTGGAATCGCTCTGGCGGTCCTCCTGATCGGCGGCGTGATCGCCGTCATCGTCCTCGGGAGGACCGGAACACCGGAGGGCACGGCAACGAAGACCGTGCGGGGCGTCATCGGGTCGGAGAAGTCCGAGTTCTTCCGCGACCCCGATGTCGTCAAGGCCCTTGCGGCCAGGGGCTACACCGTGAAGACGGAGACCTCGGGCTCCTGGGCCATGGACCGACTGGCCCTCGAAGACTACGACTTCGCCTTCCCCGGCAGCAGCGAGCCCGCCGACGAGATCGCCGCGAAGGCCGGGCTGAAGGGCGCGCAGAGCGCGAAGCCCTTCTTCTCCCCCCTCGTGGTCATCGCCCGCGCCCACGCGGCGAAGGTCCTCGCCGACAACGGCCTCGTGAAGCAGAACGGCAAGAACACCGGCACCCTCCTCATGGACCCGTTCCTCAAGGCCGCCGGCGAGGACCGCACCTGGCAGCAGCTGCCCGGCTCGGCCGCGCACGCCGACCTGACCGGCACGGTCTTCATCAAGACCTCCGACCCCGCCACCTCCAACTCCGGCGCCCTGTTCGTCGGAGCGGCCTCCAACGTGGCCAACGACAAGACGGTCGTCTCCGACGACGCGGGCATCGAGCGCACCGCGCCCCTGCTCCGGAAGCTGATCTCCGTCCAGGGCTCCCTGGAGCCCAGCACCGACGGCCCCTTCCGTTCCTTCGTCAGCGGCAGCGGCGAGCCGCTGGTCCTGGCGTACGAGGCCCAGGTCGCCGCGCTGCTGCTCCAGAAGGAGGCCACCGGGGAGGCCGCGAGCATGGTCGTGCTGTACCCGGACACCACCGTCAACTCCCCGCACACCTTCGTACCGCTCGGCGAGAAGGCCGAGGACCTCGGCACGCTCCTCGCCACCGACGAGAAGCTGCGCGGACTCGCCGTGCGGCACGGCTTCCGCCCGCAGGAGGGCACCGCCGAGTTCTCGGCGGCCACCGCCCGCCACGCCGGGTACCTCAATGCGCAGCTGACCGGCATCCGCCAGGTCAGCGCACCGACCGTGAAGGTCCTGGCGGCGCTCGCCGGCCGCGCCAAGGGACAGGGGGGCACACCGTGACACTGACACCGCCCGAGGACGGGCCGCTCCTGCTGACCGCGCCGGAGCCCGTCCCCGCCGTCGAACGCGGGCAGGCCTCCGGCCTCGTACCGCTCCAGGACGGGGTCCGGGAGGAGATGGCCCGCCGGGCCCGGGAGTACGTCGCCCAGCTCGCCGGCATCGACGCGCACTCCCCGGAGTTCGCCACCCGCCTCGGCGACATCGCCGCCCTCGGCTCCGCCGACATGCGCGCCGCCGCCCAGCAGTCCAACCGGATGCTGGAGCGGGCCGTGCGCTCCCTCGGCGCGGACGGCGGCGGCGACGCCCAGGCCCGCGTCGCGGGCTCGCTCGTCGAGCTGCGCCGCACCGTCGAGGACCTCGACCCGCGGGACTCCCCCGCCAAGGGGGCCCGCAGGCTGCTGGCGAGGCTTCCGGGCGGCAACCGGTTCCGCGACCACATCGCCAAGTACGCCTCCTCCCAGGCCACCCTGAACCGGATCGTGGGCGCGCTGCGCGGCGGCCAGGACGAGCTGCGCCGCGACAACGCGGCCCTGCACACCGAGCGGACCCGGCTCTGGGAGACGATGGGCAGGCTCCAGGAGCACGCGGTGCTCACCGAGGCCCTGGACGCGGCCGTCGAGCAGCGGATCGCCGAAGCCGCGCGCACCGACCCCGGCCAGGCGGACGCCCTCCGCTCCGACGTGCTCTTCCCCGTACGCCAGAAGCACCAGGACCTGCTGACGCAGCTGGCCGTGTGCGCGCAGGGCTACCTGGCGATGGACGTGGTCCGGCGCACCAACGAGGAGCTCGTCAAGGGCGTCGACCGGGCCGCGACGACCACCGTCTCGGCACTGCGCATCGCGGTGATGCTGGCCTCGGCCCTGGACCACCAGCGCGCGGTCGTCGAGCAGGTCAACGCCCTCAAGGGCACCACCGAGGAGCTGATCCGGGGCAACGCGGAGATGCTGGCCACCCAGGCCGGGGACGTCCAGCGGATCGCCGCGGACCCGGCGGTCGGGGCGGAAACGCTCCGCACGGCCTTCGCTCAGATCTACAAGACCCTCGACGCGATCGACACCTTCAAGGTCCGGGCCACCGAGAACATGGCGGCGACGGTGGAGTCCCTGACGGGCGAGCTCCAGGCGGCCTCGGCCCACCTGAGCCGCTCCCGCACCGCGAGCGCCCTGGAAGGCGGGGACCGGTGAGGCGGCCCGCCGCGAGGACGACGGCGTACGCGACGACGCCCGCCACGGCGCGTACGAGGACGGCCCGGCCCCGCGGACGCCTGGCCGCGGCGGTGGTCCTGGCCGCGGCCCTGCTGGGCGCCGCGGCCTGTACGTCAGGCGGGCCCGCCACCAGCACGGGCGGCGGCTCCGCGGGCGGCACCGGGAAGCAGGGGTACAAGGAGGGCCGGCTGCGCGTGCTGGCCTCCAGCGAACTCGCCGACATGACGCAGGTCCTCAAGGACGCCGAGGCCGCCACCGGGGTCTCCGTCGACTTCACCTGGTCGGGCACGCTGGACGCGGCCGACCGGGTCGCCTCCGGCAGGGCGGACGGCACGTACGACGCCGTCTGGCTGTCCTCCAACGACTACCTGCGGCTGCGCCCGGAGGCCGCCGCCAAGCTCGCCAACGAGACCCCCGTGATGTCCTCGCCGGTCGCCGTCGGTGTGAAGCCGGAGGCGCTGGCCCGGCTCGGCTGGAAGCCGGAGGAGGTGACCTGGTCGGCGGTCGAGGAGGCGGTGGCGGCCGGGAAGCTGACGTACGGGATGACGGACCCGGTGCGCTCCAACTCCGGGTTCTCCGCCCTCGTCTCGGTGGCCTCGGGCCTGTCGGGCGCGCAGTCGGCGCTGACCGACGCGGACGTGCGGAAGGCCCGGCCCCGGCTGAAGGAGTTCTTCCAGGGGCAGAAGCTGACCTCCGGCTCCTCGGGCTGGCTCGTGACGGCGTACGCCAAGCGGGACGACGTGGACGCGCTGGTCAACTACGAGTCGGTGCTGCTGTCGATGAACGACCGGGCCAAGACCCCGCTGAAGGTGATCCGCCCCAAGGACGGGGTGGTCACCGCGCACTACCCGCTGACGCTGCTCACGTCGGCCCCGGCCGGGGCGCGGGAGTCGGGCCGGCTGCTGACGGAGTACCTGCGGGGCGACACGGCGCAGCGGGCGATCACGCGGAAGACCTTCCGGCGGCCGGTGGCGGCCGGGGTGGCTCCGGCGGCCGGGCTGGACACCTCGGTGCGGCGCGAACTGCCGTTCCCGGGTGCCCGGTCGGTGGCGGACGGGCTGCTGGCCTCGTACGAGAACGAGCTGCGCCGGCCCTCGCGGACGGTGTACGTGCTGGACACCTCGGGTTCGATGGCGGAGGGCGACCGGATCGGGCGGCTGCGTACGGCGCTCACCGACCTGACCGGGACGGGGACTTCGGGGACGGGCCGGCGGTTCAGGGACCGCGAGGAGGTGACGCTGCTGCCCTTCGGCGACAAGGTGAAGGAGGTGCTCACGCACGTCGTCGAGCCGGGGGATCCGGGGCGGGCCCTGGACGCCATCCGGGGTGACGTCGCGTCGCTGCGCCCGGAGGGGGGCACGGCCGTCTACGCCAGCCTGAAGGCCGCCTACCAGCACCTGGGGCAGGGCGGCGGCGACGCGTTCACCTCGATCGTGCTGATGACGGACGGGCGGAGCGGGGACAAGGTGAAGGATTTCGACGCCTTCTACGCCGGGCTGCCGCAGGCGCAGAGGCGCACGCCGGTCTTCGCGGTGCTGTTCGGGGATTCGGACCGCGCGGAGCTGACGCACATCACGGAGCTGACCGGTGGCCGGCTCTTCGACGCCACCGACGGGACCGGCTCCCTGGACGGGGCCTTCGAGGAGATCCGTGGCTACCAGTAGGGCGCTCGCGTACCTGGAGTCGAAGAAGAACCTGTGGGGCAGCGCCTGCGGACTCGCCGGACTGGGTCTGGCCCTGGCCGGTGCGGCGGGGACGTACTGGCCGGCGGTGATCGCGGCCCTGTACGGGGCGGGCGCGCTGCTCGCCCCGCCGGACCGGACGCCGCCGCCGCTGTTCCCCGGCGCCGCCGAGCAGCTGGACCTCGTACGGGAGGACCTGGGCCGGCTGCGCGCGTACGTGGCGGAGGTGGAGCTGCCGGCGGCGGCGCGAGGGCGGCTGGGCGAACTGCTGGACCTGTACGCGGCCCTGCTGGATCCGGGCTGGGTGGCGCAGGTGCTGGCGGCGGAGCCGGAGGCGGTGCACGCGCTGGCGCGGGCGGTGCGGACGGACGTTCCGGAGTGCGTGGACGCCTACCACCGGACGCGCTGGTGGAACCGGGCGGCACCGGGCGGGGAGGGACCGGAACGGCACCTGGAGCGGCAGCTGTCGGTGCTGTCGCGGGAGGCGCAACGCCTGACGGCGGACCTCCAGGACAGGGAGGTCCGCCGTCAGCAGACGCACACGGCCTATCTGGAGGAGCGCGGACGCTCCTGAGGCGGGCGGCGGCCGGGACAGTGGCGCCGGCCCGTCGGCCAGTCAGGCGTGTGCTGCGATGGGAAAGCCTTGGTCGGGGATTCCCACAGCGGTGGGAGCACCTTGGTCGGGGACTCCCACGTTCGTGTGCCCTGTCGTGTCAGGGCTGCCCTGTCGTGTCAGGGCGGGGCGGCCGGCCGGGGAACGGCCGGCCGGGTGCTCAGCCGAGGCGCTCGACCAGCGCGTGGTACTGGTCCCACAGCTCCTTCGGGGTGTGGTCGCCGTAGGTGTTGAGGTGCTCGGGGACCAGGGCGGCCTCCTCGCGCCAGACCTCCTTGTCGACGGTGAGGAGGAAGTCGAGGTCCTCGTCCGCGATGTCGAGGCCGTCGAGGTCCAGGGCGTCCTTGGTCGGCAGGATCCCGATGGGGGTCTCGACACCCTCGGCCGTGCCGTCGAGGCGGCCGACGATCCACTTCAGGACGCGGCTGTTCTCACCGAAGCCGGGCCACACGAACGTGCCCGCGTCGTTCTTGCGGAACCAGTTCACGTAGTAGATCTTCGGCAGCTTGGACTGGTCCTTGCCGGCCGCGACCTTGACCCAGTGGGCCATGTAGTCGCCCATGTTGTAGCCGCAGAAGGGCAGCATCGCGAAGGGGTCGCGGCGCAGTTCGCCGACCTTGCCCTCGGCGGCGGCGGTCTTCTCGGAGGCGATGTTCGAGCCGATGAAGACGCCGTGGTTCCAGTCGTAGGACTCGGTGACCAGCGGGACGGCGGAGGCGCGGCGGCCGCCGAAGAGGATCGCGGAGATCGGGACGCCCTTGGGGTCCTCCCACTCGGGGGCGATCGTCGGGCACTGCGAGGCCGGGACGGCGAAGCGGGCGTTGGGGTGGGCCGCCGGGGTGCCGCTCTCCGGGGTCCAGTCGTTGCCCTTCCAGTCGATGAGGTGGGCGGGCGCCTCTTCGGTCATGCCCTCCCACCACACGTCGCCGTCGTCGGTGAGCGCGACGTTGGTGAAGACGGTGTTGGCGTACATGGTCTTCATGGCGTTGGCGTTGGTGTGCTCGCCGGTGCCCGGGGCAACGCCGAAGAAGCCGGCCTCCGGGTTGATCGCGTAGAGGCGGCCGTCCTCGCCGAAACGCATCCAGGCGATGTCGTCGCCGATGGTCTCGACGGTCCAGCCGGGGATCGTGGGCTCCAGCATGGCCAGGTTGGTCTTGCCGCAGGCGCTCGGGAACGCGGCGGCGACGTACTTCGCCTCGCCCTCGCCGGCCGGCGGGGTGAGCTTGAGGATGAGCATGTGCTCGGCGAGCCAGCCCTCGTCGCGGGCCATGACCGAGGCGATGCGCAGCGCGTAGCACTTCTTGCCGAGCAGGGCGTTGCCGCCGTAGCCGGAGCCGAAGGACCAGATCTCGCGGGTCTCGGGGAAGTGCGAGATGTACTTGGTGGTGTTGCAGGGCCACGGCACGTCGTCCTGGCCCTCGGCGAGCGGAGCGCCGAGGGTGTGGACGGCCTTGACGAAGAAGCCGTCGGTGCCGAGCTCGTCGAGGACGGCCTTGCCCATGCGGGTCATGGTGCGCATGGCGACCGCGACGTAGGCGGAGTCGGTGATCTCGACGCCGATCGCGGAGAGGTCGGAGCCGAGGGGGCCCATGCAGAAGGGGACGACGTACATCGTCCGGCCCTTCATGGAGCCGCGGAAGATGCCCTTCTCGCCCGCGAAGATCTCTTTCATCTCCGCCGGGGCCTTCCAGTGGTTGGTCGGGCCCGCGTCCTCCTCCTTCTCGGAGCAGATGAAGGTGCGGTCCTCGACGCGCGCGACGTCGGAGGGGTCGGAGGCGGCGTAGTACGAGTTCGGGCGCTTGGTCTCGTCGAGCTTCTTGAACGTGCCCTTGGCGACGAGCTCCTCGCACAGGCGCTCGTACTCGGCCTCGGAGCCGTCGCACCAGACGACGCGGTCCGGCTGGGTCAGGGCTGCGATCTCCTCCACCCAGGAGACGAGCTCCCGGTGGTTCGTCGGGACGGAAGTGGGAGCCGCGTTGTCGCGCGCCACGATTGCTCCTTGTTGAGGGGTTGTTTGGTGTATGCCCCGTGGGGGCTGCGACCCGGACGCTTCGCGCTCCGCTCATCCGGTGCCGACCGCACTCATCTGATCATCCGGTGGATGTGCGCATATGTCCAGGGGGCCTCTCACGTGAGCATCGCCACGTCCGTCAATCTTCCGTAAAGAGGACTAACAGAAACCTACGGACCCGTAGGTAGCATGTGGACCATGACTTCAGACGCCGCCGCCGCGCCGGCCGCCCAGGCCTCCCCGGTCGTTCAGGCCCTGGAGGCGGCCGAGACCGCCCTGGAGGAGAAGCCGCTGATGCGCGGCTGGCTGCACCTCGGCATGTTCCCCGCCGTGGTGATCGCCGGCCTGGTGCTGATGGCCTTCACCGACTCGACCGAGGCCCGCGTCGCCTGCGGGGTGTACGTCCTGACCGCCTGCCTGCTCTTCGGCGTCAGCGCCGTCTACCACCGCGGCACGTGGGGGCCGCGCGGCGAGGCCGTCCTACGGCGGCTCGACCACGCGAACATCTTCCTGATCATCGCGGGCACCTACACCCCGCTCACGGTCCTGCTGCTGCCCGGCTCCACCGGCAGGACCCTGCTGTGGGCGGTGTGGATGGCGGCCGCCGCCGGGATCGCCTTCCGGGTCTTCTGGGTGGGCGCGCCGCGCTGGCTCTACACCCCGTGCTACATCGCGATGGGGTGGGCGGCCGTCTTCTTCCTGCCCGACTTCATGCGGACCGGCGGCGTCGCCGTCCTGGTCCTGGTGATCGTCGGCGGCCTGCTCTACAGCGCGGGCGGGGTCATCTACGGGATGAAGCGTCCCAACCCCTCCCCCCGGTTCTTCGGCTTCCACGAGGTCTTCCACTCCCTGACGCTCGCGGCCTTCGTGGCCCACTACATCGGCATCTCGCTGGCCGCCTACCAGCACGCGTAGACCGGCCCGCCGGCGGTACGCGGCCGCGTCGCCGGCCCAGCGCTCAGCGTAGGAGGACGGCCCGCCTCCCCCAGGGGGTGACGGGCCGTCAAACGGGTGCAATCGGCGCGCGGGGCGGCGTCAGCAGGTGCGGCCGTCGCCGTCCGCGTCCAGGCGCAGCGGGTCGCCGCCGTTCACCTTCATCCGCTGCGGGAACCGGTGGTCGGCCAGCCACGCGCAGCGGGCCGCGGTCGTCTTCCCCACCTCCGCCGGGAAGGTGCCCGGTACGCACACGCTCGCCGTTCCGTAGTGCCGGTCGCAGCCGGCCACGGTGGGCGCGACCGGGGCCGCGTCCCGCCGCGCGGGGTGGGGCTTGGGCGCCGCGAGCGCGTCGGCGAACGCGTGCGCGTGCGGTGCGGGGGGCCGCTGCCCGGCCGGGGCCGCCGCCGCGAGCGCGGGTGCTCCGCCCAGGTGGACCCAGGTCGCGACCGACGGGACGCCGTTCGCGTCGACCCCGAAGAGCATGTACCAGCCGGGCGGGGCCAGGTTGGGGTTGCTGGTGACGTTGAGGTCGACGGTGGTGCCGTTGACGACCGTCATCGGCAGGTCGACGAACCGCTGGTTGGGGTCGGAGGAGTGGGTGACCGCCGCCGGGCGGATCAGTTCCGCCTTGACGATCGGCCGGTCGACGGTGATCCGCTGCGTGTCCCCGTACACCCACTCGGTGTCGATCACCGAGGTGAGCCTCGGCCGCGGCCCCTTGAACAGGTAGGGCGGGCTGTAGACGGACACCGCGTGGTTGTAGGTGCCGTTGCCCGGGTTGTCGCCGACCGACATGACCCGGCCGTCGGGGAGCAGGAACGCCCCCGAGTGGTAGGTGCGCGGGATCGGGTCGGCGGCGAGGCCCGCCTGGTAGGTGTTGGCGGCGGGGTCGAAGAAGGAGGCCTCGAAGACCGGGTCGGCGCGGTCGTGGAGGCCGCCGCCGGTCTCCAGCACCTTCCCGTCGGGCAGCAGCACGGCGGAGACGTACATCTTGCCCTCGGCGCCGGTCTGCGGGCGCTTGCCGGTGCCGGTGTCGACCAGGCCCTGGGGGAGGTCGGGGCCCGCGGTGTAGGCGGGGCTCGGCTTCTTCAGGTCGATGATGTCCGTGAGCCGGTTGGCGGCCGGGTTGGTCTCGTTGTTGCCGCCGCCGACGGTCAGGACCCGCTGGTCCTGGGCCGGGGGGAGCAGGACGCTCGCCGACTCGTCGCGCTGGTCCTTGTTCCGCAGTCCGGGCACGTCGGTGATGGTGTTGGCGTCGTAGTCGTAGACCGAGGCGCCGGAGCCGGGCGTGCCGTTGCCGAAGGTGTGGCTGCCGGAGTAGAAGAGCCGGCCGTCCTGCATCAGGATCATCGACGGGTACAGGCCCCAGTACGACCAGGTCTGGTTGACCTCGTTCACCGGCAGCCACCTGCCCTGCGCCGCCGAGAACCTCTCCGCGGTGACGTTGCCCGTGGAGTCCTCCTTCAGCCCGCCGAAGGAGATCACGTCGCCGTTGCCGAGGATAGTGGCGGACGGGTACCAGTGGCCGCCGTTCATGTCGTTGGTCCTCGTGTACCGCTCGGTGGCCGGGTCGAAGACGTACGAGTCCTTCAGGCCCTGGTAGCCGATCGTGCCGTCGGCGGACGGGTAGCCCTTGTTGCCGCTCATCACCAGCACCCGGCCGTCGGCCAGCTGCACGTGCCCGGAGCAGAACATGTCCACGGGCGTCGGGATCGTCCTGACCCCGCCGGTGACCGGGTCGTAGACGGCGGAGGTGAAGGTACCGGCGTCGAACTGGGAGATGTCGTTGCCGGAGCCGGCGATCAGCAGCACCTTCCCGTTCCTCAGGACGACCGCGTGCATGGAACGCACCGGGTTCCGGGCCGCCATCACCTGCCACTCGCCCTTGGCGCACTGCTCGGCCGTACCCGTGCAGACGGGCTGCGGCAGGGGGGCCGCCACCTCCTCCAGCGCGTAGTCGTCGGAGGTGAGGGTGCCCACCCCGTAGACGGACAGGCCCCACGCGATCGTGTCGGTGTTCGGCGGGACGGCGGGCGTACGGACCTCCGTACGCGCCCACGCGGCGCTGACCGGCGGGTTCTGCAGGTCGGTCCAGTACTGCCAGCCCGCGGCGGTGTCGTGGCGGAACACCGTCACCGACACGTCGGGGGTGTCCGACTTGTACCAGGCGGACAGGTCGTACTGCCTGCCCGGCACCACGGCCGGGGCGCAGGCGGTGTTCTCGGTGACGAGGGCCTTGCGGTCACCGCCGGCGCGGCGGGTGAGCGAGACCCTCATGGCCTTGGTGCCGCTGTGGGCGTCGGCGACGGTGGCGAAGGTGAAGTCGTTGTCGCCCCAGCCCGACTTCGACCAGCAGGACGGCATGTCGGAGCCGGCCGCGCCGGCGGTCTCGAAGCCGGGGTTGGTGAGCAGGTTGGGCGGCCCGGCCGTGGCCTGCTGGGGTGCGGTCAGGAGGAGGCAGGCGGTCATCGCGCCGACGGCGAGGAGGGCGGCCCGGCGCCCCGCCCTCCGTCGGATCTTCCTACGCATACGCGGTTCCTTTCGGTACGGCTCAACTCCCGGCGGTACGCGCCGCGCGCGGCCCGCGCGGCAGGTAGACGAGCGCTTCGGTGGCGGCGAAGCGCAGGACGAAGGTGGTGGCCAGCGCGAGGGCGGTCGCGGGCAGCACGTCCATGCCGAAGCGGCCCGCGAACAGCGCGATGAGCGGGATGCGCAGCAGCAGGTCGGCGTTGGCGAGGAGCGCGAAGCGGCCCAGGCGGTCCGCCCAGTGGCGGTGCCGGCGCCGGTCACGGAAGAGCAGGGTCTCGATGAGGAGGAAGTTCCACAGGACGCCGGCCTGGTTGGCGACGGCCTCCGCGGCGAGGTACTGCATCCCGGCGCGGGTGAGCAGCCAGAGCGCCACCAGGTTGGGGACGAAACCGGAGAGCCCGACCAGCCCGAAGCCCGCCATCCGGGCGAGCCGGTTCGCGGAGCGCAGGGCCGCGAGGTGCGTCAGGAAGCGCAGCCCTTCGCGGGCGGTGGACTTCGACTCCCCGGCGAAGCGCTCCTCGAAGACGAACGGGACCTCGGCGCGCCGCCCGGGGCGGCAGCGGACGGTGAGCTCCAGCAGGATCTTGTAGCCGAGCGGCTGGAGCGCTGCGCTCGTGACGGCCGTGCGCCGCACCGCGAAGAAGCCGCTCATCGGGTCGCTGATGCCGCGCAGGGCGCGCGGGAAGAGCCCCTTGGCCAGCCAGGTCGCAGCGCGCGAGACGGCGACGCGGTAGCCGCCGGCGAGCCCGGCCCGGCTGCCGCCGGGCAGGTAGCGGGAGGCGACGACGAGGTCGGCACCCGTGCGTTCGCCCTCGCCGACGAGTGCGGGAACCAGGTGGGGCGGGTGCTGGAGGTCGGCGTCCATGACCACGATCCAGTCGGACCCGGCCCGTTCGATCCCGGCGACGACGGCCCCGCCGAGGCCGCCGTCCGGGCTCTCGCGGTGCAGGACGGACACCGGGAAGGGGCAGTCGGCGGCGGCCTTCTCGATCACGGCGGGGGTGTCGTCGGTGGAGTCGTCGACGAACAGCACCTCGAAGGCCGGCCGGCCGGGGACGGCCGCCGCCAGCCGGCCGAGCAACTCCCGGACGTTCCCGGACTCGTTCCGGGTCGGGACGACCAGGGTGACGCCGCCGCCGGCCGCCACCGGCGGAGCGTCGACTTCCGGATCACTCAGGACGTGCGGGGGCCACGGGTCCTCGCTCATGGTGGTTCAGCTCCCACTCTCGCGGTCGGTGCGGCGGATCTCGATGCGGTCCTCGCCCGTACCGAAGACGGCGACCGCGGTCGAATGCTCGAGAGCAGCCTTCACGTTGGGCAGGTCCGCCGCGTCGCGACGCACGGTGGGCGAGGAGACCACGTAGTCGATGTCGCGCCAGCCGCGCGGCAGGGTCCTGGTGACGGCCGGGTCGAGGTCCGCCTTGTAGAACCAGATGGCCCCCTCCCCCGGGGTGAAACCGTGGTGGACGGCGTCCAGCCAGAGCGCGTCGTCGACGAGGACGCGGGTGTTCGCCGGGTCGGCGACCTCCCGGCCCAGCCAGGCGGCGGCCTGCCGGTAGGGGCCGTTGGCGTCGACGGTCAGGGCGGTGCGGTCGCCCTCGTACCAGCGCGGCAGCACGTACGCGGCGGCCGCCACGGCGAGGACGCCGACCAGCGTCCGGCGCGCGTACACCACGCCCCCGCGCTCCCCCGGCGTACGGCGGCGGCGCAGCACGGCGTGCGTGACGCTGGCCGCGCCCCCGGCGAGGACCAGGGCGAGGAACGGCAGGGCCTGGATCACGTACATCGCCGGGAGGTAACCGGAGGGACGCATCGCGACCACGGCCAGGATCACCGCGGCCAGGGCGGGCCCGGCGAGCGCGCGGGCGGTCACCGACCACCGGTGCGTCGCCAGCAGCAGCACGGCGCCGGCCAGCCCGCCGAGCGGCAGGACGGTGTCGTAGTACAGCCAGGACCGGAAGACCCCGTTCGAGCCGGAGCCGGGGTCGAGGATGAAACCGGAGCCGGGACGGCTCATCTGGTAGGTGATGCCGTCGATCAGCGAGACGTGCCCGTCGCCGGGCAGCAGCTCGTTGTTGAGCAGGGCGTACAGCGGGTACGAGAGCCCGATCAGCGTGCAGGCGGTGATCGCCCCGGTTACGGCGAACTTGCGGGTGTCGCGGTGGCTGTGGCGCCACATCGTCACCAGCAGCGCCGGGAGCACCACCAGCATCGTCTCCTTGGTCAGGACGGCGGTGGCCGCCGCCAGCCCCGAGCCGAAGTGGTGCCAGAGGTGGCGCCGGGGGGACGCGGCGAGGCAGAAGGCCAGCAGCATCCACATCACGGCGAGGTTGTCGAGGAAGATCTCCCGCTGGAGGACCACCGACAGCGGGGACAGCCCGAAGAGCCCCGTCGCCAGCCCCGCCGCCCAGCGCGGCAGCCACAGCCGGCGCGCCAGGACGTACATCAGCACCGAACTCGCGGCGGACACGGCGAGCATCGAGAAGCGCATCGGCGCGACCGTCATCCAGTCGGGCACGACGAGGGAGGGCAGGTACGTCAGTGCCGCGATCTGGATCCAGCCGAGCGGCGGGTGGTCGTACCAGTACGTGTAGTGGGCCAGCCCCTCGCCCTGCTGGACGGCCCACGCCTGCGCCAGGTAGGTGCCCTCGTCGTCGCTGAGCGTCGGGAAGCCCGTGATGTTCCAGCCCTGGACGAGGACGATCACGAGCAGGACCGCCCCGCAGAGCAGCAGGTCCGGGCGGGAGGAGCGGAAGCGCACCATCGGGCGCGCGGGAGCCGCGGGACGCGCGCCGGAGCCGGCGCGGGAAGGGAAACCCGGATCGGAACCGGAGCCGGAGCCGGAACCGGAGCCGGTGCCGGAACCGGTGCCGGTGCCGGAGCCGGGCGGCCGGCGGACGGGCAGCAGCTGGGCGGTGGCCGTGGCGTCACCCGCCGGCTCGGGACCAGTGGCCGTGGGCAGCGTGGCGGTCACCGGGGGCCGTCCTCTCGGATCGCGGTGGCGGAGGTCAGATGGGCGCCGGTGTGACTGGTCAGCTCCCACTCGTTGCGGCCGCGCTGCTCGCGCCAGACCGCACGGATCGCGGCGCCCGCCAGCATCACCTGGTAGAAGGGGCCGCCCACGATGAGCTTGAGGTAGTGCGCGAAGCGCACCCGCAGCCCGTACTGGCGGCCGAAGTCGTGCAGGCCGACGATCTCGAAGACGAAGGTCACCATCGCCGTGATCATGGGGAGGAAGGTGATGACCGCGACGCCGACCGGCATGTCGAGGAAGACCGCCACGGCGAAGTTGACCGGGATGATCACCCCGGAGGCCGCCTGCATGAAAGGGGTCATCAAGGTGTAGCGGGCCAGCCAGCGCTGGCCGCGGCCGGGCATCTGCCGCCAGTCCTTCTTGCGGTAGACCTGGAGGAAGCCCTGGTTCCAGCGGGTGCGCTGCTTCAGCAGGCTCATCAGCGAGCCCGGGGTCTCCTCACGGGTGACCATGTCGGAGTCGTACGCGACCACCACCTTCTTGCCCGCCGAGGACAGCCGCACCCCCAGGTCGCAGTCCTCGGCCAGGCAGTTCTGGTCCCAGCCGCCGACCTCGCGCAGCACCCCGGTGCGCACGAAGACGGTGTTGCCGCCCAGCGGGATGAAGCCCTTCTCGGCGTGCAGGTGCAGACGGGAACGGAACCAGAAGAAGTACTCCAGGCAGTTGCGCAGGCTGTACCAGCTGGAGTGGAAGTTGATCAGCTGCACCCCGCCCTGGACCACGTCCGCGCCCGTGGCGCGGAAGGCGTGGTCGACGTGGGTGAGCAGCTCGGGGTGGACCTGGTCCTCGGCGTCGAAGACCCCGACGATGTCGCCCCGGCAGTGCGGGAGGGCCGTGTTGAGGGCCTTCGGCTTGTTCTTGGCCGCGTGGTGGTCGACGACGACCCGTACGCGCTCGGGCGCGCCGGCCTCGGCGCGGGCGGCCACGGCGGCCGTCTCCGGGTCGTCGTGGCCGACGATGACGATGATCTCGTAATCGGTGTGGCTCGATTCGAGCAGCCGCTCGATGGTGTGCTCCAGCACGGCCTGCTCGTGACGGGCGGGCAGCAGCAGCGAGAAGGAGAGCCGGCCCCCGCCGTCGGGACTGTCGAAGCGGGTCGAGGCGAGCGTCTCGGGCGTACGCCAGGCGTGCATCTGCCACCACAGCGTGAACGCGGCCATCCAGAAGAGCGCCAGAGAAATGGCAGAAACCAAGACAGAGGTGAGCAAACCGTCCCCCCACAGACGCGCCGCAACCCCAGGCGGCGACCGACACCCGGAGGACGGCCCGGCCCCCCGGCCCGCCGCCTCCGCTTCCCCCACGCGCGCACCCCCCAGTGCGCGTCTCGGTTACTCCCGGAGACCCGAGACTAGGCAGCGGAGAGGAAGGTCAGGCGCCGCACCGATAAAAACCACCTCTCCACGCGGTCCCCGCGCAACCGGAATTGACGCCACCCCCGCCACAATCAGGGACGTACCACACCCAACTGCTCGGCCAACTCGACCGGTTCGGTCGTAGGCCGCGCGCAGACGAAGTGCCGGCACACGTACGCCGTCGGAAGGTCGCGCACCAGTGTGCGCTCGGCCAGAAGGGGGAACTCCCCGCCGCTGCCGTCGGCCATGCGCGGCGGCCCGACCGCCACCACGGCCCCCGGGGCCGTCCCCAGCAACGCCGTCCGGTGCAGCGCGGCCGTCGCCGGATCCTCCGGATGCCCCACCACCGCCACCTCGCGCGGCCCGTCGACGAGCGCCTCCGCGACCGCCAGCCCGTGCCCGATGAAACGCGGGGCGCGCGGCCCGAGCGCGTGCACCACCCCGAGCGCCCGCTCCGCCGCCTCCCGGTGCGGCCGCGACCCCGTGTGCGCGGCGTACGACAGCAGCGCACCGGCGGCCGCGGTCCAGCCCGACGGGGCGGCCGTGTCGGTGGGGTCCTGCGGCCGGCGGATCAGCTGCTCGGCGTCGTGCGCGGTGTCGTACAGCGACCCGTCCTCGCCGGTGAACCGCGCCATCACCAGGTCGACGAGGAACCCGGCGAACTCCAGCCACACCCCCTCGCCCGTGACGGACGCCAGCGTGAGGAACCCCTCGGCGACGTCCCCGTAGTCCTCCAGCACCCCCGCGTTCGCGCCGGCCCGCCCGTCCTTGCTGGTCCGCGCGAGCCGGGCCCGGCTGTCCATGTGCACCCGCACCAGCAGGTCGGCGGCCTCGATGGCCCGCTCCACCAGATCGGGCCGCTCGAAGAAGGCCCCGCACTCGGCGAGCGCCGCGACGGCCAGCCCGTTCCACGCGGCGACGACCTTGTCGTCCCGCCCCGGCGCGGGCCGCAGCGCGCGGGCCGCCAGCAGCCGCTCCCTGACTGAGGCGATCCGCCCGGCCTCCACCGCCGGCCCGTCCAGCGGCAGTTGCAGCACCGACTTGCCGTGCTCGAAGGTCCCCTCCTCGGTGACCCCGAAGTACGCGGCGGCGAGCGCCCCGTCCTCCTCCCCGAGCACCTCGGCCAGCTGCGCGGGCGTCCAGGCGTAGTACGCCCCCTCGACGTGCCCGCCGGTCAGCGGATCCTCGCTGTCGGCATCGAGCGCCGACGCGAACCCGCCCTGCTCGGTGCGCAGTTCACGCACCATGAAGTCGGCCGTCTCCAGCGCGACGCGGCGCGCCAGATCGGACCCGGTGGCCCGCCACAGGTGCGCGTACACCCGGCACAGCAGCGCGTTGTCGTACAGCATCTTCTCGAAGTGCGGCACCACCCACTCCCGGTCCACGGAGTACCGCGCGAACCCGCCGCCGAGCTGGTCGTAGATCCCGCCCCGCGCCATCGCCTCACAGGTGTCGGCGGCCATCTGCAGGGCACCCTCGGACCCGGTCCGGGCGTGGTGGCGCAGCAGGAACTCCAGCACCATGGACGGCGGGAACTTCGGCGCCCCGCCGAATCCGCCGCGCACGGCGTCGTACTCCCGCGTCAGCCCGAGCAGCGCCTGCCCGAGTTCCTCCGGCCCCGGCAGCCCGGCCTTCCCGTAGTCCAGCTGCCGCCCGGCCAGGTCCCGCACGATCCGCTGCGCGACCTCGGCGACCTCCTCCCGCCGCCCGTCCCAGGCGGCCCGCACCCCTTCGAGCACCTGCCTGAAGGAGGGCATCCCGTGCCGGGGCTCGGGCGGGAAGTAGGTGCCGAAGTAGAAGGGCTCGGCCTCGGCCGTGAGGAACACGGTCATGGGCCACCCGCCCTGCCCGGTCGCCGCCTGCACGGCCTCCATGTAGACGGCGTCGATGTCCGGGCGTTCCTCGCGGTCGACCTTGATGTTGACGAAGTGCTCGTTCATGTAGGCGGCCGCTGCCTCGTCCTCGAAGGATTCGCCGGCCATGACATGGCACCAGTGGCACGCGGAGTAACCGACCGACAGCAGAACGGGCACATCGCGCTGCCGCGCCTCCGCGAACGCCTCGGGTCCCCACGGCCACCAATCGACCGGGTTGTCGGCGTGCTGAAGCAGATAAGGCGAGGTCGTACCAGCCAACCGGTTCATACGATCCAGCCTCTCACAGCACCCGACACGACCGGCCGAACCCTCACGCGCCTGCCTCGCCTGGCCGACCCGCGCCGGTGCGCCGTCCCGTGGTGGGCGACCCCTTCCCTCGGGTCGGTGCCGCGCTCTTCCCGGCGTTCGTCCGAGCCGGGCGGTCCGACACCTCGGAACAGTAGGCTGGGGCGCAGCAGCGCCGGACCTGTCGAGGCTCCTCGAAGGAGGTACACCATGACCGCCGAGATGGTGGCGCCCGCGTGGATGCACGCACAGATCAGCGCGGAACAGTACGACTCCTGGTCCGAGGAGCAGTGCGCCGGCATCGAGGTCGTGGACGGGATGGCCGTCGTGAGTCCGAGCGCCTCCAAGCGGCACAGCCGGCTGGCCCGGGTCCTGGCCAACGCCCTGGACGCCGCCGCGGGCCCGGACTGGAACGCGGACACGGACTTCGACGTCCGCCTCCAGGACGTTCCACTCACCAACCGCCGTCCGGACGTCATCGTCTACCGGGCGGAGACGATCGACCTCACGCCTACCCGCCCCGAGCACGTGCTCCTGGTCGTCGAGGTCGTGTTGCCCGGTTCGGAGACCACGGACCGGATCGTGAAGGTGGACCAGTACGCCAAGGGCGGCATCCCCTTCTACTGGCGGGTCGAGCAGGCCGCGACCGGGGTTCCGATCGTTTACACCTACATCCTCGACCCCGCCACCAAGGCGTACAGGGACGGGGAGACGTACACCGGCACGGTGAAGGCCACCGCACCCTTCTCCGTCACGGTCGACCTCGGGGACCTGTAAAAGTCGTCGTTCGCCGGCGATTGCACCTGCCCCACCACCCGCTCTCCCGGCGCCTCAGGGGTCCCGGAGTACGGGGGCGAGGGCTCGGGTCCAGGTGTCGCGGACCGTGGGCCAGGTGGGGGTGCAGCCGTGGGCGTGGGGGGCCGGGTCCGGGTGGCGGTCGGGGGCCGCGCCGTGCAGCAGGCAGAGGTGGGCGGCCGCGCGGGCGGCGGGCGGGGCGTGCTCGTCCGGCCCGGGACCGGCGGGCGGCGACAGCCGGTACGCCTCGGCGGCGGCCCGCAGGGCACGCTCTCCCGGCGGGCCCTCGCGGATCAGCATGAACGCGGCGAAGCCGTCGGCGGCGTCCTCCTCCGCCCGGTCCGAGGCGACGGGCAGGCCGAGGAGGTCGATGAGGGCGTGGCCCGCCTCGTGGTGGACCGTCTCGGTGGTGACGTCGGCGGCGGCCCCGTCGTCGCCCAGGAGGGCCCGCTCCTCCGCGAGGTCGTCGTAGCAGAGCTCGATGCGGCGGGTCCGCGGGTCGTAGCCGCTGCCCTCGCCGGCGCAGGAGCGGGCGAGGACGGTGACCCGGACCGGGAGGCGGAGGTGGGCGTTGAGGGCGTCGACGGCCCGTTCGGCGGGTGCGCGGGAGCGCAGCAGGGCGGCGTGGTCCTCGTCGGGCCCGTCGGGGTCCTCGTACCGGATGACGAACCCGGGGGCCGGCGGCTCGTTCCCGCAGCCGGACGCGGCGGCGAGGAGGGCCGCGCACAGGGCCAGGGCCGTCCAGCGCGGGGTCATGCGTCCAGCCTAGGCGTACATGTATGCGCGCGGATGTCCGTGGAGGCTCCAACTCCCTCTGAAATAGCTCAGATTCCTCGCGCCGCGCCCTGCCCCGCAGGACACTTGGCGCACGTTTCCGGAGCTCTCCGAGGAGGATGCCGATGCGGAACAGCCATCGTGTCGAGGCCGAACGGGTGCTGGCCCGGGCCGTCGAGGAGGAGGTCCGGCGGGCGGGGGCGGGGGACCGCGAGGCGTTGCTGGCACGGGGGCGGGAGGCGCTGGACGGGATCGCGGCGGCCGCCGGGGAGGAGTACGCGGCGTACGTGGCCGCCCTGGACGAGGCCGCCGCGGGCGAGCGGTCGCTCGGGGAGGCCTTCCGGCGGGGCGGCACCGGGGCGTCACTGTTCGCGTCGGGGGTCGCCGCGGCCGCCGCCGTGGGGGCGGACCTGGCGTTCGGGGTGGCGGCGGGGACGGCGGTCAGCGCGGGCGTCGTCGTGGGCGTCGCGGGGGCGGCGGCGACGGTGGCCACGGTGACCGCCCTGCACGTGCCCGCGGCGAACCGCCGGGCCGGGGCCGCGGGCCGCCCGGGCGGGCCGGAGCAGCTGCGGTTGCAGTGGCTGACGGCGCTGGAGGTGCGCGGGATCCGGCCGTTCCTGGAGCAGGAGCGGTTGGTGGCGGCGGCCGCGGTGCGGGGGCCGTCGCGGTCCCGGGCCGCCGGCGGCGGGGCCGTCAACGGCGGCGGCGGTGCGGCGCCGCTGCTGCGCGGGGGTGACCGCAGCGCGGAGGCCCGGCGGCGCGGCATGCTGGAGCAGTCGTTCGGGCAGCTCCCGGACGCCGGCGCGCTGTTCACGGGGCGGCGCGCGGAGCTGGCCCGGATCGCGCAGTGGGTGGGCGCGGCGCGGGCCGGCACGGAGACCCGGCCGGTGGTGGTGGTGCTGCACGGCGAGCCGGGGGTGGGGCGTACGGCGCTGGCGCTGCGGGCGGCGCACGCGCTGCGGGACCAGTTCCGCGGGGCGTGCGTGGTGGATCTGCGGGGCGGGTCCACCGGTGCGGGCGAGGCGCCACTGTCGACGCGGGAGGCGTTGCTGCACCTGCTGAACCGGCTGGGGGCGCCGCGGGAGCAGCTGCTGTTCCGTGAGGGTGCGTCGGCGGAGTCGCAGGTGCGGCGGCTGACGGAGCTGTACCACCGCCACCTCCGGAACGCGCCGGTGACGGTGGTGCTGGACGACGCGGTGGATCCGGAGCAGGTGCGGGCGCTCGTGCCGGAGCGCTCGGAGAGCCTGGTGCTGGTCACGGCCAGGGAGCCGCTGGAGCTGCCGGGGGACCTGGCGGCGTGGACGCACCGGCTGCCGGTGGTGCGGCTGGCGCGGGAGGAGGCGGCCGGGGTGCTGCGCGCGGGGGCGCGTGCGGCGGGTGAGGCGGCGCCGGAGGGGGCCGCGCTGTCGGGGCTGCTGGAGCTGGGGGCGGGGCTGCCGCTGGCGCTGCGGGTGCTGGCTCCGCTGGGGTCGGCGCGGGCCTCGGACGGGGGTGGGGGCGGGGGTCTGGAGCACGCCCTGGAGCTGGCGTACGTACGGCTGCCGGAGGAGCGGCGGCGGCTGTTGCGGCGGCTGACGCTGGCGGGACGGGCTTCGCTGGGGGCGGCCGCGGCGGCGGCGCTGGCGGGTGCGGAGCGGGTGGAGGCCGGGCGGCTGCTGGGGGAGCTGGCGCGGGCGGGCCTGCTGGACCTGGTGCGCGGGGAGCGGTACCGGATGCACGACGCGGTGCGCGCGTACGCGGCGGCGCGGCTGGCGGCGGACGAGGACCGGGCGGAGGCGGCGGCCGCGCACGAGCGGCTGGTACGGGACTACGCGCGGCTCGCGGACTCGGTGATCCGGATGGTCGACGGGAAGATGTCGACGCGGTCGAACGCGGTGGCGGGGTCGGACGCGGTCGGGGGGCACGGTTTCGCCTCGCTGGACGCGGCGCTGCGCTGGCTGGACGACGAGTCGAGCTTCATCACGGCGGCGCTGCGGGATTCGGAGGGGGTGGACCAGCAGGCGGTGCTGGATCTGCTGGGGGCGTTGTGCGATTTCTGTCTGCTGCGCGGGGACCTGTACCGGCTCGGGGAGATCAACGAGCTGACGCGGGCGGTGGACGGGGGGCGGCTGAACCGTTCGGTGCAGTGGCGCACGGGGATCGCGGCGCGTCAGCTGGGCGAGCTGGACAAGTCGCGGACGACGCTGACCTCGCTGGTGGACGAGTACCGGGAGGCCCGGCAGGAGGCGGGTGCGGGCATGGCGCTGGTGTCGCTCGGGATCACGCTGCACCACCAGGGCAACCTGCCGGAGGCGGCGGCGCGGATCCGGGAGGCGCTGGCGTTGCAGGAGCCGGAGGAGCTGGCGGGTGACCGGGCGTGGGCGCTGCACGCGCTGGGGGCGGTGGAGCGGGACCGGGGGCGGCTGGCGGAGGCGCTGGAGCTGCTGGAGCGGTCGCTGGGGCTGCACCGGCAGAGCGAGAGCGTGCACGGTGAGGCGTGGGCGCACTTCCAGCTGGGGCAGGTGTTCCTGCGGACGGGTGGGGTGGCGCGGGCGGAGCGGGAGCTGCGGCTGGCGCTGGAGCTGTACGGGCGGACGCGGGACGACCGGGGTGAGGCGTGGGCGCTGACGCAGCTGGGGCGGGCCCGGGTGGTGGACGGGGATCCGGAGGGGGCGCTGGAGCGGCTGCGGGAGGCGTTGGCGCGGCACCGGGTGGCGGAGGACGCGCGGGGTGAGGCGTGGACGCTGTACTACCTGGGGCAGGCGCTGGAGGAGGGCGGTGAGCGGGACCGGGCGGTGCGGGAGCTGGAGCGGGCCCGGACGATGTTCTCGCGGATGCGGGACGCGTACGGGCTGGCGTACGCCCGCTACCAGTCGGGGCGGGTGACGCGGGACGAGCGGGCGGCGCGGACGGGGAACCTGCGGAACTCGGGTTTCGCGCGGCAGCTGCTGGTGGACGCGCGGGCCGATTTCCGGCGGATCGGGCTGGCGCACGGGGAGGCGTGGACGTGCGCGGAGCTGGCGGTGATCGACGCGGGGAACGGGCGGGCGGCGCAGGCGGTGGGGCTGTGCGAGGACGCGGTGCGGTTGTTCGTGTCGTACGGGGACCGGCGCGGGGAGGACTGGGCGCGGTTCCTGCGCTGCACGGCGCTGCCGTACGCGGGTGGGGGTGACGCGGTGGTGGAGGAGGCGCGGGCCGAGCTGGCCCGGCTGGCGGCGGCGCCGCACGCGCTGCGTGACGGGCGGCTGGAGGACTGCCTGGAGACGTACGGGGTGGTGCTGGCGCGGGGGGTGGACCCGGCGGAGGGCTGGCAGGCGTGGCGTCTGGGCCTGGTGCCGGGGCTGCGGGCGCGGGAGGTGATGGGGGTGGCGGTGCCGGGGGCGTAGGGCGCGCGGAGGCGCCGGTCCGGCCGCCGCCCCGCCGGGGCGCGCGCGGGGCGCCGCCGGGGCGCGCGGCAAGCACCGTCCCCGCCGGGGCGTACGGGCGCGCGCCGGGGCGCCGTCCCGCTCGCGTGTGGGGCGGGACGGCGCTGCCGCGCCGGGTGCGGGGTCCTACGCCTTGGGGGCGTCGGCGGCCGGGGTGGCGGCGGCCGGCTCGGGGGCTTCCTGGAAGTCGACGCGCCCCATGTGCTTGCTCATCGACTTCATCAGGCCCCACACGCCGAGGGCGAGGGCGGCGAACACGACGAACCCCAGGAGTCCGGGGGTCACCTTGTTCTTGTCGAAGGTGTCGGCGGCCAGCGGAAGGAGCTGGGTGACTGCGGCCTGCGTAGCGCTCATGGCTGGACATTCTCCCGGATGCCCGCGAAGAGGTCGGACTCGGGGAGGGAGGTGTTGACGAGCGACTTGGCGAGCTCGTACTCCTCGGTGGGCCAGACCTCCTTCTGGATCTCCATCGGGACGCGGAACCAGCCGCCGTCCGGGTCGATCTGCGTGGCGTGCGCGATGAGGGCCTTGTCGCGGATCTCGAAGAAGTCGGAGCAGGGGACGTGGGTGGTGAGGGTGCGCTCGGTGCGCTCGAACTCCTTCCAGCGCTCGAGCCACTCGCCGTAGGGGGATTCCAGGCCGCGCGCGAGGAGCGCCTCGTGGAGGGCGAGGGTGCGCGGCTTGTTGAAGCCCTGGTTGTAGTAGAGCTTCTGCGGCTGGTACGGGGCGCCGTACTCGGCCTCGGGGTACTTCTCGGTGTCGGCCGCGCCGTCGAAGGCCACCATCGTGATCTTGTGGGTCATGATGTGGTCGGGGTGCGGGTAGCCGCCGTTCTCGTCGTAGGTGGTGATGACCTGCGGCTTGAACGCGCGGATCTTCTTCACCAGCTCGCCCGCGGCCTCGTCCACGTCCGCGAGGGCGAAGCAGCCTTCGGGCAGCGGCGGCAGCGGGTCGCCCTCGGGCAGGCCGGAGTCGACGTAACCGAGCCATTCCTGCTGGACGCCGAGGATCTCGCGGGCCTCGTCCATCTCCCTGGCGCGCACCTCGTGGATGTTCTCCTCGATGTACTTGTCGCCCTGGAGCTTGGGGTTCAGCACGGAGCCGCGCTCGCCGCCGGTGCAGGTGACCACGAGCACCGGCACTCCCTCGGATACGTACTTGGCCATCGTGGCCGCGCCCTTGCTCGACTCGTCGTCGGGGTGGGCATGGACGGCCATCAGTCGAAGCTGCTCGGTCAAGACAGGATCCTCTGCGATTCGGCGCGACGGTCAGCCTCTATATTGACCGAATCGGGGGAGGGAAAATTCCTGGGTGTGCCACCCCTTCCCGACGAGAGGATTCGATCATGAGCGCGGTGCGCGAAGGGCTTCCCGAGGGCCGGTACGGACGGTCGGCGGACGAGCGCGCGGACCGGAAGCTGAAGATCGTCGGGTCGGCGCTCGGGATCGGGCTGCTGGCCGTGGTCGGGTGGATCGGCTGGGACTACGTCGGCGGGCAGAGCGTGAGCGCCGAGGTGATCAAGTTCCAGATCGTGTCCGACCGGGAGGTCCAGGTGCACCTGGAGATCCGCAAGGAGGCCTCGGTCACGGGTGTGTGCACCCTCAGTTCCCAGGACGAGGAGCACGGCGAGGTGGGCCGTGCCGACTTCACGTTCGGGCAGGCGGCGGAGCGGGTGGACGAGGTGGTCACCCTGAAGACCACGGGCCGCGCCACGATGGTGGAGCTCGTGGGCTGCCAGCCGGCGGGCTGAGCCGACGGGCCGGGCCGACGGGGCGGCCGGTCCGCGGGTCCCCGGGACCGTTGCGCCCTTTTGATCTTGCCGATCGTCGCTGCCTAGCATGTGCACGCCAATCCCGTGCCAGGTCCAGCCGACGGAAGACACCCATGCGCCTCCAGCGGATACTCGCCGCCACCGCAGCCCTCGCCTCGCTCACGGTCCTCGCCACCGCCTGCGAGGACCCCGCCGAGCCGCCAAAGCCGGGGGCGCGCCCGGCCGCTGCCGTCACGGCCTCCGCCGCCCCGGCCTCCCCGGCGGCCGGCTCCGCGCCCGCCACACTGGCCGGGGCCCGGGCGCACGTGCAGAAGTACACGTCCTGCGAGGACCTGAGCACCGACCCCAAGGACACCCGGGTTCCGCTGAGCGGCTTCATCGGCGTCGGCGACTGGTCCGTCACGGAGCGCGGCGTCTGCACGGACAAGAGGGCGCGGGGCGAGATCGTCCTCTTCCTGACCCCGGACATGAAGGCCTTCCAGCAGGCCGCCAAGGACCACGCCGCCAAGCTGCTCGCCGAGGGCCGCGAGGACCACGACCTCGCCAGCCGCACCGTCGTGGGCAAGACCTTCGCGCTGACCGCGCTCAAGACCGCCACCGCCGTGTCCCTGGTCGACCCCGCCGGCTCCGACCTGCGGATCCTGAGCTGCAACCCCGGCGTCTACGTGCCCGAGGGCTTCAAGAAGGAGAAGGCCCTGGTCGAGGGGTGCGTCCTCACCGACTACGTCGACAGTGCCGACGGGCAGGGCAGCCCCTTCCGCGGGCCGGTCCGCGACCCCGCCACCGAGCGGACCGCGGAGGCCGGCGAGCCGGGCCGGCCGGCCACCGGAAGCCTGGGCCTGCCGAACGCCGGCGGCATCGAGGAGCTGCGCGCGCTCGTCGGCCGGGGCGGGGTCGACTGCACCCGCATGACCGTGACCGACGAGCACGTCGAGTCGATCGACTACCAGCCGGTCGTCGACGGCGACCCCCGCTCCTGGGGGATCGCCGAGCGGGCCGTCTGCGGCCGGCTCGGCGGGGAGCAGCGCGCGCACGACCTGAACTGGCTGAACACCGTCTCCGACATGAAGACGCTCCAGACCAAGGCGAAGGCGGCGCAGCTGGCCGACCTGCGGGCGGGCCGGCCGCGGGCCACCAAGAGCAAGCTGCTGGTCGGTACGGACATCGCCGTGGAGACCAACAGCGCGAGCCTGCGCCACGGGCTCTACCAGCTCCAGTTCCTCTCCCTGAACTGCGAGGCCGGCTTCACCGCGCCGGCCGGGTACCGGCTGGAGAAGGCCCAGGTCGAGGGCTGTGTCCTGACCAACTTCGAACGCTGACGCCCGGGCGCCGGCCGAGGTGACGGACGGCGGCCCGGGGCGTGCGCGGCACGTCCCGGGCGGGGTGGACTGGGACGTTCCGTCATCCGAGCACCAGGAGCCGCCATGTCACTCTTCATCCCGGACTTCGACGACGCCGTGGTCGTACGCGCCGCCGACGCCGAGGAGATCCGGTTCGGACCCGACTCCGCCGTCCGGCTCCTGGCCGACAGCTCGGCCGCCGGCGGGGCCCTGTCCAGCATGCGCGTGACGCTGGGCGAGGGTGCGGACGGCGCCCGCCCGCACCGCCACGGCCGGTCCGCCGAGATGTTCTACGTGCTCGACGGGACGGCCCAGCTGCTGGCCGGCGACAGGGTGGTCACGGCCGGGGCCGGGGACGTCGTCATCGTGCCGCCGGGGCAGCAGCACGCCTTCGCCGCCGCGCCCGGGGAGACCGCCGAGATGCTGGTGGTCATCACCCCGGGGGTGGAGCGGTTCGAGTACTTCCGCCACCTGGAGCGCATCCGGTCCGGGACGGTACCGCCGGAGAGCCTGCTGGAGGTCCAGGAGCTGTACGACTCGTACTTCGGGACCAGTACCGTCTGGGAGGCCGCGCGCGCTCCCCGGCTCCGATGACACACTTCATACACAGGGTGTCCTCCCCCTTTTCTTCCCGAATTGTTAGGCTCGTGGTTTCGCCCGCCGCTGGCGGCCAAGTAGTCCCCTGTACCGACGAGGAGCACCCGTGACCCAGACGAGCGAGAGCGTCACCTGGCTGACCCAGGCGGCGTACGACCAGCTGAAGGCCGAGCTGGACTACCTCTCTGGTCCCGCCCGCACGGAGATCGCCATGAAGATCGCGGCTGCCCGCGAGGAAGGCGACCTGCGCGAGAACGGCGGTTACCACGCGGCCAAGGAGGAGCAGGGCAAGCAGGAACTGCGAGTGCGCCAGCTCACGCAGCTCCTGGAGAACGCCAAGGTCGGCACGGCCCCCGCCTCCGACGGCGAGGTCGCGCCGGGCACCCTCGTCACGATCGCCTTCGACGGCGACGAGGACGACACCCTGGAGTTCCTGCTGGCCTCCCGTGAATACGCGTCCGACGACTTCGAGACGTACTCGCCGCAGTCCCCGCTGGGCGCCGGCGTGAACGGCAAGAAGGTCGGCGACGACGCCCAGTACGAGCTGCCGAACGGCAAGAAGGCCACGGTCAAGATCCTGGCCGTCAAGCCCTTCACCGGCTGATCACCCCGTGACCCGTACGCGTACGGGCCCCCGCCGGACCCGGTCCGGCGGGGGCCCGTGTGCGAGGTGCGCGTCCCGGGTCCTCAGGCGGTCGCCGACGCGTTCGAGACGAAGTCGGCGGGAACAGCCGGATCAGCCCGCCGGAGGTGGCCGCCTCCGGGGTGCGCACCCCGGCCGTGCCGGGGTCAGGACATGACCCGGTATCCCGCGCCGTGCAGGGTGCGGGCGACCTCCGCACAGTGCTCGGGGCCCTTCGTCTCCAGGTGCAGCTCCACCTCGACCTCGGTCAGCCCGAGCCGGGGGTCCGTGCGCACGTGGCTGACGTCCTGCACGTTGGCGTCCACCGTCGACAGCACCGCCAGCAGCCCCGCCAGCGCCCCCGGCCGGTCGGCGACCCGCAGCCGCAGCGACAGGTAACGGCCCGCCGCCGCCATGCCGTGCCGCAGGATCCGCTGGAGCAGCAGCGGGTCGACGTTGCCGCCGGACAGGACGGCGACCACCGGTCCGCTCCCGTACAGCTCCGGCTCGCTCAGCAGGGCCGCCACGGTGCTGCACCCGGCGGGCTCCACCACCAGCTTGGCCCGCTCCAGGCACAGCAGCAGGGCGCTGGACAGGGCGTCCTCGGAGACGGTCCGTACGTCGTCCAGCAGCTCCCCGATGATCGCGAAGGGGACGTCCCCGGGGCGGCCGACCTTGATGCCGTCCGCCATCGTGTTCGGGTCCTCGATCGACACCGGATGCCCGACCCGCAGGGACGGCGGGTAGGCGGCGGCCCCTTCCGCCTGTACGCCGACCACCTTCACGTCCGGGCGCAGCGCCTTGACCGCGACGGCGATGCCGGCGGCGAGCCCGCCGCCGCCGATGCCGACGAGGATCGTGCGCACCTCGGGGCACTGCTCCAGGATCTCCAGGCCCACCGTGCCCTGCCCGGCGATGATGTCGCGGTGGTCGAAGGGGTGGATGAACACCGCCCCGGTGCGGTCGGCGTGCTCCTGGGCGGCGGCCAGGGTCTCGTCGACGACCTGGCCGTGCAGGCGCACCTCGGCGCCGTACTCCTGGGTGGCGGCCACCTTGGGCAGCGGGGCCCCGACCGGCATGAACACGGTGGAACGGACCCCGAGCAGGGAGGAGGCCAGCGCCACGCCCTGGGCGTGGTTGCCCGCGCTGGCCGCGACGACCCCGGCGGCGCGCTGCTCGGGGCGCAGACCGGCGATGCGCACGTACGCTCCGCGCAGCTTGAAGGAGCCGGTGCGCTGGAGGTTCTCGCACTTGAAGTGGACGGGGGAGCCCGTGAGGGCCGACAGGTGCCGGCTGCCCTCCATCGGCGTCACCCTGGACACGCCCGACAGCATCTTCTGGGCCCCCCGGACGTCGTCGAGGATGACCTGCGGGACGGGCACGGGCACGCGGTAGTTCATGCGGCCAGTCTCGCAGCCCGCGGGGGCCCCGGCTCAGGGACGGACGCGGCCCCCGGGCGCGGGGGGACGCCGCGCCCGGACCGTGCCGGGGCGGCGGTGCGAGTGCACAAGGGCCGCACGGGGGACGGAATCCGGCCATGCGGGACACTCCCCCCCCGGCCGCGGCCGGGGGCCGTATCAGTTGTCAAACGCGGCGTACGAGCCGACGCGGGGCCGCGTACTCTGTCCCCCATCCCTGTCGGCCCCATGCGAAGAGAGCCCACGGCCATGCCCTCGATCCCGGCCAGTTCCGACCTGCCCGCGGCGGCCGAAGCGCCCGCCGGAGCGGGACTCCTCGACGCGCTCCAGCACCAGGTGGCCGTCTTCGCCCGCCGGGCCGAGCAGACCCGCCTGGGCGGTGTCGGCCAGGCCCGCAACTCGATGGACCGCGCCGCGTACCTGCTGCTGAACCGGCTCGACCTGGAAGGCCCGATGGGGGTGAAGGCCCTCGCGGGCGGGATGGGCATCGACTCGTCCACCGTCACCCGCCAGGTCGCCCCGCTCGTCGACAGCGGCCTGGTCAAGCGCACCTCGCACCCCGAGGACGGCCGGGCCGTGGTGCTGGCGCTGTCCCCGCGCGGTCTGGCCCGCCTGGAGGAGGTCCGCTCCTCGCGGCGCGAGCTGATGGCCCGGGTGACGGAGGGCTGGTCCCAGGAGGAGCGCGAAGTGTTCACCGCGCTGCTGACCCGCTTCAACGGCTCGCTGTCGGAGCTGATGTCCGCCGTCTCCGAGGGCGGCCCGGCCTCCTGACCCGGCCGGTGCCCGCGCCGCTGCCGCTGACAACGCCGTGTCCGACCCCTTGACCGGGGTGGTGGCACCGGCCGCACCATGGGTGCCGTGGACGGGCGCTCGGGGCGGGATGCGGAGTTCGAGGCCTTCGTCGCGGGCGCGGCGGGGCGGCTGCTGCACGTCGCCGCCCTGCTGACGGCCGAACCCCCGGACGCGGCGCCCGCCGCCCGGCGGATCCTCGCGGGCGCGCTGGCCCGTACGTACGCGCACTGGGCCCGGCTGCGCGACGACGACCCGTACGACCGCACCCGTGCCGAGCTGTGCGCCGCGTACGCCCGCACCGCCCGCCGGCTGCCGCGCGGCGGCGGGGTCCTCGCGCCGCTGGCCCCGGTGGAGCGGCTGGTGCTGGTGATGCGGATCTACGAGGGTGTCGCGGAGGAGGTCACGGCCGCGCAGCTGGGGCTGCCGCCGGAGCGGGTCGAGGCCGTGTGCAACCGGGCGGTGGCCATGCTGCGCTCGGCGGCCGCCACCTCGGCCGCCGCGGAGGCGGCATGAGCCCCCTCGACCGGAAGGAGACCCAGGTCAGGCGCCTGCTCGAGGGCCCGCATCCGGCGGTGCCGGCCGGTCTGGCGACGGCGGCCCGGGCGCACGGCAGGCGACTGCTGCGCCGCCGGCGGGCGCTGCGCCGGTTCGGGTGGGCGCTGCTGTGGGCGGCGGCGGTGGCCTTCACGGTGTGGGCGGCGCTGACGCGGCCCTGGGCCGTCCCGCCCAGCGAGGTCTCGCCGCCCCTGGAGGGCTGGTGACCTCCAGGGGCGGGGCGCCGCCGGGGAGCCGTGACGGCCGGTGCCCGTCGAGGACCTGGCCGAGGACCTAGCCGAGGGCCTGGGTGAGGTCCGCGACGAGGTCGTCGGCGTTCTCGATGCCGACGGAGACGCGGATCAGGTCCGCGGGGACCTCCAGCGCCGAGCCGGCCACCGAGGCGTGCGTCATCCGGCCCGGGTGCTCGATGAGGGACTCGACGCCGCCGAGGGACTCGGCCAGCGTGAAGATCCTGGTGCGGCCGCAGACCGCGACGGCCTCCTCCTCGCCGCCGGCGACCTGGAAGGAGACCATGCCGCCGAAGTTGCGCATCTGCTTGGCGGCGATCTCGTGGCCCGGGTGCTCGGGCAGGCCCGGGTAGAGGACCTTGGTGACCTTCGGGTGGCGCTTGAGCGCCTCCACGACCTTCGCCGCGTTCTCCGCGTGCCGGTCCATCCGCACGGCCAGCGTCTTGATGCCGCGCAGCACGACCCACGAGTCGAAGGGTCCGGCGACGGCGCCCATCGCGTTCTGGTGGTAGGCCAGTTCCTCGCCGAGGGCCTCGTCGGCCGTGACGAGGGCACCGCCGACGACGTCGGAGTGGCCGCCCATGTACTTGGTCAGCGAGTGCACGACCACGTCGGCGCCGAGCGCCAGCGGCTGCTGGAGGTAGGGGGAGGCGAAGGTGTTGTCCACGACCAGCCGGGCCCCGGCCTCCCGCGCGATCTGGGCGACCATCGCGATGTCGGTGATGCCCAGCAGCGGGTTCGACGGGGTCTCGACCCAGATGACCTTGGTCTTCGGGGTCAGGGCGGCCCGCACCGACTCCGCGTCGGAGGTGTCGGCCACCGACCACTCCACGCCCCAGCGGGAGACGACCTTCGCGAAGAGGCGGAACGTGCCGCCGTAGGCGTCGTTCGGGATGACGACGTGGTCGCCCGGGGAGAGCAGCGTACGCAGCAGGCAGTCCTCGGCGGCGAGCCCGGACGCGAAGGCGAGGCCGCGCCGGCCGCCCTCCAGCGCCGCGAGGTTCTCCTCCAGGGCGGTCCGGGTCGGATTGGCGCTGCGGCTGTACTCGTAGCCGCCGCGCAGTCCGCCCACGCCGTCCTGCTTGTAGGTGGACACCTGGTAGATGGGCGGTACGACCGCGCCGGTCTGCGGGTCCGCCGTGTTGCCCGCGTGGATCGCGCGGGTCTCGAAGCTCTGGTGCTCGTGGCTGTCGTCGCTCATGAGGCAGATGCTATGCCCCGTCAGCGCCGGGGTCCTCTCCTGGACCGGCCCCGCACTGGCCGGGTGCGCGGCACCCGCCGTTGGCCATCCGGCCGCCCGGTCTGGTTCGCTTGGCGGTATGGAGATTATCTCGGTCCTGATGGGGCTCGCCCTGGTCGCCCTCTTGGTCTGGTCGTTCACCCGGGCCCGGCGCGACGGGGGGCTGCGCCTGGTCGCCCCCGGCAGCCCCGATGCCGCCGACCCCGCGGACTACGGGTTCGTACGCCAGGAGGAGCTGGACGTCCGGGTGCCCGGTCCCGACCAGGACCTGATGGACGCTCTGGAGAACGTCCAGCGCACCGGCCACTGGCAGGCCGCGTCCGCCCTGCTCGCCGGCACCCCCAAGGACGGCGAGCGGCGCTGGCAGCGCGTGCAGGCCTTCGGCGGCGCGGCGGCACTGGAGCTGGCGCAGCGGCCCGGGGCCGGCGCGCCGTGGCTGAAGGCCTGGCGGCTGGAGGCGGAGAAGGACGCGGGCGGCGCCCAGGTCCACGCGGAGCTGCTGGTGCAGCAGGCGTGGCGGTCCTCCGGCGGGGTGGGCTCGCACGATCACCGGATCATCCTGGAGGAGGCGCGCGAGGCCTGCCGCAAGGCGTCGCTGCTGTCGCCCGGCGACCCGGTCCCCGTCATCACGGAGCTCGCCGTCGCCCGTGGCCTGGGCTACTCGGAGGCGGAGTTCGACGCGCTGTGGGCCCGGGTGATCGACGTGGCCCCGGCGCACATGGGCGCCCACCTGGCCGCCCTGCACTACTGGTGCGAGAAGTGGCACGGCTCGCGGGAGAAGGCCGACGCCTTCGCGCGGGCGGCCGCCGCCCGCGCGCCGCGGGGCTCGCTGCTGGCGGCGCTGCCGCTGTTCTCGGTGTACGAGAACATGCCCGACACGGTCCTGGTCAGCGACTTCGGCCGCACCGCGGTCGTCTCGCGGGCGCTGGAGGGGGCCCTGTACGCGGTGCACCAGGCGCGGGCGGACGACCCGATGCTGGCGCACGTACGGCACCTGCTGCTGTGGTTCCTGGTGGGCACGGGCCGCTGGGCGGAGGCCATGGAGCAGGTCCGCCACGTCGACGGCTACGTGGGCGCCCTGCCCTGGTCGGCCTCGGAGGACCCGGCGGCCGCGTACGCGGTGGCCCGGGCGATGGCGGTGGCCGGCTACGAGGCCAACGGCGGCTCCCCGGCGACGCTTCCGCACTGACCCGCGGCACTGAGCACCGACCCTCGGCCGGGGGCGGGCGGCCGCGTCCGCCCCGGGCCGCTCCCCCATCGGCACCCCCGCTCGCGGGCCGGCGGCGCCGGGCCATAGGGTGCGCGTGAACATTGCATCATGTGCGCGTCAATAAAGCGCACCCTTCCTGGGGGACCCCATCCACATGGGCGCTTCGCTGCGCGCTCTGCGCGCCCTCGTCCTGCTCGCCGGCTTCTATCTGCTCGGCGTCATCCTGCTCGCCCTGCTCGCACTCGCCGACTGGGCCACTTTCACCTGGCTGCACGGCCCCGTCGCGGGGAAGATCGTCATCGTGTCGGTGGTCCTCGCCGTACCCGTCGTGCGCGGCATGTTCATGCTCCGCACCCCCGAGGAGGACCCGCTCCCCGGCGTCCCCGTCACCGAGGAACGGGAACCCGCCCTGTGGCGGACGGTCCGCGACGTCGCCGAACAGGTCGGCACCCGCGCCCCCGACGAGATCGTCCTGATCGACGAGGTCAACGCGGCCGTCGCCGAGGACGCCCGGCTGCTCGGCCTGCGGCCCGGCACCCGCCGCCTCTACCTGGGCCTGCCCCTGATGACGGGTCTGGACGAGATGCAGCTGCGCGCCGTACTCGCCCACGAGATGGGCCACTACGCCAACCTCGACACCCGCCTCACCCCGCTGATCGCCCGCGGCCGCGCCCAGCTGATCCGCACGATCGGCCACTTCCACGACCGCGCCGCCGGCACGGAGGCCAAGGAGCGCGCCAGGCAGGAGAAGCGCGCCGGGAAGCGGCTCGCCAAGGGCAAGAAGGCCAAGGAGATCGACACCGCCGGCGCGGGCGTCACCTACCGCACCATGGCGAAGATCTACACCGCCTACGCGACGTTCTACATGCGCGCCACCCTCTCCTCCGCCCGCCGCCAGGAACTGGCCGCCGACCTCGCCTCCGTCCGCGTCGCGGGCCGCGACGCCGCCGCCGCCGCGCTGCGCGAACTGAACGCCATCGGCTCCGCGCACGACTTCTACATGCGCTCGTACGCCACCCTCGGCGTCGGCGCCGGCCTGCTGCCGCGCCCCGGCCAGGTCTTCGGCGGGCTCCGGCAGCTCCTCGACGCCCGCTCCGCCGAGCTGGAGGACCTGCGCCGCGAGCTGTCCACCGAGCCCGCCTCCCCGTACGACTCCCACCCCGCGCTCGCCGAACGCGTGGCCCGCATCGAGGCCCTGCCCGACGACGGCCGCGCCGGCCAGGCGGCCCGCCCGGCCCTGGAGCTGCTGTCCTCCCCGCAGGAGGCGCTGGCCGCGCTGGAGCAGGCGGTCCTCACGCCCGAGGCCCTCGCGCTCACCCGCCTGGACTGGGAGGACCTCGTCCACCAGTCGATGACCGCGTACGCCGGCCGGAACGCGGAGGAGGTCGGCGAGGCCTTCGCCGCCGAGGGCGCGGGCCCCGGCCTCGCCGCCTTCCTCGACGCGGTCGACGCCGACCCGGCCGTGCGCTGGCGGATCGCCGACCGCTTCCCGAAGTCGGAGGAGGCGCAGGCCGCGACCGGCCGCACGGCCCGCGAGTTCGCCCGGCCCGTGGTCCGGCGCGCCCTCGGCCGGCTGGTCACCGTCGAACTGCTCGCCCGCGGCGCCGCCCGCTGGCAGCTGTCCTGGTCGGACCCGGCCGTCCTCTCCTACCCCGTTCCCGGTTTCGAGGACGAGCTCGGCCCCGCCCTGGACGCGGCCGTTGCCGACCGGCCCGACACCGAACTCCTGCGGAAGCTGGTGCTCGCCCCGTGACCGTCGTACTGATCGCCCTCGCCGCCCTGCTGCTGGCCGTCGCCTGCTGGGTCCTGCGCGGGATGTACCTCATCCGCAAGGCCAAGCGCCTGGAGGCCGAGATCGGCGCCCTCGACGCGCGGGCCGAGGCCGGCGAAGCCGAGGAGGCGGCCCGCAAGGCGGCCGCCGTCGTCGCGCTGGGCTTCGTCGCGGAAGCCGACCTCGACACCGACCACCCGGCGCCCGTCCCGGCCGAGCGCCTCGCCGTCCTCGAGGCCGTCCGGTCGGGCGACTGGGAGACGGCGGCCGCCTACGTCGAGGCCGCCGGGAAGGACTGGCAGGAGCGCCTGGAGCGGGTGCGCCCGCTGGCCGAGACGGCCGCCGAGGACGACGCGTGGCTGCTGGCCTGGCGCGCCGCCCGGCCCGGCGACCCCACGGCGGCGCTCGTCAACGCCGACACCAGCGTGATGGTGGCCTGGAACGTACGCGGCAGCCAGTCCGGCAGCCGCACCACGCAGGAACAGTTCCGGCTCTTCCACCAGCTGCTGACCAAGGCGCAGGCCGACGCGCACGAGGCGCAGCAGCTGGCCGACCCCGCGGACCCCACCCCGTACGTCGTCGAGCAGGCCATCGGCATGGGCCTGGGCTACTCGCACGAGCGCTACCGCGAGCTGTGGGAGCGGATCACCGAGCGCGCCCCGAGGCTGCTGTGGGCGCACGTCACGGGCCTGCAGTACTGGTGCGCGAAGTGGCAGGGCTCGCACCGGCTGGCCATGGACTTCGCCCGTGCCTCGGCGGCCGCCGGCGAGCCGGGCGACCTGCTCACGCTGCTCCCCCTCATGGCCTACTTCGAGCAGGAGACGTACGAGGACGACCTGCTGCCGGAGACGTACTACAAGGAGCCGGAGATCGTCGCCGCGGTGGACGCGGCGCTCGCCGACCTGGCCGCCGCCGGCAACGAGCACCCCGGGACCCCGCGGATCCGCCACATGCTGGCCCACCTGCTGTTCTGGCAGGACCGGGACGCGGAGGCGGTCGAGCAGTTCCGCCACGTCGACGGGTACATCGGCGCCGCGCCGTGGACGTACGCCGGGTCCCCGAAGCGGCGCTACCTGTACGCCCGCGACTGGGCGGTGGGCGTGACCACGCCCGAGCGGTAACGCGCCGGAGCGGTAACGCGCCGGAGCGGTCGGCGCCGCGCCGGCGGTACGGGAGGGGCGGGCCGGGGAATCCCCGCCCGCCCCCGGCCGTTGTCCCTCCCACAAGGAGGGAATCCATGTTCTCGTACCGCCGCACGCCCGAACTCCCCACCCGCGAGGAAGCCATCGTGGGCCGCGCCGAAGCACCGTTCTCGCTGCCCGAGCGCCACACCGTCCTCGGCAACCCGCTGTCCGGCCCCTACCCGGAAGGCCTGGAGGTCGCCGACTTCGGCCTGGGCTGCTTCTGGGGCGCCGAGCGCACGTTCTGGCAGACCCCCGGGGTGTGGACCACCCTGGCCGGCTACCAGGGCGGCTACACCGAGAACCCGCTGTACGAGGAGGTGTGCTCCGGCGGGACCGGCCACACCGAGGTCGTCCGCGTGGTCTTCGACCCGGCCAAGGTCTCGTACGAGGCCCTGCTGAAGCTGTTCTGGGAGTCGCACGACCCCACCCAGGGCTTCCGCCAGGGCAACGACGTCGGCACCCAGTACCGCTCGGCCGTCTACACCCACTCCCCCGCCCACCAGGCGGCCGCCGAGGCCTCCCGGGCGGCGTACCAGAAGGTCCTCACGGCCTCCGGCCACGGCGAGATCACCACGGCCGTCCTCCCGGCGGCGGACCGCCCCTTCTGGCCGGCGGAGCCGTACCACCAGCAGTACCTCGACAAGAACCCCGGCGGCTACTGCGGCATCGGCGGCACGGGCGTCTCCTGCCCGATCGGCGTGGCCCCGGCGGGGTGACCCCCCGGGCGCCGGCCGGGCCGGGGCTCAGATGGTCGAGGCGTCGATCACGAAGCGGTAGCGCACGTCGCTGGCCAGGACGCGTTCGTACGCCTCGTTGACCTCCTCGGCGCGGATCACCTCGACCTCCGAGCCCAGGCCGTGCCGCGCGCAGAAGTCCAGCATCTCCTGGGTCTCGGCGATGCCGCCGATCATCGACCCGGCGAGGGTCTTGTTCCCGCCGATGACGGAGAACAGGTTCAACTCCACCGGTTCCTCGGGGGCGCCCACGTTCACCAGGGCGCCGCCCACCCGCAGCAGCGACAGGTAGCGGTCCAGGCCGAGCGGCGCCGAGACCGTGGACAGGATCAGGTCGAAGCTGCCCTTCAGCTCCTCGAAGGTGGCCCCGTCGCTCGTGGCGTAGTAGTGGGAGGCGCCCAGCTTCAGGCCGTCCTCCTTCTTGCGCAGCGACTGGGACAGGACGGTCACCTCCGCGCCGAGCGCGGCGGCGATCTTCACGCCCATGTGGCCGAGCCCGCCGAGGCCGACGACCGCGACCTTCTTGCCCGGGCCCGCCTGCCAGTGCCGCAGCGGCGCGTACAGGGTGATGCCGGCGCACAGCAGCGGCGCGGCGACGTCGAGGGAGAGGCCCTCGGGGATGCGGACGGCGTAGTTCTCGTCGACGACGAGGTGCGTGGAGTAACCGCCGTAGGTGGGCTCGCCGTTGCGGTCGAGGGCGTTGTACGTGCCGGTCGCGCCCTCCACGCAGTGCTGCTCCTGTCCGGCCAGGCAGTACTCGCACTTCCGGCAGGAGTCGACCATGCAGCCCACGCCCACCCGGTCGCCGGCCGCGAACCTGGTGACGCCCGGGCCGACTTCGGTGACGACACCGGCGACCTCGTGGCCCGGGACCATCGGGAAGATGCCCTCGCCCCAGCCGTCGCGCGCCTGGTGGATGTCGGAGTGGCAGATGCCGGCGTACTTGACCTCGATGAGTACGTCGTGCTCGCCGACCGGGCGGCGCGGGATCGTGGTGCGCTCCAGCGGGGCCTTGGGGGCGGGGGCGGCGTAGGCGGCTGCCTGGGTGACGGACATGGGGTGCTCTCCTCGGACGAGGACGCCCGGGGGCCGCCGCGTGGTGCGGGCGGCGCCTGCCGTGACGTCCGTTCTGCGATGGCCCCCACGATGCCCCGGTCCGCGCGGCGCACCCAGCCCCCTGCTGTGCCTATGACTGCCGGACCTACCCCTGGCGGGGTCAGGATGAGCTCCGTTCCCGGCGCTCCCGACGGGGATACTTGCGGTATGGACCAGCTTGATCAGCGAGCCGAACTCGGGGACTTCCTGCGCAGCTGCCGCGCGCGGCTGCGCCCCGCCGACGTGGGCCTGCCGGACCACGGCCGGCGCCGCCGGGTGCCCGGTCTGCGGCGCGAGGAGCTGGCGCAGCTGGCCGGGGTGTCGGTCGCGTACTACACGCGGCTGGAGCAGGGGCACGGGCAGAACGTGTCGGCGGAGGTGCTCGACGCCCTCGCGCGGGCGCTGCGCCTGAGCGGTACCGAGTCGGCGCACCTGAACCACCTGGCGAGCCCCCGTACCCGCCGGCGCGGCCGCTCCGCCCGCCCGCAGCAGGTCCGGCCGGAGCTGCGCACGCTGCTGGCCGCGATGGAGGGCGTACCGGCGTACCTGGTGGGGCGGCGGCAGGACGTGATCGGCTGGAACCAGCTGGCGGCGGCGGTCTTCGGGGATTTCGGGGCGTTGCCGGTGGCGGAGCGGAACCTGGTGCGGCTGGTGTTCCTGGACGAGGCGACGGCCGAGCTGTACGCGGACTGGGAGTGCCGGGCGTGCGAGGTGGTCAGCAACCTGCGCCTGTACGCGGGCCAGCACCCGGACGACGAGCGGCTGTCGGCGCTGGTCGGGGAACTGTCGGTGAAGAACGAGGAGTTCCGCCGGCTGTGGGCGGCGCACACGGTGGCGGACAAGACGCACGGGGTGAAGCGGCTGCGGCATCCGATCGTGGGCGAGCTGGAGCTGTCCTTCGAGACGCTGACGCTGCCCGACGACCCGGCGCAGTTCCTGGTGACGTACCACGCCGAGCCGGGCTCGCCGTCGGCGGACGCGCTGCGGCTGCTGTCGTCCTGGACGGCTCCGTCGCCGCTGTCGCCCCCACGGCCCGCCGAGGAGCGGGCGTAGGCCCCGGCCGGTCCGGGGCCGGGCCCCGGACCGGGGGCGGCGCCGGGGCCGGGGTCAGAGCTTGAGCTGGAAGAGGCCCGCGTCGCGTTCGCGGTGGTAGCCGAGGGATTCGTTCACGGTCCGCATCGGGGTGTTCTCGTCCGCCACGGTGGTGCCGATCCGGCGCAGCCCGGGCAGGTGCTCGGCGGCGTACGCCTCCATGCGCAGCTTGACCGCGCGGCCCAGGCCGTGGCCCCGGTGGGCGGGGACGACGACGGTGTCGTACTGGAGGGCGCGCGGGCCCCGGGGGTCCGGGAGCACCAGGACGGTGTACGCGGCCACCTCTCCGGCGGGGGTGACGGCCGCGACCACGATGATCTCCCCGCCCCGGTCGAGGACCAGCCGCTGGGCGGCGTGGACCCGTTCGGCGGTCCAGGGCTGGAAGGTCTCGTCGCTGTCGCCGCTCGGGGCGTCCTCCATGGCCCCGTGGGCGACGGCGGTGGCCTGCACCCAGGCGTCGGGCACCAGGCCGGGCCAGACGTGCAGTGCGTAGCCGGGAGTGGCGGGGAGCGGCGGGGGGCCGTCCTGGCCGAGTTCGCGCACGTACCAGCCCATGGTGAGGACGTTCTCGAAGCCGAGGGACTCCGCGAAGGCCTGGCCGGGGCCGCCGAGGTCGGTGACGGTGGCGACGGAGGTGCGGCCCTGGTCGAGGAGTTCGCGGTGGACCCGCTGCCACAGGGCGGTGCCGATGCCGCGCCGGCGGGCGTCGGGCCGTACGGTCAGCTCGTCGAGGAAGGCGGTGTGGGTGTTGCCGCGTTCGGTGAACAGGAGCAGGGCGGCCTGCCCCTCGCCGTCGCCGGCAGCCCAGTGCGCGAGGCGGCCGCGCCCCGGCGGAACCCCGAGCCGTCCGGCGGCTTCGAGGCGGGTGGGGGCGGGCAGTGCGGGCAGGGCGGCTGCGTCGGTGGCGTGGGCGGCGGTCTGGACCGCCCACCAGGTGTCGACCTCGGCGTCGGTGGGGGGAACGGACAGCGAGCTGATCTTCGTCATGCCAGGACCCTAAGCGCTTCCCGGCCACACCGGACCGGGCTTTTCCGGCGGCGGGGGCGGCGGTTCCCGCCCCCCGTGACGCCGGACGGCGGGGAGCCCTTCCGGGCTCCCCGCCGTCCGTCACGTCTGCCGTGCCGTGGCGCGTCGGATCAGGCCGACGGGCCGGCCTTCCACTCGGCCCAGGACATGTTCCAGCCGTTGAGGCCGTTGTCCGGCTTGATGGTCTTGTCCGGGGAGTTCATCACGGTGACGACGTCGCCGATGAGCGAGTTGTCGAAGAACCACGCGCCGGGCTGGTTCGGGTCGTTGGCGCCCTTGGCGTCGTTCAGGCCGACACAGCCGTGGCTGGTGTTGACCTTGCCGAAGATCGAGTCGGCGCCCCAGTAGTTGCCGTGGATGAAGGTGCCGGACGTGGACAGCCGCATCGCGTGCGGGACGTCCTTGATGTCGTACTCGCCCTTGCCCTCCTTGTTCGTGAAGCCGACGGTGGACCCGTCCATGCGGGTCTCCTTGAACTTCTCGGAGATCACCATCTGGCCGTTGTAGGTCGGGTTCTCGGGGGAACCGGCCGAGATGGGGATGGTCTTGAGGACCTGTCCGTCACGGGTGACCGTCATCGTCTTGGCCTTCACGTCGACGGTGGAGACCTGGCTCCGGCCGACCTTGAAGGTGACGGTCTTGTTCTGCGCGCCGACGATGCCGGGCGCGCCCTGGACGCCCTGGAGGGCGAGCTTCAGGGTGACGGTGGAGTTCGCCTGCCAGTACTGCTCGGGCCGGAAGTCGAGCCGCTGGTTGCCGAACCAGTGGCCGACGACCTCCTGGCCGCTGCTGGAGGTGACGCTGATGGCGGCCTGGACGGCCTTCTGGTCCTTGATCGGCTTGTTGAAGGTGATCGAGACCGGCATGCCCACGCCGACCGTCTCGCCGTCGTCCGGGACGAAGGAGCCGATGAAGCTGTTCTCCGGGGAGAGGGTGGTGAAGGAGGCGTTCTCGTGCGCCTCGCGCCCGGCCGCGTCCTTGGCGGTCGCCGTCAGGGCGTACTTCGTCGAGCGCTTCAGCGCGGCGTCCGGCTTCCAGCTCTTGCCGTCGCCGGAGATCTTGCCGGCGACGGGGGTGCCGTCCGAGCTCTTCAGCTCGACCTTGGTGAGCGTGCCCTCGCTGACGGCGACGTTCGTCCCGTCGTTCAGCGGGACGTTGGCGGAACCGTCCTTGGGCGTGATGGCTATTCGGGCCTTGGACGCGTCCTTGGCGGCTGCCGCGTCGACCTCCGCCTGTGACTTGCCCGCCTCGGCGCTGCCCTGCGGCTTGTCGGCACCCCCGTCGTTGCAGGCCGAAAGCATCAGTACGCCACCGAGCACGGCGGACACGGCCACCAGGGACCTTCTCCGTCGCATGCTGTACGTCCTCACACGTCACTCCATCGTTGCCGGAAACCCCGGGCTGCTCTCCCGGGGTCGGGCCGGGCAGGGGGCGTCACCCCCTGCTCGTCCTGACAACGCGTTAACGACGCGGTTCGGTTCCACATTCCGTTCGAATGTGCGCAACCCCACGGTCAGGCGTTGTCGGCCCCTTCCTCGAAGTCCCCATCTTCCTCGTCGAGGTCCCACTCCAGGGAGTCGGGGTCGTATTCGACCGGTTCGCTGCTCCAGGAGGCCTGGGCCAGTTCGACGCCGGTCAGTTCCGCCACCAGGTCGGTGGGGTCGACGAGGTAGGCCAGCGCCTCCGCCTCGTCCTCCATGACGGCCGACTCGGCGTGCGCGCGCTCCTCGTCCGGCATGAACTCGTCGGCCTTGATGTGGGCGAGGGCCGCGCCGGTGAGGGCGTCGGAGTCCGAGACCTCGAGCACCAAATCCACTCGAAGCCGTACGTATCGTGATGCATCAGAAGGGTTCATACGACGGAGAGTAAGCCCGCGACAGCCTCGACTTTCCCGCGACCCGCCCCTTTCACTAGCATCTGCGCACACGGCCAATTCGCTGCTTCCGCAAGGGGGATCGCACCGTGTCCGCACGTCGGCCTCTGCTCACCGCTCTCGGAGCGACCACCCTCCTCGCCGCCCTCTGGTTCGTCCCGTCGGCGAACGCCACCGCCCCCGGCCTGCCGGAGGGCGCTTCGGACGGCGTACCCGTCGCCGCCAACACCGGAACCGTCTCGGGCACCAGGAACGACCCGGGCGCGGGTCCGCGCGCGGGTACGGGAACCATCGCCGGTGTCCCCGGCGTCACCGGTGTCTCCGGCGTCGCCGACGGGCGGCCCGCCGGTGTCACCGTCCTGTCGCTGGCCGACACCGGCAGCGTGGACACCACCCCGTACGTACTGGGCGGCACCCTCTGCCTGGGACTCGGGGCGGGCTTCGTGACCTTCTCCGTACGCCGCTCCCGCGGCCTGTAGACACGGCGAAGGGCCGCACCCCCGGCGGGGTGCGGCCCTTGCGCTCCGGCGCCGGCCCGTCAGGCCAGCGGACCCGTCACCGGCTCCACGGCCGCCACGAGGCCGCCCGCGCGGACGAAGGCGTCCGCGGCGGCCAGGTCGGGCGCGAGGAAGCGGTCGGGGCCCGGGCCCTGCACGCCCGCCGCCCGCACCGCCGCGATGGCAGCCTGGCTGGCCGGCGCGGGGGTGAGCCCGTGGCGCAGCTCGATGGCGCGGGTGGCCGCGTACAGCTCGATGGCGATGATCCGGGTCAGGTTGTCGACCGCGGTACGCAGCTTGCGCGCCGCCGACCAGCCCATGGAGACGTGGTCCTCCTGCATGGCGGAGGAGGGGATGGAGTCGGCGGAGGCCGGCACGGCGAGCCGCTTCATCTCGCTGACCAGGGCGGCCTGCGTGTACTGGGCGATCATCAGACCGGAGTCGACGCCGGCGTCGTCCGCGAGGAACGGCGGCAGGCCGTGCGAGCGGTTCTTGTCGAGCAGGCGGTCGGTGCGCCGCTCGGCGATGGAGCCGAGGTCCGCGGCGGCGATGGCCAGGAAGTCCAGTACGTAGGCCACGGGCGCCCCGTGGAAGTTGCCGTTGGACTCCACGCGGCCGTCGGGCAGCACCACCGGGTTGTCGACGGCGGCGGCCAGCTCGCGGGAGGCGACGAGGGCGGCGTGCGCCATGGTGTCGCGGCCGGCGCCGGCCACCTGCGGGGCGCAGCGCACGGAGTAGGCGTCCTGCACCCGCGGGGCGGACTCCTCCTGGAAGTGCCCGGTCAGCCCGGAGCCCTTCAGCACGGCGGCCATGTTGGCGGCGGAGGCGCCCTGGCCCGGGTGCGGGCGGATGGCGTGCAGCTCGGGTGCGAGCACCTTCTCGGTGCCGAGCAGCGCCTCCAGGGTGAGCGCGGCGGTGATGTCGGCGGAGGTGTAGAGCGTCCGCAGGTCGGCGAGCGCCATCACCAGCATGCCCAGCATGCCGTCGGTGCCGTTGAGGAGGGCGAGGCCCTCCTTCTCGCGGAGTTCCACGGGCTCGATGCCGTGCTCGGCGAGCAGCTCCCCGGCGGGGCGGACGGTGCCGTCGGGGCCCTCGGCGTCACCCTCGCCCATGAGCGCGAGGGCGCAGTGGGAGAGCGGCGCGAGGTCGCCGGAGCAGCCGAGGGAGCCGTACTCGTGGACGACGGGGGTGATCCCGGCGTTGAGCACGTCGGCCATGGTCTGGGCGACCGAGGGGCGCACGCCGGTGTGCCCGGAGGCCACGGTCTTCAGGCGCAGGAACATCAGGGCGCGGACGACCTCCCGCTCGACGCGCGGGCCCATGCCGGCGGCGTGCGAACGGACGATGTTGCGCTGGAGCTGCGCGCGCAGCTCGGGGCTGATGTGCCGGGAGGCGAGCGCCCCGAAGCCGGTGGAGACCCCGTAGACGGGCTCGGGCTTGGCGGCGAGCGCGTCGACGATCTCACGAGCGCGGCCGAGCGCTTCCAGCGCCTCGGCGGACAGCTCGACGCGCGCGTTGCCGCGGGCGACGGCGATGACGTCCTCGGCGGTGGTCCCGGACGTCCCCACCACGACAGTGTGCATATCCATATTCAGCACCCTACGGACTGAATCCCTTCATGTCACCCCTCTGATGCGCAGCGCCCGAGGCGGCCACCGGGCCCGTCGGCGTTCGTGGCGCGGGGGTCCGGCCCGCGCAGCGGCACCTCCGGCCCGGCAGGCCCGGCCGCGGGCACCTCCGGCCCGGCCCCCGGCACCTCCGGCCCCGGCACGCCCCGGCCGCCGGCCCGGGGCCGGGCACGCCGCCCCGCCGCCCCGCCGCCGGACGGGCGGCCGGCACCCGCGCCTCACCGCCGCCCGCGGAACCGCCTGCGCTCCCCCGGCCGCTCCCGCGCGGCAGCCGCGTCGGCCATCCGGACCACCGCCGTGTCGCGCCCCGCGACCACCGGCCCCGCCGACCTCGCCCGCTTCGCCTTGTACTGCGCGGCGTCCGCCAGCCGGAACAGCCGCCGCGAGGACTTCACCGGCCCGATCGGGTCCCCCGTGGAGGCGACCCCGCACGCCACGCCCTCCCCCAGCTCCAGCTCGGCGGCCCGCCGGCACACCTCCCCGGTGACCCGTACCACCTCGTCCGCCGACGGCCCCACGCTGACCAGGCAGAACTCGTCCCCGCCCAGCCGCGCGACCAGCGCCCCCGCCAGCATCGCCCCGCACAGGCTCAGCACCGACCCGAACCGCTCGAGCAGCTGGTCGCCCGTCGCGTGCCCGAGGGTGTCGTTGACCCGCTTGAGGCCGTTCAGGTCGCACACGACCAGGCTCACCACCGCCCCCGTGCGCCGGTGCTCCTCCAGGGCCTCGTCGAGCCGCATGTCCACGGCCCGGCGGTTGGCCAGGCCCGTCAGCGGATCGGTGAAGGCCAGCCGCCGGGCCTCCTCCAGGCGCTCGTTCTGCGCCAGCCCGGCGGCCACCACCGCCGCCAGCACCGCCGCGAAGTCGGCGTCGTCCTCGTCGAAGTCCGGCAGGCCCTCGTCCCGGGCCACGTACAGCTCGCCCCAGGCCCGGCCGCTGAGGACGATCGGGGCGACCACGCACGTACCGCGCCCGCGCCGGCGCAGGGCCTCGCCGCGCCGCCCGGGCCGGTCGCCGGCGGCGCTCTCCACCCAGGGGTGCGGGCCGCCGCCGCCCGCCCAGCGGGCGTGCAGGAACTCGGCGATCTCGGGGAAGTCGTGCACCGGGTAGGACTCGTCCTCGGGGAACTCCTGCTCCCCGGGGCGCAGCTCGCCCTCGTTGACCAGGACCCTCAGCCGCCCCCGCTCGCGTTCCCAGGCGGAGATCGCGGCGAACGAGCCGTCCATCGCCAGCCGGGCGCTCCGGGCGGCGGCCCGGACGCTGTCCCGCGGCGCGCAGGCCGCCGCCATGGCCTGAGCGAGGCCTACGACGGCCCGCAGCCGCCCGTCAACTCCCATCACCCCACATTAGGGACTTTTATCCGATTCAGTGATGATGGACGCCCCTCCGGGTGACGCTGGACCGCATCCGGTGGCCGGGGCCGCCCGCGGCCCGCCGCCCGCCGGCCCGCGCCCTACTGCCCCGGCCAGTTCGGCTTCCGCTTCTCGTTGAACGCCGCCACGCCCTCCGCCCGGTCCCCCGAGAAGGCCACCGTCCGCCAGGCCGCGTCCTCGATCTCCAGCCCGGCCGCCAGGTCCATCCCGTGCCCGAGCCGCAGCGCCCGCTTGGCCGCGCGCAGTCCCACGGGGGAGTTCGCGGCCATCGTCAGCGCCAGCTCCAGGGCCCGCGCCCGGTCCTCGCCCGCCGGGGCCACCTCGTCGACGAGCCCCAGCGACAGCGCCTCGGCGGCCTCCACCCGGCGGGCCGTGAAGATGAGTTCCGCCGCCCGCGCCGCGCCGACCCGCCGCGGCAGCAGCTGCGTACCGCCGCCGCCCGGGATGACGCCCACCGACACCTCGGGCAGTCCGACCACGGCCGTCTCGTCGCCCACGATCACGTCGCAGGCCAGCGCCAGCTCGAAGCCGCCGCCCAGGGCGAAGCCGTGCACCGCCGCGACCGTCGGCATCGGCAGCTCCAGCACGCCCCCGTACGCCCCCCGGGTGGTGGGCCGCTGCCGCACCAGCTCGGCGTCGGAGAGGGAGTTGCGCTCCTTGAGGTCCGCGCCCACGCAGAAGGCCCGCTCGTGGGTGGAGGTCAGTACGACGACGCGTACGCCGGGGTCCGCGGCGAGCGCGTCGCACGCGGCGGAGACCGAGCGGGCCATCTCCGTCGAGACGGCGTTCATCGCCTTGGGGCGGTCCAGCACCAGCTCCGCGACCACCCCGCCGTCGCCGTGCCGCCGTACCGCCACGAACTCCCCGAAACGGCTCTCGCTCACGCCCACGGCGCACTCTCCCCGCAAATGGTTAACGAACGTTACCCGGGGATCCTAGGTGTCCGCCGCGTCAGCGACCAGGGCTCCACGACGCCCAGTCCGCGCACCGGCCGCTGCCACATCGGCTGGAGCGCGAAGCGGTAGGCGCCGCCGCCCTCCTCGGTCTCGGCGTCCTTCTCGGACTTCGGCGCGGCCCCCGTCCGGCTCAGCTCCTCGGCCATCGCCCCGTCCACCAGTACGGCGTCCTTGGGGGCTATGGAGGTCAGCCGGCTGGCCAGGTTCACCGTGGTCCCGAAGACATCGCCCATGCGGGTCGTCACCGTCCCGAAGGCGATGCCCACCCGCAGCTCGGGCATCTGCGGGTCCGCCTCCATCGTCTCGATCAGCCGCAGCGCGATCTCCGCCGCCGTCGCCGCGTCGTCGGCGCAGTACAGCACCTCGTCGCCCAGCGTCTTGATCAGCCGGCCGCCGTGCGCGGCCACCAGGTCCGCCGCCGTCGTCTCGAAGGCCTCGACGAGCTCGCCGAGCTCCTCCTCCTCCAGCCGGCGCGTGAGCCGGGTGAAGCCGACCAGGTCCGCGAAGCCGACCGCGAGGCGCCGGTCGACCATCTCCTCGTCGTCCGCGACCTGCACCACCCGGCCGGTCGCGGCGGCCAGCTGGCGCCGCCACACGTAGACGAGGAACTCCTCCAGCTCCGGCAGCAGCAGCTCGACCAGCGGGTACGTGACCTCCGTGCGGGTCATGCCCGGCTCCGGCGGCTCGGTCAGCCCCTCCAGGAAGGAATCGATCTGCCATTCGGCCAGCCGGGCGGTGGTCTGCCCGGTGGACCGCGCCACCTGCACCGCCATCGGCTCGCTCAGCAGCCCCGCCTCCACCAGACCGGCCAGCCGCCGCAGCGCCAGCACGTCCGCCTCGGTCAGGGCCTTCGCCTGCCCGATGTCGGCGAAGCCCATGGCCCGCCAGAAACGGGAGGCCAGCTCCATCGACACCCCGGCGCTGCGGGCCGCCTGGAACGGCGTGTACCGCCGCTCGGCGCCCAGGATCAGCTGCTCCAGGCGGATGGCGAGCGGGTCGGCCGTCGGCTGGGCCGCGTGGTCGACCTCGTGGAACGGGGCGTGCCGGTCCCGCCCGATCGGGGTACCCGGACCGCCGGCCGGACCGGACCCGGACGGGCTGGACGCAGAGTCGTCGACGGTCAAGGGCCGCCTCCTGTCCATTCCGTGCGCGCTGCCGAACCGGGTGATCACCGGCAGGACCGGGATCGCCTAAACCATACGGCAGGTGTGCCGTAGCTCACTCCCCCAGTTCCGGCCCCGGCTCCGTTCGCGCCACCCCGGCCCCGCCGGCGGCCGGCGGGAGGCCCGGGGGGCGGAGTCCGGGCCGCGGCGGCACCCGGACCCCGCGCCGCCGGGGACCTAACGCACCGACCTCAGGTGGACCACGTCCCCGGCCCCGACCGCCTCCCGCGCGTCGTCGGCCGTGCGGATCACCAGCCGCCCGTCCGCGTCCACCGCTTCGGCCGTTCCGGTGAGCTCGCGCCCGCCCGGCAGGTCCGCCCGGACATGGCGGCCCAGCGTCGCGCAGCCGGCCGCGTACGCCTCCTGGAGCCCGCTGTCCGCCGGGTCGCCGGCGGCGTCGCGCCAGCGCCCGTACCACTCCTCCAGCGAGCGCAGCACGGCCTTCAGCAGCGGCTCCCGGTCGGTCACCGCCGCCTTGGCCAGGGCCAGCGACCCGGCGCCCGGTACGGGGAGCTCGTCCTCCGTGAGGGTGACGTTGAGGCCGATCCCGAGGACGACCCCGCCCTCGACCCGCTCGGCGAGGATGCCGCCGGCCTTGCGTTCCTCCCCCTCCACGCTCACCAGCAGGTCGTTCGGCCACTTCAGCGCGGTGTCCACCCCGGCGCCCCGGGCGAGCCCGGCCGCCGTGGCCACCCCGGCCAGCAGCGGCAGCCAGCCCCACCGCTCCTGCGGTACGTCGGCGCCCGGCTTGAGCAGCACGGAGAAGAACAGCCCCGACCGCGGCGGAGCCACCCAGCTGCGGTCGAGCCGGCCCCGCCCGGCGGTCTGCTCCTCGGCGACCAGCACGGCCCCCTCGGGCAGTTCCGCGGCCCGCGCCGCGAGATCGGTGTTGGTGGACCCGGTGGCGGCGACGACCTCCAGGGAGGTCCACAGGCCGTCGGGGGTGACGAGCGCCCGCGTGAGGGCGGTGGCGTTCAGCGGGGGGCGCTCCAGGCTCGACCAGCGTCCCGGACCCGCTCCGGCTGAAGCATCTTGTGGAGTCATGCAAGCAAATGTAGGTGTGTCAAACGCCGCACTGCCGAGCGCCATGCCCGCCGATACGCTACGCACCAGTAGCCAGCAGCAGTCAATCAATTGACCAGGCAGTTGACACCACACAGGGAGCCGCGACCCCGATGTCCCAACCCTCAGAGCCGATCGACATGCACACGACCGCGGGTAAGCTCGCGGACCTGCGGCGCCGCGTCGAGGAAGCCACGCACGCCGGTTCCGAGCGCGCCGTCGAGAAGCAGCACGCCAAGGGCAAGCTGACGGCGCGTGAGCGCGTGGCGTTGCTGCTGGACGAGGGGTCCTTCGTAGAGCTGGACGAGTTCGCCCGGCACCGGTCGACCAACTTCGGACTGGAGAAGACCCGCCCGTACGGCGACGGCGTCGTGACCGGCTACGGCACGGTGGACGGCCGGCCGGTGGCCGTGTTCTCGCAGGACTTCACCGTCTTCGGCGGCGCCCTCGGCGAGGTGTACGGGCAGAAGATCATCAAGGTGATGGACTTCGCCCTCAAGACCGGCTGCCCGGTCGTCGGCATCAACGACTCCGGCGGCGCCCGCATCCAGGAGGGCGTCAGCGCGCTCGGCATGTACGGCGAGATCTTCCGCCGCAACGTGCACGCCTCGGGCGTGATCCCGCAGATCAGCCTGGTCGTGGGGCCCTGCGCGGGCGGCGCCGTGTACTCGCCGGCCATCACCGACTTCACGGTCATGGTCGACCAGACCTCGCACATGTTCATCACCGGCCCGGACGTCATCAAGACGGTCACCGGCGAGGACGTCGGCTTCGAGGAGCTGGGCGGGGCGCGCACCCACAACGCCACCTCGGGCGTCGCCCACCACATGGCCGGGGACGAGAAGGACGCGATCGAGTACGTCAAGTCGCTGCTGTCGTACCTGCCGTCGAACAACCTCTCCGAGCCGCCCGCCTTCCCGGAGGAGGCGGACACGGAGGTCTCGGACGCCGACCTGGAACTGGACGTCCTGATCCCGGACAGTGCGAACCAGCCGTACGACATGCACACTGTCATTGAGCACGTGCTGGACGACGCGGAGTTCCTGGAGACGCAGTCCCTGTTCGCCCCGAACATCCTGACCGGCTTCGGCCGGGTCGAGGGGCACCCGGTGGGCGTGGTCGCCAACCAGCCGATGCAGTTCGCCGGCTGCCTGGACATCGACGCCTCCGAGAAGGCCGCGCGGTTCGTCCGGACGTGCGACGCCTTCAACATCCCGGTGCTGACGTTCGTCGACGTCCCGGGCTTCCTGCCCGGCACCGACCAGGAGTACAACGGAATCATCCGGCGCGGCGCGAAGCTGATCTACGCCTACGCCGAGGCCACCGTCCCCCTCATCACCGTCATCACGCGCAAGGCCTTCGGCGGCGCCTACGACGTCATGGGCTCCAAGCACCTCGGCGCGGACCTGAACCTGGCCTGGCCGACGGCCCAGATCGCCGTCATGGGCGCGCAGGGCGCGGTGAACATCCTGCACCGGCGCACCCTCGCGGAGGCCGCCCCCGAGGAGGTGGAGGAGACCCGGGCACGGCTCATCACCGAGTACGAGGACACCCTGCTCAACCCGTACACGGCCGCCGAGCGCGGTTACATCGACGCGGTGACCATGCCGTCCGAGACCCGCGCCCACGTGGTGAAGGGGCTGCGCCAGCTGCGCACGAAGCGGGAGTCGCTCCCCCCGAAGAAGCACGGCAACATCCCCCTCTAGGCCCTCCAGGAGGACTCTGTGGTGATCAAGGTCGTCAAGGGCAACCCGACCCCCGAGGAGCTGGCCGCCGCACTGGCGGTGGTCCGGGCGCGCGCCGCGGCGCTGGCCTCGGCCCCGTCGGGCGCGCCCCGGGTCCCGGACGAGTGGGCCTCCCCGGGCCGGGTGGCCCGCCGGCAGCAGATGCTGCCGGGGCCGCGCGCGTGGGGCCGTACGTACTGGCCCGGACGGGGCTGAGCCGCACGCGCCGGAAGATGGCGCGAACGGACGGTGGCGCCTGAGTACCCGTACTCAGGCGCCACCGGCGCTCCGCGGGCCAGGATCGGGGCATGCTCTGGTCAGACCCCGAGGACGAGCCCCCGAAGGACATGCGCGACGCCCAGGCGATGCTCCGGCGGATGCTCGTGGTCCTCGTACTCGCGATGGTGATCGCGGTGTACGTCCTCGGCGTACCCCCCTTCTAGGGGCTTCCAGGGGCCGTCCGCGCAGGCCTGCGGACCCGCCCTACGATGGCCCCATGACCGTACGCACGCTCGTCCTCGCCTCCGCCTCGCCCGCCCGGCTGAACCTGCTGCGGCAGGCCGGGCTCGCCCCCCACGTGATCGTCAGCGGCTTCGACGAGGACACGCTCGACCACGACGAGCCGGCCGCCCTGGCGCTGGCCCTGGCCGAGGCCAAGGCGGGCGTGGTGGCGGGTCTGGAGGAGGCCGCGGGCGCCCTGGTGATCGGCTGCGACTCGGTGCTGGAGCTGGACGGCGAGGCGCTCGGCAAGCCGGTGGACGCGGCCGACGCCACGGCCCGCTGGAAGTCGATGCGCGGGCGGGCCGGGGTGCTGCGCACGGGCCACTGCGTGATCGACACGGCCACCGGCCGTCAGGTCTCGGCGACGGCCTCGACGACGGTCCGCTTCGGCGAGCCGACGGACGCGGAGGTGGAGGCGTACGTGGCGAGCGGCGAGCCGCTGCACGTGGCGGGGGCGTTCACCCTGGACGGGCTGTCGGCGCCGTTCATCGACGGCATCGACGGGTGCCCCGGCAACGTCATCGGCCTGTCCATGCCGCTGCTGCGTTCCCTGCTGGGCGAGCTGGACGTCTCCCTCACGGACCTGTGGGCCTGAGGCTCCCCGCCGGCTCCGCGCCGGGGCCCCCGGCCGGAGCCGCGTAGAGCATCAGGGTCAGGACGAGCAGGCACAGGATCAGCGAGGTGACCGCGAAGGCGCCCCAGCCGACGAGTCCCACGGCGAGGGCGCCGAGCACCCCGTGGGTGACGGCCGCGACGACGAGCACGAGGCGGGCGGCGCGGCCCGGCGGGCGGTCGCGCAGGGCGGCGAGGGCGGCCAGGACCGCGCACAGCAGCAGGAAGGCGGCCATGGCGGCACCCATCCCGTAGGTTGCCGTGACCATGACATCCGGATCCATGCCGGCGATCGACATCGACTGCGCCCCGGTGGCCCGGCCCAGCACGACGTGGACCAGCGCGAGCACGACGGCCTCCGCGACGAGCATGATCGCGGCCAGCCCCGCCACGAGTCTGCGCAGCACGACGCCCCCATCCGTCCCACGCCACAAGCGTGTTCGACGCCAGGAGGCTACTAACGAGTAAACCCGGGGACAAGAGCAGGGGCCCGCTTCGTTACGGGAAACCGCGACACGGACGGGCGTGACGGCTCTCACTCAAAGAATGCATAGGCCGTTCGTAGGGACTGAACAAAGAATCAGCAGGGTCCGCTGACCCGCCGAACAGAGACCCCGCCCTCGCAACAGGGTTACTGTGCAGTCGGGGATCTCCCTGACCTGGGGCGACACAAGGGCAATCGCACTCAAGGGGCACTCGAATCACGCTCCGTGTGGGCAAGCTCACCACCGGGGAAGGGTCGTAAGGCCGTGTCGGCAGTCCCTAAACTCAGCTTGTTTCAAGGAGGGAGCCATCGTGCGCAAGGTGCTCATCGCCAACCGTGGCGAAATCGCTGTCCGCGTTGCTCGGGCCTGCCGGGATGCCGGAATCGCGAGCGTAGCCGTCTACGCCGATCCGGACCGGGACGCCCTGCACGTCCGCGCGGCAGACGAAGCTTTCGCGTTGGGCGGTGACACCCCGGCGGCCAGCTACCTCGACATCGCGAAGGTCCTGCAGGCCGCCGCGGACTCCGGAGCGGACGCCATCCACCCCGGATACGGCTTCCTCTCCGAGAACGCCGACTTCGCCCAGGCCGTCCTCGACGCCGGCCTGACCTGGATCGGCCCGCCGCCGCAGGCCATCCGCGACCTCGGTGACAAGGTGGCCGCCCGCCACATCGCCCAGCGCGCCGGGGCCCCCCTCGTCGCGGGCACCCCGGACCCGGTCTCCGGGGCCGACGAGGTCGTCGCCTTCGCCCGGGAGCACGGGCTGCCCATCGCCATCAAGGCCGCCTTCGGCGGTGGCGGCCGCGGCCTCAAGGTCGCCCGCACCCTCGAAGAGGTGCCGGAGCTGTACGACTCCGCCGTGCGCGAGGCCGTGGCCGCCTTCGGCCGCGGCGAGTGCTTCGTCGAGCGCTACCTCGACCGGCCCCGCCACGTCGAGACCCAGTGCCTCGCGGACTCGCACGGCAACGTGGTCGTCGTCTCCACCCGCGACTGCTCCCTCCAGCGCCGCCACCAGAAGCTCGTCGAGGAGGCCCCGGCCCCCTTCCTGACGGAAGCCCAGAACGCCGAGCTCTACGCCGCGTCCAAGGCCATCCTCAAGGAGGCCGGCTACGTCGGCGCGGGCACCGTCGAGTTCCTCGTCGGCACCGACGGCACCATCTCCTTCCTCGAGGTCAACACGCGCCTCCAGGTCGAGCACCCGGTGACCGAGGAGGTCGCCGGCATCGACCTGGTGCGCGAGATGTTCCGCATCGCCGACGGCGAGGAGCTCGGCTACGGCGACCCGGAGCTGCGCGGCCACTCCTTCGAGTTCCGCATCAACGGCGAGGACCCGGGCCGGGGCTTCCTGCCCGCCCCGGGCACCGTCACCCTCTTCGCCCCGCCGACCGGCCCCGGCGTGCGCCTGGACGCGGGCGTGGAGACCGGCTCGGTCATCGGCCCCGCCTGGGACTCGCTGCTCGCCAAGCTGATCGTCACCGGCGCCACCCGCGAGCAGGCCCTCCAGCGCGCCGCCCGCGCCCTGGCCGAGTTCAACGTGGAGGGCATGGCCACCGCCATCCCCTTCCACCGCGCGGTCGTCGCCGACCCGGCCTTCGCCCCCACCGACGGCACCCCGTTCAAGGTCCACACCCGCTGGATCGAGACGGAGTTCGTCAACGAGATCAAGCCCTTCTCCGCCCCCGCGGCCGAGGAGACCGAGGACGAGCCCGGTCGCGAGACGGTCGTCGTCGAGGTCGGCGGCAAGCGCCTGGAGGTCTCCCTCCCGTCCTCGCTGGGCATGACCCTGGCCCGCACGGCCGCCGCCGGCGGCGCCAAGCCCAAGCGCCGTGCCGCCAAGAAGTCCGGCCCGGCCGCGTCCGGCGACACCCTCGCCTCCCCGATGCAGGGCACGATCGTCAAGGTCGCCGTCGAGGAGGGCCAGCAGGTCAACGAGGGCGACCTGGTCGTCGTACTCGAGGCGATGAAGATGGAGCAGCCGCTGAACGCGCACCGCTCCGGCACCGTCGTCGGCCTGACCGCCGAGGTCGGCGCCTCCCTGACCTCCGGCGCCACGATCTGCGAGATCAAGGACTGACGTCCCCACCGCCGGCCGTACGAAGGCCCCGCCCGGTTCCCCGGGCGGGGCCTTCGGCCGTGCGCGCGGCGGACGGTCCGCGCCGGGCCGCCCTGGCGGGAGCGGCCCGGCGGACACCGCCCGTGGCGGGCCGGCGGTCCCGGCGCTCAGCGGCGGCGCATGTCCGCCACCCGGGCCCGTTCCCCGGCCTGCTGCTCCAGCAGCGACGCCGGAGCACTGCGCAGCTGGGCGGTGGGGCCGCCGCGCCGCTGGACCGGCAGGGGGGCGTCGCGGCGGGGCCTGCGCCCCTGCATGCCCTCCCCGGCGCCGCCGTGGCCGCCGGCCGCCGGGGCCGGTCCGGCCACGGTGATCTGCACGCCCTGGTCGGCCAGCGCCTGGAGTTCGGTGGCGGCCCGCTCGTCGTGCTGCGGGGGCTCGTCCGTCACCAGCCGGGTCATCACGTCCGTCGGCACGGTCTGGAACATGGTGTCCGTGCCGAGCTTCGTGTGGTCGGCCAGTACGACGACCTCCGCCGCGGCCTGCACCAGCGCCCGGTCCACGCTCGCGGAGAGCATGTTGGACGTGGACAGCCCGCGCTCGGCGGTCAGGCCGCTCCCGGACAGGAAGGCGCGGGAGACCCGCAGCCCCTGGAGGGACTGTTCGGCGCCGCTGCCGACGAGGGCGTAGTTCGAGCCGCGGAGCGTACCGCCGGTCATCACCACCTCCACCCGGTTGGCGTGCGCGAGCGCCTGGGCGACGAGCAGCGAGTTGGTGACGACGGTCAGACCGGGCACCCGGGCGAGCCGGCGGGCCAGCTCCTGGGTCGTGGTACCCGCGCCGACGACGACGGCCTCGCCTTCTTCGACGAGGCCGGCGGCGACATCGGCGATGGCGGTCTTCTCCGCCGTCGCGAGATGGGATTTTTGCGGAAAGCCGGACTCCCGCGTGAAACCGCCCGGCAAGACCGCACCGCCGTGCCGGCGGTCGAGGAGTCCTTCTGCCTCCAGTGCCCGCACGTCCCGCCGTACGGTCACTTCGGAGGTCTGGACGACACGGGCGAGCTCACGGAGCGATACCGCACCGTTGGCCCGCACCATTTCGAGGATCAATTGGCGACGTTCAGCAGCGAACACGAAACTGACAGTAACCCCAACGACCGTCTGCTTTCAGCTCCTTGCGCCGGAATACCGAAGTTGTCCATACATCGGCCCGACTAGTGGTATACGGGCTCGGCGCGCTTTCCGCGGCTGCGGCCGCACGCCCCCGCCCCACCTCGGCGTCCGCCCCAACCCCCGCGGGGAACGGGGCGGTTGAGCCTCCGGCGGAGCGCCCCTACGCCTCGCTGCCCGTCTTGCGGGTGTGCAACTGGCGCGCCACTTCGGCGATCGAACCGGACAGGGAGGGGTACACGGTGAACGCGTTTGCGATCTGCTCGACGGTCAGGTTGTTGTCGACGGCGATCGAGATGGGGTGGATCAGCTCGCTCGCGCGCGGCGAGACGACCACGCCGCCCACCACGATCCCGGTGCCCGGGCGGCAGAACAGCTTCACGAAGCCGTCCCGGATGCCCTGCATCTTCGCGCGCGGGTTGCGCAGCAGCGGCAGCTTCACCACGCGGGCGTCGATCTTGCCGGCGTCCACGTCGGCCTGGGTGTAGCCGACGGTGGCGATCTCCGGGTCGGTGAAGACGTTCGAGGAGACCGTCTTCAGGTTCAGCGGGGCCACCGCGTCACCGAGGAAGTGGTACATCGCGATGCGCCCCTGCATGGCGGCGACGGACGCCAGCGCGAAGATCCCCGTCACGTCACCGGCGGCGTACACGCCCGGCGAGGACGTGCGCGACACCTTGTCGGTCCAGATGTGGCCCGACTCCTTGAGCCGGACCCCGGACTCCTCCAGGTTCATGTCCTTGGTGTTCGGGATCGCGCCGACCGCCATCAGGCAGTGGGTGCCCGTGATCACGCGGCCGTCGGAGAGGGTGACCTCGACCCGGTCGCCCACCCGCTTGGCGGACTCGGCGCGCGAACGGCCGATGACGTTCATGCCGCGGCGGCGGAAGACGTCCTCCAGGACGGCCGCCGCGTCCGGGTCCTCACCCGGCAGCACGCGGTCGCGGGAGGACACCAGGGTCACCCGGGAGCCCAGCGCCTGGTACGCGCCGGCGAACTCGGCACCGGTCACACCGGAGCCGACCACGATGAGCTCCTCGGGGAGCTCCTCCAGGTCGTAGACCTGGGTCCAGTTCAGGATCCGCTCCCCGTCGGGCATCGCGTCCGGGATCTCGCGCGGGGTGCCGCCGGTGGCGATCAGCACGGCGTCGGCGGTGAGGATCGTCTCCGTGCCGTCGGCGGCGGTGACGATCACGTCCCGGGTGCCGTCGATGCCCTGCGGGCCGCCGAGCTTGCCGCGGCCGCGCATGACGCGGGCTCCGGCCCGGGTCACGGAGGCGGTGATGTCGTGGGACTGCGCCAGCGCGAGGCGCTTGACGCGCCGGTTCACCTTGCCGAGGTCCACGCCGACGACACGCGCGGCCTGCTCGATGTGCGGGGTGTCGTCCGCGACGACGATCCCCAGCTCCTCGTACGACGAGTCGAAGGTCGTCATGACCTCTGCGGTCGCGATGAGGGTCTTCGAGGGCACGCAGTCGGTCAGGACCGACGCCCCGCCCAGACCGTCGCAGTCGACGACGGTCACCTCCGCGCCGAGCTGCGCCCCCACCAGGGCTGCCTCATACCCGCCGGGTCCACCGCCGATGATCACGATCCGGGTCACGAAAAGTCCGCCTCACGTCTACCCGGCCGGCTGCCGCCCCGGCCGGTGTTCCGGGGGGTCTCCCCGGGGGATCCATTCCGTGCCCCATTGTCCCGCACGCATCAAGGTGCTCGCACCATCCGGACACCCCGGCCGGGGCGACCCTCCCGTACCCTCGACCTCATGTCGCTCTACGCCGCGTACGCCGGCAACCTCGACCCGCGGCTGATGACGCGCCGCGCTCCCCATTCACCGCTGCGCGGCACGGGCTGGATCAACGATTGGCGGCTGACCTTCGGCGGCGAGCAGATGGGCTGGGAAGGCGCCCTCGCCACCGTCGTGGAGGCCCCGCGCCAGCAGGTCTTCGTCGCGCTGTACGACATCGCCCCGCTGGACGAGGACTCCATGGACCGCTGGGAGGGCGTCGGGCTGGACATCTACCGCCGCATGCGGATCCGCGTCCACACCCTGGACGGCGAGGAGGCGGCGTGGTGCTACGTGCTGAACGGGTACGAGGGCGGCCTCCCCTCGGCGCGCTACCTGGGTGAGATCGCCGACGCCGCCGAATCGGCCGGCGCGCCGCACGACTACGTGATGGAACTCCGCAAGCGCCCCTGCTAGCGGCCGCCGGCCCGGGCCGGCCCCGCCGCACACGGGCCGCAGGGACGATTCGGCGGAAACGACAAGGCAACGATCCGAACACCGTGAGCTGCGCCATCTACGCGCGTAGGCGATAAGCGGCTACGCTCGTCCGCGTGAACGCATCTGTTACCGACCCCTTCACCGCCGCCGACGCCGCCGCCGCCCGCCTCCGCGAGCTCACCGGCGTCGAATCCCACGATGTCGCCCTCGTCATGGGCTCCGGCTGGGCCCCCGCCGCAGAGGCGCTCGGCGCCCCCGAGTCCGAGTTCCTCGTCACCGAGCTGCCCGGCTTCCCGCCCGCCGCCGTCGAGGGCCACGGCGGCAAGATCCGCTCGTACAAGATCGGCGACAAGCGCGCCCTGGTCTTCCTCGGCCGGACCCACTTCTACGAGGGCCGCGGCGTCGCCGCCGTCGCCCACGGCGTGCGCACCGCCGTCGCCGCCGGCTGCAAGACCATCGTCCTCACCAACGGCTGCGGTGGCCTGCGCGAGGGCATGGCGCCCGGCCAGCCCGTCCTGATCAGCGACCACCTCAACCTGACGGCCACCTCGCCGATCGTCGGCGCGAACTTCGTCGACCTCACCGACCTGTACTCGCCGCGCCTGCGCGCGATGTGCAAGGAGATCGACGAGACCCTCGAAGAGGGCGTCTACGTCCAGTTCCCCGGCCCGCACTACGAGACCCCGGCCGAGATCAACATGATCCGCGTCATGGGCGCGGACCTGGTCGGCATGTCCACCGTGCTGGAGGCCATCGCCGCCCGTGAGGCCGGCGCCGAGGTGCTCGGCATCTCCCTGGTCACCAACCTGGCCGCCGGCCTGTCCGGCGAGCCGCTGAACCACGAAGAGGTCCTCCAGGCCGGCCGCGACTCCGCCGCCCGCATGGGCACGCTGCTGACGCAGGTCCTCGCCCGCATCTGATCGGCACCCCCGACGATCGACGACGACGTACGAGAGGAAAGGCGGAAGCAGTGCAGGAACAGGACGACCTCCTCACCCGGGCCCGGGCCTGGCTCGCCGAGGACCCGGACCCGCAGACGGCGGCCGAGCTCGCGGCCCTGATCGACGCGGACGACACGGCCGAGCTCGCGGACCGCTTCTCCGGCACGCTCCAGTTCGGCACCGCCGGGCTGCGCGGCGAGATCGGCGCCGGTCCGATGCGGATGAACCGTTCCGTGGTCATCCGCGCCGCGGCCGGCCTCGCGGCCTACCTGAAGGACCAGGGCCACGACGGCGGCCTGGTCGTCGTCGGCTACGACGCCCGCTACAAGTCGGCCGACTTCGCCCGCGACACCGCCGCCGTGATGACCGGCGCCGGACTGCGCGCGGCCGTCCTCCCCCGGCCCCTGCCGACGCCCGTCCTCGCGTACGCCATAAGGCACCTGGGCGCCGTCGCCGGCGTCGAGGTGACCGCCAGCCACAACCCGCCCCGGGACAACGGCTACAAGGTCTACCTCGGCGACGGCTCGCAGATCGTGTCCCCCGCGGACACCGAGATCGCGGCGCGCATCGCGGCCGTCGGCGCGCTGGCCGACGTACCGCGCCCCTCCGACGGCTGGCTCCAGCTCGACGAGGAGGTCCTCGAGGCCTACCTGACCCGGACGGACGCCGTCCTCACCCCCGGGTCGCCCCGAGGCGTACGGACCGTCTACACGGCCATGCACGGCGTCGGCAAGGACGTCGTCATGGCGGCCTTCGCCCGGCACGGCTTCCCCACGCCGGTGCTCGTCGCCGAGCAGGCGGAGCCCGACCCGGCCTTCCCCACGGTCGCGTTCCCGAACCCGGAGGAGCCGGGCGCGATGGACCTGGCCTTCGCGAAGGCCGCCGAGGTCCAGCCCGACATCGTGATCGCCAACGACCCGGACGCCGACCGCTGCGCGGTCGCGGTCCCGGACAACGGCGGCTGGCGCATGCTGCGCGGCGACGAGGTCGGCGCGCTGCTGGCGGCCCACCTGGTCCACAAGGGCGCCCAGGGCGTCTTCGCCGAGTCGATCGTCTCCTCCAGCCTCCTGGGCCGGATCGCGGAAGCGGCCGGCGTCGGCTACGAGGAGACCCTCACCGGCTTCAAGTGGATCGCCCGGGTCAAGGGCCTGCGCTACGGCTACGAGGAGGCGCTCGGCTACTGCGTGGACCCCGAGGGCGTCCGCGACAAGGACGGCATCACCGCCGCCCTCCTGGTCGCCGAGCTCGCCTCGGAGCTCAAGGAGCAGGGCCGCACCCTGACCGACCTGCTGGACGACCTGGCCATGGCCCACGGCCTCCACCACACCGACCAGCTCTCGGTCCGCGTCTCCGACCTGTCGGTCATCGCCAACGCGATGGCACGGCTGCGCGCGGAGCCCCCGACGGCCCTGGCGGGCCTGCGGGTGGCCTCGGCGGAGGACCTGTCGGTCGGCTCGGCGGCACTCCCGCCCACGGACGGCCTGCGCTACTACCTCGAGGGCGACTACAAGGCCCGCGTCATCTGCCGCCCGTCCGGCACGGAGCCCAAGCTGAAGTGCTACCTGGAGGTCGTGGTCCCGGTGGCCGAAGCCTCCGACCTCGCGAGCGCCCGCACCCGCGGCCAGGAGGTCCTGGACGGCATCAAGAAGGACCTCGCGTCGGCCATGGGCCTCTGACCCGGCCCCGCCCCGCACACGACGACGGCCCCGCAGCCCAGCTGCGGGGCCGTCGTCGTGGGGTGGCCCGGCGAGGGGGGACGTAAGCGGCTTGCGGCACGGACCGGCCATCTCCCCCCGCGAGGGGCCGGGGGCAGGCACCCCCTTGGGCCGCCTCACAGCTGGTTTGGGGGTTTCCCGTCAGTCCCATCGTCCTTCCGTGTCGGGCCGGTCCCTCAAGGGCGCTCCTTCGTCGCGTCGCTACGCGATGGCCTTCGGCCACCCTTGACCGACCGACCCGCCCCGGAAAGACAAGGACTGCCGAGAACCCCCCAAAGAAACGGGACGGTCCAGAAGAGAAGCACTCCCGTATCAGCGATGAGACGAGGGGTCGGGCCCTGCCCGTGTCCCGCATGCGGGCCCCCAAAGACCCCCGGCCATCCACCCGGACGCGTCAGATCGCTACGCGCTCCCCATGGCTTAGCGTCCGACGACCGTCCGGGGCTGATACCTGCACCACATGTCGATCAGAGCCCCTTTCGGGGGCGGTGGACGCGTCTAATCGCTACGCGCTCCTCCTGGCTTAGCGTCCGGCCGCCGTCCTGGGCTGATACCCGCACGGAATGTCGATCCCAGCCCCATCGGGGAGCGGTGGGCGCGTCAGATCGCTACACGCTTCCGTCTGGGAGGCGTCTGCGGCCCTCCTGTGGTCATGCGGTCCACCAGGGAGGGGAATCACCCCTTTTGCCCTCATTTGGCGACCATGGATGAGACCTGAAAGGTCTCTGGCGGAGTCTGCCGTTGAAGAAGACAACGCCACACTCCGACAGACGGTCGAAGGCCCGTGAAAGGCCTCCGGAGAGCCGCATTTCTCCCTCAGAGCACCCCCGGGCCGCCGTCCGGATGTCTCTCAGCCGCAGACGGCCATCAGCCGCCGAGAAATGAGGAGCACGTAGCGATCTCACGCGCCCACCACCCCCTGGTGGCGCTCTGATCGTCATTTCGTGCAGGGATCGGCCCCGGACGGTCGTCGGACGCTATGCCGGGAGGAGCGCGTAGCGATCTGGCGCGTGGGGGTGGACCGCCGGGCGTCTCCGGGGGCCCGAATGCCGGGCGGGCCGACGCCCGCCTACCCCGCCTCATCGCTGATACGGGAGTCCTTCCCCTCTGGACCGTCCCGTTTCTTTGGGGGGTTCTCGGCAGTCCTTGTCTTTCCGGGGCGGGACGGTCGGTCAAGGGTGGCCGAAGGCCATCGCGCAGCGACGCGACGAAGGAGCGCCCTTGAGGGACCGTCCCGACACGGAAGGACGATGGGACTGACGGGAAACCCCCAAACCCGCCCTGATGCCGCCCAGGGAAGTGCCGCTCCCCGGCCCCCGGCCCCCGGCCCCCGGCCCTACAACGCCGTCGCCGACGCCGTCGCCGACGCCGATGCCGACGCCGATGCCGACGGCGACGCCAGGTCGCCCAGGGTCGGGGCCGACTCCGGGCGGGAGCGGACCGCGTCCGTGCACTCCCACGCGCGCGGCGGGTCCGCGTCCGGGCCGCCCAGGACCACCGGGCCTGGGCCCGCCGAGAGGGCGTCGCTCGCCGACAGGGTGCAGACGATCTGCGCCAGCGCCACCGGCGGGAGGTCCTCCGGCTTGCGGCTCAGCCGCAGCGTGCCCGCCGGGTCGCCCGCCCGTGCGGGGGCCGCCGACAGGCCGTCGGGGACGCTGGTGGTGAAGCCCGCGTCCCGTTCCTCCCCGGACGGCCTGCGTTCCAGTTCCTCCAGCAGGGCCTGCGCGACCAGCACCATGGGGTCCCGCGAGGCCCGCTTCTCCGGTACGGGGACCACCCGTTCCACGCCGACCAGCTGCGATCCGCACACCAGCTCCACCGTCGCGCGGAAGCCCTGGACCCCGCCGGCCCCCGCCGGCTGTCCGGCCGTCTCGCAGGACACCCGGGACGGCGCCGGGCCCACGTCGACGGGCACCGTCGTGGACCGGATCCCGCACCCGGACAGGGCGAGTGCCGCCATGGCCAGCGCCGCGGCCCTACCCCTCCGTGCCGCCACCGGCGATCACCTTCCCCACGTCCACCGGCAGCCGCAGCGTGAACACCGCTCCGCCCTCCGGTCCGTTCTCGGCCGTGATGTCACCGCCGTGGATGTGCGCGTTCTCCATCGCGATCGACAGGCCGAGCCCGCTGCCGTCCGACTTGGGCCGCGACGCGCTCGCCTTGTAGAAGCGGTCGAAGACGTGCGGCAGCACTTCCTCGGGGATGCCCGGCCCGTTGTCCTTGACCGCGATGACCAGCCACTCCCCCTCCACCCGCACCGACACCCGTACCGGCGAGCCGCCGTGCTTGAGCGCGTTGCCGATGAGGTTGGCCAGGATGACGTCCAGCCGGCGCGGGTCCAGCCGGGCCACGATCCCGCGTCCGGCGTCGAGTTCGACGGCGTCCAGCCAGGCCCGCGCGTCGATGCACGCCGTGACCTGGTCGGCGACGTTCACGTCGTCCAGCACCAGCCGGGCCGTGCCCGCGTCGAAGCGGGTGACCTCCATCAGGTTCTCCACGAGGTCGTTGAGCCGCCGCGTCTCGCTGACGACGAGCCCGACCGCCGGGGCGATCATCGGGTCGAGGTATTCGACCTCCTCCTCCAGCACCTCGGCGACCGCCGTCAGCGCGGTGAGCGGCGTGCGCAGTTCGTGCGACATGTCCGCCACGAACCGCCGGCTCGCCTCCTCGCGGGCGCTCATGTCGGCGACCTTCTTCTCCAGCGCCTCCGCCGTCCGGTTGAACGTCCGCGACAAGTCCGCGAGTTCGTCGGTCCCCGAGACGTCGAGCCGGTGGTCCAGCTCGCCCTCGCCGAGCCGCCGGGCCGCGTCCCCGAGCCGCTGTACGGGCTTCAGCACGGTCCGTGCCGCGCCCTGTGCGAGGAGCGCGGAACCGAGCAGCGCCAGTCCGGTCGCGATGGTCAGCGACCAGCCCAGCGCGTTGAGGTCGTCCCGTTCCGTGGCGAGGGACTTGTACATGTAGCCGGTGGGCCCGCCGCCCACGATCCGCGTGCCGCCGACCAGGTACGGGTTGCCCTGAGGCTTCGTCCGCTGCCAGTACATGTGGTACTCGGAGTCGTTGGCGGCGGTGGTCTTCTGCCGGTCGTTGACGGCGTGCTGGAGGGACGCCGGTACGTCGCCGAGACCGAAGGGGACCGCGCCCGCGGCGCCGGTCACCTTGCGCCCGTCCTTGCGTTCGTGGACGAGCAGCACGCTGTACCCGGGGCTGCTCCCCGCCATCAGTTCGGCGGTGTGCTGTATCTCCTCGGCCGTGGGCTCGGCGGGCAGTGCCGCGGCCCGGATCTGCATCTCCTGGCGGAAGTCGCCGAGGGCCGCGTCCTGGGTACGGGTGAGCACCGCCTCCCGGTTGAGCCAGTACGCGATGCCGGACGCGGACACCGCGGCCGTCAGCGCGACCAGCGCGAACACCACCAGCAGGCGCAGCCGCAGGCTCGTCCAGCGCCGGCCCGCGAACAGGGCCTTGGTCACTGCGGGGAGTCCAGCCGGTAGCCGACACCCCGGACGGTACGGATCAGCGTGGGCGAGGAGGGCACTTCCTCGACCTTGGCGCGCAGCCGCTGCACGCAGGCGTCGACGAGCCGCGAGTCACCGAGGTAGTCGTGCTCCCACACCAGCCGCAGCAGCTGCTGGCGGGAGAGCGCCTGGCCGGGGCGGCGGCTGAGTTCCAGCAGCAGCCGCAGTTCGGTCGGGGTCAGCTGGAGGTCCTCGCCGTTCTTCGTGACCGTCATGGCGGCCCGGTCGATGACCAGGGACCCGAAGACGGCGGAGTCGCTGGCCTCGCGCTCGCCCCGGCGCAGCACGGCGCGGATGCGGGCGTCGAGCACGCGGCCCTGCACGGGCTTGACCACGTAGTCGTCGGCTCCGGACTCCAGGCCCACGACGACATCGATGTCGTCACTGCGCGCGGTGAGCAGGATGATCGGCAGCTGGTCGGTGCGGCGGATCCGCCGGCACACCTCGAAGCCGTCGATCCCGGGCAGCATCACGTCCAGCACGATCAGGTCCGGCCGCTGCTCCCGGAGCAGTTTCAGGCCGTCCTCGCCCGTCGCCGCGGTGGCCACTCGGTGGCCCTGGCGTGACAGGGAGAGTTCGAGGGCCGTGCGGATGGCGTCGTCGTCCTCGATCAGCAACAGGAAAGGCACGGGCTCATTCTGTCCCATCGGCCGTCCGCAGTTCGACCGTCCGGAGGGGTGCAATCGCGCCACGCGCCGGCGTACCGGTGGCTGTGACAGGCCTGTGACAGTCGGCGGACACCCTGGTCATACCCGGCGGGCAGTCTTTTCTCATCGACACGACGGACCGAAGCAGACTCCACGACGGGGGGCGCGAGATGAACACGCTGCACAGCACCACGACCAGCGCGGTCGTCACGCGGCTGCACGATGTGAACCGCCGGGCGGGTGTCCGTACGGTGACGGTCGCCCGTCAGCGGCCGGCACACGTCACAGCCATTGACGCGAACCAGTACCAGGCGGTTCCCGCGCAGCGCGGCACGCCGTCCGCCACCTCGGAGGCCGAGTTCACCGCGTACGTCCAGGAGCGGCGGGCGGCGCTGTACGCGACGGCCTTCCACCTCACCGGCGACCGCCACGAGGCCGAGGACCTGTTGCAGAGCGCGCTGTTCTCCACGTACCGCGCCTGGGACCGGATCAGCGACAAGGCGGCGGTCGGCGGGTACCTGCGCCGCACGATGACGAACCTGCACATCAGCGCCTGGCGCCGGCGGAAGCTGAACGAGTACCCGACCGAGGAGCTGCCGGAGACGGCCTCCGACACGGACGCCATGCGGGGTACGGAGCTGCGCGCGGTGCTGTGGCAGGCGCTGGCCCGCATTCCGGAGCCGCAGCGCACGATGCTGGTGCTGCGCTACTACGAGGGCCGTACGGACCCGGAGATCGCGGAGATCCTGGGCATCAGCGTCGGCACCGTGAAGTCGAGCATCTGGCGCTCGCTGCGCCGGCTGCGGGAGGACGAGGTGCTGAGCTTCGGACGTGACGAGGCGGAGTCCTTCGGGGAGCTCGTCGCGTAACCAGAGACCATGGGGCCGGGGGGCCCGTCCTACGGGGGTGGGGCGGGGGCCGCAGGGGGAGAAGAGGCGGGATCAAGCGGCCGGGGGTCCGCGTGATCCCGCCTTTTCGCTTGTCCGGCGGGTTCGCCGCGCGTGTTCAGAGGGCGGTGGGGGTGCGGTGGCGGCCCGCCGCGGCGGCGGTGAGCCGGCCGAGGGCCTCGTCTCGGCCGCAGGCGTGGGCGCCGAGGGCCACGTGCCGGGCGACGATGCCGCGTTCGGCGCGCATCAGGCGGTAGCCGCGGCGCAGCAGGAACGGCAGGGACTTGCGGCCTTCGCGCAGGTCGCGGGCGAGGCGGCGGCGGAAGGTGGTGGAGGGCCGGCCGCGCAGGCAGATGGCGTCGGCGAGCAGGCCCAGTTCCCGGCAGCGGGCCGCGATGTCGGCGGCGAATATGCCCTCCGCGATGAACAGCGGGGTGCGGTCGATGTCGAGGGTCTCCGTGCCGGTCCGGGAGGACGTGGCGATGGAGTAGACGGGGACGTCCGTACGGCCCGTGGCGCAGAGTTCGGCGATGGCGGCGACGGCGGTGTCCGCGTCCCAGGACAGCGGGGAGTCCCAGTCGATGTCGGAGCTGCCCTCGACCAGCGGGAGGGTCGGGTCCGCCGCTTCCTTGTAGAAGTCGTCCAGACGCAGGACGGGGAGGCCCGAGCGGGCCGCGAGCCTGGACTTGCCGGAGCCCGAGGGGCCCGTCAGCAGGACGACGCGCGTGGGAAGGGAAGATGAACGGCTCACGGGAGACCAGTGTGAGGCATGACCGGAGGTATCGGGGCACCGGTGACGTCTCCTGCGACGGGCCTCACACACGCGGTTGGAATCCGGGATCCCGCCTCCACTACTGTGTGTGCGCACGCGACTACGACCACAGGCAGGAACCCATGGCACGTCACGCAGCATCCGAACCGTCTTCCCAGCGGCTCCGCGCAGCCGGCCTGAGCCTGTCCATGGCCGGGGCGGCCCTGGCCATGGCGGCCGGCGGGGCCCAGGCGGCCGAGACCCGCCTCCAGTCCGCGGAGACCGACCTCAAGGCGGCGGTGGCCGGGGTCGCCGACCCGATCGGGAACCTCAAGGTGAATCCGCTGGCCAGGACCGGGGTGGACCCCCTCGACAACGGGGTGGCGACGAAGGTCGCGGACTTCCCGGCCGTGGGGACCACGATGGTCACGGGGGTCCTGACGCAGGGTCCGTCGGTCAAGGAGCTGCCGACGGCGGCGGTGACCTCGCTGCTCGGGCCGGTCCTGCCCGGCTAGCGGGCGCGCGAAGGCCCTGGCGGCACGGGGGTCGCCGCCAGGGCCGGTCTCGCGCGGGCCGTTCTAGTAGGAGGAACCGCCGGAGCCCAGCGAACCCGTCGGGTGCCAGACCGTCTTGGTCTCCAGGAAGGCCGTCAGGCGGTGGGTGCCCGGGTCGACGGTCCAGTCGTCCACAGGCTGTGGACGCAGGACGCGCTTGAGGTTGTCCGCCGCCGCGATCTCCAGCTCCTTGGCGAGGGCCTCGTCGGCGCCCGCCAGGTCGATGGCGTTGACGTCCTGGTGGGCCGCCAGGTGGGGGCCCATCTCGGCGGCCTTGCCGGAGAGGATGTTGACCACGCCGCCGGGCAGGTCGGAGGTGGCCAGTACCTCGCCCAGGGAGAGCGCGGGGAGCGGGGACCGCTCGCTCGCGATGACGACCGCCGTGTTGCCGGTCGCGATGACCGGGGCGATCACCGAGACGAGGCCGAGGAAGGACGACTCCTGCGGGGCGACGACGGTGACGACACCGGTCGGCTCCGGGGTGGAGAGGTTGAAGAACGGGCCCGCGACGGGGTTGGCCCCGCCCGCGATCTGACCGATCTTGTCGGTCCAGCCCGCGTACCAGACCCAGCGGTCGATCGCCGCGTCCACGACGGCGGCGGCCTTCGACTTCGACAGTCCCTCGGCCTCGCCGACCTCCCGGACGAACTGCTCGCGGCGGCCCTCCAGCATCTCGGCGACGCGGTAGAGGACCTGGCCGCGGTTGTAGGCGGTGGCGCCGGCCCAGCCGCCGAAGGCCTTGCGGGCCGCGACGACCGCGTCACGGGCGTCCTTGCGGGAGGACAGGGGGGCGTTGGCCAGCCACTTGCCCTTCGAGTCCGTCACTTCGTACACCCGGCCGCTCTCGGAGCGGGGGAACTTGCCCCCGACGTACAGCTTGTAGGTCTTGAAGACGTTCAGACGCGTCGAAGTCTCGACGGCACTCATCAGCGCTCCCCCTTCGGGGTCGAGGGGGCGAGGTAGCCCTCCAGGCCGTGCCGGCCGCCTTCGCGGCCGTAGCCCGACTCCTTGTAGCCGCCGAAGGGCGACGTCGGGTCGAACTTGTTGAACGTGTTGGCCCACACCACACCCGCGCGGAGCTTGCCGGCGACCGCGAGGATGCGGGAGCCCTTCTCCGTCCAGATGCCGGCGGACAGGCCGTACTGGCTGTTGTTGGCCTTGGCGACGGCCTCGTCCGGGGTGCGGAACGTCAGCACGGACAGGACGGGACCGAAGATCTCGTCACGGGCGACGGTGTGCGCCTGGGTGACGTTCGTGAAGAGCGTCGGGGCGAACCAGTAGCCGGCGGACGGCAGTTCGCAGGCCGGGGACCAGCGCTCGGCGCCCTCGGCCTCGCCGGTCTCCGCGAGCGCGGTGATCCGGGCGAGCTGCTCGGCGGAGTTGATCGCGCCGATGTCGGTGTTCTTGTCGAGGGGGTCGCCCAGGCGCAGCGTGGACAGGCGGCGCTTGAGGGAGTCGAGCAGCTCGTCGTGGATCGACTCCTGCACCAGCAGGCGCGAGCCCGCGCAGCAGACCTGGCCCTGGTTGAAGAAGATGCCGGTGACGATGCCCTCGACGGCCTGGTCGACGGGGGCGTCGTCGAAGACGATGTTGGCGCCCTTGCCGCCCAGTTCCAGGGTGACCTTCTTGTCGGTGCCGGCGACCTGGCGGGCGATGGCCTTGCCGACCGCGGTGGAGCCGGTGAAGGCGACCTTGTTGACGTCCGGGTGCGCGACGAGCTCGGCGCCCGCGTCCCCGTAGCCGGGGATGATGTTGACGACGCCCTTGGGCAGACCGGCCTGGCGGCAGATGTCCGCGAAGAACAGGGCCGACAGCGGCGTGGTCTCGGCGGGCTTCAGGACGACGGTGTTGCCGGTGGCGAGCGCCGGGGCGATCTTCCACGCGAGCATCAGCAGCGGGAAGTTCCACGGGATGACCTGGCCGGCCACACCGAGCGGGCGCGGGTTCGCGCCGTAGCCGGCGTGGTCGAGCTTGTCGGCCCAGCCCGCGTAGTAGAAGAAGTGCGCGGCGACCAGCGGGAGGTCCGCGTCGCGGGTCTCCTTGATCGGCTTGCCGTTGTCCAGGGTCTCCAGGACGGCCAGCTCGCGGCTGCGCTCCTGGATGATCCGGGCGATGCGGAAGAGGTACTTGGCGCGCTCGGAGCCGGGCAGCGCGGACCACTTCTCGAAGGCCTTGCGGGCGGCCCTGACGGCGCGGTCGACGTCGGCGGCACCGGCCTGGGCGACCTCGGCCAGCACCTCCTCGCTGGAGGGGCTGACGGTCTTGAAGACCTTGCCGTCGGCGGCGTCGGTGAACTCGCCGTCGATGAAGAGCCCGTAGGAGGGGGCGATGTCGACGACCGAGCGGGACTCGGGGGCCGGTGCGTACTCGAAGAGGGATGCCATGGTGATCAGTCCACCGTCACGTAGTCGGGACCGGAGTAGCGCCCGGTGCTCAGCTTCTGGCGCTGCATGAGCAGGTCGTTCAGCAGGCTGGAGGCGCCGAACCGGAACCACTCGTTGGTCAGCCAGTCCTCGCCCGCCGTCTCGTTGACGAGGACCAGGAACTTGATGGCGTCCTTGGTGGTGCGGATGCCGCCGGCCGGCTTCACACCGATCTGGATTCCAGTCTGCGCCCGGAAGTCGCGTACGGCTTCGAGCATGAGCAGGGTGTTGGCGGGGGTGGCGTTGACGCCGACCTTGCCGGTGGAGGTCTTGATGAAGTCGGCCCCCGCGAGCATGCCGATCCAGGAGGCGCGGCGGATGTTGTCGTACGTCGACAGCTCGCCGGTCTCGAAGATGACCTTGAGGCGGGCGGCGGTCCCGTCGGGGCGTACGCAGGCCTCCTTGACGGCCCTGATCAGCTCGTACGTCTCCAGGTACCGGCCGGCGAGGAAGGCGCCACGGTCGATGACCATGTCGATCTCGTCGGCGCCGGCGGCGACGGCGTCACGGGTGTCGGCCAGCTTGACCGGCAGCGCGGCGCGCCCGGCGGGGAAGGCCGTGGCGACGGAGGCGACCTTGACGTCGGCGCCGTTCAGCGCCGCCTTGGCGGTGGCCACCATGTCGGGGTAGACGCAGACCGCGGCGGTCATGGGCGTGCCGCGGTCGGTCGGGTCGGGGTGGACGGCCTTGGCGGAGAGCGCCCGGACCTTGCCCGGGGTGTCCGCACCCTCGAGCGTCGTCAGGTCGATCATCGAGATGGCCAGGTCGATGGCGTACGCCTTGGCCGTCGTCTTGACCGAGCGGGTGCCGAGCGAGGCCGCGCGGGCCTCCAGGCCGACTGCGTCTACGCCGGGCAGCCCGTGCAGGAAGCGGCGCAGCGCGCTGTCGGACGCCGTCACGTCAGCGAATGCGGAGAGGGTGGTGGGCATGGTCACCAGATGAGCATATCTACGCGCGTAGCGCCTGTCACCCCCCTCGGTGCGCACAGGAGCGTGACGTCCGCCATCGGAGCCCCCGGGCCGCGCGCCCGCACCTCCGGCGGACCCATGCGGCACAATCGGCGCATGACTACGCCCTCCCCCCACGAGCCGGTCTACGCCGACCGCGTCTACCGCTCCCCCATGGCCGTCGTCACCGGGGTGCTGCTGCTCGCGCTCGTCGCGTGGCTGTGCGGGGACGCCGCCGTACGCGGCGGGGGGAGCACGCGGTGGACCGGCATCGCCGTCGCCCTGCTCGCCGTCCCGCTGATCGTGGCGTTCACCCTGCGGCCGGCCGTCTTCGCCAACGACGACCGGATGCGGATCCGCAACCCCTTCCGGAACATCGAGCTGCCCTGGGCCGCCGTCGACGCGGTCCGCGCCGGGTACTCGGCGGAGGTGCTGGCCCAGGGGTCGAAGTACCAGCTGTGGTCGGTGCCGGTGTCGCTGCGCGAGCGCAAGAAGGCCGGACGGCAGTTCAGCCGCCGGGACGCGCTGACCGGCAAGGGGCTGACGGCCCAGGACAAGGGGGCCGAACCGGCCGCGCCGCAGCGGGCCACCGCCGACCGGGCGGTGGACGAGCTGCGCGAGCTCGCCGAGCGCGGGGCGGGCCGGCCCGGTGCGCAGGGGGGCGTCACCGTGCGCTGGGCGTACGAGATCATCGTGCCCGCCGTGGCCGGCGCCGTGCTGCTGGCCGTGCTCCTGGCCACGGGCTGAGCGGGCCGTCGCCGCGCCGCCGTAACCGCCGTGTAACGGCCGCGGCCACCGGAACCGGTGCCGCCGGGGGGTGCGTCCTCGCAGGTGTGCACCGTCATGAGGGCAGCGGCAGCGCCGCCACCGCCACACAGCTCCCGGTCCGGTCCCGGCTCCTGAGCGGGGCCCTGCTGGCCGCGCACCTGCTGGTCGTCGGATGGCTGACCCTGAGCCCCCTGGACGTCCCGTGGGCGGCCGCCGCGAACCTGACGCCGCTGGACGGGATCCGGGCGGACCTCGCCCACGGACCGCTGGAGGCCGCCCGGCGGATCGGCGAGGGGCTGGCGCTGCTGGCCCCGCTGGGAGTGCTGCTGCCGCTGACCGGCGGGCGGCTGACGCCCGGGCCGCTGGCCGCCTGGTCCTCGCTGGCACGGACGGCGGCCGCGGCCGTACTGATCTCCCTCGGCATCGAGATGCTGCAGACCGCGGTACCGGGCCGGGTGCTGGACGTGGACGCGCTGCTGCTGAACACCGCCGGAGCGGTGATGGTCCACGTGGCCGTCGTACCGGTACTGCGCGCCCGGCTGCGCCGCACCCACGCGTCTCAGGGGCCCACCCCGAGAATTTCCAGGGTCGGCATCGGACCCTGGACCGAGGTCCTTTCGGCGGTGCCGCGCGAGTATTGAGGCATCGCGGAAGGGAAGATCCCGGAGCGCGATTCCTACGAAGGAGAAGAAGATGAGCGCGATTACCCGCCCCCGTGACGGACGGATGATCGGCGGCGTCTGCGCCGGGCTCGCACGGCGTTTGGGCATCAAGGCCCGCACGATGCGGATCGTTTTCGTGGCCTCGTGCCTGCTGCCCGGACCGCAGGTCCTCGTCTACCTCGCCCTGTGGCTGCTGCTGCCGAACGAGAAGACCGGCGCGGGCACGCCGCGGACCGCCTGGTAATCCCCGGTCCGCGGGCCCCGGCCCCGGTCCGCGGGACGTCGGCCCCGGGACACCGGGGCGCGACCGGTGCTCCGGCGGGACTCAGCCCGCCTTCCGGACCTTCTCGAGCTGCTTGTCGGCCACTTCCTGCGGGACCAGCGCCTTCCGGTCCGCGGCGGCCACGTTCAGGGCCATGAGCCGCACGACCCGGTCGCCCTCGCGCACGACGACCACGTGGACCGCCGCCGAGGCGCCCTCGGCGGCGGCGGTGGTGGTCCAGCTGACCGTCTCGTCGCCCGCCGTCCGGTACGGGATGGCCTTCACGTCCCGGTAGCGGCCGGTCTGCTTCTGGACGGTGGCGGTGAAGCCCGTACCGCAGGCCGCGACGGCCTCGCGCAGCCGGGACACGACCCGCTTGGCCTCGCTCTCCCCGTAGGAGCTGACGGAGGCGGAGACCGCGAGTCCGACCTGCTTCTGGGAGCCGATGCCGCGGTTGACGGTCTCGCGGGCCGCCGGGTCGGGCTTGTCGCCCATGATGTCGGCGAGCGGCTGGCAGGCCTTCTTGTCGGCCTGCGGCTGGCCGTCGGGGGCGTTCGGGTTCTTGCCCTGCGCGGAGATCTGGTAGCCGGCCAGGTCGCCCTGGACGAGGGCGGCCCGCTCCAGGCTCGCGTCCTTCGCCTTGGGCGCGGCGGGGGCCGGCGGCGCGCCGGGCGCGCCCGAGGGGCTGACGGCCGCGGAGCCCCTGGGGTCGGGGCTCTTCCCGGGCGCGGGGGCCTGCGTACCGCTGCCGCACGCGGCCGCTCCGAGGAGCAGGGCGGGGAGCAGCGCGAGCCTCGTCGCGGGTGCCGCAAATCGTGCCGTGATGCGCATGACCGAACCTCATACCCCGGGAGTCGGCGGGCAGTTGGTGGTGATCGTGGCACACCGCGCAACGCGGCGCACACCTCTTCGAAGGGGCGTGCGCCGCGTGCGCGTGCGTGCGATTTACCGGCGCTCGGGTCAGCCGCCGATGCCGCCGGGCAGCGGGGGCAGTCCGCCGAGCAGGCTGGTGACCGGGGCGGCGGCGTCGGTGGCCTCGCCCTCCTGGGCCGCCTGCTGCGTCTGGTCGGTGAGGGAGCTGGTGGCGCTGGTGAGGGAGCCGAGGGTGTCCGTCAGGCTGGCGGCGGGGAGCGCCGAGGCGGAGGCGGTACCGGCGGCGCCCGCGGCGAGGGCGGCACCAATCACAGCGACACCGAGGGACTTGGCAGCAGACTGCTTCATGAAAAATCGTCCTTGCGACGGGGAAACTGAGCGGCTCCGCAACCTAGCCACTTCAAACCCGCTCCCGCAAACATCCTTAAATACGAGAAAGCGTCCGGGAATTGTGATTCCCGGACGCTTTCCTTGGGTGAGGCCGTGGCCTAGGCCGAGACGGTTCCGCTGGTGGAAGCGGTCTGCCGGAACAGCCATTCGGACTTCAGCTCCGCATAACCCGGCTTGATCACGTCGTTGATCATGGCCAGTCGTTCATCGAAAGGAATGAACGCGGACTTCATCGCATTGACGGTGAACCACTGCATGTCGTCGAGCGAGTAGCCGAAGGTGTCGACCAGGTGCTCGAACTCGCGGCTCATGCTGGTGCCGCTCATCAGGCGGTTGTCGGTGTTCACCGTCAGCCGGAAGTGCAGCTTGCGCAGCAGGCCGATCGGGTGCTCGGCGTACGAGACGGCCGCTCCGGTCTGCAGGTTCGAGGTGGGGCACATCTCCAGGGGGATGCGCTTGTCCCGGACGTACGAGGCGAGGCGGCCCAGGGTGACCGAGCCGTCCTCGGCGACCTCGATGTCGTCGATGATCTTCACGCCGTGACCGAGGCGGTCGGCGCCGCACCACTGCAGGGCCTGCCAGATCGACGGGAGGCCGAAGGCCTCGCCCGCGTGGATGGTGAAGTGGTTGTTCTCGCGCTTGAGGTACTCGAAGGCGTCGAGGTGGCGGGTGGGGGGGAACCCGGCCTCGGCGCCGGCGATGTCGAAGCCGACCACGCCGTTGTCGCGGTAGCGGTTGGCCAGCTCGGCGATCTCCAACGCGCGGGCCGCGTGGCGCATGGCGGTCAGCAGGGCGCCGACGCGGATGCGGTGGCCGTTGGCCTTGGCGCGGCGCTCGCCCTCGCGGAAGCCGTCGTTCACGGCCTCGACGACCTCTTCGAGGGTCAGACCGGCTTCCAGGTGCTGCTCGGGGGCGTAGCGGATCTCCGCGTACACGACGCCGTCCTCGGCGAGGTCCTCGGCGCACTCGGCGGCGACCCGGAAGAGGGCCTCCTTCGTCTGCATGACGGCGCAGGTGTGCGCGAACGTCTCCAGGTAGCGCGGGAGGGAGCCGGAGTCCGCGGCGTCACGGAACCAGACGCCCAGCTTGTCGGCGTCCGTCTCGGGCAGCTTGTCGTAACCGGCCTCGGCGGCCAGCTCGATGATGGTGCCGGGGCGCAGTCCACCGTCGAGGTGGTCGTGCAGGAGCACCTTCGGGGAGCGGCGGATCTGGTCCGGGGTGGGCAGGTTGGGGGTCTCGCTCGTCATCCCGGCACTCTACTCCTACGCGCGTAGAGCAGCGCGTCGACGGCGGGGTCGATATGTAACAGAGACCGTACGGACGGGTCGCGTACACCCGCCGGTCTGAGACTGTTCCGCCATGGCACAGCATGCGCCGCCGGCGCGCGGGGCCCGCCTGGGGCGGGCGGCCGGCGCGAACGGCTCGGTCTCGACGGTCAGTGGTGTGGTGCTCCTGCTTCCGGGAGCGTCCCGATTCCCCTCCGGTCCGGTACGTCCGCTCGCGCGGGCGCTGGTCCGGGCGGGCGGGGCGCGGGGGCTGGTGGCGCACACCGTGGTGCACGGGGCCGCGCCCCGGGAGGAGGCCGCCGGGTGGGCGGCGGACGAGGTGGTCCGGCGGTACGGGGACGTACCGGTGTGCCTGGCCGGCTTCGGCGCGGGCGGCCGGGCCGCGCTGCGGGCGGCCGGGCACGGGGCCGTGAACGCGGTGGTGGCGCTGGCCCCTTGCTTACCGGAGGGCGAGGACGCCGGCACCGCCGAGCCGGTGAAGCAGCTCGCGGGCCGGCAGGTGCTGATCGTGCACGGCACGAACGACGCGCGCAGCGACCCGGAGTCCTCGTTCCGGCTGGCGGCGCGGGCCAAGAAGGCGAATCGTTCTACCTGCCGGTTCGAGGTGCACTCCGACGGGCACGGGCTGCGGGAGCACCGGTCGGAAGTGGTGGCGCTGGCGGTGGACTTCGTCCTCGGCGCCGTGTTCGCCGGCCGGTACTCGCGTCCGGTCGTGGACGCGCTGTCGGCTCCCCCGCCGCTGGGCCTGCGGATGCCGCTGGCCTCCGGCTTCGGGCGGTCCCTGCGGGGCTGAGCGTAGAGTGGGAGTGGACTCGGGGTGGTTCTCTCCTGGAGGCGGTCCGCCATGGCCGGGATGGTGCGCAAGAGCTTCGACAGCGCGGACGAGACGCGCCCGTTCACCGATGGCAAGGGCAGGCTGGACGTGCTCATGACGGACGGCGGCGCCGTCGGGCGCGCGGTCTTCGAGCCGGGCTGGAAGTGGTCCGAACACATCAAGCCGCTGGCCGGTACGGACAGCTGCCAGTCGGCGCACACGGGGTACGTCGTCAGCGGCCGCATGCAGGTCGTGATGGACGACGGCGAGGGCACCGAGTACGGCCCCGGGGACTTCATGCAGCTCGCCCCCGGGCACGACGCGTGGGTCGTGGGCGACGAGCCGTGCATGGTCGTGGACTGGACGGGCTTCGACAACTACGCCAAGCCCGCCTGACCGGTCCGGCCGGCCCCGGCCCGGGCCCGGCGCGGCACGGGCCGCGGGCCGCGGGCCGCGCCGGCGGTCGGGGCCGGCCGCTCCGTCCCCTCTCGGTCGGATGGCCCCGGCGGCGCGGCCTCGCGTCGTGGGACCACTGTGCCGGTTCGGCATAGGCCGGAAGCCTCCGTTCAGGCGTCGGCTTGCCGCCTTGCGGGAACCCGAGGGGTTTACGAACGGGCACAGACCGGGACGAATGTGCCTATGCCAGCCGATGCCGAAGACCCCCAGGACCTGAGCCCCGCGGCACGGCGCCTGTACGCGTACGCCGTCGAGCGGCACGCCTTCACCGCGGCCGAGGCCACCGCCGCCCTGGGGGCCCGCGCCGGGGCGGCGGTCACGGAGCTGGCCGCGGCGCACCTGCTGCAACGGGCCCCGGGAGACGGGCCGGAGCGGTGGAGCGCGGTGGCGCCCCGCGCGGCGGCGGCCCGGGCACTGGCCCCGCTGGCGTTGCTCGTACGGGAGACCCACGACGAGATGGACCGGCTGCGCGGGCGGCTGGAGGCGCTGGTGCCCGCGTACGAGGCGGGGGCCGCGCACCGGGACCTGAGCGGGTCGGGGCGGCTGGAGCTGGTCACCGACCTCGGCGCGGTGCGCGGGCTGATCACCGAACTGGCGGCGGGCTGCGAGCGGGAGCTGCTGACCTCCCAGCCGGGCGGGGGCCGGCCGCAGGAGACCCTGGAGGAGGCGGTGGGGCGGGACGAGTCGCTGCTGGCGCGCGGGGTCCGGATGCGGACGCTCTACCACCACACGGCGCGCTACTCCCGCCCCACGGCCGCGTACGTGGAGCGGATCACGGCGCTCGGGGCGCAGGTGCGCACGCTCGGCGACGGCCTGATGCGGATGCTGGTCTTCGACGCGCACACCGGGGTGATGGCGGTGCCGGGCCGTCAGGGCGCGGCGCTGGTGGTGCGGGAACCCGGCGTCGTGCACTTCATGACGGCGGCGTTCGAACGGTCCTGGCCGGGCGCGCGGCCGTTCCCCACCACCGTGAGCCCGGAGGCGGCCCGGGCGGTCTCGGAGGAGCTGCGGCGGACGATCGTGCTGCTGCTGTCGGAGGGCCTGGAGGACAAGGTGATCGCGCGCCGGCTCGGCATGTCGGAACGCACCTGCCAGCGCCACATCGCGGAGATCATGCGCGCGATCGGCGCCAAGTCCCGCTTCCAGGCCGGGTACCTGCTCTCGCACGCGACCACACCCCGCCCGCCCGAGCCCCCCGGGCCCGACGGGCCGGTCAGCTGAGGTGCCGCCGACCGCCCGGCGGGCCGGTGGACGGGGTCCGGCGCCGGGCCGCGCGGGCGGCGCGCGGAGGGGGCGTCAGCCCTGGGTTTCCAGTTCCGGGATCAGGCGGCCCCTGCGGGACAGCAGGAAGCGCTTGAACGCGGCCACCGGCGGGGTGTCCGGGTGGCCGTCCAGCCAGGCCACGCCGATCTCGCGCACCGCGCGCGGCGCCGTCACCGTCAGCTCCACCACCCCCGGGCGTGGCACCGCCGGCGGGGGCAGCAGGGCGACGCCCAGGCCCGCCGCCACGAGGCCGCGCAGGGTCTCGGCCTCCTCGCCCTCGAAGGCGACCCTGGGCGTGAACCCGGCCTCCGCGCACAGGTCGTCGGTGATCCGGCGCAGGCCGTAGCCGGCCTCCAGGGTGACGAAGGTTTCCTCCGCGGCCTCCGCCAGCCGGATCCGCTTGCGCACCGCGAGGCGGTGGTCGTCCGGGACCACCAGGCGCAGCCGCTGCTCGTCCAGGCGGCGGGCCACCAGGTCGGGGGCGTCGGGCACCGGCGAGGTCAGGCAGAGGTCGAGTTCCCCGGCGCGGAGCTTCTCCAGCATGGCCTCGCCGTAGTTCTGGACGAGGGAGAACCGTACGCGCGGGTGGTCGGCCCGGAAGGCGCGGATCAGGCCGGGCACGGTCTCGGGGCCCAGGGTGTGCAGGAAGCCGAACGCGACCTTGCCGGAGGACGGGTCGGCGTCGTGCTGGACGGATCCGGCGGCGCGGGCGATCCCGTCGAGGGCCTGCTCGGCGGAGGCGAGGAAGGTGCGGCCCGCCGTGGTGAGGGCGACGGTACGGCCCTTGCGGGCGAACAGCGAGACGCCGAGGTCCTGTTCGAGGCGGACCATGGCCCGCGACAGGGTGGACTGCGGTACGCCCAGCTCGTGGGCGGCGCGGGTGACGTGCTCGTGCCGGGCGACCGCGACGAACTGGGCGAGCCGGGGGGCCAGCTGGTGTGTCACGGACATGTCTTCTTCGTAACGGTCCATCGATATCCGAACCCGTGAGCTGTGCTGATGCGTGAGTGGATCGATTATCCCGGATTCGTGCATTGGACGCATGAAAAAGGGACACCTACCTTCGACGTATGCCTCCCGCTCATACCGGGGCACCCTTCCTCACGGGTGCCTCCACTCCGTCGTTCCCGTCGCCCCCGGCGCCCCTGGCCGAACCCCGCTCCCCCGGCCGTCCCGGCTACCGCCGGATGAGCCTCGCGCTCTTCGCCGCGGGCCTCGCGACCTTCGCCCTCCTCTACTCCACCCAGGCCCTGCTGCCCGCGCTCTCCGCCGGTTTCGGCGTGACGGCCGGCCGGGCCAGCTGGACGGTCTCCGCGGCCACCGGCGCGCTCGCCCTGTCCGTCCTGCCGCTCAGCGCGCTGTCCGAGCGGTTCGGCCGGACCCGGATGATGACCTGCTCGATGGTGGTGGCCGTCGGCATCGGCCTGCTGGTGCCGTTCGCGCCGAGCCTGGAGTGGCTGGTGGCGCTCCGCGCGGTGCAGGGCGCGGCCATCGCCGGCATCCCCGCCTCCGCGATGGCGTACCTGGCGGAGGAAGTCCGGCCGAAGGCGCTGGTCGGGGCGATCGGCCTGTTCGTGGCGGGCAACTCCATCGGCGGCATGAGCGGCCGGATCGTCACCGGCTGGGGCGCGCAGCTGTGGGGCTGGCGCGGCGGGCTGCTGGCCGTCGGCGTGATGGCGCTGGTCTGCGCGGTGGCCTTCCTGGTGCTGCTGCCCCGGGCCCGGTTCTTCCGGCCGGCTTCGCTGGACCCGCGCGCGGTGGGGCGTACCGTCGCCGGTCACCTGCGCGATCCGCTGCTGCTGCGGCTGTACGGGATCGGCGCGCTGTTCATGACCGTCTTCGGCGCCGTCTACACCGTCATCGGGTACCGGCTGGTGGAGGCGCCGTTCTCGCTGGGGCAGGGCGTGGTCGGGTCGGTCTTCCTGGTGTACCTGGTGGGTACGGCCTCCTCGGCGGCGGCCGGGCAGCTGGTGGCCCGGGCGGGCCGGCGCGGGGCGCTGTACCTGGCGGTGACCACGACGGCCCTGGGGCTGCTGCTGTCGCTCGGGGACTCGCTGCTGCTGGTCCTGCCGGGGCTGGTGCTGATCACGGCCGGCTTCTTCGCGGGGCACGCGGTGGCCTCCGCCGCGGTGAGCCGTACGGCGAGGACGGGCCGGGCGCAGGCCTCGGCGCTCTACCAGTCGGCGTACTACCTCGGCTCCAGCGCGGGCGGCACCCTGGGCGCGCTGGCGTACCACGCCTCGGGGTGGGCGGCCACCGTCGGCATCGCGCTGCTCGCGGTGCTGGGCGTCGTGGCGATCACCCTGTACGGGTCCCACGCGGCCCGCGCCGAGCGGCGTCGGCCGCTCGCCCCGGGCGGTCGGGCGGCGGCGGCCCGCTGAGGCGCCGGATCCGGGGCTCCGGGGGTGCTCGGGGCACACTTCGGCCTCGGAAACGGTCGCCCTGCGCTCCGCCGGCGGCCCGCAGCGGCCAAGTCCGTTCAAAGTCTGTGCGGCGTGCGCAACTCGCTCTAGCGTGGAGGGCATTGGCGCCCCCAGGGTGCGGGCGCGGCAGGGGAGGACCGGATGGCGGCGATACGCGTGCGCGCGCGGCGGCGGGCTGCGGTGGTGTTCGGCGGGGCTCTGGCGCTGGCGGCGCCCCTGGTGGTCCTGGGGGGCGGTACGGCGCAGGCCGCCGCCTGCAACGTGACCACCGGGCCCTACCAGCGGCAGGTCGAGCAGTTCCTGGGGCGGCCGGTGGACGGGGTGCAGTCGGCGGCCGACTGCACGGCCATACAGTCCTTCCAGGCCACCCACGGGATCACCCCGACCATGGGGTACGCCGGGCCGCTGACCTGGCAGACGATGAGCACGATGCTGGCGCAGCGGGCGGCCGGCACCAACCCGAACGCCGACCGCAAGTGCCCGACCGACCTGGGGCGGATCGCGTGCGTCGACCTGACCCGCCAGCTCAGCTGGATCCAGGACGGGGCCACGCTGAAGTACGGTCCGGTGCCGGTGCGCACCGGCAAGGCGGAGACGCCGACGCGGACCGGCCTGAAGAAGATCTACTACCGGAGCATCAACCACTGGTCGACGATCTACAACGTCCCGATGCCGTACTCGCAGTTCTTCGACGGGGGGATCGCCTTCCACTCGGTCACCAAGAGCATGTGGAACCCGCCGGGCTCCGGGGGCTGCGTGAACATGACGACGACGGACGCCAAGGCGTACTGGAACATGCTGGGCAACGGCGAGGACGTCTACGTGTACGGGCGCAAGCCCGGAACCTGACGAGCCCGGAATCTGGCGTTCCGCCCGCCCGGGCTGCCGTTGTCGGACCCCTCGGGTAGTTTCCGAAGGGACGGAAACCACCTGGGGGACGGCAGCCATGAGTGACCTCGCGACCTCGTCAACGGAACTCGACGCGGCGATGGACCGCTACCGCGTCGAGCTGACCGGCTACTGCTACCGGATGCTCGGCTCGTCCTTCGACGCCGAGGACGCGGTGCAGGACACGTACGTCCGCGCCTGGCGGGCGTACGAGAGGTTCGAGGGGCGCGCGTCGCTGCGGTCGTGGCTGTACCGGATCGCCACCAACGTCTGCCTCGACCTGCTGAAGGCGGGGAACAGGCGGGCGCGGCCGATGGACCTGTCCGCCCCGCAGCACCAGGCCTCCGCCGTGCTCAGCGAGCGGCCCGAGGTGACCTGGCTGGAGCCGGTGCCCGACGGGCGGGTGCTGCCGCAGACCGCCGACCCGGCGGAGATGGCGCTGGCCAAGGAGTCCGTCCGGCTGGCCTTCGTCGCGGCCCTCCAGCACCTCCCGGCGAAGCAGCGGGCCGTGCTGATCCTGCGCGAGGTGCTGGCCTGGAAGGCGGACGAGGTCGCCGAGCTGCTGGAGACCTCGGTGGCGGCGGTGAACAGCGCGCTCCAGCGGGCCCGGGCGACCCTCGCGGGGCAGGCGCTGCGCCCGGGTGACCCGGCGGACCCGCTGGACGCGGACCAGGCGAAGCTGCTGGAGCAGTACCTGTCCGCCTTCGAGGCCTACGACATCTCGCGGCTCACCGCGCTGCTGCACGAGGACGCGGTGCTGTCGATGCCCCCGTACGACCTGTGGCTGCGGGGCCCCGAGGACATCGCCGCGTGGCACCTCAACCAGGGCATCGGCTGCAAGGGCTCGCGCCTGGTCCCGACGACGGCGAACGGCCTGCCGGCCTTCGGGCAGTACCGCCCCCGCGAGGACGGCCAGCCCGGGCACGTGCCGTGGGCGCTCCAGGTACTGGAGGTATCAGACGGCCGGATCGTCGGCCTCAACGCCTTCCTGGACACCGCCCGCTGGTTCCCCCTGTTCGGCCTGCCCGAGCAGCTCGACGAGACCGACGAGGCGCAGTAGGGCCAGCAGGGCCGGGCCGGCGCCGGTGAGCCGCAGCCGGGTGCCGTGGCGGCGGGCGGCGAGCGCCAGGCGCGCGAGCGCGTCGACGGTGGCGAGGGTGGGGGCCGTGACGGCGCGCACGTCGCAGGTCACCGGACGGCCCGGGCCGTCCCGGCACAGCTCGCCGAGGCGTGCGCACAGCGCGGGGACGTCCGGCTGGGGCCCTTCGTCCAGGGCCAGGGTTCTGATCTCCACGGGTGGATGACCGTCACCGGCCCCGGGACTCATCGGCGTCGCCCGGGCGGCCCCCCGGGGGAACGGGCCGGGGCGTGCCGGGGGCGGGCACCCGTGCGGCGCTGCCCCCGGCCCTCGCCCCGGCCTTGGCCTCGGCCTCGGCCCGGACCTACGCGATGCGGTCCAGGACGATCGGCGTGGCGGAGTACGCGGTGCCGGCCGGGGCGATGTCGTAGCAGCCCTCGAGGGAGGCCAGGGCGTACTCGAACTTCTCCGGGGTGTCCGTGTGCAGGGTCATCAGCGGCCGGCCCGCGGTGACGGTGTCGCCCGGCTTCGCGTGCAGCTCGATGCCCGCGCCCGCCTGGACCGGGTCCTCCTTGCGGGCACGGCCCGCGCCCAGGCGCCAGGCGCCGACGCCGACCGCGTACGCGTCGAGGCGGGTCAGGACGCCCGAGGCGGAGGCGGTGACCACGTGCTGCTCGCGGGCCACCGGCAGGGCCGCGTCCGGGTCGCCGCCCTGGGCGGAGATCATCCGGCGCCACACGTCCATGGCGGAGCCGTCGGCGAGGGCCTTCGCGGGGTCGGCGTCCTTGATGCCCGCCGCGTCCAGCATCTCCCTGGCCAGGGCGATGGTCAGCTCGACCACGTCGGCCGGACCGCCGCCGGCGAGGACCTCGACGGACTCGCGGACCTCCAGCGCGTTGCCGGCGGTCAGGCCGAGCGGGGTGGACATGTCGGTGAGCAGGGCGATGGTCCGGACGCCGCTGTCGGTGCCCAGGGCCACCATGGTGGAGGCCAGTTCGCGGGCGTCCTCGATGTTCTTCATGAAGGCGCCGGAGCCGACCTTCACGTCCAGGACGAGCGAGCCCGTCCCCTCGGCGATCTTCTTCGACATGATCGAGGAGGCGATCAGCGGAATGGCCTCGACCGTGCCCGTGACGTCGCGCAGCGCGTAGAGCTTCTTGTCCGCCGGGGCCAGGCCGTCGCCCGCGGCGCAGATGACGGCACCGGTGGTGTCGAGCACGTGCAGCATCTCCTCGTTGGAGAGCAGGGCCCGCCAGCCGGGGATCGACTCCAGCTTGTCCAGGGTGCCGCCGGTGTGGCCGAGGCCCCGGCCCGAGAGCTGCGGCACGGCCGCGCCGCAGGCGGCGACGAGCGGGGCCAGCGGGAGGGTGATCTTGTCGCCGACGCCGCCGGTGGAGTGCTTGTCGGCGGTCGGGCGGGAGAGGGAGTCGAAGTTCATCCGCTCGCCGGAGGCGATCATCGCGGCGGTCCAGCGGGCGATCTCGGCCCGGTTCATGCCGTTGAGCAGGATGGCCATCGCGAGCGCCGACATCTGCTCGTCGGCGACGACCCCGCGGGTGTATGCGTCGATGACCCAGTCGATCTGCTCGGGGCTCAGTTCACCGCGGTCCCGCTTGGTCCGGATGACGGAGATGACGTCCATGAGGTGACTTCCTTCTACGCGCATAGAGATGAGGGAGGGAGGTTCGAGGGGTTTTCGAGGAGGGGGCGGGAGCGGCGACGGCCCTCCGCCCGGCAGGGCGGAGGGCCGTCGGTGCGGCTATCTCAGGTGGTCGGGCCCGAAGGCCTGCGGCAGCATCGCGCTCAGCGGCAGGATCCCGTCCGGTGTCTCCACCAGCAGCTCCGGGCCGCCGAACTCGTAGAGCAGCTGGCGGCAGCGGCCGCAGGGCACGAGGATCTCGCCCTTGCCGTCCACGCACGTGAAGTGGGTGAGCCGGCCGCCGCCGGTGGCCTGGAGGGAGGAGACCAGGCCGCACTCGGCGCACAGGCCGAGGCCGTAGCTGGCGTTCTCCACGTTGCAGCCGGTGACCACCCGGCCGTCGTCCACCAGGGCGGCGACCCCGACCGGGAAGCCCGAGTAAGGGGCGTACGCCCGGGTCATCGCCGCCCGGGCGGCCGTCCGCAGGGCCTCCCAGTCCACCGCCCGGTCCGCGGTCACTTGCCCTGGCCCTTGCGGTACGGCATGCCGTCCGCCTTCGGCATCCGCAGGCGCTGCGCCGACAGCGCGAGCACCAGCAGCGTCGTCACGTACGGGGCGGCGTCCACGAACTGGCTGGGCACCTGGTCGGTGGCCAGGTACCAGGCGAAGAGCCCGGCGGCGCAGACGGCGGCGATACCGGCCTGGAGGTACTTCTTCTTGTACAGCTGCCAGCCGAGGGCCAGCACCAGCAGGATGGCGATCAGCAGCAGCATCGCGTGGACGTTCTCGGCGCCGCCGCGCAGCTTGAGGCTGTCGGTGAAGCCGAACAGGCCCGCGCCCAGCGCCATGCCGCCCGGCATCCAGTTGCCGAAGATCATCGCGGCGAGACCGATGTAACCGCGGCCGCCGGTCTGGCCCTCCTGGTAGATGCCGGTGGAGACGATCGCGAGGAACGCGCCGCCGAGGCCGGCCAGGCCGCCGGAGACGATCACGGCGATGTACTTGTACTTGTAGACGTTGACGCCGAGGGACTCCGCCGCGACCGGGTTCTCGCCGCAGGAGCGCAGGCGCAGGCCGAACGCGGTGCGCCACAGCACCCACCAGGTGGCGGGGATCAGCAGCACGGCGACGATGGTCAGCAGCGACAGGTGGGTGACCAGGCCGCCGAGGACGCCCGCGACGTCCGAGACCAGGAACCAGTGCTTGGCCTGGAGGCCGTCCAGCCCGCTGGAGAGTCCCGGGACGGTGATCTCGGTGATGGACTCGATGCGCGGGGACTGCTTGGAGGAGCCGCCCTCGGCCTTGTCGAAGGTGAAGTTCGACAGGTACTGGGTGAAGCCCGTCGCCAGGATGGTGACCGCCACACCGGAGACGATGTGGTTGACGTTGAAGGTGACGGTGATGATCGCGTGCAGCAGGCCGCCGATGGCGCCGCCGACGATGCCCAGCAGGACGCCCGACCAGGGGCCCCACTGGTAGCCGGCCCAGGCGCCGAACCAGGTGCCGAGGATCATCATGCCCTCGAGGCCGATGTTGACCACGCCGGCCCGCTCGGCCCACAGGCCGCCGAGGCCCGCGAGGCCGATCGGCACGGCGAGCTGGAGGGCCCCGGAGACCTGGCCCACGGAGGTCAGGTCGTTCGCGCCGGAGATGACCCGGACCAGCGAGACCAGCGCGAGGCCACCCGCGATGATCAGCAGGATCCAGGGCAGGGTGAGCTTGCGGCGGCCGCCCGGCACGGGCGCGGCTTTCGTCGTGGAAACGGTGCTGGCGCTCACGCCGCGACCTCCTTCTCGGTCTTGATGGCGTGGCCGGCGGCCAGCTCCTCGCCGACCTTCTGCTGCTGCCGGCGGATGCCGTAGCGGCGGACGAGCTCGTAGCTGACGACCACGGCGACCACGATCAGGCCCTTCATGATCGTGCCGATTTCCTTGGCGAAGCCGGCCGTGTCGAGGCCGGCCGAGGCCTTGTCGATGAAGGCGATCAGCAGCGCGGCGAAGAAGATGCCGACCGGGTTGTTGCGGCCGAGCAGCGCGATGGTGATGCCGGTGAAGCCGATGCCCGCCGGGAAGGACAGGTTGTACGTGTGGGACTCGCCCAGCAGCAGCGGCATGCTGACCAGACCGGCGACGGCGCCCGAGATGAGCATCGAGGTCATGATCATCTTCTTGGCGTCCACGCCGGAGGCCTGGGCGGCGGACTCGCTGGCGCCGGTGGCGCGCAGGTCGAAGCCGAAGCGGGTGCGGTTGAGCACGAACCAGTAGACGACGCCCAGCGCGAAGGCGATGAAGGTGAAGCCGTAGATCTCCAGGCCGTCGCTGAGCTCCACGCCCGGGAACCAGCCGGACTCCGGGATGTCACCGGTGGTCAGGTCGTTGGAGCCGACCGGCTGCACGCCGAGGTTCTTGGGGAGGATCAGCCAGGCGATCAGCGAGGTCGCGATGGCGTTGAGCATGATCGTCGAGACGACCTCGCTCACGCCGCGCTTGGCCTTGAGGACGCCCGCGATGCCGGACCAGAAGGCGCCGACGAGCATCGCGACGAGCACGATCACCAGGATGTGCAGCGGGCCGGGCAGCGTGACGGCCGCGCCGACCAGGGCGCTGACCATCGCGGCGAGGCGGTACTGGCCGTCCACACCGATGTTGAAGAGGTTCATCCGGAAGCCGATGGCGACGGCCAGGGCTGCCAGGTAGTACGTGCCGGCCTGGTTCAGGATGAGGACCTGGACGTCCTCGTAGCCGGACTGTTCGATCATGATGCGCAGCGGCTCGATCGGGTCCACGCCCGAAGCGGCCAGCACGATCATGCTGAGTACGAAGGCGCTGACCAGTGCCAGCGCGGGTCCGGCGAAGCCGAGAAGCAGCCGGTCCTTGTCGAATTTCTTCATCGGGCCTCGTCCTCCGTCGTGTCGCCGTCGACCCCGGCGGAGTGGTCGTCAGTGGCTTCCAGGTGCCCGGTGGCGGCGCCCGTCATGGCGGTGCCGAGCTCCTCGGGGGTGATCGTCGCCGGGTCGGCGTCCGCGACCAGGCGGCCGCGGTAGATGACGCGGAGCGTGTCGGACAGGCCGATCAGCTCGTCCAGGTCGGCGGAGATCAGCAGCACGGCGAGGCCCTCGCGGCGGGCCTCGCGGATCGCGTCCCAGATCTGCGCCTGCGCGCCGACGTCCACACCGCGCGTGGGGTGGGCGGCGATCAGGAACTTGGGGTTGTGGCTCATCTCGCGGCCGACGATCAGCTTCTGCTGGTTGCCGCCGGAGAGCGAGGCCGCGGTGACGTCGATGCCCGGGGTGCGGACGTCGTACTCGCGCACGATCCGCTCGGTGTCCTTGCGCGCGGCCTTCGGGTCGAGGATGCCGCGCCGGGAGTTGGGCGCCTCGGTGACGTGGCCGAGGATGCGGTTCTCCCACAGCGGGGACTCCAGCAGCAGGCCGTGGCGGTGGCGGTCCTCGGGGATGTAGCCGATGCCGCCCTCGCGACGCTTGCGCACCGGGGTCCTGGTGATGTCGTCGCCGTCGAGGGTGATGACGCCCGCGTCGGGGGTGATCATGCCCATGAGGGCCTCGATCAGCTCCGTCTGGCCGTTGCCCTCGACACCGGCGATGCCGAGGACCTCGCCCTTGTGGATGGTGAAGCTGATCCCGTCGAGCAGCAGGCGGCCGGCCACCGGGGTCTCGCGGATACCGGTGCCGGGGTCGCCGGGGGCGCTCGTGGAGGTCTCGGGGGCGATGACCACGCCCGCGTCGGCGACGGTCAGGCCGTCGACCTTCAGCATGGGCGTCGTGGTCACCGTGGACTCGCGGGTCTCCGGCGAGGGCAGCTCGCTGCCGACCATCAGCTCGGCGAGCTGCTTGGTCGTGGCGGTCTTGGGGTCGGCGGTGCCGACGGTGGTGCCGCGGCGGATGACGGTGATGTCGTCGGCGACCTTCAGGACCTCGCCCAGCTTGTGCGAGATGAAGATGACCGTGAGGCCCTCCGCCTTGAGCTCGCGCAGGTTGTCGAAGAGCGCGTCCACTTCCTGCGGCACGAGCACGGCGGTCGGCTCGTCGAGGATGAGGGTCTTGGCGCCGCGGTAGAGGACCTTGAGGATCTCCACCCGCTGGCGGTCGGCCACACCGAGGTCCTCGACCAGGGCGTCGGGGCGCACGCCGAGACCGTACGCGTCCGAGATCTCCTTGATCTTCTTGCGGGCCTTGGCGCCGATGCCGTAGAGCTTCTCGCCGCCGAGGACGACGTTCTCCAGGACGGTGAGGTTGTCGGCCAGCATGAAGTGCTGGTGCACCATGCCGATGCCGCGGGCGATGGCCTCGCCGGGGTTGTTGAAGGAGACCTGCTCCCCGTCGATGGCGATGGTGCCCTCGTCCGGCTTCTGCATGCCGTAGAGGATCTTCATCAGGGTCGACTTGCCGGCACCGTTCTCACCGATGAGGGCGTGGACCGTGCCCTTGCGGACGGAGATGGCGATGTCCTTGTTGGCGACGACGCCGGGGAAACGCTTGGTGATGCCGTGCAGTTCTACGGCGAGAGGGGGGCTGGACGCGTTGATGACGCACTCTCCTTGGCGCGGAAGGAGCTGGAAAAGCCGAGTGGGCAGGGGGACAGGGCGGAGATCGGCCGGGCGGGTGGGCGGGAGTCGGACGGTATCGCGTCCACCATGCCTCTACGCGCGTAGCACTGTCGGAAGTGAAAACTTGCGGCCAACTGGCCACAAGTGGTCACCGACTCAGGGGGGAGACGCGGTGCGGGGTCCGGGAGCGGTTGAGACCGCTTCCCGGACCCCGGTGACCGCGACGGGACGTCAGACGGGCCGTTACGGCGTGGTCTTGACGGTGATCTTCTTCGCGATGATGTCGGCCTTCGCCTTGTCCACCGCGGCGATCAGGTCGGTCATGTTCTTGTACTCGGGGTTGGAGTCGGCCAGGCCGACGCCGTCCTTGTCCAGGCCGTAGCGGACCTCACCGGACTGCGGGCTGCCGTCCTTGACCGACTTGATCAGGTTGTAGACCGCGTCGGAGACGTCCTTGGTGACCGAGGTCAGGATCTTGTCCTTGTACTTCGACAGACCGGCCTGGTTGTACTGGTCGGAGTCGACACCGATGGCCCACTTGCCGGAAGTCGCGGCGGCCTCGATGGCGCCCGAGCCGGCGAGGCCGGCAGCGGCGTAGATCACGTCGGCGCCGCCGTCGATCTGGCCCTTGGCCGCGGCCTTGCCCAGGTCGGGCTTGGCGAAGCCACCGAAGTCCGGCGGCTGGGAGAGGTACTTGGTCAGTACCTTCGCGTTGGGGTTGGTGTCCTTGACGCCCTGGGCGAAGCCCGCCTCGAACTTCTTGATCAGCGGGACCTCGACACCGCCGATGAAGCCGACCGTGCCGCTCTTCGACGCCTTGGCGGCGGCGACGCCGGCCAGGTAGGAGCCCTGCTCCTCGTTGAAGACCAGGTTGGCGATGTTCTTCTCGGTCACCGAGGTGTCGTCGATGATGCCGAACGTGGTGTTCGGGAACTTCGCCGCGACCTTCTTGATGGCCGGCGCGTACGCGAAGCCGACGCCGATGACCGGGTTGTTGCCCTTGCGGGCCAGCTCGGTGAGGCGCTGGACCTTGTCGGCCTCGCTCTCGCCCTCGGTGGGCTCCGCCTCGGCGCCCTTGACCTTCAGGTCCTTCTCGGCCTTCTCGAGGCCCGCGTAGGCGGCGTCGTTGAACGACTGGTCGCCACGGCCGCCGATGTCGTACGCGATGGCCGCGCCCGCGGAGGAGGAGGCGCTGCCGTCGGCAGACGGGCTGTCCGAGGACTTCTTTCCGCCACAGGCGGTGGCCGAGAGGGCCAGCGCCGCGGACGCGAGGCCCACGGTGGCGATCCTGGTGATCCGGCGCAAGGGGAGGCTCCTTCAAAACCTGACCGAAGCGCCACGACCGGCGCTGGTTTCGCGGCGATCGTAACGCGCGTAGATGTCAGTTAAAGGCCCGTTCATGAGTCGTTATCGGATCGACGCGAACCGGACAGTGACCGATCGGTAACAGGACAGGCGTCCGGCCCTTGTGTACCAAGGGCTGGACGCCGCCGACGGCCGGCCCGCCGGTGCTGTAAAGAGCTTTGCCCGATCTTTTATCCGAGGGGCCCGCCGCGGCGTCCGTCGAGCAGCGCGGCGGCCGTGAAGAACTCCACTCCGTAGCCGATCGCGGACTCGTCGACGTCGAAGTCGCCCCGGTGCAGGTCCCGCTTGGCGGTGTCACCCGGCCGGCGGACGCCGAGGCGGGCCATGGCGCCGGGGACGTGCTCGAGGTACCAGGAGAAGTCCTCGCCGCCGAGGCTCTGCTCGGTGTCCTCGACCGCCCCGGGGCCGCAGCGGGCGCCCATGGCCTCCCGGAGCAGTTCGGTGACCACCGGGTCGTTGACCACGGGGGGCACCCCGCGCACGTGGTTGATCTCGAACTTGGCCCCGTGCATGGTGGCGACCTCGTCGATCGCCGCGTGGATCATGTCCGGGGCCTCGTACCAGGCGTTGAGGTCCAGGCAGCGGACCGTGCCGGACAGCTCGGCGTGCATCGGGATGACGTTGCACGCGTGCCCGGACTCGATCCGGCCCCAGGTCACGGACATGCCCGAGCGGGCGTCCATGCGGCGGGCCAGCAGGGCCGGGACGTCGACGGCGACCCGCGCGGCGGCCGTCACCATGTCGGTGGTCAGGTGCGGGCGGGCGGTGTGGCCGCCCGGGCCGGCCAGGGTGACCTCCAGGCGGTCGCAGGCCGAGGTGATGGGGCCGGGCCGCAGCCCGATCATGCCGGCGTCGACGCGGGGGTCGCAGTGCACCGCGATGATCCTGCCGACGCCGTCCAGCACCCCGGACTCGATGGCCTCGGTCGCGCCGCCCGGCAGCACCTCCTCGGCCGGCTGGAACAGCAGCCGCACCGGGCGGGGCAGCAGGCCCTGGCGGTCGAGCTCGGCGAGGACCAGGCCGGCGCCGAGGACGACTGCGGTGTGGACGTCGTGGCCGCAGGCGTGGGCGCGGTCCGGGTAGGTGGAGCGGTACGCGACGTGCGTCTTGGCGTCCGGGATGGGCAGGGCGTCGATGTCCGCGCGGAGGGCCAGCATCGGCCGTTCCCCGTCCCAGGTGCCGACGTCACAGATGAGTCCGGTACCGGACTTCAGGACGCGTGGTCGCAGGCCGGCCTGCTCCAGCCGGGCCTTGATCGCCGCGGTGGTACGGAACTCCTGGTGTCCTAGCTCGGGGTGCATGTGCAGGTCCCGGCGGAAAGCGATCAGTTCGGCGCGGAGCCGGTCCGGCAGCTTGCCGGGCAGCTCGGGCCGGGCAGGCTTGCCGGGCAGGGCGGTCTGGGGCTCGCGGGACATCAACTGGTTCACCCGTTGAAGGGTAGGCGCACGGATGGGTCAACTGTCCGGAGATCACCAAAAGTTCATGCCCTTAGGGGAAAGAAAAGGGGCCTCTGGACGCATGACCGGTGGCGGCGGGGGGTAAACTCCCGCGCCCGTCCGGCCGCCGGGGCGTCCCGTGGCGGGGCCCAAGCCGCCGCCGCACGGTCCCCGCCCCCGGCGGGGCGGTCAGCTGACGGCGAGCTTCGCGGCGAAGCCGAGGAAGACCACGCCCGCCGCCGAGGTCGCGCCGGCCGACAGCCGCCTGCGGCGGCGGAAGGCGGTGGACAGCCGGGTGCCCGCGAATATCAGGGTGGACAGGTAGAGGAAGCTGATCAGCTGCGAGACCGCCCCGAGGAGCAGGAACGACAGCGCCGGATAGGCGTAGCCGGGGTCGACGAACTGCACGAAGAAGGAGAGCAGGAACAGGATCGCCTTCGGGTTGAGCAGGCTCACCACCAGCGCCCGCCGGTAGGGCCGCTCGGCCGTGCCGGCGGCCGGCTCCTCCACGGCCCGCTCCCCGTCCCGGCCCCCGCGGCCGCGCCACATGCCCCGGGCGGCGCGCAGCATGCCGACGGCCAGCCAGCCGAGGTAGCCGGCACCGAGGACCTTGACCACCGTGAACAGCACCGGGCTGGTCTGGAGCAGCGCGCCCGCCCCGGCCGCCGCGAGCACCATGAGCACGGTGTCCCCGCTGAACACCCCGCAGGCGGCCTTGTACCCCTCCTTGACCCCGCGCCGGGAGGCGACGGAGAGCACGTAGAGCGAGTTCGGCCCCGGCAGCAGCACGATCAGCACGACGGCGGCGAGATAGGTAGGAAGGTCTGTCACACCCAGCATGGGCAGGAGTGTCCCATGAGGACACACCTGTCGCGCCAGTCGATTTCAGTGGGCGGGACCGGACGGTTCGTAGCTCCCCCAGACCTCCCGCAGCACCCCGCACACCTCCCCCACCGTGGCCCGTGCCCGCAGGGCCTCCTTCATCGGGGGCAGTACGTTGTCCCGGGTGCCGGCCGCCGCCTCCCGCAGGGCGGCCAGCGCCCGCCCCACCGCCCGTCCGTCCCGCGCCGCCCTGAGCCGCTCCAGGGCGGCGCACTGCCGGGCCTCGATCGCCGGGTCCACCCGCAGGGGCTCGTACGGCTCCTCCCGCTCCAGCGCGAAGCGGTTGACGCCGACCACGATCCGCTCGCCGCTCTCCTGCTCGCGGGCGATGCGGTAGGCGTTGGCCTCGATCTCCTCCTTCTGGAAGCCGGCCTCGATCGCCGCGACCGCCCCGCCCAGGTCCTCGATCCGCCGCATCAGGGCGAGCGCGGCCGCCTCCACCTCGTCCGTCATCCGCTCCACCGCGTACGACCCGGCGAAGGGATCGACCGTCAGCGGCACGTCCGTCTCGTACGCCAGCACCTGCTGGGTGCGCAGGGCGAGGCGGGCCGCCTTCTCCGTCGGCAGCGCGATGGCCTCGTCGAAGGAGTTGGTGTGCAGGGACTGGGTGCCGCCGAGTACGGCGGCCAGCGCCTGCACGCCCACGCGTACGAGGTTCAGCTCGGGCTGCTGCGCCGTCAGCTGCACCCCGGCCGTCTGGGTGTGGAAGCGCAGCATCAGGGACTTCGGGTCGCGGGCCCCGAACTCCTCGCGCATCACGCGGGCCCAGATCCGCCGCGCCGCACGGAACTTGGCCACCTCCTCCAGGAGGGTGGTGCGGGCGACGAAGAAGAACGACAGCCGGGGCGCGAACTCGTCGACCGCCATCCCGGCGTCGAGCGCGGTACGGACGTACGCGATCGCGTCGGCGAGGGTGAAGGCGATCTCCTGCACGGGCGAGGCCCCCGCTTCGGCCATGTGGTAGCCGGAGACGGAGATGGTGTTCCACCGGGGGATCTCCTCGCGGCAGTACCGGAAGACGTCGGCCGTCAGCCGCAGGGAGGGGCCGGGCGGGAAGATGTACGTCCCGCGGGCGATGTACTCCTTGAGGACGTCGTTCTGCACGGTGCCCGTCAGCCGCCCGCCCGGGATGCCCTGTTCCTCGGCGACCAGCTGGTACATCAGGAGCAGCAGGGCGGCGGGGGCGTTGATGGTCATCGAGGTCGACACCCGGTCGAGGGGGATGCCTTCGAGGAGCGCCCGCATGTCCTCGACCGAGTCGACGGCGACGCCGACCTTGCCGACCTCCCCGTGCGCGAGGGGGGCGTCGGAGTCGTGCCCCATCTGGGTGGGCAGGTCGAAGGCCACGGACAGGCCGGTCCCGCCGCCCTCGATGAGCGCCCGGTAGCGGGCGTTGGATTCGGCGGCCGTGCCGAACCCGGCGTACTGGCGCATCGTCCAGGGCCGCGCGGTGTACATCGTGGGGTGGATGCCGCGGGTGTAGGGGTACTCCCCGGGGCTGCCGAGCCGGACCCGCGGGTCCCAGCCGGTCAGGTCGGCCGGGCCGTAGACGGGTTCGAGGGGGATTCCGCTCTCGGTGCGTGCCATCGACGTGCCTCCGTGGGGTCCTGTCCCGGGCGGGACCGGTGAGCTCCCTGCCTACCGCGCGGGGACGGGCCCGGGGCGGCTGACGCGCCTGACGGCTGTCCTCCCGGCCGCCCGGACGCCGCGCGCCGCCACTCGTTCGAGTGTGGTGGGGGGCCCGGCGGGAGAGGGAGCGGCCCCGGGCCCCGCCGTGGCGCGAGGACCTCACGGGGGAGCCGGGAACCGCCGGGCGGCAGGTCCGGGGCACCTGCCGCCCGGCGTGCCCGGCCCCTTCGGCGCCGCTGTCCGGGTGGGACCGGAGCCCTCTTGGCGACACCGCGCGGCCGCGTGCAACTTTCCGCGCCTTCGAGGCGTCACCCTGATACACGACCTTGAATCCGGGGGACCCCACCATGCAGCGACAGAGAGCCATCGTCCGTACGCTCGGCCTGGCCGCCGCCGCCGCGCTCGCCGCGACCGCGTGCGCACCCCAGGGCGGCGGTGCCGGTCCGGCCGCGCCCTCCTCACCGGCGGCGTCCCCCACGGCCTCCCCCTCCCAGCGGGACGACAAGCCGGGCGGGGCCTCGCCCTCCGCGTCGTCCTCCCCGACGTCCGCGCCGTCGCCCTCGTCGCCCTCGTCCTCACCGTCGTCGGCCGCCCCCGGCCCGAAGGCGCTCATGGCCAACGGCGACGAGAGCGAGCAGGTCCGGGAGCTCCAGGCCCGGCTGCGCCAGCTCAAGCTGGTGTCGACGGCGCCCACCGGTTTCTACGGCTCGAAGACGACCGCCGCGGTCAGGACCTTCCAGTCGCGGCACGGGCTGCCCGCGACCGGGTCGGTGGACGAGGCCACCTGGCAGAAGGTGCAGGCCCTCAGCACGAAGCCGACGGAGCAGGAGCTGCGTCCGCCGACCACCAACGAGGTGGACGCCCCGGACCCGCGCTGCATGCAGGGGCGGGTGATGTGCATCAGCAAGGAGAGCCGCACCCTGGCCTGGATGATCGACGGCAAGGTCGTCTCCACGATGGACGTGCGCTTCGGTTCGGAGAACACGCCGACCCGCGAGGGCCTGTTCCAGGTGGAGTGGAAGGCGAAGGAGTGGACGTCGACGATCTACCACACGTCGATGCCGTACTCGATGTTCTTCAGCCAGGGCCAGGCGGTGCACTACTCGTCCGACTTCGCGGCCCGCGGCTACGACGGCGCCTCGCACGGCTGTGTGAACGTCCGGGACAAGAAGAAGCTGTCGGAGCTTTTCGACCAGGTGAAGGTGGGCGACAAGGTCGTCGTCTACTGGTGACCGGGCCCCGGTGGTCCGGGGGGCGGCGACCCGGGCCCGGTGACCCGGGGGCCGGCTGCGGTCGTGAGGAGGAGAGGGGGCGCGGGCAGGGCCGGGGGAACGTGCCCCACCCGCGCCGGGTGCGCCGAGCCCAGGGGTACGGGGGGAACCCCGGCTCGTGCGCGGCCGATGACCAGTCGGCTCGATACGTACTGCGCCGGCGGTTCGAAAAGTGTTACTGCCCCGGCCGGAGGGTCTGCGGAAACGATTCCGCCGACGGTCGCGGCGGGCGTTTCAGCGGCTGCGGAAGCCCAGTCCGCCGCTCGTCAGGGAGGACGGCGAGGGCAGCGGAACGCCGCCCTGGTCCGCACCGCTCTGCGGGACGCCGCCCCGGGGCGCTCCGTCCAGCAGGGTCGCGCAGAAGCGCTGGACCTTCGCGGCCCCGCCCGCGAGCTTGGCGAGGTACTCGCGCCGGTCGTCGCTGAGGTTCTTCGCCTTGTTCGCCCGGCACAGGTCCTCGGGCCGGGGCTTTTCGGTGCCGCTGTGGCCACCGCCGCCGTCTGCGCCGCCGGCGCCGCTGTCGATGAACCTGTCAGGCGTGCCGTCGGTGCCGGCCGTGCCCCCGCCGCCCGTGGCGGCCGTGCCGGGCGGCACGGACGGGCTGGGGGCGGCGCCGGGGGACGTACGCGTGTCCGTGCCCGGGATCCGCGAGGCGTCCGGGCCGTACGTGAAGCCGCCGCCGCCCGGGGACGGGGTCGGCCGCAGCTGCGGCGCGACGGGGCTGGGGCCCGCGGTGTCCCCGGCCGGCGCCGGGTCCGAGTCGGCGGTGACGGAGACGGCCGGGGCGGGGCCCGCCGTCAGGTGCGCGGCGCGGTCCAGCAGGCCGGTCCCGGCGACGGCCGCGATCCCGCCGACGGCGACGCCGGCCAGCGCGGCGGCCAGCCCGAACCGGGCGGCTGCGTGGCGCCGCTGCGCGGGGATGCGTACGGGGGGTATCGGGGCCAGGTCGACCAGGGGTTCACGGTCGCCGCCGGCCGGGGCGGCGGTCCCTGCGGGCTCCGGCGGGGGCGCCGTCACGGGCACCGTGGCGCGGGCCGCGCGGAAGGCGGCCAGGGCGGCTTCCTCGCCGGGCAGCCCGCCCCCGGCGGTCCGGGGCGTCAGGGCGTCGAGGGCGGCGCGCATCCGGGCGGCCTCCGCCCGGGCGCGGGGGTCGGCGCCGACCGGGTCGGGGGTACCTCCGCGCAGCAGTTCGTCCGCCGCGGCCCCGTCCAGCCACGCGTTGTGCTCGTCGGCCATCACATGTCCTTCTGCGTCCGCCAACGTGAATGCGTCACACCGGTTTGCTCCACCAGGTCCCCCGCCCGCGCGCGCTGTGCGGGTACCGCGTCGAGATCGCGCTCCCGTGCCTGGTCCCCGGCATTATGGCCGACCAGGGCGCGGGACTCCGCTTCGTTTTCCGTCCCGCCCGCCCCGCCGGCGGGGCCGGACTCCGCGCTCAGCAGTTCCGCGAGCTTCTTCAGCCCCCGGTGGGCGGCCGTGCGGACCGCCCCGGGGCGCTTGCCGAGGGTCTCGGCCGCGCTCTTGGCGTCCAGCCCGACGACCACCCGCAGGACGACGGCCTCCGCCTGGTCCTGCGGGAGCTGGGCGATCAGCTTCATGGTCTGCCCGGTGGACAGGGCCTCCATGGCCTCGCCGTAGGTGTCGGAGTCCGCGGCCCGGCCGGTCAGCTCGGTCTCGTCGCCGCCGATGGCGGGGCGGCGGCCGCGCATGCGGATGTGGTCCAGGGCCCGGTTGCGGGCGATGCGGGCGGCCCAGCCGCGGAAGCGGTCGGCGTCGCCGGTGAAGGATCCGAGGTCGCGGGCGATCTGCAGCCAGGCTTCGGAGGTCACGTCCTCGGCGTCGCCGTCACCGACGAGCGTGCGTACGTATCCGAGCAGGCGCGGGTGCACGGCGCGGTACACAGTCCGGAACGCGCTTTCGTCGCCGTCCTGTGCCGCGAGCACCGCGGCGGTCAGCTCCGCGTCGTCCCCCAGCAAAGTCCCCAACCCGTTCGACGTCCTGTACGTGTGGCGCAAATCCGCACGTTACGGCTTTCAAGTACCTCTCGTCCACGAGTTCTACAACCAGCGACCGAGCCTGCGCGGAGCGGGGTGTGACAGAAAACGCACTCCATACGCTGACATGGATACGGGCTTGTCGCACGAGTCCGTGACGGATGGCGACCGGGGCCTCTCCTGTGGGGGGTGGCGGCCTCGGTCGTCTTCCCCTCTCCGGCGGGTCAAACCTCCCCGCCTCATCCTTTCGGCTCACTTCCGGGTGAAATCCCCGCACGGGCAGGGCGCCGCCCCTCCGAGATCGCTAGCGTGGCGGCACACCCGCGCCACGCCCCGAGGAGAACCGCTGTCCAGCCAGCTTCCGGCACAGGTCCGCGGTCCGGCCTCCGCCCCCGGCGCCGGACTGGCGCGCTTCAACGCCCTGCCCCCCGAGACCGCGCGCGCCGTCCTGCTGCGCTGCTGCGGCAGCGGGCGCTGGGCCCACCGGGTGACGGCCCACCGCCCGTACCCCGACACCGCCTCCCTGCTGGCGGCCGGGGACGAGGCCGCGTACGACCTCTCCCAGGGCGACCTGTCCGAAGCGCTGTCCCTGGAGACCTCTGCGGAGCTGGGCCAGGGCGCCCCGTACGCCGCGCTCCTCGCCCTCGACGCGGCGCGGGCGGAGTACGAGCGGACCTTCGGGCACGCCTTCGTGATCTGCCTGGACGGGCACCCGCCGGAGGAGCAGGTGGACCAGCTGCTGGCCGCGATCCGCCGGAGGATGGCTCACGAGATCGACGAGGAGCGCTCGATCGCCGCCGACGAACTGCGCCTGCTGGCCCGCTCCCGGATGGTCCGCCTGCTGGACCGACTCGCCGGAGCGCACCGCCCCGACCCCGATGACGGTCTGTCTGCTGCCGATTTCGGACTATTTGCCCCTGCGGGGTAGCCCGTCCGTGCCTGTTTGATCACACCGACGGACCCCGGGCGAGGGAACCGACAAAGCGTCGCTACGATGTCCGGGGCCGGTGGACCGTACCCGGCCGGGCCCGACCGACAAAGAAGCCGGCTGGCCCCCGCCCCGCTTCCGGAGGGTTTTCCGTGCCGGCTGGAACGTTGTACCGCGGCCGGGAAGGAATGTGGTCCTGGGTGGCTCATCGAGTCACCGGCGTCCTCATCTTCTTCTTCCTGTTCGTACACGTCCTCGACACCGCTCTCGTCCGCGTCTCCCCCGAGGCGTACGACGATGTCGTGGCTACCTACAAGACCCCGATCGTCGCGCTGCTGGAGTACGGCCTCGTGGCCGCCATCCTCTTCCACGCGCTCAACGGTCTCCGTGTCATCGCCGTGGACTTCTGGTCCAAGGGCCCCCGCTACCAGAAGCAGATGCTCTGGTCCGTCGTGGGCGTCTGGATCGTGCTGATGGCCTTCGCCGTCCTCCCGGTCCTCGGCCACGCCTACCGCGTTCTGTTCGGGGAGTGACACGCATGTCTTCCGACACTTCTTCCGCCAAGGCGATCGGCGACGTGGAGGGCGTTTCCCTCTACGACACCGACAACCCGGCGCCCTACATCGAGGCGCCGCGCAAGCGCACGGGCAAGACCCCGCGCTCGACCCGCGGCAACTTCGAGATGGCCGCCTGGCTCTTCATGCGCCTCTCGGGCATCGTGCTCGTCGTCCTGGTCATCGGTCACCTGCTGATCCAGCTGGTGCTGGACGGCGGCGTCTCCAAGATCGGCTTCGCCTTCGTGGCCGGCCGCTGGGCGTCCCCGTTCTGGCAGGTCTGGGACCTGCTGATGCTGTGGCTGGCCATGCTGCACGGCGCCAACGGTCTGCGTACCGTCATCAACGACTACGCGGAGCGCGCCAACACGCGGCTGTGGCTGAAGGGCCTGCTCTACACCGCCACGGTGTTCACCATCCTTCTGGGCACGCTGGTGATCTTCACCTTCGACCCGAACATCCGCTAGGCACGGGCTGAGGCGAATCGACTCATGAAGATCCACAAGTACGACACCGTCATCGTCGGCGCCGGTGGCGCGGGCATGCGCGCCGCCATCGAGGCGACGAAGCGCAGCCGCACCGCGGTGCTGACGAAGCTCTACCCCACCCGCTCCCACACGGGTGCCGCGCAGGGCGGCATGGCCGCCGCGCTGGCCAACGTGGAGGACGACAACTGGGAGTGGCACACCTTCGACACGGTCAAGGGCGGTGACTACCTGGTCGACCAGGACGCCGCCGAGATCCTGGCGAAGGAGGCCATCGACGCGGTCCTCGACCTCGAGAAGATGGGCCTGCCGTTCAACCGCACCCCGGACGGCACGATCGACCAGCGCCGCTTCGGCGGCCACTCGCGCAACCACGGCGAGGCCCCGGTCCGCCGGTCCTGCTACGCCGCGGACCGCACCGGCCACATGATCCTCCAGACGCTGTACCAGAACTGCGTCAAGGAGGGCGTGGAGTTCTTCAACGAGTTCTACGTCCTGGACCAGCTCCTGGTCGAGGAGGACGGCGTCAAGAAGTCGGCCGGTGTGGTCGCGTACGAGCTCGCCACCGGCGAGATCCACGTGTTCCAGGCGAAGGCCGTCATCTACGCCTCCGGCGGCACCGGCAAGTTCTTCAAGGTGACCTCCAACGCGCACACCCTCACGGGTGACGGCCAGGCGGCCTGCTACCGCCGCGGCCTGCCGCTGGAGGACATGGAGTTCTTCCAGTTCCACCCGACGGGCATCTGGCGCATGGGCATCCTGCTGACGGAGGGCGCCCGCGGTGAGGGCGGCATCCTCCGCAACAAGGACGGCGAGCGCTTCATGGAGAAGTACGCGCCGGTCATGAAGGACCTCGCGTCCCGTGACGTCGTCTCGCGCTCCATCTACACGGAGATCCGCGAGGGCCGCGGCTGCGGTCCCGCCGGCGACCACGTGTACCTGGACCTGACGCACCTGCCGCCGGAGCAGCTCGACGCGAAGCTCCCGGACATCACCGAGTTCGCGCGCACCTACCTGGGCATCGAGCCGTACACGGACCCGATCCCGATCCAGCCCACCGCGCACTACGCCATGGGCGGCATCCCGACCAACGTCGAGGGTGAGGTCCTGGCGGACAACACCACCGTCGTCCCCGGCCTGTACGCGGCCGGCGAGGTCGCGTGCGTGTCGGTGCACGGCGCCAACCGCCTGGGCACCAACTCGCTGCTGGACATCAACGTCTTCGGCAAGCGCTCCGGCATCGCGGCGGCCAAGTACGCGGCCGAGAACGACTACGTCGAGCTGCCGGAGAACCCGGCGCAGCAGGTGGCCGACCTCGTCGAGCACCTGCGCAACTCCACGGGCAAGGAGCGGGTCGCCGATCTGCGCCTGGAGCTCCAGGAGACGATGGACGCGAACGTGATGGTCTTCCGTACGGAGCAGACCATCAAGACCGCGGTCGAGAAGATCGCGGAGCTGCGCGAGCGCTACAAGAACGTGTCCGTCCAGGACAAGGGCAAGCGTTTCAACACGGACCTGCTGGAGGCCATCGAGCTGGGCAACCTGCTCGACCTGGCCGAGGTCATGGCCGTGTCCGCCCTGGCGCGCAAGGAGTCCCGCGGCGGTCACTACCGCGAGGACTACCCGAACCGCGACGACGTCAACTTCATGCGCCACACCATGGCGTACCGCGAGGTCGGCGCCGACGGCCAGGACTCCGTGCGCCTGGACTACAAGCCCGTCGTCGTCACCCGCTACCAGCCGATGGAGCGTAAGTACTGATGGCCACCCCGACCCTGGACAAGATGGAGGCGGCGGCCGCCGCCTCGCCGTACATCACGGTCACCTTCCGGATCCGCCGCTTCAACCCCGAGGTCTCCGACCAGGCGGAGTGGCAGGACTTCCAGATCGAGATCGACCCGAAGGAGCGCGTGCTCGACGGTCTCCACAAGATCAAGTGGGACCTCGACGGCACGCTGACCTTCCGCCGCTCGTGCGCGCACGGCATCTGCGGCTCCGACGCGATGCGGATCAACGGCAAGAACAGGCTCGCCTGCAAGACGCTGATCAAGGACATCAACCCGGAGAAGCCGATCACCGTCGAGGCCATCAAGGGCCTCACGGTGATGAAGGACCTCGTGGTCGACATGGAGCCCTTCTTCCAGGCGTACCGCGACGTCATGCCGTTCCTGGTCACCAAGGGCAACGAGCCGACGCGCGAGCGCCTGCAGTCCGCCGAGGACCGCGAGCGCTTCGACGACACCACCAAGTGCATCCTGTGCGCCGCGTGCACCTCCTCGTGCCCGGTGTTCTGGAACGACGGCCAGTACTTCGGCCCGGCGGCGATCGTCAACGCGCACCGCTTCATCTTCGACTCGCGTGACGAGGCCGGCGAGCAGCGGCTGGAGATCCTGAACGACAAGGACGGCGTGTGGCGCTGCCGCACGACCTTCAACTGCACCGACGCGTGCCCGCGCGGCATCGAGGTCACGAAGGCGATCCAGGAAGTCAAGCGGGCGCTGATCACCCGCCGCTTCTGATCCTTCCGAGGCGCCGCCCGCGGCGCCGGGCAGGACCCCGCCCGCCGGTCCCGGCCCCGGCCGGCACCGGCGGGCACAGGGCCCCGCCCCCGGACATCCTCCGGGGGCGGGGCCCTTACGCGTACCCGGGAGCCCGTCAGGGACGGGTCAGGGGCGGCCCGGTGGTCCGGGGATCTTCCTCCCGACAGGCTCACGGCATGACGAACGCCCCGCACTCCGCCCCCCGCCACGCCCGCCTTGCCCGGACGGCCCTGATCGCCGCCGGTGTGGCCCTGGCCGTCCTCGGCGCGGGCACCCCGCCCGCGGCGGCCGCCGCCGCGCGGCCCGCCGCCGCCCCGGTCACGGGGTCCTGCCGGGCACCCTCCCCGCCGAGTGGGCCCCGATCACCGTCGGGCAGCTGCTCAGCCACACCAGCGACCTGCCCAAGCCGGTCCCGCCCTCCCCCGGCACCACCCCGGCGTCGGCGGTCTCCGACGCGGTACGGGCGGCCGCGGAGGCCGGCGCGCCGCGGCCCGTGCCGGGCTCGCGGCAGCAGTACAACGGCCTGAACCACTTCCTGCTCGGCATGGTGATCGAGAGGACGGCCGGCCGTACGTACGCCGAGGAAGTGCGGCACCGGATCGCGCGGCCCCTGGGACTGCGCCGCACGTACGTCCCCGCCGCGGACGACTGGTCGCTCCCGGCCCCGCACACCCGTGCCCTGTGGGACGCCTCCGGCGACGGCACCGGGGAGCTGGTGGACAACTCCCGGCAGAGTCCCTGGGCCTGGGCCGAGGGCGGGATGGTCTCCAACGCCCCGGAACTCGACCGGTTCTTCACGGCCCTGCTGCACGGCCGGCTGCTGCCGCCCGCGCAGCGGCGGCTCCTGACGGAGGCGGTCCCCGGCTTCGAGGGGCACGGCACCTTCAGCCGGGGCGGCCTCCAGCACGTACGGCTCGGCCCGGACCGCTGGGTGTGGGGCAAGACGGGCTCGTACAACGGCTACACCAGCGGGGTCTTCGCCGGCGAAGGGGGCGGCCGGGTACTGGTGTACTCCCTCAACCCGACGAACCGCCGGCCGCGGGAGGAGTCGGACGGCCCGACCGAGCTGGGCCGCATCCTGAAGATCGCCGGTGCGGCCTTCTGACGGCGGCGACAGAAGGCTTGAACCTGTTCAAAAAAAGGTCTACAGTCAGGCCTGCCAGAGAGTTGAACACGTTCAAGGGGGGCTGGGGCAATGGACCTCACCGTGGCCGCGTACGTCATCTACCTGTTCGTCAGCATCGGACTGACCGTCTGGGTCGCCCGTACGCTCAGCCGCAACGGCCGCGTCTTCATCGCCGACGTCCTCCAGGGGAACGAGAAGCTCGCGGACGCCGTCAACCACCTGCTGGTGGTCGGCTTCTACCTCGTCAACATCGGCTTCGTGACCCTGTACCTGCGCTCGGGCGAGACGGTACTCGAAGCCCGGGGGCTCTTCGAGGCCCTGTCGGTCAAGCTCGGCGTCGTCCTGCTGGTCCTCGGCGTCATGCACCTCGGCAACGTGTGGGTGCTGAGCCGGATGCGCCGCCGGGGGATCACGGAGCGGCAGGCCGCGCAGCGGCCGCCGATGCCGCCGCTGCCCCCGCAGGGGTGGACCGTGCCGGCCGGGGCCTGACCCGTGGCGCGGGCCGTGCGGGCCGACGGCGTCCGGTCCCTGACCGTCCTGTACGACGCCGACTGCCCCGTGTGCGTCCACATCCGGAACTGGCTGGGCCGGCAGCGGCAGCTGGTGCCGCTGCGGCTGGTGCCGGCCGCCTCCGCCGAGGCGTGGCGGCGGTTCCCGGGGCTGGCGCACGCCGAGACGCTCCGCGAGATCACCGTCGTCGGCGACGCGGGACAGCTGTGGCGCGGGACGGACGCCTTCGTCGTCTGCCTGTGGGCCCTGGCCGAGCACCGCGCGAAGGCCGAATGGCTCGCCACCCCGGCGGGCCGTCCCTTCGCCAGGGCCGCCATGCACACGGCCGCCGCCGTACGGCACGCCGTACGTTCCAAGTCCGAAGCGGAGCCCGGGGGACCGGCCTGTGACGAGCAGTGCTCGGCACCCCGATAAAGTCGGACACCGTGACAGATCAGAAGGCTCCCAAAAGCGAGCAGACCCGCACGCTCATTCTCGAAACCGCGCTCCGGCTCTTCCAGGAACGCGGTTTCGACAAGACGACCATGCGGGGCATCGCCAAGGAGGCGGGGGTCTCGGTCGGCAACGCGTACTACTACTTCGAGTCGAAGGAACACCTCGTCCAGGGCTTCTACGACCGGATCGGCGCGGCCCACCAGGCTGCGGTCCGGCCCATCCTGGACCAGGAGAGCGATCTCCAGAAGCGGCTCGCCGGCGTACTGACGAGCTGGCTCGAAATCGCGGAGCCGTACCACGAGTTCGCCTCGCAGTTCTTCAAGAACGCGGCGGACCCCGAGAGTCCGCTCAGCCCGTTCTCCGCGGAATCGGAACCGGCGCGCAAGGCGGCCATCGACATCCACCGCGAGGTGCTGGCCGGCGCGAAGACCAAGGTGCCCGCCGAACTGGCCGACGCCCTGCCGGAACTGATGTGGCTCTCCCAGATGGGCCTGGTCCTGTACTGGGTCTTCGACCGCTCGCCCGGCAGCGAGAAGACCCGCCGGCTCGCCGAGCGCGGGGCGCAGCTGACCACGCGCGGCATCGTGCTGGCCCGGTTCCGGGTGCTGCGGCCGCTGGTGCGCGAGGTGCACGAACTCTTCGCGGACTTCCTGCCGGGCATGGCGCAGACGGCGGCCTCGCGCGCCGGGACGCGGACCGCGGACCCCCACTCCGCCCGCTCCGGGGAGGAGTGAGGGTCCCGGGCGGCCGGCCGGGAGGCCGCGGGGTCAGGCCTGGTACGAGGCCAGTTCGACGACGGTGATGTCGGACGGCGCGCCGACCCGGACCGGAGGCCCCCAGGCACCCGCGCCCCGCGACACGTACAGCTGGGTGTCGCCGTAGCGTTCCAGGCCCGCGACGGTCGGGTTCGCCAGCTCGGCCAGGTACTTGCCGGGCCACAGCTGGCCGCCGTGGGTGTGCCCGGAGAGCTGGAGGTCCACGCCGTGGCGCACGGCCTCGTCGATCACGACCGGCTGGTGGGCGAGGAGCACGGAGGCCCGCGCGCGGTCCCGGTCCCCGAGGGCCGCGCGGAAGTCGGGGCCCTTGCCCTCCTTCTCGCCCTGGACGTCGTTGACCCCGGCGAGGTCGAAGTGGGGCAGCTCCCGGCGGGCGTTCTCGAGGGGGACGAGACCCAGTTCGCGGACGTGGTCGATCCACTGCTGGGCGCCGGAGAAGTACTCGTGGTTGCCGGTGACGAAGTAGCTCCCGAGGCGGGCGCTCAGCTCGCGCAGCGGTTCGGCGGCGGGCCCGAGGTCACGGACGTCGCCGTCCACGAGGTCGCCGACGATGGCGATGAGGTCGGGCTGGGTGCGGTTGACGGTGTCGACGATGCGGCGGGTGTGGGCGCGGCCGAGGACCGGGCCGAGGTGGACGTCGCTGACGACGGCGATCCGGAACCCGTGCGCGGCGCGGGGCAGCCGGGCCAGCGGCACCTGTACGCGCTTCACGCGGGGCCCGCGCAGCACGCCGTGGGTGCCGTTCCCGACGGTCACCCCGGCCGCGGCGACGGCGGCCCCGCCGAGCACCCGCGCGACGAACACCCGCCGGCCGACCGCGCCGGGAGCCGGGCCGGAGGCCGTGCCGGAGGCCGTGCCCGGGGTCGGGTCTGCGGCCTGCCCGGGGGTCGGGGCGGCGGCCTGGCCGGGGGTCGGGTCGGCGGGCCGGCCCGGAGCCGGGTCGGGGGCGGCGCCGGGAGCCGGCTGGGCCGTCCCCCCGGCCGGGCCGCCCGCGGCGGAGGCCAGTTCGAGCCCCTCCGGCGCCCGGGCGGCCGGGCCCGCCGGAACCCGGCGGAGCCACAGGCGGCGGACCGGTTCCGCCACCGCCATCGCCATCGTCAGGTAGAGCAGCACCGCCAGCCACATGTACCCCGGCCACGCCACCAGCCGCTCGAGCCAGAACGGCGCACCCGCCCGCCCGGCGGTCAGTGCCGCCAGTGCCAGCAGCGGCAGCGCGAAGGCCAGGACGGTGCCCGCCTTCCGGGCCGGGCCGCCCGCGCGGGTGGTGTCGCGCACCAGCCGGACCCACAGCCAGCGGTGGACCGCCGCGAGCAGCGCCAGTACCGCGACCACCGCCACGGTCGCCACGACCACGGTCATCGCGATTCCCGTCGCAGGGCCAGGACGCTCCGCAGCCCGATCACACCAACGGCCGTCCCCAGGAGAAACGACGTCACCGCCAGGAGAAGGTGGACCCAGAAGTAGGCCGTGGGCCTGCCGTCGTCGAAAGCCAGACCGCTGGCGTCGTGGAAGAGGTTCTTGACGAACGTGGACCAGATCACCCAGGACCAGGCTCCGAACGCTGCGAGGAACCAGGACGCGGTACGGCTGAGTTTCATGCCCCCAGTATGGGTTTCGTCCCCAGGACGGACGCGCCGGGGTGGGCCGTACCGGGTGTGGTTCAGCCCGGTTGGCCGTCCCCGGGCGCCCGGCAGTCCATCGGGATGTACGTTCACCTGCGTGTCTGCCAAGAAGACCGCGCTGACGGTCCTTTCCGCCGCACTGCTGGTTCCAGCGGTCCTCGTGGCACCCGCGAGCGCGCCCGCGCTCGCCGCGCCGGCGCCGCCCCCCTCGGCCGACGGGAAGGGGCGGCCCCGCAAGGCACCGCGCGCCCCGGCGCCGCCCCCCGCGATGTCCACCGTCGGCGGCGCCCGCCTCGGGCTGCCGGGCACCCAGGTCAATCCGCTGCCCGGGGCGCCCTCCCTGCCGGCCAACCTCAGCGGCCGGTCCTGGATCGTGGCGGACGCCGAGACCGGCGAGGTCCTCGCGGCGCACAACGCCCACTGGCGGCTGCCGCCGGCCTCCACCCTGAAGATGCTCTTCGCCGACACGGTGCTGCCGGGCCTCCCCAAGGACCGGGTGCACCGGGTCACCGACGAGGACATGGAGGGGGTCGGCCCCGGCAGCAGCCTGGTGGGCGTCAAGGAGGACCACGAGTACAGCGTCCACGACCTGTGGCTCGGCGTGTTCCTGCGCTCCGGGAACGACGCGGTGCACGTCCTGTCGGCCATGAACGGCGGCGTCGAGAAGACCGTCAAGGACATGCAGGCGCACGCCGAGGAACTCCAGGCCCTGGACACCCACGTGGTGTCCCCCGACGGCTACGACGCCCCCGAACAGGTGTCGAGTGCGTACGACCTCACGCTCATCGCCCGCTCCGGACTCCAGAAGCAGGACTTCCGCGAGTACTGCGGCACGGTCGAGGCGAAGTTCCCCGGCAGGCAGGAGGAGGGCAGGCCGCGCGAGTACTTCGAGATCCAGAACACCAACCGGCTGATGACCGGCGCGGGCGGCATCAGCCCGTACAAGGGCATCGCCGGGGTGAAGAACGGCACCACCACCATGGCCGGCTCGACCTTCACGGGCGCCGCCCAGCGCGGGAACAAGAAGCTGCTGGTGACGGTGATGAACCCGGACAACGGCGGGCTGAACGGGGTGTACGAGGAGACCGCCCAGCTCTTCGACTGGGGCTTCGAGGCCGCCGGGAAGGTCAAGCCGGTGGGCGAGCTGGTGCCGCCGAAGAGCGCGGACACCTCCCCGCACGGTTCTCCGGCCCAGTCCCACGAGAGGGGCGGCCCGTCGGCGGGCGGCGGCGCCTCCGGCAGCGGCGGCCTCGGCACGGCGCTCGGCATCACGGGCGGGGCGCTGGCCGCCCTGGCGGGCGGGGCCTTCGCGGTCAACCGCCGCTGGCCGCGCGGCCGCCGCGGCCCGGGGGGCGGTGCCGGCAGCGGCGGCTAGGCCGGATCCGCTTCGGCGTCGCCCGCGTCCTCGGCGTCGCCCGCGTCCGCGTCCTCGTCGGGGGTCGCCGTCCAGGCCGCGCAGAACAGGAGCAGCCGCGCCGTGAAGCTGATCCACAGCAGCAGGGCGATCGGGACGCCGAAGGCGCCGTACATGCTCTTGGCCGCGACCTCCCTCATGTAGCCGCTGAGCAGCAGCTTCAGCAGCTCGAAGCCCGCCGCGCCGATCAGGGCCGCCTGGATCAGCCGGGCGCGCGGCGGCTCCACGCCGGGCAGCAGGGTGAGCAGGTAGAGCAGCAGCAGGAAGGCCGCCAGTACGCCGACGAGGAAGGCCGCGGCGCGCAGCAGTGCCCCGCCGGCGCCCTCGCGCGGGATGCCGAGGACCTCGGCGGACTTGCCGACCGCGCTGGCTCCCACGATCGACGCGGCCGCCGAGGCCAGGGCCGCGCCGCCGAGGCCGAGGAGGACGAGGGCGTCCTTGCCCTTGCGCAGGAAGGGGTTGCCCTCGTCCTCGTCGTCCTTCTCCCAGACGGCGCGCAGGCAGTCGCGCATGGAGCCGATCCAGCCGATGCCGGTGAAGAGGAGGAGGGCGCCGGCGACGAGGCCGACGGTGCCGGCGTTGGCGACGAGCGCCTCCAGGTCGAGCTGGTCGGAGATGCCGGGGACCTGTTCGGCGAGGCTGCGCTGGAGCCGGTCCAGCTGGTCCTGGCTGAGCAGCCCGGCGCCGACGGCGGCGGCGACCGTGATCAGCGGGAACAGGGCGAGGAAGCTGATGAAGGTGATCGCGGCGGCGAGCCGGGTCCAGTGCACCCGGTCGAGGCGCTCGTACGAACGCCAGGCGTGGGTCCGCATGGCGGCGGACGCCGCCGGGCCGATCACCGGGAGTTTCTTCAGCCAGTCCATGGGGCCACCGTAAATGAGCTGCTGGAAATAGCCGGGATTGTCGCTTTCGGGCACTACGGTCGTCGATTGTGACTTTTCGCCCTACGGATCGTCCCCCGGCCCGCCCGTTCCACACCCTGCTGCTGCGGAGCCTGCGCTTCCGCGCGTACCGGGCCCTGCGTCCCCTGCGTCAGGAGCGCGGCACGGCCGTGTCGCCCACCGGAGCGGGCTGCGCCGGGACGCCGGGGGCGCCCGCGCCGAAGGGGTACTCGCGCAGCTTGCGCCAGACCCCGTCCGAGCCCTGCTCGTAGAGCGCGAAGCCCTCGCACAGCCAGCCGGCGGCGTAGTCGGCCAGCTCGGCGTGGGCCCGGTCCATCGCCTCCTCGGAGATCCCGTGGGCGACCGTGACGTGCGGGTGGTACGGGAAGGCCAGCTCGCGGGCGAGCGGCCCGCGGGGGTCGCGCACCTGCCCCTGGAGGCGGGTGCACTCGGGGGTGCCCTCGGCGAGCCGGACGAAGACGACCGGCGAGAGGGGGCGGAAGGTTCCCGTCCCCTCCAGGCGCATCGGGAAGGCCCGGAAGGCCCGCGCGACCTCCGTCAGGTGGGCGCGGACCGCGGGCAGCCGGTCCGCCTCCACCTCGGTGGGCGGTACGAGGGTGACGTGCGTGGGGATGCCGTGCGCGGCGGCGTCCCCGAAGCCGGCGCGCAGCTGCTGGAGCTGGCGGCCGTACGGCTCCGGGACCGCGATCGAAACGCCGAGCGTTACGGTCCCCACGTATGTCTCCTTGGTGTGTGTGCGAGGTGCTGCCGCTCAGTGTGGCGCCAGCACGCCCTCGGCCGCCAGGGGCGTCGGTCCGTCAGTGCTTGGCGGGCAGGAAACCGAGGCGGTCGTAGGCCTGCGCCAGGGTCTCCGCGGCGACCGCCCGGGCCTTCTCCGCACCCTTGGCCAGCAGGGAGTCCAGGGTCTCCGGGTCGTCCAGGTACTGCTGGGTGCGCTGCTTGAAGGGTGTGACGAAATCGACCATCACACCGGCGAGGTCGGTCTTGAGCGCCCCGTAGCCCTTCCCCTCGTACTGGGCCTCCAGGGCCGGGATCGACTCGCCCGTGAGGGTGGCGTAGATCGTGAGCAGGTTGCTGACGCCCGGCTTGTTCTCGGTGTCGAAGCGGATCTCGGACCCGGTGTCGGTGACCGCGCTCTTGATCTTCTTCTCGGTGACCTTGGGCTCGTCGAGGAGGTTGATCAGGCCCTTGGGGGAGGACGCGGACTTCGACATCTTGATCGCCGGGTCCTGGAGGTCGTAGATCTTCGCGACCTCCTTGACGATGTGCGCGGCGGGGAGGGTGAAGGTCCGGCCGAAGCGCTGGTTGAAGCGCTCCGCCAGGTCGCGGGTCAGCTCGATGTGCTGGCGCTGGTCCTCGCCGACCGGGACGGCGTTCGCCTGGTAGAGGAGGATGTCGGCGACCTGGAGGATCGGGTAGGTGAACAGGCCGACGCTGGCGCTGTTGACCCCGCCCTTGGCGGACTTGTCCTTGAACTGGGTCATCCGGCTGGCCTCGCCGAAGCCGGTGATGCAGTTCATGACCCAGCCCAGCTGCGCGTGCTCTGGGACATGGCTCTGGACGAAGAGCGTGCACCGTTCGGGGTCCAGGCCGGCGGCGAGGAGCTGCGCGGCGGACAGGCGGGTGTTCGCGCGGAGGTCCTTCGGGTCCTGCGGCATGGTGATCGCGTGCAGGTCGACGACCATGTAGAAGGCGTCGTGCGTCTCCTGGAGGGCGACGTACTGGCGGATCGCTCCGAGGTAGTTCCCGAGGTGGAACGAGCCGGAGGTGGGCTGGATACCGGAGAGCGCGCGGGGACGGTCAGAAGCCATGCCCTCATTCTCTCAGGTGCGGGGCCGCTCTCCGGCCGCACACCGGCCGGAACCCACCGGTGCGGTGCGGGGCCGGGGCCGGGGGGCGGCACCGGACGGCCCGCGCGGACGGGTGCCCGGTGGCCGGATCCCGCCCCCGGCCGGCCGGCCCGCCAGGCCCCGGGGAGCGGGGCGCGGGGGCGCGGGCGGGGGACGCGGCCCCCGCCCCGCCCTCCCGGTCAGGCGAGCGGCAGGCCGGGGGCCGGGAAGGCGGCCATCAGGTCCGCGACCTCGGAGCGGATCCCGGCCAGGGCCGGCTCGTCGCCCTTCGCGGCGGCGTCGACCGCACGGGAGATCCAGCCCGCCACCAGCGGCATGTGCTCCGCCCCCAGGCCCCGCGACGTCAGCGACGGCGTGCCGATGCGGATGCCCGACGGGTCGAACGGCTTGCGCGGGTCGAACGGCACCGTGTTGTAGTTGACGACGATCCCCGCCCGGTCCAGCGCCTTCGCCGCGACCTTGCCCGGCACGTCCCGCGAGGTCAGGTCCATCAGGATCAGGTGGTTGTCCGTACCGCCCGAGACGAGGTCGAAGCCGCGCTCCAGCAGGGCGGAGGCCAGCGCCTTCGCGTTGGCGACGACCGCGTGCGCGTACGAGACGAAGGACGGCTGCGCGGCCTCGTGCAGGGCCACCGCGATGCCCGCCGTCGTCTGGTTGTGCGGGCCGCCCTGGAGGCCCGGGAAGACCGCCTTGTCGATCGCCTTCGCGTGCTCCTCGCGGCACATCAGCATCGCGCCGCGCGGCCCGCGCAGGGTCTTGTGGGTGGTCGTGGAGATCACGTCCACGTGCCCCGCCGGGGAGGGGTGGGCGCCGCCCGCGATCAGGCCGGCGATGTGGGCCACGTCCGCGACCAGCACCGACCCCGCCTCCTCCGCGATCGAGGCGAAGGCCGCGAAGTCGATGGTCCGCGGGAGGGCCGTACCACCACAGAAGATGATCTTCGGGCGTTCCGCCAGGGCCAGCTCCCGGACCGCGTCGTAGTCGATGAGCCCGGTGTCGGGCCGCACGCCGTACTGGACGCCGCGGAACCAGGAGCCCGTCGCCGAGACGCCCCAGCCGTGCGTCAGGTGGCCGCCCATCGGCAGGGCCATGCCCATCACCGTGTCGCCGGGCTTCGCGAAGGCCAGGTAGACGGCCAGGTTCGCCGGGGAGCCGGAGTAGGGCTGGACGTTCGCGTGGTCCACCCCGAACAGGCCCTTGGCCCGCTCGACGGCGAGGGCCTCGACCCGGTCGATGTTCTGCTGGCCCTCGTAGTAGCGGCGGCCCGGGTAGCCCTCGCTGTACTTGTTCTGCAGGATGGTGCCGGAGGCCTCCAGCACGGCCGCGGAGACGTAGTTCTCGCTGGGGATCAGCCGCAGGGTCTCCGCCTGGAGCGTCTCCTCGGCGGTGACGAGCGAGGCGAGTTCGGGGTCGGTCGCGTACAGGGCGGGCTGGCGGTGCGCGGTCATCGCGGATCCTCCGGGGTCGATGTCGGTTCGTCCCCGCGAGGCCCAGGCGAGCGGCCCTGTGTGCGGTCGTGCGCGCACGACTCCCCCGGAGTTCGTTCTCCGTGCGCCAGTCGCCGTGCGTACCGGACACCTTAGCTGGCGCGGCACCGGGGATGTTTCCGGCCCCGCGATCCGAGCGACGATACAAAGGACGTCACCCACGTCACCCGCGCCACCAGCCAGACGGACGATCGGAGACCCCGTGTCGAGAACTGCTGATGCCATCCGCTCCGCCGACGAACACAGCGCGCACAACTACCACCCCCTGCCGATCGTCGTCGCGTCGGCGGACGGCGCGTGGATGACCGACGTGGAGGGCCGCCGGTACCTCGACATGCTCGCCGGGTACTCGGCGCTCAACTTCGGCCACGGGAACCGCAGGCTGATCGACGCCGCCCGCGCCCAGCTGGAGCGGGTCACCCTCACCTCCCGCGCCTTCCACCACGACCGCTTCGCCGACTTCTGCGCCGAACTGGCCGCGCTCTGCGGCAAGGAGATGGTGCTGCCCATGAACACGGGCGCGGAGGCGGTGGAGACCGCGGTGAAGACGGCCCGCAAATGGGGGTACGAGGTCAAGGGCGTCCCCGACGGCCAGGCCAAGATCGTCGTGGCCGCGAACAACTTCCACGGCCGTACGACGACCATCGTCTCCTTCTCCACCGACCACGAGGCCCGCGACCACTACGGCCCCTACACGCCCGGCTTCGAGATCGTCCCGTACGGGGACCTGACCGCCCTCGACGCCGCCGTCACCGCCAACACCGTGGCCGTGCTGCTCGAGCCGATCCAGGGCGAGGCGGGGGTCCTCGTCCCGCCCGCCGGATACCTGGCGGACGTACGGGAACTGACGCGCCGGCGGAACGTCCTGTTCATGGCGGACGAGATCCAGTCGGGCCTGGGCCGCACCGGCCGGACCTTCGCGTGCGAGCACGAGGGCGTCGTGCCCGACGTGTACGTCCTGGGCAAGGCGCTCGGCGGCGGGGTCGTGCCCGTGTCCGCCGTGGTCGCCGACCGGGACGTGCTCGGGGTGTTCCGCCCCGGCGAGCACGGGTCCACCTTCGGCGGGAACCCGCTGGCCTGCGCCGTCGCGCTGGAGGTGATCGCGATGCTGCGCACCGGCGAGTACCAGGAGCGCGCCGCCGAACTCGGCGACCACCTGCACCGGGAGCTGAACCTGCTGGTCGGCGGGGGCGCGGTGACCGCCGTGCGCGGGCGCGGGCTGTGGGCCGGCGTGGACGTCGACCCGTCGCGCGGGACGGGCCGCGAGGTCTCCGAGAAGCTGATGGAACTCGGGGTGCTGGTGAAGGACACCCACGGGTCGACGATCCGGATCGCGCCGCCGCTGGTGATCACCAAGGAGGACCTGGACTGGGGTCTGGACCGGCTGCGGTCGGTGCTCTCCGCCTGACGGCGCCGCGGCGGCGGGCGCGGCCGGACCTCGCGGTCCCGGCGGTGCCCGTCGCCGCTCGCGGCCCTGCGGTGGACACCGGGAGCGGTCCGCCGGACGATGGGAGGACCCCGTACGGGTGCGCGCCCCAGCCGATCCCGGGCCCGACCCTCCGATGGGAGCATCCCCATGCACCGACGCAACCGACACGCCCTGCTCCGCGGCGTCCTGGCGTCCTCCGTCGTCCTCGGCGGCGCCGCCGCCCTCGCCGCACCGGCCGCCGCCGCCCCGGCCGCGGTACCCGCCGCCAGCTGCACGGTCACCCCCGACCCGCAAGGGCGGTTCGTCGTGATCACCGGCGAGGGGTTCACTCCCCCGCGCGAACTCAACGACGGCGAGACCACCGAACCGCTGAACGTCGACGCCGACGGCAACTTCCGGGTCCAGCGGTTCCAGAAGAACGTCGACTACACGGTGCTCGCGGTCAACGAGGACCAGGACTTCGTCTTCGTGAACTGCAAGGTCGTGGGGGCCACGCCCTCCGCCGGGGACTCGAGGGAGTTCCAGAAGGGCTACTCGGACGGCCACACGGCCGGCATGAAGGCCGCGTCCCGGTCGAACTGCGACGTCCCGGCCCAGCCCGACACGAGCCAGAACCACTCCGAGTCCTACTGGCGCGGCTGGAAGTCGGGGGCCGAGACCTCCTTCGACAGCTACTGCGGCGACGACTGAGGCCCTGACGGCCCTGGCGCCCTACAGGATGACGTGGGGCAGGAAGCGGGCGTACTCGTCCGTGACGGGCCCCGCCGACTCCCGGATGCCGAGCCCCGCCGCCTCCTCCTCGACGACCCACGCGCCGAGCACGACGCGGTTGCCGTCGAAGTCGGGCAGCGGGGCCAGCGCCTGGAAGACGTACGTCTCCCCCTCGGCCGGGACGAAGGGCTCGCCGCCCCCGCCCGCCTCGTGCAGCGTCACCCCGGCACCCTCGCGCCCCAGCAGCGGCTTGGCCGCGTACCCGCAGGTCTCGGCCAGCTCGCGCGGGCCGTCGAGGTAGGCGGGCAGCAGGTTCGGGTGGTCGGGGAAGAGTTCCCAGAGGATCGCCAGCAGCGCCTTGTTGGCGAGCAGCATCTTCCACAGCGGCTCTATCCAGGCGGTGGTGCCGGAACCGCCGCCGTGGTCGTAGGTGCCCAGCACCTGCGGCCCGAACTCGTCGGTGACCAGCCACTCCCACGGGTAGAGCTTGAAGCAGCTGCGGATGAAGCGGAGCCGGTCGTCCACGAACCGGCCCGAGAGGCTGTCCCAGCCGATCGTCTCCACCGAGAGCGCGTGCGTCTCCAGGCCGGCCTGTCCGGCGGTCTCCTGGAGGTAGGCGACCGTCATCAGGTCCTCGCCGAGCTCGTCGGTCTCGGAGTGCGCGAAGTGCACCGGACCGGGCGGCAGCAGCTCGGCCTGGTGCCGCCACGCCTCGACGAGGCGCTCGTGGAGGGAGTTCCACTGGTCGGCGCCGGGAAAGCGCTCCTCCATCCAGAACCACTGCGGGCTCGCCGCCTCCACCAGGGAGGTGGGGGTGTCGGCGTTGTACTCCAGCAGCTTGGCGGGCTCGCCGGCGCCGTCGTAGCGCAGGTCGAACCGGCCGTACAGGGACGGCTGTTCGGCGCGACGCCGCCAGGACTCGGCGATCCGCGCCGCCAGCTCCGGATCGGTGATGCCGAGGTCCGCGAAACGGTCGTGCTCGACGATGTGCGCGGCCGCGGCCAGGCACATGGCGTGCAGTTCCTCGACGACCTCCTCCAGGGCCTCGACCTCCGGCAGCGAGAAGGAGTAGTACGCGCTCTCGTCCCAGTAGGGCCGCAGGGAGTCGTCGGGGTAGCGGGTGAGGGGGTAGATCAGTCCCTGTTCCTCGACGGTCTTCTGCCAGCCGGGACGCGGTTCGATGGTGTGCCGCTGCATCTGCGCTCAGCCGCCGGAGGAGCCGGAGCTGCTGTGGCCGCCGATGCCGCCGCGGGTGACGGCGGACTTGTCGAAGCTGCCGCCGGTCACCTTGCCGTTGCGGACGGAGCCGCCGTAGTAGTACGAGCCGGTGCCGCCGCTCCTGCACTCCTTCGAGTTCAGGTGGTCCAGCGTCGAGCGGGAGGCGCAGCGCTTGTCGGGCTCGTCGTTGCTCCCGCAGGCCACGAGGGTGGCGGCGAGCAGGCCCATGCCGCCGAGGGCGACCGCGCCGGAGCGCATGCGTCGTCTGGTGGTGTTGCCGGTATCCATGGCCTGCACCCTAGAGCGGGGGCGCGGGGGTATGGAATCCGGCCGCCGTCACACCCTTGTCACGATGGTGACCTAGAGTCGGTTCGTGCTGCTTGGGATGGTTTGCGCACTGGGTGCGGCGGTCTGTTTCGGTACGGCGTCCGTGCTCCAGGCGGTGGCAGCCCGGGCGGCGGCCCGGCCGGGGGCGGCCGCCGGCGTCGACGCGGCGCTGTTCCTGCGGGCGGTGCGGCAGTGGCGGTACGTGGCGGGGCTCGGGCTGGACGCGGTCGGCTTCGTGCTCCAGATCATCGCCCTGCGGCACGTTCCGATCTACGCGGTGGGGGCCGCTCTGGCCGCCAGCCTGGCGGTGACGGCCGTGGTCGCGGCCCGGCTGCTGCGGGTGCGGCTGTCCCGGCTGGAACGGGGTGCGGTGGGGGTGGTGTGCGCGGGGCTGCTGATGCTCGGGCTGGCCTCCGGCGGGGAGGGCTCCGGCAGCGGGACCCCCGCGCTGGAACTGGGGCTGCTGGGCGCTGCCGTGCTGGTGCCGGCGGTCGGCACGGTGGCGGGCCGGCTGCCGGACGGGCCGCGCGCGCTGGTGCTGGGCCTGGCCGCGGGGACGGGCTTCGGGGTGGTGGAGGTGGCGGTCCGGCTCATCGGCTCCGTCTCGCCGCGGGTGCTGCGCGACCCCGCGCTGTACGCGCTGCTGCTGGGCGGGGCGGCCGCGTTCCTGCTGCTCACCTCCGCCCTGCAGCGCGGCTCGGTGACGGCGGCGACGGCGGGCCTGGTGCTGGGCGAGACGGTCGGCCCGGCGGCCGTGGGCGTGGCCTGGCTCGGGGACCGCACCCGCGAGGGGCTGACCTGGCTCGCGGTGGCCGGCTTCGCGGTGGCGGTGGCCGGTTCCCTGGCCCTGTCCCGCTTCGGCGAACCGGAACCGGAACCGGTACCCGAACCGTAGCCGGGCGGTGCGGGCGCGGCCTCAGGCGGCCGGGGGCAGGGCGGCGGACAGGGCCGTCAGGGCGGGGGTCCAGGCGCTGGTGGAGGGGGTGCCGTAGCCGACGACCAGGGCCTCGCGCGGCGGCATCGCCGAGTCGGGATGGCGGAACCGCGCCAGGCCCTCCAGGGCCAGGTCCTGCCAGGCGGCGGCCTGGACGACGGACCGCTCCGTGCCCGGCGGGAGGTCCAGCACCGCGTGCAGCCCGGCCGCGATGCCCGAGACGGGCACCCTCCCCGCCACTGCGGCCACCAGCTCGTCCCGGCGGCGCCGGTAGCGCAGGCGCATGCCGCGCACGTGGCGGTCGTACGCCCCGCAGGTGAGGAACTCCGCCAGGGTCAGCTGGTCCAGCGCGCTGCACGTCCAGTCGACCGGGCCCTTCGCCGCCAGCACCTCCTCCAGCAGGCCCGGCGGGACCACCATCCACCCCATCCGCAGCGCGGGGGCCAGGGACTTGCTCGCGGTGCCCAGGTACACCACCCGGTCCGGGTCCAGGCCCTGGAGCGCGCCGACGGGCTGGCGGTCGTAGCGGAACTCCCCGTCGTAGTCGTCCTCCAGGATCACCCCGCCCGTGGTCCGCGCCCAGTCCACGGCCGCCGCCCTGCGCGCGGGGGTGAGGGCCGCGCCGGTCGGGAACTGGTGCGCCGGGGTCAGCAGCACCGCGCCCGTGCGGGGGCCGGCGCCGGCCAGGTCCGGGGTGCGGGCGCCGGCCTCGTCCACCCACAGCGGCCGGGTCGCCAGCCCGGCCCCGGCCAGCAGTTCCCGGTGCACGTCGAGGCTGTACCCCTCCACGGCCACCTCGCGCACCCGGCGCGCCCTCAGCACCCGGCCCAGCAGCGTCAGGGCGTGCGCGAAGCCGGCGCACAGCACGATCCGGTCCGGGTCGGCGTACACCCCGCGCGCCCGCGCCAGGTACCCGGCGAGCGCCTCCCGCAGCTCCACCCGGCCGCGCGCGTCGGCGGCGTACCCGAAGGCGTCGTTCGGGGCGTCGGTCAGGGCCCGCCGGGCCGCCGCCAGCCACGCGGCCCGCGGGAAGCCGCCCAGGTCCGGGGAGCCGGGGACCAGGCTGTACGCGGGCCCCCGCCGCGCGGGGCGGCGTACCCGCGGGGAGCCGGCGGCCCGGCGGACCCTGGCCCGCTCGGCGACGCGGGTGCCGGAGCCCTGGCGGGCGGTCAGCCAGCCCTCGGCGACGAGTTCCGCGTACGCCTCGGCGACGGTGTTGCGGGCGATCCCCAGGTCGGCGGCGAAGGAACGGGACGACGGCAGCCGTGTCCCGGGTGCGAGCCGCCCGCTGCGCGCCGCCTCCCGCAGCGCCTCCGTCAGCGCGGCCCGCAGGCCCCGGCCGCCCGGCGCGGCGGCGAGGTCGAGGTGCAGGTCGGCACCGGAAGTGGCCCATGATCCGGTCATGGACATGGACCATATAGGCGGGCCGCCTCCTCCGTACGGTGGAGCCATGAGCAACCAGGACAGCAGCCAGGACGGCAACCACGCCCGCACCACCGGGCACGCCCCCGAGCACACCCTCCGCATGCAGTTCGCGAAGGCCGCCCCCGAGGTCTACAAGGCCGTCATCGGCCTGGAGATCGCGGCGAAGAAGGGCCTCGACCCGAGCCTCGTCGAACTCGTCAAGATCCGTGCCTCGCAGATCAACCACTGTGCCTTCTGCCTGGACATGCACGGCAAGGACGCGCTCGCCGCGGGCGAGAGCATCGAGCGCGTCCTGCTGCTCGGCGCCTGGGAGGAGTCGCGGCACTTCTACACCGAGAAGGAGCTGGCCGCGATCGAGCTGACCGAGGCCGTCACCGTCCTGACGGACGGCTTCGTACCGGACGAGGTGTACGCGCGGGCGGAGAAGCACTTCGAGGAGGCCGAGCTGGCCCAGCTGATCGCCGTCATCGCGACGATCAACGTCTGGAACCGGATCGGCGTCACCACCCGCATGACTCCGGGGCACTACACCCCGGCGGTGAAGAAGGCCTGACCCGGCCCGCACCGGGGGAGGCCGGGTCAGCCGGTCCGGAACGACTCCAGGGCCGCCGTCAGGTGCGCGCGCGTCGTCGCGCTGTCGGCGGCCGGGCCGGCCGCCAGCAGTGCCCACCGCAGGCCGTCGGGGGCGGTGAGGATCCGCTCCACGCCCCGGCGGCGGCCGTTCGACTCCACGCTGTCGTACTCGTAGACCAGTTCGCAGCCGGCCCCGGCCGTCGGTTCGACGGACACCTGCCGGTAGCCGGACGTCCCGGCGCGCAGTTGGTCCGAGGACGTGCGCAGCAGGTCGCAGGAGCTGATGGCGCCGCTCTCCGTGACCCGGAAGATCTGGAGCAGGGCGCTGCGCTCTCCGGGCCGGCGGTAGAAGGACCCGCTGCCCGTCTCGTCCGTGCTGATCTCCCAGCCGGTGGGGACGGCCACCGAGAAGCCGTTCGCGTCGCGCACCACGGTGTGGCCGGCGCCGCCGCCCGTGGCGGGGCCGGTGGCCGGCGGTGCGCTCGTGGCCGGTGACGGGCTCGCGGGCGCGTCGCCGGGCCGGGATCCGGTGGCGGTCGGCGGTGCCGACAGGGAGGCCGGCGGCCGCGCGGACGCCTCGGAGCCGTCCTTGCCGCCGAGCGCCGTCCACGCCGCCACCGCGGCGCCGCCCGCGACCGCCGCCGCCAGTCCGACCAGCACCGGGGTGCGCCACCGCTGCCCGCCGCCCGGGGGCGGGGGCGGCGGGGGGACGGGCACGGCCGGCAGCGGGGGCCACGGCTCGTGGTAACCCGGCGCGGTGAGCGGGGGCAACGGCGGCAGCGGGGGCAGCGGGGACGGGGTGCCGGGCCGTACGGGGCGTGGCGAAGCGGGAGCGGGAGCCGGGCCGGGAAGGGGGGCCGGGCCGGAATCCGGGCCGGGGGCCGGGCCGGAATCCGGGGCGGGGCCCCACTCCCACCGCTGCGACTGCGGATCCCACCGGGCGCCGTCGGACGAGGACACCGGTCAGCCTCCCAGCGGGGCGAGCAGCCCGCCCAGCGCGGTGGCCGCGCTCAGCGTCTCCACCAGCGGGGCCCACCGCTCCAGCGCCCCGCGCAGCCGTGCGGGCGTCCCGGGCCGGAACTCCTCGGCCTCCAGCAGCTCCGCGGCGCCGGGCGCGCGGTCCCGCGTACCGCCGTCGTGGTGGACGACGTCGGTGTTGTCGCTGCCGCCGATGCTGAAGGCGCTGCCGTTGACGTCGCCGATGCGGATCGCGCGCTCCTCGCCGTTACCTGCCACCGCTGCTCCCCTTGCCGCTCGTGCCGCTGGTATGGGTGCCGTTGCCGCCGAAGCCGGAGGCGCCGTCGTCCATCGACTGGATGTGGACGCCCCCCTCGGCGACGCGGACCGCGCGCCGCGTGAACTCCCCGGGGTGCCGGCCGGCTTCGTGCGGGGCGACGGTGATCCCGCCGACGACACGGTCCCTGAATGGTTCTCAGATAGCGCGCCGGGTCCATGCGGTGCAAGAGCGAGCCGTCGTCCATGTCGGGACCGGAGGCCGGGCCGGCGTAGCGGCGCGGCGCAAAGCCCCGGCCGACGATGCGGGCCCCGTACCCGCGCTGGACGCCGACCAGCGTGACGACGGCCGCGCACAGGAGGCGGCCGGGACAGGAGCACGCACGCCAAAGCGCCCCGGCCTGGTTCGGCCGGGGCGCGAGGGCGTTCGCGACGATCACGCGATCGGGTGAACCCGAGGGGCGACCGCCGTCAGGGTGATCAGATCAGGCCGAGCTCGCGCACCGCGTCGCGCTCCTCGACGAGCTCCGCCACGGACGCGTCGATGCGCGCACGGGAGAACTCGTTGATGTCCAGGCCCTGGACGATCTCGTACTTGCCGTCGGCGCAGGTGACGGGGAAGGAGGAGATGATGCCCCGCGGGACGCCGTAGGAGCCGTCCGACGGGATGCCCATCGAGGTCCAGTCGCCCGCGGCGGTGCCGTTGACCCAGGTGTGCACGTGGTCGATGGCCGCGTTGGCGGCGGAGGCGGCCGAGGAGGCGCCACGGGCCTCGATGATCGCGGCGCCGCGCTTGGCGACGGTCGGGATGAACTCGTCGGCGAGCCAGGCCTCGTCGTTGACGACCTCGGCGGCGTTCTTGCCGGCGATCTCCGCGTGGAAGACGTCCGGGTACTGGGTCGCCGAGTGGTTGCCCCAGATGGTGAGGCGCTTGATGTCGGTGACGTCCGCGCCGGTCTTCTTCGCGAGCTGCGAGATGGCGCGGTTGTGGTCCAGGCGGGTCATCGCGGTGAAGCGCTCGGCCGGTACGTCCGGGGCGGCGGCCTGCGCGATGAGCGCGTTGGTGTTGGCCGGGTTGCCCACGACCAGGACCTTGATGTCGTCCGCGGCGTGCGCGTTGATCGCGGCGCCCTGCGGCTTGAAGATGCCGCCGTTGGCGGAGAGCAGGTCACCGCGCTCCATGCCCTTGGTGCGCGGGCGGGCGCCGACGAGCAGCGCGACGTTGGCACCGTCGAAGCCCTGGTTCGGGTCGTCGAAGATGTCGATGCCCTTGAGCAGCGGGAAGGCGCAGTCGTCGAGCTCCATGGCGGTGCCCTCGGCGGCCTTCATGCCCTGGGGGATCTCCAGGAGGCGGAGCTTGACCGGCACGTCCGCGCCGAGCAGGTGGCCGGACGCGATGCGGAAGAGCAGCGCGTAGCCGATCTGGCCGGCGGCGCCGGTGACAGTGACATTCACGGGAGTGCGGGTCATGGCCTTCTCCGTTAGACAGCTGGCGGTGGGGCGTCCCCGCCCCATGTGCTGGACCCCCCTGAAGGGGGAGGACGCCGCTTCCCTGTCCTGTAAATCTTGACGTGAAGAGACATCCGCGGTCAGGCTATCCGACCCGCGGGGCCCCCAACCCCCCGGTCCCTGTGGTCCGCGGCACACGGGCCCCGGATCGGGAGGTTTCGAAGGTCCGGACGGCCGTATGCCCTTGCTCCCCGCCTTCACTCCAGGCCGTCGCCCCGCCCGGAAGGCCCCCGCCGTCCGGCGCGGGTCCGCCGCCGGTACGCGGACCCGCCCGGCGGCGGCTACCGCACCGTGAAGCGGACCGCGCTCTCCAGGAACGGGATCTTCAGCCAGGGTTGCGGTTCCATGACCAGCGCGAGCAGGGTGATGGCCACGCCCAGCACCCCGTACGTGATCATGTCGGTGAACCGGGAGCGCACCGCGAGCATGCCCACCGAGGGCAGGACGCGCCGCATCACCGCCGCGGCGATCAGCGCGACGCCGATCACCAGGCAGCCGATCCGCGGCTGCCCCACGGCCGTGGTCAGCAGCCCCACCGCGGTGGCGGCGAGGACGCTGAGCATCGGCCACTGCCGGGCGGGCGCGGACACCGCTCCGGGGATGGCGCGGCCGCTGCCCTCGGGGCGGGCCGTGTCCTGGGTGACGGTGGGGAAGCGCCGGGACCGCGCGGCGGCCGCCGCGGCCTTCGCCGCGTCCGGCGCGCGCCCCGCCCCCGGGGCGGATCCGGGCTCGGCCCCGCGCTCCGCGCCGCCCTCCGCGCCGGAGGTGCCGCCCGTCCCGCTCACCTCGTGCTCAGCCCGCACTGGGGACCCGTTCCGCCGCCTCGACGACGTTCACCAGCAGCTGCGCCCGCGTCATCGGGCCGACACCGCCCGGGTTCGGGGAGAGCCAGCCCGCCACCTCGGCGACGCCCGGGTGGACGTCCCCGACGATCTTGCCGCTCTCGTCGCGGCTCACGCCGACGTCGAGCACGGCCGCGCCCGGCTTCACGTCCTCCGGCTTCACCAGGTGCGGGACGCCCGCCGCCGCGACGATGATGTCCGCCTGGCGCAGCAGCCCCGGCAGGTCGCGCGTACCGGTGTGGCACAGCGTCACGGTGGCGTTCTCGGACTTGCGGGTGAGCAGCAGCCCGATGGAGCGGCCGACGGTGATGCCCCGGCCGAGCACGACGACGTGCGCGCCGTTGATCTCGACGCCGTGGTGGCGCAGCAGCTCGACGATCCCGTACGGAGTACAGGGCAGCGGGCCCTGGACGCCCAGCACCAGGCGGCCCAGTGACGTCGGGTGCAGCCCGTCGGCGTCCTTGGCCGGATCCATCAGCTCCAGGACGCGGTTGGTGTCGATGCCCTTGGGGAGCGGCAGTTGGACGATGTAGCCCGTGCAGGCCGGGTCGGCGTTCAGCTCCCGCACGATCGCCTCGATGTCCTCCTGAGAGGCCGTCGCGGGCAGTTCGCGCTGGATGGAGGCGATGCCGACCTCGGCGCAGTCCTTGTGCTTGCCGTTGACGTACCAGCGGCTGCCCGGGTCGTCGCCGACCAGCAGGGTGCCCAGGCCGGGGGTGACGCCCCGGGCCTTCAGCTGCTCCACGCGGGCCTTCAGTTCGGATTTGATCGCGGCCGCGGTGGCCTTGCCATCGAGAATCTGGGCGGTCATGGGGGCATCCTCCCGGATGGGGCGGCCCGGCTTCCAATCGGGAGGCGGCCGGATCGCGCTCTTGATTGCACTTGCACAACAAGTCTGACCCGCTCCGGCAACCAACTGGACAAGCCCGGTGCGGGCCCACCACGATGACGGGCAGCAAGACGATCGGAAAGAGTGCCGCGGGCAGTGCCGGGGGGCGTACCGCAGAAGCAAGTGTCCTCCAGGTGTGCCGTGCGTCCCCGCACTTCACGGAGGAAAGACCCAGATGAGCTTCGGCGACCCGAACAACCCTTACGGGCAGCAGCAGCCGCCGCAGGGCCAGCCCGGCTACGGCTACCCGCAGCAGGCCCCGCAGGGCGTCCCGCCGCAGGGCCAGCCCGGTTACGGCTACCCGCAGCAGGGCCAGCAGCCGTACGGCGTCCCGCCGCAGGTGCCGGGAACCCTCCAGGCCAACAACGGCTACATCAACGTCGCCGGTCTCGGCACCGTCCAGGTCGCCTCGATGGGCCGCCGCTTCGGCGCGCGCCTGATCGACGGTCTGGCCATCACCGTCATCGTGTGGATCCTCTTCGCGATCGGCGCCGCGGGCCTGGTGGGCCTCGCGGACTCGGTCCAGGACTGCACCGGCCTCGACTACTCGTCGCCCGCGTACCAGGAGTGCGTCAACGACCAGGCCGAGGCGGCCGGCGGCATCATCGCCGCGCTGTTCGGCACGCTCGCCCTCGTCGGTCTCGCCACCATGCTGTACGAGTGGCTGATGATCTCCTTCGTCGGCGCCACCCTCGGCAAGATGGCCCTGGGCCTGAAGGTCGTCAAGGAGACCACCGGCCAGAACCCGGGCCTGGGCAGCGGCTTCATCCGCTGGATCATCCCGATCGTCGGCGCCTTCCTCTGCTACATCGGCGCCATCCTGGTCTACCTCTCCCCGTTCTTCGACAACTCGGGCAAGCTCCAGGGCTGGCACGACCGTGCCGCCGGCACGCTCGTCATCAAGAAGTAACCGCTCACACGGCGAAGGCCGCCACCCGCTGGTGCGGGTGGCGGCCTTCGCCGTGTCCGGGTCCGGGTCCGTGGCTGGGTCCGTGGCTCAGTGGAAGAAGTGGCGGGTGCCGGTGAAGTACATCGTCACGCCCGCCTTCTTCGCCGCCTCGACGACCTGCTCGTCGCGGACCGAACCGCCCGGCTGGACCACGGCCTTGATGCCGGCCGCGGTCAGGATCTCCAGCCCGTCCGGGAAGGGGAAGAACGCGTCCGAGGCGGCGTACGAACCCCGCGCGCGCTCCGCGCCGGCCCGCTCGACGGCGAGCTTCGCCGAGTCGACGCGGTTGACCTGGCCCATGCCGACGCCGACCGAGGCACCGTCCTTGGCGAGCAGGATCGCGTTGGACTTGACGGCGCGGCAGGCCTTCCACGCGAAGGCGAGATCGGCCAGCTCGTCCGCGGACAGCGCGTCACCGGTGGCGAGGGTCCAGTTGGCCGGGTCGTCGCCCTCGGCCTGGAAGACGTCCGACTGCTGGAGCAGCGTGCCGCCCGAGATCGGCTTGAGGTCGCCCGGCTGGTGCGGGGTGCCGTCCACCTTCAGGACGCGGATGTTCTTCTTCTTGGCCAGGACCTCCAGCGCGCCGTCCTCGTAGCCGGGGGCGGCGATGACCTCGGTGAAGATCTCCGCGACCTGCTCGGCGAGCTCGACGGTCACCGGGCGGTTGACGGCGATGACACCGCCGAAGGCCGACAGCGGGTCGCAGGCGTGCGCCTTGCGGTGCGCGGCGGCCACGTCCTGGCCCACGGCGATGCCGCACGGGTTGGCGTGCTTGATGATCGCGACGCAGGGCTCTTCGTGGTCGTAGGCGGCCCGGCGGGCGGCCTCGGTGTCCACGTAGTTGTTGAAGGACATCTCCTTGCCGTGCAGCTGCTCGGCGTTGGCGAGCCCGCCCGGGCGGCCGTCGGTGTAGAGCGCGGCGGCCTGGTGCGGGTTCTCGCCGTAGCGCAGGGTCGCCTTGCGCTCCCAGGCGCCGGCCAGGAACTCGGGCAGGTCGCCCTCCCCGCCCTCCGGGGCGTACGCGTTGGTGAACCAGGAGGCGACGGCCACGTCGTAGGCCGCGGTGTGCTGGAAGGCCTCGGCCGCGAGCCGCTTGCGGGCGGTCAGGTCGAAGCCGCCGCCCCGGACGGCCGCGAGGACGTCGGCGTAGCGGGCGGGGCTGGTGACGACCGCGACCGAGGGGTGGTTCTTGGCGGCGGCGCGGACCATCGAGGGGCCGCCGATGTCGATCTGCTCGACGCACTCGTCGGGGGTGGCGCCGGAGGCGACGGTCTCCCGGAACGGGTACAGGTTGACGATCACCAGGTCGAAGGGCTCCACGCCCAGCTCGGCGAGCTGGCTCCGGTGGTCCTCCAGCCGCAGGTCGGCGAGGATCCCGGCGTGCACGCGGGGGTGGAGGGTCTTGACGCGGCCGTCGAGGCACTCGGGGAAGCCGGTGAGCTCCTCGACCTTGGTGACCGGCACCCCGGCCGCGGCGATCCGCGAGGCGGTGGAGCCCGTGGAGACGAGCGCGACGCCCGCCTCGTGGAGGCCGCGGGCCAGCTCTTCCAGTCCCGTCTTGTCGTAGACACTCACGAGCGCGCGGCGGATCGGCCGCTGAGTCGTCGTCGTTTCGTTGGCGGTCACTGGATTGTTACCTTTCGTCCCTCAATGCGGTAGCCGTGCCGGGCCAGGCGCCCCACGACGTCGACGAGCAGCTGGCGCTCGACTTCCTTGATGCGCTCATGGAGCGCGGCTTCGTCCTCCCCGTCCCGGATCTCGACGACACCCTGGGCGATGATCGGACCGGTGTCCACGCCGCTGTCCACGAAGTGGACCGTGCAGCCGGTGACCTTCGCCCCGTACGCGAGGGCGTCGCGCACCCCGTGCGCGCCGGGGAAGGCCGGGAGGAGGGCGGGGTGGGTGTTGATGAACCGGCCGCCGAAGCGGTCGATGAAGCTCTTTCCGACGATCTTCATGAACCCGGCGGAGACGACGAGGTCCGGCGCGTGGGCGTCGGTCGCCGCGGTGAGGGCGGCGTCCCACTCCTCACGGCTCCCGTAGGCCTTCACCGGACACACGAAGGTGGGGATCCCCGCCCTCTCCGCCCGTTCGAGGCCCGCGATGTTCTCGCGGTCGGCCCCTACGGCGACGACCTCGGCCCCGAACCCCTCGGCTCCGCCGGGGTGGGCGTCGATGGCGTCGAGCAGGGCCTGGAGGTTGGTGCCGGAGCCGGAAACCAGCACGACCAGGCGGGAGGCGGCCATGGGAGGCCCTTTCTCACAGGATTTGGGTCGTTCGTCTTGTGTGGTCGTACGAAACTTCGGGGTACCGATATACGGGGAACCATACGAAGCCACCGACCGCCTGCAACGATACCGGCACACCGGACCGCCCCCGAGGGACGGGGGGACGGGCGGGCGGTAGCGTCTGGCGTACACGCCGCGAACGACGCGGAACGCGCCACCGCACGGGGCGCGCGCCGCCCACGACACAGGGGAAGTTACGCACTCGATGCCGGACCGCCGTCAGCCCGACCCCTCGACCGAAGACAACCCCTTCGCGGCGCCCCCCGAGGGCCGGCCCGACCAGCCGTGGCAGCCCCGGCAACCGCAGCGGCCGCAGGACGGCGGCGACGGTCCGGGCGGTGACCCGACGGACCCCGCCCCCGGGGGCCCGGCCCGGTGGGACCCGACGGACCCGGTCCAGCGGCGCGCGCGGTACGCGCTGCTCTCGGGCATGTGGGGGTTCTTCTTCGGGATCTTCGGGATCCCCTCGGTGGGGCTGCTGCTGGGCGCGCTGGCCATGTACTGGGGCATCAGCGCCCTGCGCGGCCGCCCGGCGACCGAGGCGGACCCCGGCGGCCTGGCCGCCCTGGGCCCGGCCGCCCGCCCGCAGCGCGCGGCGGCGGTGAGCGGCCTGGTCACGGCTTCGCTGGCACTGCTGCTGGCGGCCGGCTCGTACGGGCTGCAACTGGCGTACAAGGACTTCTACGTCTGCCGCGACGACGCCTTGACCCGCACGGCGGAACTGGAATGCAACACCCTCCTCCCGGACAACGCCATCGGCAAGATCCTCAAAGTCCAACGCTGACCCACCGCACCACTGCCCGGGCCCCCACGAACGCCGCTGACGCCCGGACCTCTCCAGCCCCGCCGGCGGCTGGGCTCCTCCGTCCCGCCGACGCCCGGGCACCTTCAGCGCCGCCGACGTTGGAGGCGCGGGGGTCCGGGGGCGGAGCCCCCCGGCAGACGGCCCGCCCCGCCACCCACCAGCCCCGCCGGCGTTCGAGGCGCGGGGTCCGGGGCAGCGCCCCGGGGAACGGGCGAAGGGCGGGTAGGGGACCGCTCCGCGCAGCGGCACCCCCGGCCCCGCCCGGGCTCAGCCTCCCGGACGCCGCCGCGCCAGCACCCGCGCCCCGACCACCGCCGCCGGCAGCAACGGTTCCGCCGGACCCGGGACCGGCACGGCCACCGGCACCATCGGCGGAGCAACCGGCGGAGCAACCGGCGGAACCACCGAAGCCACCGGAACCACCGGCGGAACCACCGGCGGAGCCACCGGCGCCACCAACGGCTCCGCCGCCCTCCGCAACGCCTCCCACCGAAGCTCCCGCACCCCCGAGTCGTGCCACGGGTCCCCGCCCGTCCCCGCACCCTCCGCACCACGCACCGGCCGCGTCCGCCACGCCTGCACCCCCACCGCCAACGGTACGGACAGCACCAGCGTCCACCCCGCCGCCGCGCCCCCGGCTGCCCACCACACCGGCCCCACGCCCGCCAGCACCCGCGACCCCAGCGGCCCCGCCGAAGCCGCCGCCAGGCCGGCCGTGGCCAGACCGCACACCACCGAGCCCAGTGCCGCCGTCAGCGCGGTCTCCCCGTACGAGACCTCCCGCGCCCGCCGCACCGCGAACCACCCCACCGCCAGCCCCGCCGCCACCGGCACCGCCATCGCCGCCCACGTGACGGGCGTCCCGGGCCCCGGCGACGGCAGCGCCGCCAGCAGCGGGAACCTCGGCAGTGCCGGCGCCCCTTCCATCCCGAACGGGGTCGCCACCGCCCCCGCACCGAGCGCGAACCCGGGCCCCAGCCCGTACGCCGCGCCCCACACCATCGCGTTCGGCAGCAGCGCCAGCGCGAGCAGCAGCACCGCGAACCGCCCCGACCACACCCCGGTCAGCGCCAGGAAGGAGTTCCGCGCCTCCGCCCCGTGCCACACCAGCGAGGTCCCGACGAGCAGGGCCCCGCCGCCCAGCAGGACGAGCACCCCCGCCCCGCCGGAGCGCAGCGCCAGCGCGTACCGGGGGCGGGCCACGGCGCGGCGTACGGTCCCCGGAACCCACGGCGGCAAGGGCCCCGGCGGTTTGCCCCTGGCCGCCCACACCCCGCCGGCGGCGGCGAGGACCGCCACCAGCGGCACGTGCCAGGCGGCGCTGAGCGGGTCCGCCGGCATCGGTCCGCCGGCCGCGTACACGGTGGCGAGCGCGCCGACGGTCAGGTAGCCGCAGGTGACGGCGGAGAACACGGCGGCGGCCGGCAGCACCTCGTCCCCCTCCGCCCCGGCGGCGTCCCCCGAGGCACTGCCGAGCCGGGCCGCGCGCCGCATGAGCAGCGCGGGCAGCGCCACGAGCAGCAGGGGGACCAGGCCGACGGGCGCCGGTACCCCGGAGAGGGTCTCGTAGCGGACGAGTTCCGTGCCGTGGGCCATCAGCCACAGCCCGGCGGCGAGGTGCAGGGCGCCGCCGGGGCCGCTGTCGGGGTAGGGGGAGCTGATCCACAGCACGATCACGAGCACGGCGAGGAAGCCGAGCCCCAGTCCGGCGGCCACGGCACCGCCCAGCACGCAGGCGGCGGCCGCCGGTGAACGGCGCCGCGCGGTGGCGGCCCGCGGGGCCGTCGGCAACGGGGTCCCGCGTTCGGTCACTTGGGTCACCCCGCCATGGTGCCCTCGACACGCGCTATGTCCGGGTAACAACCGATTGACCGTTGTGTCGCTCAATATACGTTTATGTACTTTTTCGCCCAGAGCAGCCGTGTCGCGGGGAGAGTGGCATGACACAAGACGTCGAAACGTCCTCCGGCTCGGAGCTGGGCCTCCCGTCCCCCAAGGAGCGCCGGTGGCTGCGAGAGTCGGGCGGGCTGACGTACGAGGAGGTCGCGGCCGAGGCCGGTGTCACCGCGGCCACCGTCCGCTCCTGGGAGTGCGGCCGCACCGAGCCTCGCGGGCGCACGCGCGAGGCGTACGCGGCGCTCCTGGACCGGCTCGCCGCCGCCGGGGCCGCCCCGGCGCGGCCGGTGGCGGCGGGCCCGCCGGCCCGGCGGCCCCGAAGCGCCGCCCGACACGCCGCACAGTCGTCGGCGGGGCCGCGGCGGACGGCGCAGACGGCCCGGGAGGGCCGGGAGCCCCGGTCACCACAACCGGCCCAGCCGACCCCGACGGCCCACACCGCACAGACACCCCAGACGCCCCACACCACCCAGACGGCTCACACCATCCAGCCGCCGCAGGATCCGCTCCCGGCCCGGGAGGCGTACCCCGCCCGCCCGGCCCCGGCGGCCCAGGCGGCCCCGGCCCTCCAGGGCGCCCCCGCCCCGGCACCCACCGCCTCCGCGGCCCCAGGGACCCCCGCCGACCCGGCCGCGGTGCCACCCGCCCCTGAGGAACCGTTTCACCAGGCGGGCCCCGGCCCCACCGGAGCGGAACCCGACTCCCCGCAGGGGCTCCCGGCCGCCCCGGCGGCCGTCACCCCGCCGGCGCGGCCGTACGGCCCCCGGCCGAAACCCCCCGAGGATCCCGTCGAGGCCTTCGACGCCCTCTACGACCACGCCGCCGCCGCACTCGTCCGCCAGGCCTACCTGCTCACCGGCCGCCGCGCCCTCGCCCTGCACTCCGTCGAGGTGGCGTTCCGGCAGGCCTGGGGGCGCTGGCCCGAGGTCGCCACCGACCCCGACCCCGTGGGGTGGGTCCGCGCGGCCGCGTACGAATACGCCCTCTCCCCCTGGCACCGGTTCCGCCGGGCCCACCGCCACCCCGACCGGCTCCCGGCCGACCCCGCCGACCGGATCCTGCTGGACGCCCTCCTCGCCCTGCCGCCCGTGCACCGCCGGACCGTGCTGCTCTACGACGGCGTCGGCCTCGACCTGCCCGACACCGCCGCGGAGACCGAGGCCAGCACCCCGGCCGCCGGGCACCGCCTGCTGCGCGCGCACGCCGAACTCGCCCGCCGGATCCCCGGGCTGGCCGGCCTGCCCGCCGAGCAGCGGTCGGCCCTGCTGCGCGAGCGGCTCGGCGCGGTGCGGCCCGCCGTGTCCCTGGAGCCGCGCCCGGCGGCCACCGTCCGGACGGTCAGCGAGCACCGGGCCCGGCGGCTGGCGCGGGCCGCGCTCGTCCTGACCGCCGTGATCGCCGCGTCGACGGGATACACCACCGTCACCGCTCCGGACCACTACGAGCCGCCGATCGCCCCCGGCGCGAGCGTCTCGGGGGTGCCGCCGCTCAGCGGCCCCCCGCGGCTCACCGAGACCGGCCGGGTCCTCCAGGACAAGCTGCGGGCCGACCCGGCCGCCGGGCCCCACCGGCTCGCCCCGCGGCCCGAATGAGGAACGGGCGTGGGGCGCGCACCGAGGGGGGTGGGGTAAGCCCGCGCTTTCTTCCCGGCTCCTCCCCCCTGGCT
>NZ_JBVISM010000002.1:0-133120 GCF_055575515.1 Streptomyces sp. NPDC034086 | reverse complement strand
ATTTTCCCTCCGCCCCCCCCCGTCCTACCCGAGGGACGAGGGGGGAAGGTGGGCGGCCCTCTCCCCGGGGGGGCCCCTCCCACGCCCGTACTTCCGTACAGCTGCCGCCTACTGGGCGGCGTTCAGGATCTCGCGCGCCAGCTTGGCGGTCTCGGTCGGCGTCTTGCCGACCTTGACGCCGGCGGCCTCGAGGGCTTCCTTCTTGGCCTGTGCGGTGCCGGAAGAACCGGAGACGATGGCGCCGGCGTGGCCCATGGTCTTGCCCTCGGGGGCGGTGAAGCCCGCGACGTAGCCGACGACCGGCTTGGTGACGTTCTTCGCGATGAAGTCCGCCGCACGCTCCTCGGCGTCGCCGCCGATCTCGCCGATCATGACGATGAGCTCGGTCTCCGGGTCGGCCTCGAAGGCCTCCAGGGCGTCGATGTGCGTGGTGCCGATGACCGGGTCGCCACCGATGCCGACGGCGGAGGTGAAGCCGATGTCGCGCAGCTCGTACATCATCTGGTAGGTCAGCGTGCCGGACTTGGACACGAGACCGATCTTGCCGGGCTTGGTGATGTCGCCCGGGATGATGCCGGCGTTGGACTGGCCGGGGGTGATCAGACCCGGGCAGTTCGGGCCGATGATGCGGGTCTTGTTGCCCTTGGCGGTCGCGTACGCCCAGAAGGCGGCGGAGTCGTGCACCGCGATGCCCTCGGTGATGACGACGGCCAGCGGGATCTCGGCGTCGATGGCCTCGACGACGGCGGCCTTGGCGAAGGCCGGCGGGACGAAGAGGACGGAGACGTTGGCGCCCGTCTTCTCCATCGCCTCGGCGACGGAGCCGAAGACCGGGACCTCGGTGCCGTCGAAGTCGACGGTCGTGCCGGCCTTGCGCGGGTTCACGCCGCCGACGATGTTGGTGCCGTCAGCCAGCATCAGCTTGGTGTGCTTCATGCCCGTGGCACCGGTCATGCCCTGGACGATGACCTTGCTGTCCTTGTTGAGGAAGATAGCCATGTGAGTCTGTGACCTCTGCCCTTACTTCGCAGCCGCGAGCTCGGCGGCCTTGTCGGCCGCGCCGTCCATGGTGTCCACGCGCTGCACCAGCGGGTGGTTGGCGTCCGAGAGGATCTTGCGACCCAGCTCGGCGTTGTTGCCGTCGAGGCGGACGACCAGCGGCTTGGTGACCGCCTCGCCCCGGTCCTCGAGCAGCTGCAGCGCCTGGACGATGCCGTTGGCGACCTCGTCACACGCGGTGATGCCACCGAAGACGTTGACGAACACGGACTTGACGTCCGGGTCGCCGAGGATGATCTCGAGGCCGTTGGCCATGACGGCGGCGGAGGCGCCACCGCCGATGTCGAGGAAGTTGGCGGGCTTGACGCCACCGTGGTTCTCACCGGCGTACGCGACGACGTCCAGGGTGCTCATGACGAGACCCGCGCCGTTGCCGATGATGCCGACCTCGCCGTCGAGCTTGACGTAGTTGAGGCCCTTCTCCTTGGCGGCGGCCTCGAGCGGGTTCGCGGCGGCGTGGTCCACGAACTCCTCGTGGCCCGGCTGGCGGAACTCGGCGTTCTCGTCGAGCGAGACCTTGCCGTCGAGCGCGATGACGTCACCGGAGGCGACCTTCGCGAGCGGGTTGACCTCGACGAGGAGCGCGTCCTCGGCGATGAAGGTCTGCCACAGGGTCACGAGGACCTCGGCGACCTGCTCGGCGACCTCGGCCGGGAACTTCGCCAGGGCGACGATCTCGCGGGCCTTCTCGATGGTCACGCCCTCGTTGGCGTTCACCGGGACCTTGGCGAGCTTCTCCGGGGTCTCCTCGGCGACCTGCTCGATGTCCATGCCGCCCGCGACCGAGGCCATGGCCAGGAAGGTGCGGTTGGTGCGGTCGAGGAGGTACGAGACGTAGTACTCCTCGAGGATCTCCGGCGCGGTCTCGGCGATCATCACCTTGTGGACCGTGTGGCCCTTGATGTCCATGCCGAGGATGTCCGTCGCGCGGGCGACGGCCTCGTCGGGGGTGGCGGCGAGCTTCACGCCACCGGCCTTGCCGCGGCCGCCGACCTTCACCTGGGCCTTGACGACCGACTTGCCGCCCAGCTTCTCGGTGGCCTCGCGAGCCGCCTCAGGCGTGTCGATGACTTCACCGGCCAGCACCGGTACACCGTGCTTGGCGAAGAGGTCCCTCGCCTGGTACTCGAACAGGTCCACGCGCGTCCGTCCCTTGTCTTAAAGATTCGCAGTGATTCGCGGTTTGTCTGCTATCTGCGTGGGCGTGCCGCGGAGGGCAACGTGACGGCGCTGTCACTAGGAAGGCGCACACGGTGACCGTGGACGCGGCATGTCCGTCTCGCAGGTTATCCCCGTGGGACGTGGGTCCCTAAATCGCAGATCACACCTGAGCGGTGATACCTGTCACAGATCGCCTCACGGTTGAGCTGCGTCTTCGTGTGATCTGCCGATTTGCCGCAGCGGCCGGACGTGCTCCGGCGGGCCCGTCAGGGGACCGGCAGGGGGCGCTTCTCCAGGGCGGCCGCCATCACCTCCGGGAACAGGTCGGGGGTGCAGGCGAAGGCGGGCGCACCCAGCGCGGCCAGCGCCGCGGCGTGCTCGCGGTCGTAGGCGGGGGCGCCCTCGTCCGACAGGGCCAGCAGGGCCACGAACTCGACGCCGGCCCCCTTCATCGCGGCCACCCGCTTGAGCATCTCGTCCCGGATGCCGCCCTCGTAGAGATCGCTGATCAGGACGACGACCGTGTCGGCCGGTCGAGTGATCTTGGACTGGCAGTAGGCGAGGGCACGGTTGATGTCGGTGCCGCCGCCCAGCTGGGTGCCGAACAGGACGTCGACCGGGTCGTCGAGCCGGTCGGTCAGGTCGACCACCGCCGTGTCGAAGACGACGAGCCGGGTGGCGAGGGACCGCATGGAGGCCAGGACCGCCCCGAAGACGGAGGCGTGGACGACCGAGGCGGCCATCGAGCCCGACTGGTCGATGCACAGGACCACCTCCTTCTTCACCGACCGGGAGGCGCGGCCGTAGCCGACGAGCCGCTCGGGGACGACGGTCCGGTGCTCCGGCAGGTAGTTCTTCAGGTTGGCCCGGACGGTCCGGTCCCAGTCGATGTCGCGGTGGCGGGGACGGCTGATCCGCGCCGAACGGTCCAGCGCGCCCGTCAGCGTGGCCCGGGTGCGGGCCGCGAGCCGCTTCTCCAGCTGCTCGACCACCTTGCGGACCACGGCCCGGGCCGTCTCCCTGGTGGTGTCGGGCATGGCCTTGTTCAGCGACAGCAGGGTGCCGACCAGGTGGACGTCCGGCTCGACCGCCTCCAGCATCTCCGGCTCCAGCAGGAGCGCGGCCAGACCGAGCCGTTCGACGGCGTCCCGCTGCATGACCTGGACCACCGGGCTGGGGAAGTACGTACGGATGTCCCCGAGCCAGCGCGCCACGCGCGGAGCGGACGCCCCGAGCCCGGCGGACCGCTCCCCCTGCGCCCTGCCCCCGCCGTCGCCGTAGAGCGCCGCGAGCGCCCCGTCCATCGCCGCGTCCCGCCCGCTCAGGGCGCGGCCCGTCCCGTCACCCTCGCCGCCCAGCACCAGCCGCCACCGCCGCAGCCGCTCGCCTCCGGCGGTTCCCGTCTCCGTCATCCGTCCATCCCCTCGACTCGTTCCTCCAGGGGGCCGCGCCCCCTCGTCCCGCGCCCGGATCCGCCGCTGCGCGAGACCCGCCCGCCCTCCCCCGTTCCCCGGGCTCCGCCCGGCCCCGCGCCTCGAACGCCGGCGGGGGCTGGAGGTGGCTGCGTGAGGGGGCGGGGACGGGGTGGGGTGCCGTCCGGGGCCAAAACGAGATGAATTCGGCGCGAGTCACCCCGCACAACCGGATCCGGAACGGGCGCCGAACATCGAAGCCCGCCCCGGACGACACCCCACCCCGGCACCGACCCCGCCCCGAAACCACCCCACCGAACCCGCCCCGCAGGCAACCGCCCGACAGGGCACCCCCGGCCCGAACCCCCGCCCGGCAGGGCAACCGCCCGACACGGCAACCCCCGGCCCGAACCCCTGCCCGGCCAAGGCAACCGCCCGACAGGGCAACACCCCAACCGAACCCCCGCCCGGCCAGGGCAACCGCCCGACACGGCAACCTCCGCCGCCCCCGAACCGCCCGGCCAGGGCAGAGGCCCGGCCAGGGCAGAGGCGGGAGGGCCTACGCCCCCAGGAGCAGCAGGGCCAGATCCACGACCGCGTCCGCGCGGGCCGGGTCCAGCTCCGGGGCGAAACCCGCCGGGGCGGCCCCGGCGGCGGACGCCGCGCGGGCGCCGGGGACACGCCGGGCCAGCTCGCCGAGGGTCCGCCTCACCCCCGCCTCGTACGCCCCGAACGTGCGCCGCAGCAGGGGCAGTACGTCGATGAAGGCGCCCTCCGGCACCGACACCAGCCAGGCGTCGATCAGGCCCAGCAGCCGCTCGTCGTGGACCAGCAGCGTCCCGCCGCCGGGGCCCCCGGCGAAGCCCTCGATCCAGCCCGCCGCGTCGGCCGGGGAGGCCGCCGGGGACAGGGCGAGCCCCATCAGCCGCGCCGTCTCCCCGGCCGGGAGCCGGCCGTCGTCCAGCAGCAGCCGGGCGGCCCGCCCGCGTATCCCCCCGGGCACGCTGTCCCGCCCGGCCAGCGTCCGCAGGACCGCCGACCAGCGCTCCCGCAGCCCCGGGTCCGCCTCGGCCAGCAGGGCGACCGCCCCGTGCACCCCGTCGACGTGGCCCCGCAGCTCCGCCGCCCCGTCGGCGTCGAGCCCGGCCGCGCAGGCCGGCGGCAGGGCCACGCAGATCCGCTCCGCCAGCCCGGCCGCGACCGTGCCGAGCGCCGCCGCGTCGGTGCCCCGCACGTCCCCGTACCGCAGCGAACGGGCCAGCGCGGGCAGCGCCCTGGCGAGCCCGGCCACGTCCGTGTCCAGCGCGGCCCGGTCGGCGAGCGCCCGCAGCACGGCGGGCAGCGCCTGCGACAGCCCGGCCAGCAGGCAGCGCTCGGCCAGCGCGGTGACCTCCCCCAGGTCCCCGGCCGCCGCCGCGTCGGCCTCCGCCTTCGCGGTGGCCGCCCCCAGGACGGTGGTGCCCCAGATCCCGGCCTCGGCGACCCGCACCGACAGCTCCGGCTCCCAGCACAGCCGCCAGGTCTCCCGGAAGGTGCCGGTCCCGCTCCGGGAGGCGGTCGGTACGCCCCAGTCGATCCCGAGCAGCCGCAGCCGGTGCAGCAGCAGCGACTTGGCCGCGTCGGAGTCCTTGCGCAGGTCCAGCTCCAGGTCCCGCCGCCGCGCCTCGGCCTTGAGCCGCAGCGAGCGCTGCCGGCGGGTGAGGTCCCGCTGGAGCGGTACGACGGGCGCCGTGTCCGGGACCTCGCCGAGCACGTCCCCGATCACCAGCCGGTCCTCGACCAGCGCGAGCGGTATCCCCGAGCCGTCGCACATCACGGCACGGACCGCTTCCAGGGTCTCCGCGAGCCCGGGCAGCGGGCGGCCCCGCAGCGCGGCGAGGGTCCCGGCCAGCCGGACCGCCTCGATCACGTGGGCCGGGGAGACCTGCCGGTCCTCCTCCCGCAGCAGCCCGGCGACCTTGGTCAGCCAGCGCTCGACGGGCCGGTCCGGGGCCGCGAACAGGTGCGCGTACCAGCCGGGCGAGGTGATGCCCGCGCCGTACCCGCCGGCCCGGGCGAGCCTGCGGTGGGACCAGGGCACCCAGGTGGTCTCCACCTTCACCTTGGGCAGCCCGGCGAGCAGCGCGCGGTCCGCCGCCACCGTGGTCCGGGCCCGCAGCGCCGGGACGTGCCAGGCGCCGCACACGACGGCGTGGTCGTCGCCGAACTCCCTGCGGGCCGCGCGCATCCGCTGCCGCATGTACGCCTCGCGGAGCAGGTCGCGGGGGCGGCCGCCGTCACCGTAGGTCTCCCGCAGGGCGGCCATCGCCTCCCCCAGGGCCTCGAAGACCGCCAGCGGATCCCCTACGCCGCCCGAGTCCCGGTGCTCGACCACGTCCTCCCACCAGTCCTCGGGGTCCTCGTACCCGGCGGTCTCCGCGAGCACGGCGAGCGGATCCACCCGCAGGGCGCCGGGGCCGCCGGCGTCCGGGCCCTCCTCCTCGGGGGGTGCGGCCAGCGCATGGGCGGCCGGCAGGTCGATGAAGCGCACCGGCACGTCCCGGGCCTGCGCCCAGCGGATGGCGACCCACTCCGGCGAGAAGGCCGCCAGCGGCCAGAACGCGGCCCTGGCGGGGTCGTCCGCCGCGTGCGCGAGGAGGGCGACGGGCGGGCGCATCCCGGGCTCGGCCGCCAGCGCGAGCAGCGCGTCCCCCTCGGGCGGCCCCTCGATCAGCACGGCCCGCGGCCGCGCGCGGTCCAGCGCGGCCCGCACCGCCCGGGCCGATCCGGGCCCGTGGTGGCGCACCCCCAGCAGCAGCGGTCCCGCGGCCGCCGCCGCGGCCCCGGGGCTCATGCCGTCACCTCCCGGCAGGCCCGGTAGAAGTCCTTCCAGCCGTCCCGCTCGCGGACGACCGCCTCGAGGTACTCCTGCCACACGACGCGGTCGGCGGCCGGGTCGCGGACGACGGCGCCGAGGATCCCGGCGGCGACGTCGGAGGGGCGCAGGACGCCGTCCCCGAAGTGCGCGGCCAGGGCCAGTCCGCCGGTGACCACGGAGATGGCCTCGGCGGTGGACAGGGTGCCGCTGGGCGACTTCACCTTGGTGCGGCCGTCGCCGGTGACGCCCTCGCGCAGCTCGCGGAAGACGGTGACGACCCGGCGGATCTCCTCCAGCCCCTCGGGGGCGGCGGGCAGGTCCAGGGCGCGGCCCATCTGGTCGACGCGGCGGGCGACGATGTCGACCTCGGCGTCGGCGGTGGCGGGCAGCGGCAGGACCACGGTGTTGAAGCGGCGGCGCAGCGCGCTGGAGAGCTCGTTGACCCCGCGGTCGCGGTCGTTGGCGGTGGCGATGAGGTTGAAGCCGCGCACGGCCTGGACCTCCTCGCCGAGTTCCGGTATCGGGAGCGTCTTCTCGGACAGGACGGTGATGAGGGTGTCCTGCACGTCGGCCGGGATGCGCGTGAGCTCCTCGACGCGGGCGGTCATGCCCTCGGCCATGGCCCGCATGACGGGGCTGGGGACGAGGGCTTCGCGGCTGGGGCCGTGGGCGAGGAGGCGGGCGTAGTTCCAGCCGTAGCGGATGGCTTCCTCGGGGGTGCCGGCCGTCCCCTGGACGAGGAGGGTGGAGTCGCCGCTGACGGCGGCGGCGAGGTGTTCGGACACCCAGGTCTTGGCGGTTCCCGGGACGCCGAGCAGCAGCAGGGCGCGGTCGGTGGCGAGCGTGGTGACGGCGACCTCGACGATCCGGCGCGGCCCCACGTACTTGGGTGTGATGACCGTGCCGTCGGCGAGCGTGCCGCCCTGGAGGTAGGTGGCCACGGCCCACGGGGACAGCTTCCAGCGGGCCGGGCGGGGCCGGTCGTCATGGGCCGCGAGGGCTTTCAGTTCGTGCGCGAAGGCGTCCTCCGCGTGCGGTCGCAGCGCTTCGGTACCGGTGCCGTTCCCGGGCGTGGTCATGGTCCCCCTCCAATGCTCGGCAGCCGCTCCCGACTGCTGGACTTACCGTGCACCATCCCACTGACAACGGCCTTCGTTCCGGGCGTCGTTGCAGGTCAGAGCCATTGTCAGTGGGGGTCTCTACGGTTGTTCCCATGACTGAGCAGGGGGTCCGCTGGACGGCGGAACAGGTACTGGCTCTGGCTCCTGACGAGGCGTCGCGCAAGGCGGGGGGCAGGCTGGGAGGGGCGGGTCCGTGGTCACAGACCGGAGGTTCCGCTTCCGGCGCGGTGTGGGGGTTGTGCAAGGGCAGCGGCAGCACGCCGTACCGGACGGTCGTCGACCTGACGGGCCCTGCGTACACGTGTTCCTGCCCGAGCCGGAAGTTCCCCTGCAAGCACGCGCTGGGGCTGCTGCTGTTCTGGTCGGCGGAGGGGTTCGGCGATCCGGCCGAGGCCCCGGACTGGGCGGGCGAATGGCTCGCCGGGCGGGCGGCGAGGGCGGCGCGTCCCGCCGCCGGTCCGGTGGATCCGGAGGCCGCCCGCAAACGGGCGGAGCGCCGGGCCGAGCGGATCGGCGCGGGCGTCACCGAGCTGGAACAGCGACTGGCGGACCTGCTGCGCGGCGGGATCGCCGGACAGCAGCAGGCGGGCTACGCCCCCTGGGAGGAGACCGCGGCCCGCATGGTCGACGCCCAGGCGCCCGGACTGGCAGCCCGCGTAAGGGAGTTGGGGGCAATACCCGGTTGCGGCCCCGGCTGGCCCGCCCGGATGCTTGAGGAGTTCGCGCTGCTGCACCTGCTGGACAGGGCCTGGCTGGGGGTGTCCGGGCTGCCGGAGCCGCTGGCCGCGACCGTCCGGAGCCGGGTGGGGCTGCCGTCCCCGGCGGAGGGTGAGACCGTCCGGGACCGCTGGCTCGTACTGGCCCAGTACGACTCGGTGTCCCCGGACGGCCGCCTCACCACCCGCCGGACATGGCTGCGCGGACTGGACAGCGGGCGCCCGGCGCTGGTCCTGGACTTCGGTCCGCCCGGCCGGCCGCCGGGGCTGGCACTGCCCGTCGGACTGGTGCTGGAGGCGGAAGCCCGCTTCCGGCCCGGATCTGCGGGGCTGCGGGCGGAGTTGGGGGACCGTACCGCGGCCGCGGTACCGGCCGCCCGCACGCCGCCCGGCGTGAGCACCGGCGAGGCACTCGAGGCCTACGAAGCCGCGCTGCGGGAGGACCCGTGGCTGGAGTCGTGGCCGGTGGTCCTCGGCCCCGTGATCCCGATACCGGGGGAAGGGGGCGAGGCCGCCTGGCAGGTGGCGGACGCGCAGGGGACGTCCGCACTGCCGGTGGTGCTCGCGCAGGGCCGCTCGCGGTCCGGGCTGTGGCAGCTGGCCGCCCTCTCGGGCGGCGGACCCGTCACGGTCTTCGGGGAGTGCGGCCACCGCGGCTTCAGCCCGCTGACGGCCTGGCAGCCCGGCTCGTCCGAGCCGGTGCCGCTGACCTGAGCCGGAGCCGGAGCCGGAGCCGGAGCGAAACCAGAGGAAAACGCAGGGGGCCTGGGGGCTCGTATGCCGTCTGAGGGGGTGTCACGGGGAGGGACGGGCCGTCGCGGGGGCGTCGGCGCGTGAAACGGACGAGAAGCCGGGGGGCTTGAGATGAACGACAACCACGCCAGCTGAACAGGGTCGTGCCGGGTACCGGCGGCCCGGTCCCGAGGAGGGGCCGGGACCGGGCCGCCGTCCGGAACGACCGACGACCGACCAGCACGACCGGCCACGACGACCGACAACTGACGACTGACGACTGACGACTGACGACCTACGACTGACTGACGACTGGCTGACTGACGACGGACGGCGAGACACCGGCGACGCGAGACCGGCGGCGGACGCGGGCGGCTGGCGAACGGCGGCACACGGACGGGACGGCCACGGCCGGCGAGGGTGACGGGGGCACGAGTGACGAGGGAGGGGTCCGATGGGCAAGGGTGACGAGGGGTACCGGGACTGGGAGGAGCTGGTCAACGCCGCGCTGCTGGGCACCGAGCGGCGCGGCGGCTCACCGGGGGCGCTGCTCGACGCGGCGGCCGTGCAGACGCTGCGCCGCCGCGCCGGGCTGCGGCCCGCCGAGGCGGCCGCGCGGCCCCCGGCGGCGGCGGACGATCCGCGCCCGGCTCCCCCGGAGGCCGCCCGGCGGCGGCTCGCGCAGCTGCTGGCGGGCCGGACGGCGGCGGGCAGTGGCGGCGGGCGGCGCGGGGCCGCCCCGGATCTGACGGAACTGCTCCCGCAGTGGCTGGCCGCCGCCGTGCGGCACGGCTACCGGGCGCCGTCGGCCCAGCTCCCGGCCCTGCTGGACGCGGCCCGCGCCCGGACCGACCTGCGCCCGCAGGCCCTTGCCCTGGCCGGGGCGCGGGGGCTGTGGCTGGCCCGGCTGAATCCCGAGTGGCGGTTCGCCCTGCGCGGGGCGCCCGGAGGTGCCGGGGAACTGCCCGACCCGGCGGACGGAGAGGCGGTGGCCCGGCTCTGGGAGGAGGGGCTGTTCGCCGAGCGGGTCACCCTGCTCGCCGCCGTGCGGGCCCACGATCCGGCGGCCGCGCCCCGGCTGCTGGCCACGACCTGGGCCACGGAGCGTGCCGAGGACCGGCTGATGTTCCTCGACTCCCTGCGGTCCGGGCTGTCCGGGGAGGACGAGCCCTTCCTGGAGGCGGCGCTGGGTGACCGCAGCCGCAACGTCCGGGCGACCGCCGCCGAACTGCTGTCCGCGCTGCCCGGCTCGGCGTTGGCCGCGCGGATGGCGGAGCGGGCGCTGGCCTGCGTCGGCCCGGAGGGGGTGGTGCCGCCGGCGGAGTGCGACGCCGGGATGCTGCGCGACGGGGTCGTCAAGCAGCCCCCGGCCGGGCGCGGGGAGCGGGCGTGGTGGCTGGGCCAGCTGGTGGAGTCGGCCCCGCTGTCCTGCTGGCGGGACCGCTTCGGCGGGCTCGGTCCGGCGGAGATCGTCGCTCTGCCGGTGGCCGAGGGCTGGGCGGAGGAGATCCACGCGGCCTGGTGCCGGGCGGCGGTGCGCCAGCGCGACCCGCGGTGGTCGAAGGCGCTGCTCGGGCCGCCGTCCGCGCCGCCCGCGGCGGGTCCGGGCACGGCGTCGCTGGCGGAGCGGGCGAAGCTGCTGGAGACGCTGGGCGAGGCGGAACGGGCCGAGTGGGTCGCGGAGTTCATACGCGCCCACGGGCTCTCGGAGGCCTTCCAGCTGCTCGGCGTCTGCCTGGTGCCCTGGGCGGGGACGCTGGGCCGCGCGGTGGTGGACGCCCTGGACGCGGCGCGCGAGGCGGGCAGCTACCCGTGGAGCTTCAGCGGGGTGATGGGGCTCGCGGAGCGCTGCCTGGATCCCGCGGAGGCGGACCGCCTGGAGGCCCTGACGGCCACCGCCCCGCATCCGACGGAGGCCTCACCGGGAGCGGCCGCCTACTGGGCCGAGGCCTTCCAGCGCCTGGTGGCCACCCTCCGCATGCGGGCCGCCATGCTCGCCGAACTGGCCCCGGCCGCCTGACCCAGGCGGCCGGACCGGCCGGAAGGGGTCAGGCCTGGCGGACGTGGGCGTTGACCCAGTCCACGATGGAGGTGGTGGTGGCGCCAGGGGTGAAGATCTCGGCGACGCCCTTGGCCTTGAGCGGGGCGATGTCGTCCTCCGGGATGATGCCGCCGCCGAAGACCTTGATGTCCTCGGCGTCGCGCTCCTTGAGGAGTTCGATGACGCGCGCGAAGAGTGTGTTGTGCGCCCCGGAGAGGATGGAGAGGCCGATGGCGTCCGCGTCCTCCTGGATCGCGGTGTCCACGATCTGCTCGGGGGTCTGGTGGAGGCCGGTGTAGATGACTTCCATACCGGCGTCGCGCAGCGCCCGCGCGATCACCTTGGCGCCGCGGTCGTGGCCGTCGAGACCCGGCTTGGCCACCACCACACGGATCGGACCGGTCACACCCATCGCACTGCCTCCCGAGTGAACGAACGTTAAGTACAGCATTGCGCACGGCACCGTTTCGCGGTCAACGGGGAGGGGGAAATCACACGTGGGACGCCGTTGATTCACCACCGCCCCGTCGCCCCGCCACCGCGCCGACAGCCGCACGGCACGGTGGCGGGGCCGCGTCGGCGGTACGGCCCCGCACCCGCAGGGTCCAGGGGGAGGCCGTCCATGGGGCTGACGATCGCACCGCTGCCCGTGCCGCGCACGGGCGCCGCCCTGCGGGCTGCGGTCCTCGAGGCGGCGGTCCTCGCCGGGCACCTCCTGCTCTACCCCACCGGGATGCGGGAGGAACGCCCCTCCGCCGCGCCCGCCGCCGGGGCCACCGGGCAGCCGCCGCCCGTGCTGCTCCTGCACGGCTTCACCGACAACCGCTCGGTCTTCGTCCTGCTGCGCCGCGCCCTCGGCGCGGGTGGCCGGCGGCGCGTGGAGACGTACAACCACTCCCCCTTCAGCCGCGACCTGCGCGTGACCGCCCGGCACCTCGCCCGGCGCGTCGAGGAGCTGTGCGAGCGCAGCGGCCAGGAGCGGGTGGACCTCATCGGGCACAGTCTCGGCGGGCTGGTGGCGCGGTACTACGTCCAGCGGCTCGGCGGCGACGCCCGCGTGCGGACGCTGGTGACCCTGGGGACCCCGCACGGCGGCACCCGGATCGCCCCCTTCATGGACGCGCACCCCCTGGTCCGCCAGATGCGCCCGGATTCGGAGGTGATGGCCGAGCTGCGCGCGCCCGCGCCCGGCTGCCGGACCCGGTTCGCGGCGTACTGGAGCGAGTTCGACGCCCTGATGGTGCCGACGGGGACGGCCCGGATCGAGCACCCGGACCTGGACGCGACGAACGTGCGGGTCACCGGTATCGGACACCTCGCGCTCCCCGTCCATCCCGCCGTGGTCACCGCCGTCCGGCGCGACCTCGACGGCCCCCTCCGCTCGGCGGACACCGCACCCCGCCCGCCGGAAGCCGCCCCCGCCCGGGGATCCGAGGGCGGGAGCCTGGCCGTCTGACGGCAGGCCCACACCCCGGTGCCCGTACAACACGACTCGACCCCTAGTCGAACGAATTTCGAACTCAAGGCCAAGGGTCGGTCTTCCAGGGACCGAAAGACGGCCGAATGCCCGGTTCCGCTGAGGACGAAACCCTCGGAAGATTGTCGTGGCGAGTAACCGCCGGGTACAGTCACGCCACTGCTCTCCTCCGGTGAACCTCGAGTTCACCGGCCACCCAGGCCCCACTGCCGAGGCGAAAGAGAAGTTGGTGAACGACCGCCCGACGTCGGGCCAGTACCCCGATTTGGGGTACGACGGCCTTTCCACCACCACTTTCGCTGGTGACCAAGCCTACGCGTCCTATGAAACGCAGGGCCAGGGCTATCAGTACGTCACCGACTGCCCCCCTTCGGGGAGTTACGGAACGTACGACTCCTACGCGGCGTACCACTCCGCGGCCGACACCGGCGCGTACGACTCCACCGCGTGGACCGCTCCGGAGAGTTACCTCTCCAGCGTTCCGGCCCAGGCCGGCCACGAGGACACCACGGGCCAGTACGACGCGAGCGCCTGGAACAACGCCACCGCGGAGTACCAGCCCACCGCGTTCGGCTACGACGCCACGGGCGCCGAGCAGAGCGGGCACTGGACCCACCCCGGATACGGGCAGGACACCGGCACCTACGACGCCACCGCCTGGAACGGCGGCACGGCCGACGGGAACGCGCTCGCCGGCTACGAGGCCACGACCGTCGTCCCCGTCTTCGCGGAGACCCACGCGACGGCCGGTGACGCGGACACCGACGCCGGCGCCGGCGCCTACGCCGATCCGTACGCCGATGACGAGACCTCCGTCTTCGAGCCCGTGGCCGCTGCCGCTGCCGTCGAGGACGGGCCAGGGGCCCCCGAGGACCTCGTCGTACACGACATGCCCACCCAGGCGATGCCCGTCACCCCGCCCGCCGCGGGATCCCGGGCCGGCCGCAGGGCCACCGGCAAGGGCGGCGCGGGCCGGAACGGCGCGGCCAAGGGCAGCGGGAACGCCGCCGCCGGAAGCCGCCGGCGCACCCCGGCCAAACGGTCCGCCCTGCTGACGGTGGCCGTTCCCTCCGCGTGCGTGATGGGCGTCGCGGGTGTGGCCGCCGCCTCCGTCGGCGGGCTCACCGGCGCCGACAAACCGGCCGAGGAGACCACCACGATGGCCGCCCCCGACGCGGTGCGGCCGGTCGAGGCGAACAACAAGCTCGACACGCAGCTGGCGGCGCTCAGCGCCGACGCGGGTGACTTCGCGGACCGCGCGAGCCGCACCCAGGAGCGGATCGACCTCAAGCAGCGCCAGGAAGAAGAGAAGAAGAAGCGCGCCGAGGAGGCCGCGGCCAAGGAAGCGGCCCGCCCCAAGTTCTCGGTGCCCGTCGCCCAGCGCGGTCTGAGCGCCAGCTTCGGTCAGGCGGGCGGCATGTGGATGTCGGTCCACACCGGCATCGACTTCCCCGTCTCCTACGGCACCCCGGTCATGGCCGCCACCGACGGCACCGTGCGCACCCAGTGGAACAGCGCCTACGGCAACATGGCCATAGTCACCTCCCCCGACGGCACCGAGACCTGGTACTGCCACCTCGGCAGCACCAAGATCCGGTCCGGCAAGGTCAAGGCGGGCGACGTCATCGCGTACTCCGGCAACTCGGGCAACTCCACCGGCCCGCACCTCCACTTCGAGGTACGGCCCGGCGGCGGCTCCGCGGTGGACCCCCTGGCCTGGCTGCGCAGCCACGGCCTCGACCCCAGCTGAGCCGAGCGAAGAGCCGCAGAACCGAGCGAAGAGCCGCAGGCCCGGCCTCGAGGCCGGGCCGTGCCCCCGCCCTGCTCCTACAGCTTCTGCACCGGCGCGTAGCGCAGCAGCAGCCGCTTGGGCTTGGCGTCCCCGAAGTCGATGGTGGCCTGCGCGTCCGCTCCGGCGCCGCGGACCTCCGTGACCGTGCCCAGCCCGAACTGGTCGTGCGTGACCCGGTCCCCGACGGACAGCGCGACGACCGGCTTGTCGGCGGCCCGGCGCGTGGCGAAGCCGGAGGGGCCGGACTTCGTGCGCGACGAGGACAGGAACGCCTCGGGCGAGGTCCCGAACGCGGCCTTCCCGGAGGACGAGCCGTACCCGGAACCGCGCATCGGACCGGCCGGCTTCTGCGCGGCGCCCGTGCGCTTCCACTGGAGGTACTCGGCGGGGATCTCCTCGAGGAACCGCGACGGCGGGTTGTACGAGGGGGTCCCCCACGCGCTGCGCATGCCGGACCGGGTCAGGTACAGCCGCTCACGGGCCCGGGTGATGCCGACGTAGGCGAGGCGGCGTTCCTCCTCCAGCTCCTTGGTCTGGCCGAGCGCGCGCATGTGCGGGAAGACCCCGTCCTCCATGCCGGTCAGGAAGACCACGGGGAACTCGAGGCCCTTGGCGGTGTGCAGGGTCATCAGCGTGATGACGCCCGAGCCGTCGACGTCCTCGTCCGGGATCTGGTCGGAGTCGGCGACGAGCGCGACCTGCTCCAGGAACTCGGCCAGCGTCCCCGGGTTCGACTCGTCGCGGGCCTGCTCGAATTCCAGGGCCACGGCCGCGAGCTCCTGGAGGTTCTCGATCCGGGTCTCGTCCTGCGGGTCGGTCGACGCCTGGAGCTCGGCGAGGTAGCCGGTGCGCTCCAGCACCGCCTCCAGCACCACGGCGGGGCCGGCGCCGGAGTCGACGATCGTACGCAGCTCCTCCATCAGCACGTTGAACCGCTTGACGGCGTTGGTGGAGCGGGCGGCCATGCCGAAGGCCTCGTCGACGCGCCGCAGCGCCTGCGGGAAGGTGATCTTCTCGCGCTGCGCGAGGGCGTCGATCATCGCCTCGGCGCGCTCGCCGATCCCGCGCTTGGGCACGTTCAGGATCCGGCGGAGCGGGACGTTGTCCTCGGGGTTCGCGAGGACGCGCAGGTAGGCCAGGACGTCCCGGACCTCCTTGCGCTCGTAGAAGCGGACGCCGCCGACGACCTTGTACGGGAGCCCGACGCGGATGAAGATCTCCTCGAAGACGCGCGACTGGGCGTTCGTCCGGTAGAAGATCGCGACGTCGCCGGCCTTGGCGTCGCCGGCGTCCGTCAGCCGGTCGATCTCGTCGGCGACGAACTGGGCCTCGTCGTGCTCGGTGTCGGCGACGTATCCCGTGATCACGGCGCCGGTTCCGGCCTGGGTCCACAGGTTCTTGGCGCGGCGGTTCTCGTTGCGCTCGATGACCGCGTTGGCGGCCGACAGGATCGTCTGGGTGGAGCGGTAGTTCTGCTCCAGCAGGATCGTCGTCGCGTCCTTGTAGTCCTCCTCGAACTGGAGGATGTTGCGGATGGTCGCGCCGCGGAAGGCGTAGATCGACTGGTCGGCGTCACCCACCACGCACAGCTCGGCGGGCGGCAGGTCCGGGTAGCCGGGGCCGACGAGCTCACGCACCAGCGTGTACTGGGCGTGGTTGGTGTCCTGGTACTCGTCGACCAGGACGTGCCGGAAGCGGCGGCGGTAGTGCTCGGCGACGTCCGGGAAGGCCTGGAGGAGGTGGACGGTCGTCATGATGATGTCGTCGAAGTCCAGCGCGTTGGCCTCGCGCAGCCGCCCCTGGTACATCGCGTACGCCTGGGCGAGGGTCTTCTCGAAGCCGTCGGCGGCCTGGGCGGCGAAGGCGTCCTCGTCGATCAGCTCGTTCTTCAGGTTCGAGATCTTGGCGTTGAAGGACTTGGGCGGGAACTTCTTCGGGTCCAGGTCCAGGTCCCGGCAGACGAGCGCCATCAGGCGCTTCGAGTCGGCCGCGTCGTAGATCGAGAACGACGAGGTGAAGCCGAGCCGCTTCGACTCGCGGCGCAGGATGCGGACGCACGCGCTGTGGAAGGTGGAGACCCACATGGCGTTCGCGCGGGGCCCGACCAGGCTCTCGACGCGTTCCTTCATCTCGCCGGCGGCCTTGTTGGTGAAGGTGATCGCCAGGATCTGTCCGGGGTGGACGTTCCGCGCGGACAGCAGGTGGCCGATGCGGTGGGTGAGCACCCGGGTCTTGCCGGAGCCGGCGCCGGCCACGATGAGCAGCGGGGACCCGGCGTGGACCACGGCGGCGGCCTGCTGCTCGTTCAGCCCGTCCAGGAGCGTCGCCGGGTCGATGACGGGGCGCGGGGCGCCGTCCCGGTAGTACGCGTCCCCGCTCATGGGCACGTCGAAGGCGCCCCCGAAGAGGTCGTCCGCGCCGTGCTCCGGCTCGGCGTGCTCCTCGGGCGGCGGCGGGACCTCGTCGGAGGGGGTGAGGTCGGCCAGGAAGCTGTCGTCAAAGAGGCTGCTCATCGCCTTCCGAGTCTAGGGGGCGGGACCGACAGCCGGTCCCGCCCCCGGGAAATCGGGTCGAACGGGCGCCCCGTACGCTCGCCGCATGACCGTTCTGACCAACATCTTCGTCGGCCTGCACATCATCGGCATCGCCTCTCTCCTGGGCGGCTTCCTGACCCAGATGAAGGCGATGGGCTCCGGCACCGCGCGCTTCGTGCCCGCGATGCTGCACGGTGCGCTGACCATGCTCGTCACCGGTGTGCTGCTGGTGGGCTTCCGTGAGATGGGCGACGGCGCCCCGCTCAACCACGTCAAGATCGGCGTGAAGCTGGCGGTGCTGTTCGTGGTGCTGGCCCTCGTCTACGTCAAGCGGGACGAGGAGCGCGTGGAGAAGGGCGTCTTCGCGGCGGTCGGCGGCCTGACCACCGCGAACGTCTTCATCGCCGTCCTCTGGCACTGACCGGTCAGCCGGGGCCGGTCACCGGGGCCGGTCAGCCTGGGCCGGCCCCGGCCGGACAGAGCCGGTTCCGGTCACTCGGGGCCAGTCCCGGTCGGGCAGAGCCAGTTCCGGTCGGACAGGGACAGTTCCGATCATTCCGTCATCCGACCGTTACCTCCGGCCTTAGCGTCCTCCCCCAAGACCTACGGGATCAGTGGAAGGACGTGAGGCCCTCGTGGCCAGTCATCGAAAGCCCAGGCAGCGCCCGTTCTCCGGCGGCACCGCACGGACCGCCTTCACCCTCGCCCTCGCGGGCGCTGCCACCGCCACCGCCTTCGAAGGCACCTCGCACGCCGACCCCCGGCTCGCTCCCGCCCAGGTCGAGGCGGAGGTCGACCGGCTCTACGGCGAGGCCGAGGCGGCGACGGAGCGCTACAACGGGGCGAAGGCCAGGTCCGACGAGGCCGAGCGGGCGCTGACCGGCCTGCGCGAGGAGACCGCCCGCAAGACGGACCGGCTGAACGGCGCCCGCGGCGCGCTCGGCTCCCTCGCGGCCTCCCAGTACCGCAGTGGCGGCCTGGGCCCGGCCCTCCAGCTGGCCATGGCCTCCGATCCGCAGGACTACCTGGACCGCGCCGGCATGCTGACGCGGGCCGGCGACCGGACCGCCGCCGAGGTGGCCGCCGTCAAGCGCGGCCTCGACGAGGTCGCGGAGCTGCGCGGCAAGGCCGCCGGCCGGCTCGCGGAGCTGCGTGCCCGGCAGCACGAGCTGGCCGAGCAGAAGGCCGTCATCGAGGGCAAGCTCGCCACCGCCCGGCAGCTCCTGGCCCGGCTCACCGCCGAGGAGCGCGCGGCGTACGAGGCCCGGTCGGGCACCGGCGCGTCCGGGGGCGCCTCCGCGGCCCCCCGTACCCCGCCGCCCCCGGGGCAGCTGCCGGCGGTGGCCGCGGGGAACGCGCGGGCCGCGCGCGCGGTGGCCTTCGCGTACGGGGCGATCGGCAAGCCGTACGTCTGGGGCGCCACGGGACCGGGCGCGTTCGACTGCTCGGGCCTGACCCAGGCGGCGTGGCGTGCGGCCGGGGTGTCCCTGCCCCGCACGACCTACACCCAGATCAACGCCGGCCGCCGGCTATCCCGGGACCAGCTGGCCCCCGGTGACCTGGTCTTCTTCTACTCCGGGGTGACGCACGTCGGCATGTACGTCGGCAACGGCCAGATGATCCACGCCCCGCGCCCGGGCTCCACGGTCCGGCTCGCGCCGGTCTCCTCGATGCCCTGGGCCGGCGCCTCCCGCCCCGCCTAGACCGACCGGGCGGGCCCTACGGCGCCTTGACCTGCTGGCTGAGCCACCCGAAGGTCTGCGGCAGCTGCTTGGACCACGCCTCCAGGTTGTGCCCGCCGGTGATCTTCTCGGCGTGCACGGTCGTCGGGCTCTGGGCGAGGGCCTTCAGGTCGGTGCCGGACAGGTAGCCGTCGTGCTCGGCGCCCGACATCCACAGCGCGACCGCCGGCGGCGAGGGCCGGGTCCTGAGCAGCTCCTTCAGGTTGTGGGTGCGGCGCAGCTCCGGGTCCTTGGCCACCAGCGAGCTGGGCTCCTGGCCGGGGTCGTTGTAGCCGGACAGGGAGACGGCCGCGCCGTAGCGGTCGGGGTGCAGGATGGCGAGCTTGGCGGCGCAGTACGCGCCGGCCGAGTAACCGGCGACGCCCCAGGTGCGGGGGTCGTCGGAGGCGCGGAAGTTGTCGGTGACCATCTTGCGGACGTCGACGCTGAACCAGCTGTCGGCGTTGACCTTGCCCGGGATGTTGGCGCAGCCGGTGTCGCCGTTGCCCAGGAGCATGGCGCGCGGGGAGACGAGGATGAAGGGCTGGACCTTGCCCTCCTTCATCAGCGGCTCCAGCACCTCGTGCGCCTTGAGCCCCTGGAACCAGGACTTGCCCGTGCCGGGTATCCCGGGGATCAGCTCGACGACCGGGAAGGTGCGGTCCTTGTGGGCGGGGTCGTCGTACTGCGGCGGCAGCCACACCATGACGTCGCCCCTGACGCCGGAGACCTTGCCGTCGAGCTCGGTCTTCTTCACCCGCCCGCCCAGGCCTTCGACGGGCACGAACTGCTGGCGGACCTTCGGCTCCTGCCCGGCCTGCCCGGCCTGCCCTGCCTTCTTCCCGCCGAGCCCGTCCGGGCCCAGGTCGGGGGCGGCCTGGACGTACGTGCCGGTGCCCATCAGGTCGGTCCAGGAGACGTAGAAGTTCATCTCCCGGTTGAGCGCGAGGAAGACCAGGGCGACCGCGGTGACCTGGGCGAAGACCACCATCGCGCCGCGGGTGGCGACGCGCGCGGCGGCGGGCCCGCGCACCTTGCTCCACACGGCCAGGGGCAGGACGACGGCGGTCACGGTCAGGGCGACCGCCGTCGCGAAGAGGGGGGTCCCGGTCAGGCTCATCACGCCACCCAAGAGTGGGGTGCGGAGCACTCCGGTTGCCCCCCGGACCTGCGGTGTGGATCACACCGGGGTCCGGGCGGCGGCCCGGATCAGACCAGCCGGCGGGCCGTCGCCCAGCGGGTCAGCTCGTGGCGGTTGGAGAGCTGGAGCTTCCTGAGCACCGCCGAGACGTGCGACTCCACCGTCTTCACCGAGATGAACAGCTGCTTGGCGATCTCCTTGTACGCGTACCCGCGCGCGATCAGCCGCAGTACCTCCCGCTCGCGCTGGGTGAGCCGGTCCAGGTCCTCGTCGACCGGCGGCGCGTCCGTCGAGGCGAAGGCGTCCAGGACGAAACCGGCCAGGCGGGGCGAGAACACCGCGTCCCCCTCCTGGACCCGGAAGACGGAGTCCACCAGGTCGGCGCCGGTGATGGTCTTGGTGACGTAGCCGCGCGCACCGCCCCGGATGACGCCGATGACGTCCTCGGCGGCGTCCGACACGGACAGCGCCAGGAACCGCACCGGATCCTCGGCCGCGGCCATCAGCGGGGCGCAGCGCCGCAGCACCTCGACCCCGCCGCCGCCGGGCAGGTGCACGTCCAGGAGGACCACCTCGGGGCGGGTGGCGGTGATGACGGTGACGGCCTGGTCCACGTCGGCGGCCTCGCCGACGACCTCGACCCCGGTCCGGGCGGTGTCGCCGATCTCGGCCTGGACGCCGGTGCGGAACATCCGGTGGTCGTCGACGAGCACCACCCGGACCCTCCTGCTCGCGCCGCCGGTGGTCGCGTTGTCCTCGGTCATGCTGTCTTCGCCGCCCTCTCCGTCTCCAGCTCGACTACCGTGCCGCCGTCGGGCGCGGACCGCAGCACCGCGGTCCCCCCGTTGCGCTGCATCCGGCCGATGATCGATTCTCGTACGCCCATGCGGTCGTCCGGTACCGCGTCCATGTCGAAGCCGGGACCCCGGTCGCGTACGGACACGAACACCGTCCCGCCCTCGACCTCCGCGTACACCTGCACGGGGCCGCCGTCGCCACCGTACTTGGCGGCGTTGACCATCGCCTCGCGCGCGGCCTGGACCAGTGCCCCGAGCTTCTCGTCGAGGGGGCAGTCGCCGACCACGACGACCTCGATCGGGACGCCGTGGTGATCCTCGACGTCGGCGGCGGTCTTCTTCACGGCCTCGGCGAGGGTGGCCGGCTCCTCCGCCTCCTCCTTGCCGGTGCCCTCGGGCCGGTAGAGCCAGTTGCGCAGCTCCCGCTCCTGGGCCCGGGCGAGGCGGCGCACCTCGCCCGCGTCGTCGGCGTTGCGCTGGATCAGGGTGAGGGTGTGGAGCACCGAGTCGTGCACGTGGGCGGCGACCTCGGCGCGCTCCTGGGCGCGGATGCGCATCAGGCGCTCCTCGGAGAGGTCCTGGGTCATGCGGATCAGCCAGGGCCCGGCCAGCAGGGCGATGCCGACGAGGACGGCGAGGACGGCGGTGAGCAGGTTGCCGAGCTGGGCAGCGGAGCCGCGTACGACGATGAAGACGGTCAGGCCCACACCGACCAGCACGACCCCGGCGAGGGCGCGGGCGGCCTGCAGGAGGCCCTTCTGCCGTCCGGCGGCGGCGCTCCAGTGGGCGCGGCGGGCGTTGTCGGCCTGGCGCCAGACGAGGACGACGCCGGCCCCGACCAGCAGGGTGGGCCAGATGTAGCGGCCGTTCTCGCCGCCGACGCGCAGCTGGGAGACGAAGATGCCCGCTCCGACGGCCAGCGCGATCAGGCCGGAGACGGCTCCCTTGTCGGGTTTGCGCAGCCGGCGGGTGCCGTCGGCGAGGGTCTCGAAGAAGGAGTGGTGCCCGGTCTTGCCGCCCTGGCCCAGCGGTACGAAGACCCAGAACGCCGCGTAGAGCAGTACGCCGAGCCCGTCGCCGAACATGAACATGCCGAGGAAGGCGAGCCGGACCCAGAGCACGGGCAGCCCGAGGTGCCCGGCGAGACCGCGCGCGACCCCGCCGAGCATCCGGCCGTCGGCGCTGCGGTAGAGCCTGCGCTGCGGGACGTCCTCCGGGTCGGGTGCGTGCGGGATGCGGGGAGCGGCGGCTGCGGGCATGGCACCAAGGGTCACACGCCCCGACGCGCCCCGGCATCAGGGCATCCCCCCAATCCGGCCGGGGTGATCTCAGGGTCGCGCCAGGGTAGGACCCGGTGCCGCGGGCCCGCACCGCCCGTCACCATGGACGCATGACCGACGTACACGACGCCCCGCCGGCGGCTCCCGGGGCACCGGCCCCCGCCGAGCGGCCACCCCTGCGCCGCAGCAAGCGCGACAAGGTCCTCGCGGGCGTGTGCGGCGGTCTCGGCCGGTACTTCGACCTGGACCCGGTGGTGTTCCGGATCGTGCTCGGGGTGCTCGCCGTCACCGGCGGCGTCGGCCTGATCTTCTACGGCTTCGCGTGGCTGCTGCTGCCCCTGGAGGGCGACGAGGACAGCGAGGGCAAGCGGCTGCTGACCGGCCGGGTCGAGGGCGCCACGCTGGCCGCCGTGTTCAGCGCGCTGGTGGGCTGCGCGCTGTTCCTGTCGATGCTGGACAACGGGGTGATGGGCGCCTTCTCGGTGCTGGTCGTCCTGGCGCTCGGCGGGGCCTCGTACTGGTCCCGGCGCCACCGCGACGCCGCCGCGCCCGAGGCCCAGGCCCCGGCCGCCCACCGTCCGGCACCGCCCGAGACGCAGGCGCCGCCGGTGCCCGGCAGCCCTTCCTGGTGGCGGGACCCGCTGGTCAAGGACGGCACCACCGGCCCGGTCGGCTCGACGGGCTACCTGTGGGGGCCGGACGACGCCGTCCCCGCCGGGGACCGGCCGGGCCCCGCCCCGCACGTCCCGCGGCCCGGGTCGCCCGCGCCGCCGCGCGGCGGCATCGGAGGCCGGGTGTTCGTCCTGGCCCTGCTGGCGGGAGGGGCCGGTACCGCCGCGGTGTGGGAGGGCAGCACGCTCGGGCACGCCCTCCAGGTCGGGCTGGCCTGCGCGCTCGCCGTCTTCGGTCTGGGCCTCGCGGTCAGCTCCGTCAAGGGCCGCACGGGCTTCGGCACGGTCCTCCTCGGCCTGCTCACCGCCGGCCTGCTCGCGGGTGCGGCCGCCCTGCCGCGCGAGATCGGCACCGACTGGCGGGACGTGGCCTGGCGCCCGGCGGCGGTGGCCGACGTACGGCCCGCCTACGCGGCGGGGACGGGGCTGGCGACCCTGGACCTGAGCCGCCTGGACGTACCCAGGGGCGCCACGGTGGCCGTCCGGGCGTCCATCGAGGCGGGCCGGCTGAAGGTGGTCCTCCCCCGGGAGGTCACCGCGAACGCGGACGTCTCGATCCGGCTCGGTGACATCGAGCTGCCCGGGGAGACCGGCCCCGGCATCCGGATCAGGAGCGAGGGGGAGACCCGGCGGGCGACCCTGCCCCCGGCCGCCGGCACCGAGGCCGGCGGGACGATCGAGCTGCGCCTGCACGCGGGCGTGGGACAGGTGGAGGTGGCCCGTGCGGCGTCATGAGTTCCAGCCGGGACGGCTGCTGGCGGGGCTGGTCCTGACCGCCGCGGGCGTGCTCCACCTGCTCGACGCGTCCGGCGGGACGGACGTGCCGTGGTTCCTGGTGGTCCCGTTCGCGCTGGGCGGGCTGGCACTGGCCGCCCTGGTCGGGATGGTCACGTACGCGGTGCGCCGGGATCAGCGCGACCGGATCACCGAGTCGAACGACCAGTAGGGCGCCCCCGCGAGGACCAGCGGGGTCCAGGCCATCAGGTAGGCCAGGTCGTTGCCGTAGTAGTACGGGGTCACCGCCCAGGAGACGGTGAGCCACAGGCTGAGCGAGATCAGCAGTCCGCCGGCGGCGGCGAGCCGGGTCAGCACCCCGGCGAGCACGCCGAGGCCCACGAGGAGTTCCCCGATGGCGATGGCGGCGCCGAAGCCGACGGGGGCCTTCAGGGCCAGGTCGACCAGGGCGGGGATCGCGGAGGTGTCGCGCACGCCGCGCATCATCTCGCCGACCGAGCCGCTGCCGGCCTCGGCGAGGAAGCCCCCGGCCGTCAGCTTGTCGATGCCCGCGTAGACGAAGGTCACGCCGAGGAAGATCCGCAGCGGGAGGAGCGCGTAGCGGGTGGCCTGCTCCTTGAGCGGGGTGGTCCGCTGCCCGGATGGGGCGTCAGTTCGGGTCACGCCCCCATGTCTACCCCGTTCACTCGGCCACGTCGATGACGCAGCGGTTGGATTCCACCCCCGCCGCCGTGACGACCTGCACGTCCACCCGGCCGGGCTCCACCTCCGCCGGCACGGGGACGGTGAGCACCGCGTCGGAGGGGTTGGTGAACCCGCCGGCCACCGGGACCAGCGGCACGTGCACGTGGACCGCGCCGATCCGCACGACCAGCCGGGCGAGCATCTCCGGGGTCTGCGCCCCGGGAGGCACGAAGCCGACGCCGCGGATCTCGATGTCGTCACCGGGACGGACGGCCGCGTCGATGTCCCCGGGCTCGCGCCTGCGGACCACCGAGAGCACCAGCGGGCGGCTCCCCTCGGCGTACTTCGCCGCGAGGTACACGGCCGCGGACAGCGCCACCAGCAGGGCCAGCGCCCACGGCAGCTGTGGCAGCCGGTCGGGGAAGCGGGCCAGCGACACCGCCGCGTAGGCCAGCACCACGGTGGAGACGAGCACGTACTGCGCGTCCGGGAAGCTGCCGCGGCCGTCGTCGTCCGTGAGCAGGTCCACCCCGCGCGGGCGGTCCGCCGGCAGCTTCTGCAGCCGCTGCCCCAGGATGCGTACGGAGACCACGCGGCGCACCAGCACCGCCACCCCCGAGGTCAGCGCGACCACCGACAGCAGCGGCAGCGCCCGCCCCAGCGCGAACCCCTGGTACAGGGCCTCGCGCTCGGGGCCGGGTGAGGAGGCGGCCAGCCGCAGTGCGGGCAGCAGGGCCGCGAAGGCGGTCAGCACCAGCCAGGCGCTCGGCACCGCCTTGGAGGTGGACAGCCGGTTGTCCTCCCCGACGACGGGGGCCAGCAGTCCGCCCCGCAGCGACTGGGCGCGGGCGGCGGCGGTGAGCAGTCCGGCCAGGGCCAGCGCGGCCAGCAGCGCCGCGGTGCGGGCGGTGGACCAGCCGGTGCCGAGCGCGGTGCCGACCTGGACCACCAGCAGCAGCCCGGCGGCGATCCACAGGGCGAGAACGGCCCGCCGCGAGAACAGGTACAGCCAGGAGTGCCCGGCCTCCCGGCCCCGGTCCGCGACGGTCCGGGCGGACAGGGCCAGCTCGTCGGACACCCACTGGCGGGAGGCGCCGAGCGAGTGGGCCACCGCGGCCGGCACCCCCTGCCCGGCGGCGAACTCGTCCCGTTTCTCGAGGAAGGCGGCGACCGCTCTGCGGTGCCCCTCCCGTGCGCAGTCGTCGCAGGCGCAGACGGCGGTATGGGTACTCCGGGACATCTCTTGGACAGCCACGTGCGTGCCGCCTCTCTGAACTTCGGTGCAATGCCAGCGAATTGTGCACCACTGCGACAGTGCTCCGGATTGCGCACGATGTCAGAGCAGGTGATTAACGGTTCATGATGTTGACGCCACCCTCCGTGACGGTCTGCCACAGCGGCTGGTAGCTCACCCACGCGGCGAGGTCACCGCCGAACCGCTCCCGGGTGGCCACGGCGGCGCGGTGGCCGACGGGGACCGGTTTGCCGGCGGCCCGCGCGATGAGCTGCGCCTGGGCGGCCCGCTCCGCCGCGATGAACCACCAGACGGCCGCGTCCACCGAACCGCCGACCGTCAGCAGCCCCTGGTTGCGCAGGATCAGCGCCTTGTACGGGCCGAGGGCGCGGGCGGTCCGTGCCGGGTCGGGGACGCCGTCCCCCGGGTACTCGTCCAGCAGCGCGTGGTCCTCGTAGAAGGCGCAGGCCTCCTGCGTGACCGGGGCCAGCAGCTCGCCGAGGCAGGCCAGCGCCCTGCCGTACGGGCCCTGGGTACGGACCACCGCGACGGCGTCGGGGCGGGCCCGGTGCACGGCGGCGTGCACGGCGAAGGCCAGCTCGTTGAGCCGCCGGCCGCCCTCCCGGACCCGCCCGTCGCCGTCGGCCAGCAGCAGGTCCTCCGGGCGGAGGCCGGTGAAGGCCCGGCCGAAGGGGTTGACCCAGTAGCAGTCGTCGTATTCGGGGTCCCGGGCGGTGACGTGCCCGCCGACGCCGTCCTCGTACCCGAGGCGCCCCAGCAGCCGCAGCGCCCCGGCGAGCCGCTCCTTGCGGTGGGCGCGCTCCTCGGCCGGGTCCTCGTACGCGGGCGGCATCTCGAAGGCCAGCCGGTCCACCGGCACGGGTACGGGCTGGTCCGGCATGCGTGCCTCCTCCGGGTCGCGGGCCGCGTGGCCGTGCGCCGGGGCAAGCTACCGGCGCGGCCCCGAAGTGACCAGAGGCAGGCCCGGGAAAGCCCCGGAAGGCCCCGGGAAAGGCGGGAGCCGCCGCCCCCCGAAGGGGGCGGCGGCTCCGTCGGCACCGCGGGCGGGGACTACTCCCACTCGATGGTGCCCGGGGGCTTGCTGGTGCAGTCCAGGACCACGCGGTTCACGTCCGGCACCTCGTTGGTGATGCGGGTCGAGATCCGGGCCAGCACCTCGTACGGCATGCGCGTCCAGTCCGCGGTCATGGCGTCCTCGGAGGAGACGGGGCGCAGCACGATCGGGTGGCCGTAGGTGCGGCCGTCGCCCTGGACGCCCACGCTGCGGACGTCCGCGAGCAGGACGACCGGGCACTGCCAGATCTCCCGGTCCAGGCCGGCGGCGGTGAGTTCCTGGCGGGCGATGGCGTCGGCCTCGCGCAGCAGGTCCAGGCGCTCCTTGGTGACCTCGCCGACGATGCGGATGCCGAGGCCGGGGCCCGGGAAGGGCTGGCGCTGGACGATCTCCTCCGGCAGGCCGAGTTCCTGGCCGACCATCCGGACCTCGTCCTTGAACAGCTGGCGCAGCGGCTCGACGAGCTCGAACTCGATGTCGTCGGGGAGGCCGCCCACGTTGTGGTGGGACTTGATGTTGGCGGTGCCGGTGCCGCCGCCGGACTCGACGACGTCCGGGTACAGGGTGCCCTGGACGAGGAAGGCGACCGCCGGGCCGTCCTCCTGGAGGATCTCCATCTGGGCCTGCTCGAAGACGCGGATGAACTCGCGGCCGATGATCTTGCGCTTGGTCTCCGGGTCGGAGACGCCGGCCAGCGCGTTCAGGAAGCGCTCCTGGGCGTCGACGACCTTCAGCTGGACGCCGGTGGCCGCGACGAAGTCCTTCTCGACCTGCTCGGTCTCGCCCTTGCGCATCAGGCCGTGGTCGACGTACACGCAGGTCAGCTGGGAGCCGATGGCCTTCTGGACGAGGGCCGCGGCGACCGCCGAGTCCACGCCGCCGGACAGGCCGCAGATGGCGCGCTTGTCGCCGACCTGCTCGCGGATGGCCGCGATCTGCTCCTCGACGATGTTGCCGGTGGTCCAGGTGGGCTTCAGGCCCGCGCCCCGGTACAGGAAGTGCTCCAGGACCTGCTGGCCGTGCGTGGAGTGCATCACCTCGGGGTGGTACTGCACGCCGAACAGGCGCTTCTCGTCGTTCTCGAAGGCCGCGACCGGGACGACGTTCGTCGACGCGGTCACCGTGAAGCCCTCGGGGGCGGCGGAGCAGGCGTCGCCGTGGGACATCCACACCGACTGGTTCTCCGGGGTGCCCTCGAAGAGGGTGGAGCCGCTCTTGGAGACGGCCAGCGGGGTGCGGCCGTACTCGCGGGCGCCGGTGTTGTCGACGGTGCCGCCGAGGGTCGTCGCCATCAGCTGGAAGCCGTAGCACATGCCGAAGACCGGGACACCGGCCTCGAAGAGGCCGCGGGCGTCGTCCAGGCGCGGGGCACCCTCCTCGTACACGGAGGACGGCCCGCCGGAGAGGATGATCGCCTTGGGCTCCTTGGCGAGCATCTCGGCCACGGGCATCGTGCTGGGCACGATCTCGCTGTAGACCCGGGCCTCGCGGACGCGGCGGGCGATGAGCTGGGCGTACTGGGCGCCGAAGTCGACGACGAGAACCGTGTCCGGGGCGCTGTCGTGGGCGGCGGAGGGTGCTTCTGGCACGGGACGGCCTTCCGGCGGAAGAGGGTGTGTTTTGTCGATTCTAACGGGGGGCGGCACCTCCCTTTCGTCTCACCATCCGAACCCGGTTGGCCGGGAGCGGGGGCCCGTGGTCATAATCCGTACCGTGCGCAAGCAGCTGAGCTTCCTCTTTACCTATGGCACCGGCCGGTCCGGTCGCCATGGGTCCGTGTGATGCTCGCTTGAGCCGCTGACTTCCCAGAGCGCCCCGGTCCGACAGGACCGGGGCGCTCCGCGTTTCCGCTCCTGCCGGGCCACCGCCCACCACCCACCACAGGAGAGATGCCATGAACACGATCACCACCACCCCCGAGCAGCTGATCGCCGGTTCCCGCGAGCGCATCGACGCCCTCGACGACCGGATCATCGGGCTGATCCAGGAGCGGATGGCCGTCTCGGCCGTGATCCAGGAGGCCCGCATCGGGGCGGGCGGGCGGCGGGTGCACCTCTCGCGCGAGATGGAGGTGCTCTCCCATTGGAGCGACGCCCTCGGCAAGCCCGGGACCGCCCTCGCGATGACCCTGCTGGAGCTGTGCCGCGGCCGCGTCTGACCGCGCGGGCGCCCGTTCGTCACCCGTCCGGGCCGTGACCGGCCCGGGGAGCCTTCGTTGGGGAGGTTGTCCGTGCCAGCCAGGCGCGGGACGCAGCACCACGCGTGGATCCACGGGAGCGATGAGGCGCGACGCCCGACGGCGCGCGTCGTGGGACCTCGCTCCCCCGTGTGGCCGGACCGCAGGGGACAGCGGCCCGGTCACCCATGAGAACGGCCGGTCCGGGGGACGCCCCGGGCCGGCCGTTCGTCTTTCCGTCGTCCGGGTGCCGCCCGCTACGCCCTCACGCGTGCGCTCCGCCACCGCTGCGGCGGCGGAACGACAGGTAGAGCGCGGCGCCGACCGCGACCAGCCCGGCGCCGGCGACGCCGACCAGGCCCGCCGTGCTGCCGGTGGAGGCCAGCGGGCCGCCGCCGCGGCCGGCTGCGGCCGAGGCACCGGCGCCTGCGGTGGATCCGGTGGTGCCGCTCGGGCTGGCCGAGGCGCTCGCCGAGGTGCTCGCCGAGGGGCTGCCGGAGGTGGAGGCGCTCGGCGACGTCGTGGGGGTGACCGCCGGGTTGGCCGTGAAGGCGGCCTGGTTGTTGGCGAGCACCGGGTCGAAGCCGTGCTTCTCGAGCTCGCCCTTCTCGCCGAGGCGGCCGACGGTGACGGCGCCCTTGGCGTCCTTGACCGCCTTCTCGATCCTCAGCTCGAAGGGGAACGTCAGCTTCTCGTTCTCCAGCACGGACCTCCCGGTGGCGCAGCGGTACTGCGCCGGCTGCACGGCGCGGCAGGCCGCCGGAGCCGTGAGGACCTTGACGCCCTTCGGGAGGGCCACGTCGATCACGGCCGCGGGGCCGGTGCCGGTGCCGGTGACCCAGGCGGGACCGTTGTTGCGTGCGGCGACGACGGCCTTGACCTGGCTCCCGGCGGCGCCCTTGACCGTGAGGGGCTCGGCCGCGAAGTCGGCCCGGTTCGGCACGGCGAGCGTGAGGACGCGCTTGTTGTCGGCCGGGTTGAGGTCGGGCCCGTACGGGGACACGGCGGCGGGCGCGGCCTTCTTGCGGGCGACGAGCTTGCGGCCGGAGGCGGTGGGGCCGTTGGCGGCGGGGCCCTTGGCGTCGGTGTCCGCCGCCTGCTTGGGGGAGCGCGCCGGGTAGATGCCGTAGCCGAACCGCTCGTCGAGGGCGTGCGGGCCGGCCTTCAGGTGCAGCGGGCTGTCGCCGGCCAGTTCGTAGGCGGCCTTGGCCTCGAACTCCCCCTCGACGGTGCAGACGGCGGTGGTCGAGGTGCGGGTGGTGCGGTAGGTGCAGTTGTCATACCGCTCCGGGAACTCCAGCCCGTGGGTGGCCTCCAGTTCCAGGACCACCCCCTTCGCCGGCTGCGTGCCCTCGTTGCTGAAGACCAGGGGCAGGGCCTGGCTGTCGCCCGGCTTCGGGTCCGTCTTCAGGTCCAGCTTCCGCATGACCAGGTCGGGGCCGCCCACCGAAACGGTGGTCGAGGCGGGGGTGATGGTGGCCCCGGCCGCCGTGCCGGTCACCGTGAGCTCGCCCGAGGCGCCGTCCTTGGCGTCCTTCACGGCGACGGCCTCCAGGTCCACGCCGGCGTGGGGGCCCGTGTCCTTGCAGACGAGGGTGGTCCCCTTGTCCTCGCACTTCTTGCCCCCGGCCGCCTCCTTCACGGACGCGACGCCGGCGAGCCCGGTCAGGTCGAAGGTGAGGGTGGACGCGCCGCCGAAGGCGTCGGCGTCGAGCAGTCCGTAGTGCAGGGTCACCGGCTGCGGGGAGCCCGGCCGCAGGGCGAGGGCGGCCGGACCGGACAGGCGGAAGACGGGGTCCGCGGTTTCGGCGGCCATCGCGGCGGGGGTGGTCAGCCCCACGGCCACCAGGCCGCACGCGGCCAGCAGGGAGATGCGCTGTCTCATGCCCCCCTTGACCCCCGGACCGCCGTCGCGGTTGCGCACTTGGGTGTGTGACCGACACCACAGACCACCGCAAAGGATTCCGGTACAACCTTTTTCGGCGACCGCCAGTCCACTCATGTACCGCGGTGAGTACCGCGCTCGGAGGGGGAGCGCGGTACTCACCGTCGTGACCTTGCCGGTGTCAGTGCCCGGGTTCCGGTTGCCGGGGCGGGACTTCGGGGACCGCGAGGAAGGGCAGCCGCAGCGCGCCGAAGGCCTCCTTGGGCACGGCCGGACGGATCGGTTCCACCGCCTCCAGCCGCTGGTACGCCGCCCCCTGCGCGGGCCGCCGGTCCGCCTCGCCCTTGTTCGGCCAGTACGACATCGCCCGCTCCGCCTGCGCCGTGATGGTCAGGGACGGGTTGACCCCGAGGTTGGCGGAGACCGCCGAACCGTCGACCACCGAGATCCCCGGGTACCCGTACAGCCGGTGGTACGGGTCCACCACGCCGTCCTCCGCCGAGGCGCCGATCGGGCAGCCGCCGAGGAAGTGCGCGGTCAGCGGGGTGCCCATCAGCTCGCCGATGTTGCTGCCCGGGAAGCCGTTGATCTCCTCGGCCAGCAGGGTCGCCGCCCGGGTGGCCTCCGCGATCTGCACCGGGTTGGGCGCGCCGTGGCCCTGGCGGGCGGTCAGCAGGCCCTTTCCGGGGCCGCCGGGCCTGCGGTAGGTGGTCAGCGAGTTGTCCAGGGACTGCATGACCAGGCCGATGATGGTCCGCTCCGACCAGCGCCGGTTCGACAGGGAGCGCAGCAGCTGCACCGGGTGGGTGGCGGTGCGGGCGAACCAGGCCCGTACCCGGTGCCGGGCGTGGGGCACCTGGAGGATCGTCAGGAACCCCATGGCGTTGGAGCCCTTGCCGTAGCGGACGGGCTCGATGTGGGTGTCGGCGTCGGGGTGCACGGACGAGGTGATGGCCACGCCCCGGGTGAAGTCCGCCCGGGCACCGCCGTGTCGCCTGCCGTAGCGGCGGTCGTCGGTCTGGGCCCCGACCAGGCCCTCGGAGTTGGTCCGGGTCAGGTCGCCGAGCCGGCCGGAGATCCGGGGCAGCTCGCCGAGGTCCTTCATGGTGTGCAGCAGGGTCTGGGTGCCGTACGTGCCCGCCGCGACCACCACGTACTGGGCGCGCAGCACCCGGGCGCGGCCGGTGCGGCGCCGGTCGGTGGGGACGGTGCGGATCCGGTAGCCGCCGTCGGGGTGCTCGGCGAGCGCGGTGACGGTGGTCATGGGGTGGATGACGGCGCCGGCCCGCTCGGCCAGGTACAGGTAGTTCTCGTTGAGGGTGTTCTTCGCGCCGTGCCGGCAGCCCGTCATGCACTCGCCGCACTCGGTGCACGCCTTGCGGGCGGGTCCGGCGCCGCCGAAGTACGGGTCGGCGACCTCCTGGCCGGGGCGGACCTTCGGCTGCCCGCCGGCGTCCTCGCCGTCACCGAAGAAGACGCCGACCGGCGCCATGTGGAAGGAGTCCCCGACGCCCATCTTCTCCGCGACGGCCTTCAGGTGGACGTCGGAGGGGGTGAGCGTCGGGTTGAGGCGCACGCCGAGCATCCGCTTGGCCTGCTCGTAGTACGGGGCGAGTTCCGTCCGCCAGTCCGTGATGGAGGCCCATTGCCGGTCCTCGAAGAAGGCGGCGGGCGGCACGTACAGGGTGTTGGCGTAGTTGAGCGAGCCGCCGCCGACCCCGGCGCCCGCGAGCACCATCACGTTCCCGAGGAGGTGGATGCGCTGGATCCCGTACAGCCCGAGGGCGGGGGCCCACAGGTAGTTGCGCAGGTCCCAGCTGGTGCGGGGCAGTCCCTCGCGGGTGAAGCGGCGTCCTGCCTCCAGGACGCCGACCCGGTAGCCCTTCTCGGTGAGGCGCAGCGCCGAGACGGAGCCGCCGAAGCCCGATCCGATGACGATGACGTCGTAGTCGTACGGCACGGATGCCCCTTAGCGCAGTCGGAGGGCCTTGAGGACCTTGAGGCTGGTGGTCATGAAGCGGGCGTACTGCTCGTCGTCCATGCCGAGCGAGGGCGCCATGGGGAGCAGCCGCTGGTGGGCGACGGTCTGCGCCTCGGTGTACTTGAGGATGCCCTCGGAGCCGTGGCGGCGGCCGAGGCCGGATTCCTTCATGCCGCCCATGGGGGCCTGGGCGCTGCCGTAGGCGGGGGCGTAGCCGTCGTTGATGTTGACGGTGCCGGTGCGCAGCCGGGCGGCGACCGCGTGGCCCCGGCGGGCGTCCTTGGTCCAGACGCTGGCGTTGAGTCCGTAGGGGGTGGCGTTGGCCCGGGCGACGGCCTCGTCCTCGTCGGTGAAGCGGTAGACCGAGACGACCGGGCCGAAGGTCTCCTCGGCGCAGACCGCCATGGGCGCCTCGACCCCGTCGAGGATGGTGGGCTCGTAGAAGAGCGGTCCGATGTCGGGGCGGGCCACGCCGCCGGCGACGAGGGTGGCGCCCTTGGCGACGGCCTCGTCCACGTGCCGCCGTACGGTCTCCAGCTGGCGTTCGCCGACGAGCGAGCCCATGTCGGCGCCGTAGGCGAGGGAGTTGCCGAGCCGCATCGCCTTGGTGCGGGCGGCGAAGCGCTCGACGAAGGCGTCGGCTATGGAGTCGTGGACGTAGAGGCGCTCGATGGAGATGCACAGCTGGCCGGCGGAGGAGAAGCAGGCGCGGACGGCGCCGGCGGCGGCCTTCTCCACGTCGGCGTCGTGCAGGACGAGCATGGCGTTCTTCCCGCCGAGTTCGAGGGAGACGCCGACCAGGCGGGCGGCCGCGCCCCGCGCGACCTCGCGGCCGGTGCGGGTGGAGCCGGTGAAGGACACGTAGTCGGCGTGCCGGACCACCTCGGGGCCGACGACGGGGCCCTCGCCGAGGACGACCTGGAAGACCTCGGCGGGCAGCCCGGCCTCGATGAGCAGGTCGCGGGCCCACAGGGCGGTGAGCGCGGTCTCGGTGTCGGGCTTCATGACGACGGCGTTGCCCGAGACGAAGGCGGGCAGGGCGTCGCCGACGGACAGTTCGAGGGGGTAGTTCCAGGGGGCGATCTGGCCGACCACGCCGCGCGGCTGGCGGAGCTCGGTGACCTTGGTGAGGGTGGGCATGGCACCGGTGTGGCCCTTGGGGCGCAGGTACGAGGGCGCCTTGCGGCCGTAGTGGCGGGCGGCCACGGCGACGGCCTGGACCTCCTCGTGGGCGTGCAGGCGGGCCTTGCCGGTCTCCAGCTGGATGAGGTCGAGGACCTCGGCCTGGCGGGCGAGGACCAGGTCGTGGAAGCGCAGCAGTACGGCGGCCCGCCGGCGCACGGGGACCGCGGCCCAGGCGGGCTGGGCGGCGCGGGCCCTCGCGAAGGCGGTGGCCACGTCCTCGGGGGTGGCCTCGGGCAGGTCCGCCAGCACGGCCCCGGTGAAGGGGGTGTGGTTGGCGGTACGGCCGGAGCCGATCACTCCGCGGGTGAGCCGGGTGACCAGGTCGGGGGTCACCACGTCGGCGGCGGTACGGGCGCCTGCCGGGGCCGGGGCGACCGGGTTGGTGGGCTGCGGTGCGGTGCGGAGGGGGGCGGCGGGGGCCTGCGAGTCCGTCATGGCCGTGAGCGTATTGCGCGGGCGCACCTTTGGGTACCCGTGGGTAACCGGATTTTGCCAAATCTGCCAGTGATCGCTGGCAGGATGGCCGGGGGCGGTCGGCTCAGCTCCCCTTCGGGGCCGGCTCCCAGCCGCTGAGCACGATGTCGAACTGCTGGCGGGTGGTCGCCCAGTCGGCGGTGGGGCCCGACATGTAGATCGCGTACTCGGTGCCGTTCGGGGCGACGTACATCTGCTCGATGGCCCGCCGCGGTCCGGCGTGCACGCCCTTCTCGGTCCACGTGAAGTCCCACAGCACGGCGTCGGTGCTGTCCCGGAAGGTGTTCGGGTTCAGCTTCTGCCGCTTGTAGTCCGTCCGCTTCTGCACCTGCTTCTCCAGGTCCAGCACGTGCGCGTACGGGTCCTTGTAGTCCGGGGTGCGGTCCGCCGCGATCCGGATGAAGTGCTTGCCGTTGTCCGCCGTGTAGTCGATCTGGTTGCCGTCCGTCTGGCGCGTCCAGCCCTGCGGCACGAACAGCGTGAAGCCCGACGGGTCCACGACCTCGTTCCACCCGGCCGGCGGCCCGGCCGGGTCCTTGTGGCCGGCCTGCCCGCCGGTGGCACCCGCGCCCTTGTCCGAGCCGCCGCCCCGGCCCGCGTCCCCGTCGTCACCGGTGTACTTCAGCAGGCCGAAGACGGCGCCGCCGCCGAGCAGCGCCGCCACCAGCGCCACCACGGCCACCCGCCGCAGCCGGCCCGGCGGGCGCCCGGCGGGGGCCGCCGGCCGCTCGGGCAGGGCGGTGGTGGCGCCCTGCGCGGGCGCGGGGGCGGGCTCGGGCTCGGATGCCGGGGGCAGGGCGGCCCGGGCGGAGGCCCGCTCCTCGCCGCTCACCGCGCGGGTGGGCACGTACGCCTGGGCGGCCTTGGGCTCGCGGCCCTCCATCGCCTCCAGCAGCATCCGCTCGGCCTCCGCGGCCGAGGGCCGCTCGGCGGGGTCCTTGCGCAGTAGCGCGGTGATGACCGGGCCCAGGGGGCCGGACTGGCGCGGCACGGGCGGCTCGTCGTTCACCACGGCCTGGAGGCTGGAGATCGGCGAGGTGCGGCGGAAGGGCGAGCGGGCCTCGACGGCCGTGTAGAGGGTGGCGCCCAGCGACCACAGGTCGGAGGACGGGTCGGGGGCGCCGCCGGTGACCCGCTCCGGGGCCAGGTAGTCGATGGAGCCGACGAGTTCACCCGTACGCGTGATCGAGGAGTCCCCCTCGATCGCGGCGATCCCGAAGTCGGTCAGCAGCACCCGGCCGTCCTTGGCCAGCAGCACGTTGCCCGGCTTCACGTCCCGGTGCAGCACGCCGACCGCGTGCGCCGCGCGCAGCGCGCCCAGCACGTGCAGGCCGATCCGGGCCGCCTCGCGGGGCTCGATCCGGCCGGCCGCCTTGGCCGCCTCCGCGAGGGAGGGACCGTCGATGTGTTCCATCACGATCCACGGCCGGTCGTCGTGCTCCAGCACGTCGTGGACGGTGACGACCGCCGGATGCTGGATCCGGGCCGCCGCCCGCGCCTCCTTCTGCGTACGGGCGTGCAGGACCTCCCGGTCGGCCTGGGCGACGTACAGCCCCGCCGTCAGTTCCTTGACCGCGACCGTCCTGTGCAGCAGCTCGTCATGCGCGCGCCACACCTTCCCCATGCCGCCGCTGCCGATGGGCTCCACGAGCCGGTACCGGCCCGCGAGCACCGCACCCGCGCCTGTCTGCTGTTCCACGAATTCCCGCCGCTCTGTGCACTCCACGCCAGATTACGGAGCCCGCGGGCGCTGCCGGAACCGGGCGGGGCCCGTAAGACAGCACTGTGACGCAATCGCCGTACTGATCGCCCGTCAGCCGCCGGCTTTGTAACTCGCCGTTGCCTTCTCGAAGACGTCGGTGACCTTGTCCTGGTTGTCCTCCGGACCCGTGACCATGACGACGTGGTAGGCGCCGCCGAGCGCCACGACGAAATTACGGGCGAAAAGGGACCGGCCCGCCGCGTCGATCCAGGTGTAGCGGCCCGTGACCCGCAACTGCTGCCCCACCTTGGTGGACTTGACGTCCCCGCCGGAGGCCCAGGTGGAGTTGCGGTACGGGGCCAGCTCGGGCTCCTTGTCCTTCTGGTAGCCCAGCGGATCCGGACCGCCGCCCTCGACCCGGTCCCGGCCGGGTACGACGATCAGGGTGAACTGGCCCTGGGTGTAGCGCACCTGACCGGCCTCGTTGAGGGACTGGCGCTCCCAGCCGTCGGGCACGGCGATGCTGAAGTGCGCCGGGTCCTGCTGGACGGTGTAGCCCGCCGGCGCGGGCGCGTCACCCTGCGGGGCGGGCTTGGACTCCGGGGTGCCGCCCGGGGTGCCGCCCGACGGCCGCGCGCTCCCGGACGCGGGGTCCGGCCGGGGACCGGGCTGTGCCGGGGCGGATGCCGCCGGGCTCTGGGCGGCGGTGGGCTGCTGCCCCGGGTCCGTCGCGCGCGGCATGAAGAGCATCGCGTACGCCACCCCGCCCGCGAGCAGGGCCAGGACGCCGACCAGCAGGAACCGGCCGAGGGAGCGCGGCCCTCGGGGCGTGGCGGCGTTGCGGTGGCGCCCGTGCAGGTCGCCGCGGCGGCGTACGACGGGCAGCCGGGCGGGGTCCGGCTCGGGCAGCGGCAGCCCGGCGAAGTCCCCCTCCGGCTCCGGGGCGGAGCGCACCAGCGAGCGCAGCCAGCCGCGCAGCTCCTCGAAGTCGGGCCGCTCGGTGGGGTCCTGGCGCAGCAGCGATTCCACGACGGGGCGCAGCGGGCCGCAGTCCTCGGCGAAGGCGGGCGGCTCGGCGCAGACCATCTCGACGAGCTCCGCGACGCTGTCCTCGGGGTAGGGGGCGTGTCCCTGGACGGCGCGGTACAGCAGGGCTCCGAGGGCCCAGAGATCGGTCGCGGGGCCGATGGGCGCGGCCAGCTGCCAGTTGCCCTGGACGGGGCCGGCGGCCTGCTCGGGAGCCCAGCGCTCGGTGAGGGGGCCGACGACGGCCATCCGGGTCTGGCGGGCCCGCTCGGCGTCGAGGCCGGTGCGGGGGCCGCCCCAGGCACCGGCCTCGCGGGGACGGGGCGCGGGGGCGGCGGGGCCCGTGACGGCTGCGGACGCGACGGGGGCGGGCGCGACGGGTGCGGGCGCGTGCGGCGGACGGGGGGCCGGCGGACGGGGGGCCGGGGGGCGCGGCGGCTCCGGCGGCGCGGGGGCCTCGGCCTGGCGGAAGCCCTGCGGAAGGGCCAGCTGGGCGGGCAGCACGGGCTGGGCCGGCCCGGCGGGGGGCTCGGCGGACGGCGCCGCATGCGGCGCGGAAGCCGGCTCCGCGGCGGCGGCCCGCGACGGCCCGGGCCGCGGCTCGGGCTCGGGACGCGGCTCGGGTTCCGGCTCCGCCGGGCGGCGGGGGGCGACCCCGTGCCAGGGGGTGGCGGCGGTGCCGGGTCCCCCGTACGGGTACGCGTACTCCTGGGGCAGGTTGGCCCCGGTCGGCGGCAGCACCGGCACGACCACGGGACCGCGCTGGCCGCGCTGGCGCGCCACCTCGGCGGTCGCGGCCCGGGTTCCCGCCCGGTACGCGGCGACGGTCCCGGCGCGGGCGGCGGCCTCGGCGGCGGCCCGGTCCTGCGCGGGCGGGGCGGGCGCGGACGGGGCGGGCGGGGGCGGCGCCGCCCGCCGGACCTGCTGCGGCGGCGCGGAACCGGCCGGCTCCGGGGTGATGTGGTCCGTGTAGCGCGGGCCCGTGTCGTAGCCGGGCGCCACCAGCGGCGCGTACCGGGGCCCCTCGTCACGGATGCCGGGCGGCGCGGGCTCCGGCGGCGGCACCGGCCGCGCGGGCGGCGCCTGCCCCGGCGACGGCGGCGGGGTGCCCCAGGCGGCGTCGGCGTCCGTGCCCGGCTCCCCGGTGTCCGGCGGCGGCACCGGGTCGTACCCGCACAGGGCGTCCTCGGCGGCGCCGGCCGCCAGACCCGTCAGGACGACCCGACCGTCCTCGCATATCAGCACGGTCCGCGCGGTGATGTTGCGGTGCGTCCAGCCGTGCGCGTGCAGCACGCGCAGCGCGGTCAGCACGTCGGAGGCCACCTCAGCGGCCCGGTACGGGCTCAGCGGTTCGTCGGCGATCAGCGCGGCCAGCGGCCTGGCGGGGACGAGTTCGCTCACTATCCACAGCGAGCCGTCCTCCGCGAACACGTCGAAGACCTGGTCGAGGCGCGGATGGTCGGGCACGGAGGCGGCGGCCTGCGCGGCGGCGATGGCCCGCCGGACTCCGGGCGGTTCCCCGGCGGCCACGGCCCGCGCACTGGTTCCGTCGAGCAGCTCCGCGTCCACGACCTCGGGCAGCGGCACCTGCCGCACGAGGACTTCCTGCCCGCTGCGCGTGTCGAAGGCGCGGGTCTCCATCGGCTCGTACTCGTCGGACGGCGGAATCGGCAGGCGGTAGCGGTCGGACAGGATCCGGCCGGCGTAGTCCTCCACATCGCCTCCCCCGAGTGCGGTCCCCATGGCCCCCGCTGGACACGATACGTCGCCGGGGCCGCCCGCGTCCCGGGCTTGGAGAGCCCGTCAGCCCAACTGCTGGAAGGTCTCGAACGCGGTGTTGCGCAGCTGCGTGCATTCGGGGCCGTCCCACTGGTCGGCCGCGCAGCTGATCATGATGGCGTAACCGTGCGTGGAGTCGGTCTTGAAGCCGCGGTCGAGGACGCGGACGCGTACGCCCTGCTGCTCCCGCTCGAACTCCCAGTCGGCGACGGTCGGGTAGCCCCGGTAGTCCACCGTGTCCAGGCGGATCTGGCGGTACCCCTTGCTGCTGCCCGCCACGGCCGGGGCGAGCTTGGCCCAGGCGAGGCGGGCGTCGTTGCCGGGGCTGTTGGTGTAGTCGACCTGGATCCGGGGGAAGCCGCCGTCGCGGCTGTATATCGCGCCGGAGTCGGCACCGGCGGTGTCGGTCTGGCGGAAGCCCTCGGGCATGGCCATCGAGAAGTGGTACCGGAGGTCCGTCACGGTGGCGAAACCGGCCGGGAGCCCGGCGGCGGGACCACCGGGGCTGGCCCCCTGCCCCTGGCCCTGGCCCTGGTTCTGCCCCTGCCCCTGCCCCTGGCTCTGGCCCTGGTCGGCGCTGCCGCCGGGTGCGGGCGTGCCGGGCGTGCCGCTCGGGTTCGGGCTCGGCGAGGAACCGGCCGAGGCGGGGGCGTTGCCGGCGGAGCCCCCGGGCGTGGGGCTGCCCGTCACGGCCGGGCCGGGGCCGCCCTTGCCCTGGTCGGTACGGCCGTCCTCGTCGTCACCGTTGACCATGTACGCGATGAGCGAGCCGACCACCGCGAGGACCACGACCACCCCGGCTATGGCCAGCACGATCGTGCGGCGCGACATCACGTCGGTGAGCGGCGCCACGGGCTGCGCGGGCCGGGCCGGCGGGGCCGTGGAGGCGGCTTCGGCGGCGGCCGCCTTGCGGGCGGCCTTCAGCGCGGCGCGGGTCCGCTCGCGCTGCTCGCGCTCACGGCGCTCGCGTTCCCTCTTGGCCGCCTTCTCGGCGGCCGCGTCGGCCTTGGTGAGGGAGATCGGCCGGGTCTCCTCGACCGGCGGGACCGGCTGCGGGTCCGGCTCCACGGCCACCGGCTCGGGGGCGTTGACCACGGCGGTGAGCATCGCCCGCGCCTGGTCGTCACCGAGGCGCCGGGCCGGGTCCTTGACCAGCAGCCCGTAGATGACCTCGGTCAGCGGGCCGGCGTTGCGCGGCGGGTCCACGGGCTCGGTCATCACGGCGGTCAGGGTGGCGAGCGCGTTGCCCTTGTCGTACGGGGGCACGCCCTCGACGGCCGCGTACAGCAGCCCGCCGAGCGACCACATGTCGGCGGGCGGGCCGGGCTTGCTGCCGCGGGCACGCTCCGGGGAGATGTACGAAGGGGCACCGACGAGCATGCCGGTGGAGGTGATGGACGGGTCGCCCTCCACCTGCGCGATCCCGAAGTCGGTGAGCACGACGCGGCCGGAGGCGGCGATGAGCACGTTGGACGGCTTCACGTCGCGGTGCAGGATCCCCTGCCGGTGCGCGGCGCGGAGCACGTCGAGCACGGCGAGGCCGACCTCGGCCGCGCGGCGCGGGGTCAGCGGGCCGTTCTCACGGACGAACTCGGCGAGCGAGGGGCCCTCGATGAGCTCCATGACGATCCAGGGCCGGGCGTCCTCGTCGACCACGTCGAAGACGGTGACGGCGCCTTCGCTGCGGATGCGCGCGATGGCCTTGGCCTCGCGGAGGGTCCGGGTGATGAGGCGGCGCTTCTCGTCCTCGTCGACGCCGTTGCCGAAGCGGAGTTCCTTGACGGCGACCGTCCGGCCGAGGACCTCGTCCTCGGCGCGCCACACGGTGCCCATGCCGCCCTTGCCGAGTACGGCGCCCAGCCGGTACCGCCCGGCCAGCAACCGCCCTGCGCGCCGGGCGTCTTCGGCCGTCTCGCCGGCGTCGCCGTCGTCGCCGTCCGCCGCCGCGGCCTTCGCGGGAACGGCCTTGGCGGGGACGGCCTTCGCCGCGGCCGCCTTGGCGGGCGCGGCACCGGAACCGGCGTCCTCCGCCTTCGCGGCGCCGGCCTGCGGCCTGGCCGCCGGCTTCACGGCGCCGGAACCCGCCTTGCCCGCGCCCCCGGGCTTCGCGTCCTGAGGCGCCTTCACGTCCTCCGGAGCGGCGCCCTTGGCCGTCTTCGCGTCCTCGGGCTTCTTCACACCCTCGGGCTTCTTCACGTCCTCGGGCTTCGCGTTCTCGGGCTTCTTCACATCCTCCGGAGCCGTGCCCTCGGGCTGCTTCGCGTCCTCCGGAGCGGATTCCGCTTCGGCGCTCGCGCCCTTCGCGGCGTCAGGATCCGCCTGGGCGCCGGGCGCCGGTGCGGGCCCGCTCCCGGTCGTGCCGGACCGCGGCGGAGGAACGGCGGCCGGCCCGGTCGTCGCGGGACCGGCGTCGTCGGCGGACCCCGCGTCCTCGGTGTGCCCGGGTTCCTCGGCATGCCTGTCCGCCGGAGCAGCCGCGGCCCCGCCATCCAGCTTCGCCGCAGGCGCCCCGGCAGACGACTCGGTGTGCTCCGGCTTCGACATGCGTCCCCTCTGCGATCGTGCAGCCTGCCCCGGCTGCATCGGCAGCCGCCGGGGGGCACGGTAATCCACCCCGGCGGAAACCTCATTGTTGCTCACTCCGCATCCGACGGGAGCCCCGGGTCCGGCGGTTCCCTTCGCCGTCCGACTACAGGATGCCCAGGCCTCCGGGCCGCGAAGACGCCCGTGCGCACACGGACCTCCGGTCCGTCAGACGGTGTGGGGCGCAGCGCGCTTCGCGCGCGGGGCGTCAGGACGGAACGATGTCGGGCGCCCCCAGCCGTGCCGCGTCCGCGGTCTGGTCGTCGGGCTGGCGCTGCGATTCCCGCTCCGCCTGGACCCGCTTCCCGTAGTGCTCGACCTCCTTCTCGATCTGCTGCTCGTCCCAGCCCAGCACCGGAGCCATCAACTCCGCGCACTCGCGCGCCGATCGCGTGCCCCGGTCGAAGGTCTCGATGGAGATCCGGGTCCGCCGCGTCAGCACGTCGTCCAGGTGCCGCGCCCCCTCGTGGGAGGCGGCGTAGACGATTTCCGCCCGCAGGTAGTCGTCCGCCCCGGTCACCGGCTCCCCCAGCCCGGGGTCGGCGGCGATCAGGTCGAGCAGTTCCTCCGTCAGCGATCCGTAGCGGTTCAGCAGGTGTTCCACCCGCACCACGTGGAGCCCCGTCCGGGCGGCGATGCGGGCGCGGCCGTTCCACAGGGCCCGGTAGCCCTCCGCCCCCACCAGCGGCACGTCCTCCGTCACACACTCCGCGACCCGCTGGTCCAGCCCGTGCACCGCCTCGTCGACCGCGTCCTTCGCCATGACCCGGTACGTCGTGTACTTGCCGCCCGCCACCACCACCAGGCCCGGCACCGGGTGGGCCACGGTGTGCTCGCGGGACAGCTTGCTGGTCGCGTCCGACTCCCCGGCCAGCAGCGGCCGCAGGCCCGCGTACACGCCCTGGACGTCGTCCCGCGTGAGCGGCACGGCCAGTACCGAGTTCACGTGCTCCAGCAGGTAGTCGATGTCCGCGCTCGACGCCGCCGGGTGCGCCTTGTCCAGGTCCCAGTCCGTGTCGGTGGTCCCCACGATCCAGTGCCGGCCCCACGGGATCACGAACAGCACCGACTTCTCGGTCCGCAGGATCAGTCCGGTGTTCGAGTGGATCCGGTCCTTCGGGACCACCAGGTGGATCCCCTTCGACGCCCGTACGTGGAACTGCCCGCGCTCCCCGATGAGTGCCTGGGTGTCGTCCGTCCACACCCCGGTCGCGTTCACGATCTGCCTCGCGCGGATCTCGTACTCGCCGCCGCCCTCGACGTCGCGCACCTTCGCCCCGACGACCCGCTCGCCCTCGCGCAGGAAGCCGACCACCCTCGCCCGGTTGGCGCAGTGCGCCCCGTACGCCGCGGCCGTCCGGACCAGCGTGGCGACGTAGCGCGCGTCGTCCATCTGGGCGTCGTAGTACTGGAGGGCGCCCACCAGGGCGTCCTTGCGCAGGGCCGGCGCGATGCGCAGGGCCCGTTTGCGCGAGAGGTGGCGGTGGGTGGGCAGCCCGCGCCCGTGTCCGCTGGAGACGGACATGGCGTCGTAGAGGGCCACGCCCGAGCCGGCGTAGAACCGCTCCCAGCCCTTGTGCTGGAGCGGGTACAGGAAGGGCACCGGCTTGACCAGGTGCGGGGCGAGCCGCTCCAGCAGCAGCCCGCGCTCCTTGAGCGCCTCGCGCACGAGCGCGAAGTCGAGCATCTCCAGGTAGCGCAGGCCGCCGTGGATCAGCTTGCTCGACCGGCTCGACGTCCCGGACGCCCAGTCCCGGGCCTCCACCAGCCCCGTCGACAGGCCTCTGGTGGCCGCGTCCAGTGCGGTGCCCGCGCCGACCACCCCCGCGCCGACGACCAGCACGTCCATTTCCCGCTCGGCCATCCGGGCGAGCGCCTCCGAGCGCTGCTCCGGTCCCAGTGTCGCTGTCCTCACGGCTGCCTCCCGTTGGTGCGGGCCGTACCCGCTCGGTGCGGGTGATCCCGCTCACATCCCCCGCCCCACGATTCTGACCGGCCGCACCCACATCAGCCACCGCCTGTGGACAACACAACGGCGACGACCACCCCACAATGCGACATATCTGTCATATATACGCCTAGTCTGACATTGCGCCAGCTCCAGTCGTCCACAGGACTTGCGCGCACCGCCCCCTCATGCATGCCAGGGAAGGGAAGGGACGGCCCCCCATGCCCGCAGATCTCGCCGTCATCGGACTCGGCCACCTCGGCCTCCCCCTCGCCCAGGCGGCCGTGGCCGCCGGAATCGAGACCGTCGGCTACGACAGCGGCCCCGCCACGGACAGCACCCTCACCGCCGCCGAGATCCGCCGCATGTCGGCGGCCGGCTTCCGGGTCACCACCAACCCCGCCGAGCTCGGCCGGGTCCGCACCGCCGTCATCTGCGCCCCCACCCAGCTCGGCGCCGACCGCGCGCTCGACCTCGGGGCCGTCGGCGAGGCCGGCCGCACCCTCGCGGCCCGGCTGCGCCCGCACACCACCGTGATCCTCGAGTCCGCCGCCCACCCGGGCGTCACCGAGGACTACCTGCGGCCCATCCTCGAGGAGGGCTCGGGCCTGCGGGCGGGCCGGGACTTCCACCTGGCCTACTCCCCCAGCCGCCTGGACCCGGGCAACCGGACCCACACCATCTCCAACACCCCCCGGGTGATCGGCGGCCTCACCCCCGCCTGCACCGAGTCCGCGCACGCCTTCTACGCCCGCCTCACCGACAAGGTCGTCCGGGCCCGCGGCCTGCGCGAGGCGGAGACGGTGCAGCTCCTGGAGACCAACTACCGGCACGTCAACATCGCCCTGATGAACGAGATGGCCGTCCTCTGCCACGACCTCGGCGTCGACCTGTGGGACGTCATCCGCTGCGCCGAGACCAAGCCGTACGGGTTCCAGGCCTTCCGTCCCGGCCCGGGCGTCGGCGGCCACGGCGTCCCCCTCGACCCCAACTACCTCCCCCACACCACCCGCACCCCCGGCCACCCCCTGCGCATGGTCGGCCTGGCGCAGGAGATCAACAACCGGATGCCGCAGTACGTCATCCAGCGCTGCGCCACCCTGCTGAACGAGCACGGCAAGTCCGCGCGCGGGGCCCGCGTCCTCCTGCTGGGCGTCACCTACAAGCCCGACCTCGCGGACCAGGAGGGCTCCCCGGCCGGCGAGATCGCCAGCCGGCTCCTCGACCTCGGTGCGCTGATCAGCTACCACGACCCGTACATCGCGGGCTGGCGGGTCCGCGACCGGCCCGTGCCGCGCGCCGACTCGCTCTACGAGGCCGCCGCGAACGCCGACCTCACGATCCTGCTCCAGCACCACCGCACGTACGACATGCAGGGCCTGGCGGTGAAGGCCCAGCTCCTCCTCGACACCCGCGGCGCCAGCCCCGCCGGCGCGGCCCACCGCCTCTGACCGGCCCCTTCCTAGGATCACGGGCCGGTCCCGGTTCGATCATCCGACCGGAAACCCCGGGGGGAATGTCATCGTCCCCTGTTAGCCTGCGGCGTCACTTATCCCGCACTTACGCCTGACGGCCGCGGTGCGCCCGAATCCCTGGGGGGGATTTCCCGATGAGCCAGAACTTCCAGCCTCCCGCGCCCTCGCCCTACACCGAGGCCCCCGCCCCGGCACCGGCCCGCGGCGGCAACGTCGGCCTGGGCGTCGCGGCCGCGGTCGTGGCCGCCCTGCTCGCGGCGGCCGCGTACGGCGGCATCATGAACGCCCTCGACCGCGAGTTCGGCTACGCGGCCGCGGGTGTCGGCCTGCTCGTGGGCCTGGCCGCCGGAAAGGCGGGCGGCCGCAACCCCGTCCTGCCCGTGGTCTCCGCCGTGGCGGCCCTCGGCGCCGTCTACCTCGGTCAGATGTTCTTCATCGCGCTCGCCATGGCCAAGATCGGCAACACCGGCGTGCTCGACGTACTCGACAAGGTCGGCGTCACCGGTCTGAACAGCGTCTGGAAGGAAGGCGCGGGCTTCATGACCCTCGTCTTCCTCGCCATCGGCGCCTTCGTCGCCTTCGGCTCGGCCAAGAAGGTCAACGACTGACGGGCACCCCGCACGCCGGAGGGCCGGCACCCTGCCTGGGGTGCCGGCCCTCCGGCTTCGTACGGGGGGTGGTCAGCGGCTGTGCTGCGAGTCCGCGACCGTGACCTCGACCCGCTGGAACTCCTTGAGCTCGCTGTAGCCGGTGGTGGCCATCGAGCGGCGCAGCGCGCCGAAGAGGTTCATCGAGCCCTCCGGGTTGTGCGCCGGGCCGGTGAGGATCTCCTCGGTGGTGCCGACGGTGCCCAGGTCGACCTTCTTGCCGCGCGGCACGTCCTCGTGGACGGCCTCCATGCCCCAGTGGTTGCCCTTGCCAGGGGCGTCGGTGGCGCGGGCCAGCGGGGAGCCCATCATCACGGCGTCGGCACCGCAGGCCACGGCCTTCGGGATGTCGCCGGACCAGCCCACGCCGCCGTCGGCGATGACGTGGACGTAGCGGCCGCCGGACTCGTCCATGTAGTCGCGGCGGGCCGCGGCCACGTCGGCGACGGCGGTGGCCATCGGGACCTGGATGCCGAGCACGTTGCGCGTGGTGTGCGCGGCGCCGCCGCCGAAGCCGACGAGGACGCCCGCGGCACCGGTGCGCATCAGGTGCAGGGCCGCCGTGTAGGTGGCGCAGCCGCCGACGATGACCGGGACGTCCAGCTCGTAGATGAACTGCTTGAGGTTCAGCGGCTCGGCGGCGCCGGAGACGTGCTCCGCGGAGACGGTGGTGCCGCGGATGACGAAGATGTCCACGCCCGCCTCGACGACGGCCTTGGAGAACTGCGCGGTGCGCTGCGGGGAGAGCGCGGCGGCGGTGACGACGCCCGAGTCGCGCACCTCCTTGATCCGCCGGCCGATGAGGTCGGCCTGGATCGGCGCGGAGTAGATCTCCTGGAGGCGGCGGGTGGCCCTCGCCTCGTCCAGCTCCGCGATCTCGTCCAGCAGCGGCTGCGGGTCCTCGTAGCGGGTCCACAGACCTTCGAGGTTCAGCACGCCGAGGCCGCCGAGCTCGCCGATGCGGATCGCGGTCCGCGGGGAGACCACGGAGTCCATGGGGGCGGCCAGGAAGGGGAGCTCGAAGCGGTACGCGTCGATCTGCCAGGCGATCGAGACCTCCTTCGGGTCCCGCGTACGCCGGCTGGGGACGATGGCGATGTCGTCGAAGGCGTACGCCCGGCGGCCGCGCTTGCCGCGCCCGATCTCGATCTCAGTCACGTGTGGTGGCCTTTCCTCTGGGTCTGCCCGTCCAGTATCCCCGAAGGGCGGGGGCCCGCGTCCCGGTGACCGCTGTACGGACGGCCCGGGCACGCCCGAGGGGGCGGACCCGGCCGGGTCCGCCCCCTCGGGCGATCGTCGTGCTCAGCCCTTGCGGCTGTAGTTGGGTGCTTCCACCGTCATCTGGATGTCGTGCGGGTGGCTCTCCTTGAGGCCCGCCGAGGTGATCCGGACGAAGCGGCCCCGGTCCTGGAGCTCGGGGACGGTGCGGCCGCCGACGTAGAACATCGACTGGCGCAGACCGCCGACCAGCTGGTGGACGACCGCGGAGAGCGGGCCGCGGTAGGGGACCTGGCCCTCGATTCCCTCGGGGATCAGCTTGTCGTCGCCGCCGACCCCCTCCTGGAAGTAGCGGTCCTTGGAGAAGGACTTGCGGTCGCCGCGGCTCTGCATCGCGCCGAGCGAGCCCATGCCGCGGTACGACTTGAACTGCTTGCCGTTGATGAAGAGCAGCTCGCCCGGGGACTCCTCGCAGCCCGCGAGCAGCGAGCCGAGCATGACCGTGTCGGCGCCCGCGACGAGGGCCTTCGCGATGTCGCCGGAGTACTGGAGACCGCCGTCGCCGATGACGGGGACGCCCGCGGCCTTGGCGGCGAGGGCGGCCTCGTAGATGGCGGTGACCTGCGGGACGCCGATGCCGGCGACGACGCGGGTGGTGCAGATGGAGCCGGGGCCGACGCCGACCTTGATGCCGTCGCAGCCGGCGTCGATCAGCGCCTGGGCGCCGTCGCGGGTGGCGACGTTGCCGCCGATGACGTCGACGGACCCGTTCGACTTGATCTTGGCGACCATGTCGCCGACCAGGCGGGAGTGACCGTGGGCCGTGTCGACGACGATGAAGTCGGCGCCGGCCTCGATCAGCGCCTGGGCGCGCTCGTACGCGTCGCCGGCGACACCGACGGCCGCGCCGACGAGCAGTCGGCCGTCCTTGTCCTTGGCCGCGTTCGGGTACTTCTCGGCCTTGACGAAGTCCTTGACCGTGATGAGGCCCTTGAGGATGCCCGCGTCGTCGACCAGCGGCAGCTTCTCGATCTTGTGGCGGCGCAGCAGCTCCATGGCGTCCACACCGGAGATGCCCACCTTGCCGGTGACCAGCGGCATCGGGGTCATGACCTCGCGCACCTGGCGGCTGCGGTCCGACTCGAACGCCATGTCGCGGTTGGTGACGATACCGAGCAGCTTGCCGGCGGAGTCGGTGACCGGGACGCCGGAGATGCGGAACTTGGCGCAGAGCTCGTCGGCCTCGCGCAGCGTCGCGTCCGGGTGCACCGTGATCGGGTCGGTGACCATGCCGGACTCGGAGCGCTTGACCAGGTCGACCTGGTTGGCCTGGTCGGCGATGGAGAGGTTGCGGTGCAGTACGCCGACGCCGCCCTGGCGGGCCATCGCGATGGCCATGCGGGACTCGGTGACCTTGTCCATGGCGGCGGACAGCAGCGGAACGTTCACCCGGACGTTGCGCGAGATGAGGGAAGAGGTGTCGATCTGGTCGGGGGCCATGTCCGACGCGCCCGGCAGCAGCAGCACGTCGTCGTAGGTCAGTCCGAGCGTGGCGAATTTGTCGGGCACTCCGTCGGCGGTCATGACACCTTCCCAAATGGTCTTGCTCAGCGCGGATGTCCATGCTAACGGGATCCCGGGGCGTCTCATTCCACGACCAAGGTCAACCGGAAGTTTCGTCGTTTCCTACGACGGGGGCGGGACGAAAGGGAACGCGCGGCTCCGCGGCGGTCACTGTTCGGCGAGCGCGCGCAGCCTGCTGAGGGCCCGGTGCTGGGCGACGCGGACCGCGCCCGGGGACATGCCGAGCATCTGGCCGGTCTCCTCGGCGGTCAGTCCGACGGCCACCCGCAGGACGAGCAGCTCGCGCTGGTTCTCCGGCAGGTTGGCGAGGAGCTTCTTGGCCCAGGCGGCGTCACTGCTGAGCAGCGCCCGCTCCTCGGGGCCCAGCGAGTCGTCCGGCCGCTCGGGCATCTCGTCGGAGGGCACGGCCGTGCTCCCCGGATGCCGCATGGCGGCCCGCTGCAGGTCGGCGACCTTGTGCGCGGCGATGGCGAAGACGAAGGCCTCGAAGGGCCGGCCGGTGTCCCGGTAGCGGGGGAGCGCCATCAGCACGGCGACGCAGACCTCCTGCGCGAGGTCTTCCACGAAGTGACGGGCGTCACCGGGGAGCCGCGACAGCCGGGTGCGGCAGTAGCGCAGGGCGAGGGGGTGCACGAAGGCCAGGAGGTCGTGCGTGGCCTGCTCGTCCCCGTCGACGGCGCGGCGTACGAGCGCGCCGACGGCCCCGGCGTTGCCGCCCTTGGCGGCGCCGGTGGGGCCTGTGGCCGTGGGTGACCCCGGGGCCTCGTCGTCGCGCATCAATCCATGGTGCCTTGGCGCGGGAGCGTTCGCGGCATCGCGGTCCGTGTTGTGCATCGAAGCGTTATGAGCGGGTGCGCCGGAACTCGTCATCTGCGCCCTCCCCTCCGCTCGGCCCGAATCGTCGTCCCGGAGGACTCGACCTCTCCAAGAATGCGGCACACCATCAAGGATGCGGCATCGCGCCCGAAGCGACACGTCCCCCGGATTGTGCCCCGCCAATCCCCGGCGGAACACCGGGCGCCGGCGGGACCTCCGCCGCGGCGGCGCCGGCGGACGCCTGCCGCCCCGCCCGCCGGAGGCGGACGGGACCGCGCCGGCCGCCGGCCGCCGGTACGGCGGTCAGCGGACGAGGCCCCAGCGGAAGCCGAGTGCCACGGCGTGCGCCCGGTCGGAGGCGCCGAGCTTCTTGAACAGCCTGCGGGCGTGCGTCTTGACCGTGTCCTCGGAGAGGAAGAGCTCGCGCCCGATCTCCGCGTTGGACCGGCCGTGGCTCATGCCCTCCAGCACCTGGATCTCGCGCGCGGTCAGGGTGGGGGCGGCCCCCATCTCGGCCGAGCGGAGCCGGCGCGGGGCCAGTCGCCAGGTGGGGTCGGCGAGCGCCTGGGTGACCGTGGCCCGCAGCTCGGCGCGCGAGGCGTCCTTGTGCAGGTAGCCGCGGGCGCCGGCGGCGACCGCGAGGGCCACGCCGTCCAGGTCCTCGGCGACCGTGAGCATGATGATGCGGGCACCCGGGTCGGCGGACAGGAGCCGGCGGACCGTCTCGACACCGCCCAGCCCGGGCATCCGTACATCCATCAGAATCAGGTCGGAGCGGTCGGCACCCCAGCGGCGGAGGACTTCCTCGCCGTTGGCAGCCGTCGTCACACGCTCGACGCCGGGCACGGTGGCAACCGCGCGACGGAGCGCCTCTCGGGCAAGCGGGGAGTCGTCGCAGACGAGGACGGAAGTCATGACCGCCCTCCGCAGCTGCTGATGCGCGTCACCTTGAGCCTCCAGGCTGGTACGTATCGTCACCTGTGCGATCGATGCCCTCGGACACCTGTCCGGGAACCTCTCGTTTCAACCGCACTCGCTCTCTCAACGATGGTCACTCGAAAGAGTTACGGGTCGGACGGACACCTTCGGCACTCTACGTGAGGAAGCGATCACGGCGCCGGAGCCACGAGGCAACTGTCCTCCATCTGGAGCTATGCCCTATTTGGCGGCTTTCCTTCCGTTTGCCATGTGTCTGAGGCTAGATTCCCAATGAGTCATATTTACATCTACTACGACAGTAGGTGTGGAGACATGGACCGTATCCGCGTAGTACCCGGCACCAAGAGGACTACCAATGGCAGATTTCTCCCGCCTCCCCGGACCGAACGCCGACCTCTGGGACTGGCAGCTACTGGCCGCCTGCCGCGGAGTCGACAGCTCCCTCTTCTTCCACCCGGAGGGCGAGCGGGGCGCGGCCAGGAGTGCGCGCGAGGCCTCGGCTAAAGAGGTCTGCATGCGCTGCCCGGTGCGTTCGGAATGCGCCGCTCACGCACTCGCCGTCCGCGAGCCCTACGGGGTGTGGGGAGGGCTCACCGAGGACGAACGCGAGGAACTGATGGGCCGCGCGCGGCACCGGCTGATCCCCGCCTCCAGTACGACCGGTACCGTCCCGCCGCACTGACGGCCGGCCCGCCCGGCCCGTCCCCTCGGCCACCCATCCGGAAGGACATCCGGAAGAACATCCGAAGGAACGTTCCCTCAGATCCGCGCGCCCGCCCGGGCGTGTCGCCGCAACCCAGATCCGGGCCGCCACCCGTCCGGCCGTACGCCCCGTACGGTCAGCGCGTGGCGGCCCGCACCAGTTCGCCGAGGGTCGCCGCCACCGCCGGTACGCGCGCCAGGTCCGGCAGGGTCAGCGCGACGACCTCCCGCTCCACGGCCGGCTCCACGGCCAGGGTGCTCACGCCCTTCGCCCGCACGGACTCCACCGCCAGCTCCGGCAGCACCGCCACCCCCAGCCCCGCCCCGACCAGCCCGACCACCGCCGGGTAGTCGTCGGTGGCGAAGTCGATCCGCGGGGTGAATCCCGCGCCCTCGCACACCTCCACCAGATGGCGGCGGCAGCGCGGGCAGCCCGCGATCCACGGCTCGTCGGCCAGCTCGGCCATGCCCACCCGTTCGGCACCGGCCAGCCGGTGCCCCTCGGGGACCAGCCCCACGAGCCGGTCGGTCAGCAGCGGGGTGACCACCAGGTCCTCCCACTCAGCCGCGCTCCCCGCCGCGGGCCCGTCCCCGCCGTAGCGGAAGGCCAGCGCCACGTCGCAGTCGCCCTCGCGCAGCATCTCCACCGACCTCGGCGGCTCCGCCTCGACGAGGGAGATGCGCGTCCCCGGGTGCGCGGCGCGCATCGCGGCGAGCGCGGTGGGGACCAGCGTGGAACTGCCGCTCGGGAAGGAGACGAGCCGGACCCGGCCCGCGCGCAGCCCGGCGATGGCCGCGACCTCCTCCTCGGCCGCCGTCAGCCCGGCCAGGATCCCGGCGGCGTGCCGCACGAGGGCCTCACCCGCCTGGGTCAGCCGCATCTCCCGGCCGGTGCGCACGAGCAGCGGGGTTCCGGCCGACTGCTCCAGGGCCTTCATCTGCTGGGAGACGGCGGGCTGGGTGCAGCCGAGCTCGCGGGCGGCTGCGGAGAAGGAACCGGTCCCGGCGACAGCGCGCAGGATCCGGAGGTGGCGTGCCTCGATCACCCTTCGAGCATAAGACCGCCTTTGACCGCGACGCCAATCCCCCAGTAGCCCCTTTGAGGAGGCCGCTGTCGCACCCCCTCGCGCCCACCCCGGCGGAGCGCCGGATCGCACGCGCGTGCCCGCGGAAGCACGCAAGCCGGCGCGGGCGGCTATTTTGCGCACATGACGACTGCGCTGATCACTGGATCCACGGCGGGCATCGGCGCCGCCTTCGCCCGGCGGCTCGCCTCCCAGGGCCACAACCTCGTACTGGTGGCCCGCGACACCGAGCGGCTGGCCGAACAGGCCACCGAACTGCACGACCGGCACGGCATCGAGGCCGAGGTGCTGGCCGCCGACCTCTCCACCGACAAGGGCATCGAGTCCGTCGAGAACCGCCTCGGGGACCGCAAGCACCCGGTGGACCTGCTCGTGAACAACGCGGGCTTCGGCAACAAGGGCCGCTACCTCGAGGTGTCGATGGCCGACGAGCTGACCATGCTGAAGGTGCACATCGAGGCGGTGCTGCGGCTGACCTCGGCGGCTACGGAGTCGATGCGCTCCCGCGGCAGGGGCGGCGTCATCAACGTCGCCTCGGTGGCGGCCTTCGTACCGCGCGGCACCTACGGCGCCAGCAAGGCCTGGGTGGTGCAGTTCACCCAGGGCGCGGCGCGGGACCTCGGCGGGTCCGGGGTGCGCCTGATGGCCCTGTGCCCCGGTTTCGTGCGGACCGAGTTCCACCAGCGGGCCGGCATGGGCACCGACAACATCCCGGGCTGGCTGTGGCTCGACGCGGACAAGCTGGTGGCCGCCGCGCTGACCGACCTGGCCCGCGGCAGGACCGTGTCGATCCCGGACCCGCGCTACAAGGCGCTGATGGGCGTGGTGAAGCTGACGCCGCGCGGGCTGCTGGGCGGGGTGTCCTCGCGCACCGGGCGCAAGTACGGGCCCCAGTAGTCCTCCTGTCGCCGGCGGAGCGGCCGACCGGGACGAATCTCCCTAAACTGGAAAGGCCCCTTCCAGCCCGGGAGACCGCCATGACATTCGTACAGATAATCGATTACAAGACGAGCCGGCAGGACGACCTCAACCAGCTGCTGGACCGGTACGTCTCGCAGAGCCAGGGCAAGCGCACCGTCACCCACAGCATCGTGGCCCGGGACCGCGACAACGACAACCACTACGTGGACGTGGTCGAATTCCCCTCGTACGAAGAGGCCATGAGGAACTCCCGGCTCCCGGAGACGGACACGATGTTCCAGGAGATGGTGGCCCTGTGCGAGGGGATGCCGACCTTCACCAACCTGGACGTGGTCCGCGACGAGAACCTCAACAAGATGCTCGTGGACCGCATGTTCGACGAGCTGGCCATGTCGGGCGACCGGTCGGTCGCCGAGGAGATCTTCGCCTCCGACTACGTCGACCACGACATCTTCCAGGCCGACCCGGACGCCGACGGCATCGACGGCCTGCTGGCGGACCTCGCCATGTGGCGCTCCGCCTTCGAGTTCACCTTCACCAAGGACCACCAGCTCGCCGAAGGAGACCTCGTCACCACGCTCTGGACCTGGAACGCCACGCACACCGGCGACTTCATGGGTCTCGCGCCCACCGGCAAGAGGGTCAGCGCGACCGGGCAGACGACCTTCCGCTGCAAGGACGGGATGATCGTGGAAGGCTGGTGGCACTACGACGTCATGGGCATGATGCGCCAGCTGGGGATGGACCCGATGGGGTCGGCGGGTTCATGAGCCCGCGGCCCTGAACCGGGGTGACGGGAAGGCCCCCGCCCCGCCGTACGGAACGGCGGGACGGGGGCCTCTCGTGTGCCTGCGGCGTCAGCGTCAGTGGCTGTGGCCGTGACCGTGGCCGTGACCGGCCTCGGCCTCCTCCTCCGCCGGCTTCTCGACGACCAGGGTCTCGGTCGTAAGCAGCAGGGAGGCGATGGAAGCGGCGTTCTCCAGGGCGGAGCGGGTGACCTTCACCGGGTCGATGACGCCGGCCTTGACCAGGTCGCCGTACTCGCCGGTGGCGGCGTTGAAGCCCTGGCCCTTGTCGAGCTCGGCGACCTTCGAGGTGATGACGTAGCCCTCGAGGCCGGCGTTCTCGGCGATCCAGCGCAGCGGCTCGACCGCGGCGCGGCGGACGACCGCGACGCCCGTGCCCTCGTCGCCGGTCAGGCCGAGGTTGCCCTCGAGGACCTTGACGGCGTGGACGAGCGCGGAGCCACCGCCGGAGACGATGCCCTCCTCGACCGCGGCGCGGGTCGCCGAGATGGCGTCCTCGAGGCGGTGCTTCTTCTCCTTGAGCTCCACCTCGGTAGCGGCGCCGACCTTGATGACGCAGACGCCGCCGGCGAGCTTCGCCAGGCGCTCCTGCAGCTTCTCGCGGTCCCAGTCGGAGTCCGTGGACTCGATCTCGGCCTTGATCTGGTTGACGCGGCCGGCGACGTCAGCGGCGTTGCCGCCGCCGTCGACGATGGTCGTGTCGTCCTTGGAGATGGTCACGCGGCGCGCGGAACCGAGGACGTCCAGACCGGCCTGGTCGAGCTTGAGGCCGACCTCCTCGGCGATGACGGTGGCACCGGTGAGGGTGGCCATGTCCTGGAGCATCGCCTTGCGACGGTCACCGAAGCCGGGGGCCTTGACGGCGACCGCGTTGAAGGTGCCGCGGATCTTGTTGACGACGAGGGTGGAGAGGGCCTCGCCCTCGACGTCCTCGGCGATGATCAGCAGCGGCTTGGAGCCACCCGCCTGGATGACCTTCTCCAGCAGCGGCAGGAGGTCCTGGATGGAGGAGATCTTGCCCTGGTTGATCAGGATGTACGGGTCGTCGAGGACGGCCTCCATACGCTCCTGGTCGGTGACCATGTACGGGGACAGGTAGCCCTTGTCGAAGGCCATGCCCTCGGTGAACTCGAGCTCCAGACCGAAGGCGTTGGACTCCTCGACGGTGATGACACCGTCCTTGCCGACCTTGTCCATCGCCTCGGCGATGAGCTCGCCGACCTGGGCGTCCTGCGCGGAGAGCGCGGCCACGGCGGCGATGTCGGACTTGTCCTCGATCGGGCGGGCGGTCGCGAGGAGCTCCTCGGACACGGCCTTGACCGCGGCGTCGATGCCCTTCTTCAGGGCGGCCGGGGAGGCGCCGGCGGCGACGTTGCGCAGACCCTCGCGGACGAGCGCCTGGGCCAGCACGGTCGCGGTGGTGGTGCCGTCACCCGCGATGTCGTTGGTCTTGGTCGCCACCTCCTTCACGAGCTGCGCGCCCAGGTTCTCGTACGGGTCGTCCAGCTCGACCTCGCGGGCGATGGTGACACCGTCGTTGGTGATGGTGGGGGCGCCGAACTTCTTGTCGATGACGACGTTGCGGCCCTTGGGGCCGATCGTCACCTTGACCGTGTCGGCAAGCTTGTTGACGCCGCGCTCAAGGGCGCGACGGGCGTCCTCGTCGAACTTCAGAATCTTGGGCATGGGAGCGGTTCCGCCCTCTCGTTGCGATCCTCGGCCGCTCACCGCGACCGCCTGAAACGAACTACGCCCCTCGCCGCCCGGCATCAGCAGGGTGACCAGGGGCGCAGCTCAAAGCAAAACTGGAGAAGAGAATTACTTCTCGACGATCGCGAGGACGTCGCGGGCCGAGAGGACGAGGTACTCCTCGCCGCTGTACTTCACTTCGGTGCCGCCGTACTTGCTGTACAGCACGATGTCGCCGACGCTGACGTCCAGCGGGAGACGCTGGCCGTCCTCGAAGCGACCCGGACCGACCGCAAGGACGACGCCCTCCTGGGGCTTCTCCTTCGCGGTGTCCGGGATGACCAGGCCGGAGGCCGTGGTCTGCTCGGCGTCGAGCGGCTGGACCACGATGCGGTCCTCAAGCGGCTTGATGGCAACCTTGGAGCTGGCGGTCGTCACGATCCGACCTCCCCCTTCGGAGATCCGGGGTTAACTGTCTGAGGTGGCGACCAGGTCGATCCGTCGTCGCGGGTGCCGGACCTGCCTGTCGCTGTGTTGGCACTCACCAGGGGCGAGTGCCAGGTGCGAGACTATTCCGGCGATTAGCACTCGGTCAAGCGGAGTGCCAACACGGTCCACCGGTTCCACGTATTCCGGCCGCCGAACCCCCCGTTCGGCTGAACCCCGACGCCGCCGGGACCGCCCGGCCCCGCACCGGTACGCCGGGGCACCTCCGCCCGGTATGCGGCGCTTGGGGCGGGGCCGCCCTCGCGGCCGAAGACGCGCGCAAGCTGGCCGAATACCTCCGCAGGAGCCCGCCGGGTTGGGGGGCCCGCGCGGCGGAGGGGCCGGCGCGGCGAGGGGCCGGCGCGGCGAGGGGCCGGCGCGGCGAGGGGCCGGCGCGGCGAGGGGCCGGCGCGGCGAGGGGCCGGCGCGGCGAGGGATTCGGAATGAGGCATTCCGAAAGCAACCTCGGGGAGGGCGTCGACGTCGTAGAAGATATGAAGATAAAGCGCCTCATTGCCGAGCAGATCGGCCCCCGGCCGACCACTGTGACGACCCCGGGTGCGCCGGACGCCGCGCCGTCCTCTTCTCCTTCCCCCGCCGCCGCCCGGTCATCCGCCCCGCCGCCGCCCCCTCCGCGGCGGGAGCGGAACGCCCTCGGCGGCGGCGGCGTCCCGTGCGCGGACTGAGGCCGCTGACGGCGGCGGGCGCCCGCCGCCGCACCGAAGCACTGCTGCTCGTCCTGGTCATCGGCATCGCCGTCTTCGGCCACGTCAGCGCCGGACTGGCCATGAACGGCGAGCTGCCGCAGCACCTCGCCGGCTTCGTCATCAGCCTGACCCTGCTGTCCCTGGTGGGACACCTGGGCATCCGCCGGTTCGCGGCGTACGCGGACCCGCTGGTCTTCCCGCTCGCCATGCTGCTGACCGGGCTCGGGCTGGTCCTGATCCACCGGCTCGACCAGGGCTACATCGAGCGGTTCGACTCCACGGCGAACGCACCCGACCAGCTGATGTGGACGGTGGTCGGGGTCGCCGCCTGCATCCTCGTCGTGGCGCTGCTGCGCGATCACCGGCTGCTCCAGCGGTTCATCTACATCACCATGGCCGTCGCCCTGGTCCTGCTGATCGCACCGGCGTTCTTCGGCGCGGACACGTACGGCGCGAAGCGGTGGATCATCCTCTTCGGCTTCTCGCTCCAGCCGGGCGAGTTCGTGAAGATCATGATCGCGATCTTCTTCGCGGGCTACCTGGTCGTCCACCGCGACTCCCTGGCCCTGACCGGCCGCAAGTTCCTGGGCCTGCGCCTGCCCCCGATGCGCCAGCTCGGCCCGATCATCACCGTGTGGATCCTGTCGCTGCTCGTCCTGGTCTTCGAGCGCGACCTCGGCACCTCGCTGATCTTCTTCGGCGTCTTCGTGGTGATGCTGTACGTGGCCACCGAGCGCACCAGCTGGATCGTCTGCGGCCTGCTCATGGCGGCCGCGGGCGCCTTCGTGGTCGGCTCGACGGAACCCCACGTCAAGGCACGTGTCGCCGCCTGGCTGAACCCCCTGGCGATCTACTCGCCGAACCCTCCGCAGGGCCTCAACTCGGAGCAGTCCGCGCAGGCCCTGTTCAGCTTCGGCACCGGCGGCGTCTCCGGCACCGGCCTCGGCATGGGCCACCCGGAGCTGATCAAGTTCGCCGGCCGCAGCGACTTCATCCTGACGACGGTGGGCGAGGAACTCGGGCTGGCCGGGGTCATGGCCGTCCTGTTCGTCTACGCCCTGCTCGTGCAGCGGGGGCTGCGCATGGCGCTGGCCGCGCGGGACCCGTTCGGCAAGCTGCTGGCGGTGGGCCTGGCCGCGGCACTGGCGCTCCAGGTCTTCGTGGTCGCCGGCGGCGTGACGGGCCTGATCCCCCTGACCGGCAAGGCCCTGCCGTTCCTGGCGAAGGGCGGCTCGTCACTGCTGGCGAACTGGATCATGATCGCCCTGCTCCTGCGCATCAGCGACAGCGCGGAACGCCAACGCGAAGCCGACGCCCACGACCCGGCGGAGACGACGATCACCCCGGTGGTGGGGGCGGGGGTGTAGGCGGGGTCGGATGTGGCGGCGGGTTTCGGGGGCGGGGGCTGCGGAGGTGGGCGGGGTTTCGGGGGCGGGGGTTCGGCGGGGCGGTATCAGGGCTGGTTTGGGGGTTTCCCGTCAGTCCCATCGTCCTTCCGTGTCGGGCCGGTCCCTCAAGGGCGCTCCTTCGTCGCGTCGCTACGCGATGGCCTTCGGCCACCCTTGACCGACCGTCCCGCCCCGGAAAGACAAGGACTGCCGGGAAGCCCCCAAAGAAACGGGACGGTCCAGAGGGGAAGGGCTCCCGTATCACTGATGAGGCGGGGTGGTCGGGCGTCGGTCCGCCGGGCATCCGGGCCCCTCAGAGACCCTCGGCGGTCCACCCCCACGCGCCTGATCGCTACGTGCTCCCCATGGCTTAGCGTCTGGCGACCGGCCGGGGCCGATCCCTGCACGAAATGTCGATCAGAGCCCCATCGGGGAGCGGTGGGCGCGTCAGATCGCTACGCGCTCCCGTCGGCTTGGCGTCTGGCGACCGTCCGGGGCCGATCCCTGCAGGAAATGACGATCAGGACCTCATTCGGGAGCGGTGGGCGCGTCAGATCGCTACGCGCTCCTCCCGGCATAGCGTCCGGCCCGCGTCCTGGGCTGGTACCCGCACCACATGTCGATCAGGACCACACGACTAGTGACCATGGGGGCTGCGCATGTTCACGAAGCGCAGTTCCAGGTCAGTGGCCAGGTAGTCCATCCGGTGTTCCCAGAAGTCCCGCAGGTGCGGCAGCGCCAGGTGGGCGTCCAGGTCGGCCTGGCTGCGCCACACCTCGTAGAAGACGAAGACGCCCGGCTCCTCGCAGTCCTCGTGGAAGTGGTACTCCAGGCAGCCGGGCTCCTGCCGGGTGGGCTCGACGAAGGAGAGCAGCAAGTCCATGAGCTCCCCGGCGCGTTCGGGCTTGGGGCGGGCGACGCCCACGACGGTGACGAGCTGATCCATCAGAGTTCTCCCCCAGAGATAGGTACGACTGAGTTCGTACCTATCGGACGCTAGCAGCCCGCAAAGGTAAGATCCAATCCATACCTACGGAGAGGAGGTGGCCGCCATGCCCGACGACGAGGGCCACCCGGCCGTCGAGGAAATCGAGCTCGGCAAAGTGCTGTCCGCGCTCGCCGACCCGCTGCGCCGCCGGGTGGTGCGTGAGCTGGCGGCCGCCCCTGACGGCACGGCGCGCACCTGCGCTTCCTTCGCCCTGCCCGTCTCCAAGGCGACGGTCACCCACCACTTCCGCACCCTGCGGGAGGCTGGACTGGTCCGCCAGGTCGACCGGGGCAACAGCCGGATGGCGGCACTGCGCCGAGCCGACATCGAGACCCGCTTCCCGGGACTGCTCACCCTCCTGACGGCCGAGCCCGCCGAGAAATGAGGAGTGCGTAGCGATCTCACGCGCCCACCGCTCCCGAATGGGGTTCTGATCGACATTTCATGCAGGGATCAGCCCCCGACGGCGGCCGGACGCTATGCCGGGAGGAGCGCGTAGCGATCTGACGCGCCCACCGTTCCCGAATGGGGCCCTCATCGACATTTCGTGCAGGGATCGGCCCCGGACGGTCGTCGGACGCTATGCCATGGGGAGCGCGTAGCGATCTGGTGCGTGGGGGTGGCCCGCCGAGGGTCTTTGGGGGCCCGCATGGGGACACGGGCGACGCCCGGTCGCCCCGTCTCATCGCTGATTCGGGAGTGCTTCTCCTCTGGACCGTCCCGTTTCTTTGGGGGGTTCTCGGCAGTCCTTGTCTTTCCGGGGCGGGACGGTCGGTCAAGGGTGGCCGAAGGCCATCGCGTAGCGACGCGACGAAGGAGCGCCCTTGAGGGACCGGCCCGACACGGAAGGACGATGGGACTGACGGGAAACCCCCAAACCAGCCCTGATACCGCCCCGCCAGGACCCCGCCCCCAAAACCCCGCCCACCTCCGCAGCCCCCGCCCCCGAAACCCCGCCCCGCCGGAACAGCCCCGCCCCCGAAACCCCCTTGACCTAGAGCGCGCTCCAACTCCTACAGTCCGCCGGTATGACCATGCGATATCGAAACCTGGGTGGGACCGGCATCGAGGTGAGTGCGTACTGCCTCGGCACGATGATGTTCGGTGCGATCGGCAATCCGGATCACGACGACTGCGTCCGGATCATCCACACCGCCCTCGACCACGGCATCAACTTCGTGGACACCGCCGACATGTACTCCGCCGGCGAGTCGGAGACGATCGTCGGCAAGGCGCTCAAGGGGCGCCGGGACGACGTCGTGCTCGCCAGCAAGGTGCACTTCCAGATGGGTGAGGGCCGCAACCGCAGCGGCAACTCGCGGCGTTGGATCACACGGGCCGTGGAGGACAGCCTGAGGCGCCTCGACACCGACTGGATCGACCTCTACCAGGTGCACCGTCCCGACCCCTCGACCGACATCGAGGAGACCCTGTCCGTCCTCGGTGACCTGGTCCGGGCCGGGAAGATCCGGGCCTTCGGCTGCTCCACCTTCCCCGCCGAGCAGATCGCCGAGGCGCACCACGTCGCGGAACGCCGCGCCCTGCCGCGCCCGCGCACCGAGCAGCCGCCGTACTCGATCCTCGCGCGCGGCATCGAGCGGGACGTGCTGCCGGTCGCCCGTCGCTACGGCATGGGCGTGCTGACCTGGAGCCCGCTGGCGTCCGGCTTCCTGAGCGGCAAGCACCGGCTGGGCCGCGACATCGACATGACCACCGGCCGGGCCGCGTTGCACCCCGCGCGCTTCGACCTGTCGATCCCGGGGAACGTCGCCAAGCTGGAGGCCGTCGAGCGGCTGGCGGAGGTGGCGGACGGGATCGGCCGCACGGTGCCGGAGCTGGCCCTCGCCTTCCCGCTCGCGCATCCCGCCGTCACCTCGGTGATCATCGGTCCGCGTACGGCCGAGCAGCTGGAGGCGGCGCTCAAGGGGGCCGATCTGGTGCTGGACGACGCGGTGCTGGACCGGATCGACGAGATCGTGCCGCCGGGCACCAACCTCTACCACCCGGACGGCGTCTGGCAGCCGCTGTCGCTGACCGATCCCGCGCAGCGTCGCCGTCCCCTCGCGGACCGCAGCGCCGGCTAGCCCGCCCGGCCCGCCCGGCCCCTGCGCGTACTCCTCCAGGGAGTCCTAGAGGTAATCCTCCAGGCGCCCGATCTTGTATCCCTGGTCCTGTATCCGCTGGAGCATCCGCGCCGTCATCTGGGTCTCCGTGGTGCCCTTGAGCTCCGACGGGCCGCGGAAGTGGGCCAGGATGATGTCACCGGGCCTGAGGGCGGAGCCCTCGGCGTACTGGAAGTCGTTGACCTGCATCGACGCCCGCCACAGGACCACCGTCGGGGCCCCGCACTCGGCGGCGGCCTTGAGGGTGTCGTCGTTGTAGTTCCCGAACGGCGGGCGGAAGAGCGGGGGCCGCTTGCCGAAGCGCTTCTCCAGGCGGTCCTGCTGCCCGCATATCTCCTTCTTCTGCGCCGCGAAGGGGAGGGTGCGGAGGTTCGGGTGCGTCAGGGTGTGGTTGTTCACCGTGCTGCCGGAGCCGTTGTCGCGGAGCTTCTCGAAGTGGCCGTAGTCCGAGGAGGCGACGTTGTCCGTCAGGAACATGCTGATCGGCAGCTTCAGGTCGGCCGCCATCTTCAGGAACTCGGGGTCCTTCTCCGCGCCGTCGTCGAAGGTCAGGAAGACGACCTTCTCCGTCGGCGCGACGGGTATTCGGTCCACTACGGCCGCCCTGCCCGCGGCGGTCTTGGGGAGCTGGGGCTTCTGGGCGGGCTTGGGGGCGTACTGGACGGGGGCCTTCAGGCCCCACTTCCGGTACGCCTCGTCCCCCGCCGTGCCGCCCTGTGCGGAGCTCGCCGCGGGGGCCGGCGCGGACGGGGGGACCGAGGGGGAGGCGGTCTCCTGGGCGGTCTTGCGGCCCAGCCGTTCGATGGGATCCACGCTGTTCCCGCAGCCCGTCAGGGACAGCGCGAGCGCGCCGGCCGTCAGCGTCCCGGCTACCAACCGGCGCGCGTACCTCACAAGTAGTCCTCCAGGCGTGCCACGGCGTATCCCTTGTCCGTGACGGTCTTCATGACATGACGGATCATGTCAGGCATCGTGCCCTTCCAGTCCTCCCGGCCCCGGAAGTGCGTGAGGATGATGTCACCGGGGTGGAGATCGCGGTCCCATTCACGGTATTCCATCCGGTTCACGAACGCCTCGGCGTTCCACAGCGGGACCGCCTTGATGCCGCAGGACTTGGCGGCGCGCAGCGTGTCCTGGTTGTAGTTGCCGTACGGCGGGCGGAAGAGCGAGGGCCGCTTGCCGAACTGCTTCTGGATGATGTCCTGCTGTCCGCAGATCTCCTCGCGCTGCTGCTCGTAGGAGAGTCCGGGCATGTAGCGGTGGTTGACGGTGTGGTTGTTGAGGGTGACGCCCGCCGCCTGCATCTCCTTGAAGTAGGGGTAGTTCTCGCGCACGAGGTAGTCGCTGAGGAAGGCCGTGTACGGGATCTTCAGCTCGCTCATCATCCTGATGAACTCGGGGTCCTTCTCGGCCCCGTCGTCCACGGTCAGGAAGACGACCTTGTCCTCGGTCGGGATGGTGGTGAAGACCGGGGGCAGTTCGTCCTGGTCCTCGACCTCGAAGCCCTCGCGCGTGGTGATCTCGGGCTTCGTCTTCGGTGCGGCCGGGGCCAGGAGGGGCGTCTTGGCCAGCCGCCACTTCTTGGCCGCGGCGACGCGGGCCTGCTGGGCGGCTTTGAGCTTCTCGGCGGGGTTGGCGAGCGCACCGGCCGCGCCGCCCGCTTCCGTCCCCTGGCCGGGCCCGCCCTTGGCGGGCTTCCCGGACTCCGCGGCGCCGCACCCCGTGCCCAGGGCGGCGACCAGCAGCGCGGCCAGGGCCACCCCGAACCGGCCGCGCGGGCGTCCCGCGAGCCGGTGACCATACTGCGAAGTATGTGACGTTTGTCGTACAAGCTGCATAGCAGCGGATCCTTGCACCACGCGGCGCCGCGCCCCGGACGACACCACGGCCGGACCCGCCCCTTCCACCGGCTGGCCCACAATGAACCGGTGACCCCCGAAGACTTCGCCGCGCTCCTCACCCCCGAGGGCCGCGCCCTCCTGACCTCGCTCCGCGATCACGACCCGGCCCAGGAGCTGGCCGTGGCCACCCGGCTGCGCCGCGAGCACCCCGCCCCGCTGGTGTCGGCCGCGCTGGGGCAGGCCCGGCTGAGGCAGCGGGCGGTGGCGAAGTTCGGGGCCGAGGACGCCTTCCGGATGTACTTCACCCCCGGCGGCGGGGAGATGGCCACCCGCGCGCCGGTGGCCGCGTACCGCGCCGAGCGGCTCGCCGGGCTGGGCGTGCGCGGGGTCGCGGACCTGTGCTGCGGCATCGGCGGGGACGCGCTGGCGCTGGCCCGGCGCGGGATCCGGGTGCTGGCCGTGGACCGCGACCCGCTGACGGTGGCCGTCGCGCGGGCCAACGCCGAGGCGCTGGGGCTGGCGGACCTGATCGAGGTCCGGGAGGCCGATGTGACGGCGGTGGACGTGTCCTCGTACGACGCCGTCTTCATCGACCCCGCGCGGCGGGGCGGCCGCGGCCGCGTCTTCGACCCGGAGTCGTACTCGCCGCCGCTGTCGTGGGCGGTGGAGACGGCCCGCGCGGCCCGGTTCGCGGCCATCAAGATCGCGCCCGGCATCCCGCACGAGGCGGTTCCGGCGGAGGCCGAGGCCGAGTGGATTTCCGACCACGGGGACGTGAAGGAGGCCGTCCTGTGGTTCGGCACCGCCCCCGGCACGGTACGGGCCACCCTGCTGCCGGGGCCGCGCGGGCTGGAGACCGCCGAACCGCTGCCGGACCCGGAGGCCGGGCCGGTCGGGCGCTGGCTGTACGAGCCCGACGGAGCCGTGATCCGGGCGCACCTGGTCGCGGAGGTGGCCGGGCAGCTGGGCGGGCGGCTCATCGACCCGACCATCGCCTACATCACCGCCGACGAACTGCGCCGGACCCCGTACGCGACCGCGTACGAGATCACCGACGTGCTGCCGTTCGGGCTGAAGAAGCTCAAGGCGCTGCTGCGCGAGCGGGAGGTCGGGATCCTGACGGTGAAGAAGCGGGGGTCCGCGATCGAGCCGGAGGAGCTGCGCAGGAAGGTGAAGCCGCAGGGCCCGAACTCGGCGACGGTCTTCCTGACGCGGGTGGCGGGGGCGCCGTCGATGCTGATCGGCCACCCCGCCCCCTAGGTCGTCACACGCCCGCGAGGCGCGACTCCGCCACGCGGAGCCGGGGCCGGCCGTCCGCCGCCGGGGCCGGGGGCCGGGTCCAGCGGGAGTACGCCGCGGCCTTGGCGAGCCCCAGCAGGGCGGTGGTCCACAGGATCATGCCGAGGCCCGTGAAGTACGCCACCTCCCCGTACGTGTCCGTGCCCGGCCGCGCCCCGGCCGCCGACGCGAAGGCCAGCCAGAGGCCGAACCCGCCCAGCGTCAGGGAGGCCGCCAGCCACATCGCCCTCCGTGCCGGGGCCCGCAGGCGGGCATCGGCCCCGGGGTCCCGGCCCGCCAGGACCCACGCGCACAGCAGCTGCCGCACCCGCCGCTCCTGCCGGGCTCCGCGCGCGCAGCACAGCCCGGCGCGCAGCAGTACGGCGGTCCCGGCCGCGGCGCAGACGGCCCCGGCGAGACAGCCGGCCGGGCCGCCCGCCGCGAAGGCGGTCACGGCCAGCCCGGCGAAGGTCCAGCCCAGCGCGAAGGCCGCCGCGACGCCCCAGAGCGACAGCAGCCGGCCGAGGCCCAGGCTGCGCCGGCTCAGGTCCGCGAGGAAACGCGCGCGGTCGGCCCGTACGACGCCCTCGTCCAGCCACTCGCGCAGGTGCGCGGGCGGCGGCGGGGGCGGGAGGTCACGGCGAGGCATGCGCACGACCCTAGCGGCGGCCCTTCGAGCTTCGCCGCAGAGCTCCTCGACCGCCGCTCCGACCAGGGCCGCAGCGCGCCGCGGCGGGCGCCTCAGCCCGTCCCGGTCGTCTCCACCGACTCGAACCGCCAGCGGTGCACCGCCCGGGTGATCAGGTCCGCGGCCGGCTCCGGCAGCTCGGGCAGCTCCGCCGCCAGGCCTTCGGGGACCTCCCACCAGGTGATCACGAGCACCCGTTCCTGCGGGGCGCGCAGCACTTCGCGGCGCACCGGCTCCCGGGCCAGGACCTGCGCCCGGGCCCACTCCAGGAGCTCGTTGCCCCGGCCGTCGACGGCCCGGGCCTCCCACATCAGGGCGACGGTGCTCATGAGTAGAGGTTGTCCTTGCTGAGCTCGTGCACGTGGTCGTGATCGTGCGCGTGGCCGTGACCGTGGCCGTGGCCGTGGCCGTGACCGTCCTCGTGCTCGTGTCCCTGGGAGGACGTGCCCGGCACGTGCGGGTCCGTCACCGGCAGCGAGGAGTCCGCCGACAGGTCCCAGTCGGAGGCCGGCCGGTTGCGCCTGACCATCTCCGCGCCCAGCGCCGCCACCATGGCGCCGTTGTCGGTGCACAGCTTCGGCCGCGGCACGCGCAGGACGATCCCCGCGGCGTCGCAGCGCTCCTGCGCGAGCGAGCGCAGCCGCGAGTTGGCCGCCACACCGCCGCCGATCATCAGGTGGTCCACGCCCTCGTCCTTGCAGGCGCGGATCGCCTTGCGCGTCAGCACGTCCACCACGGCCTCCTGGAAGGACGCCGCCACGTCGCGCACCGGCACCTCCTCGCCCGCGTTGCGCTTGGCCTCGATCCAGCGGGCCACCGCCGTCTTCAGGCCGGAGAAGGAGAAGTCGTACGCCGCGTCGCGCGGCCCCGTCAGACCGCGCGGGAAGTTGATCGCCGTCGGGTCGCCCTCCTTCGCCAGCCGGTCGATGACCGGACCGCCGGGGAAGCCGAGCTGGAGCACGCGGGCGATCTTGTCGAAGGCCTCGCCCGCGGCGTCGTCGATGGTCGCGCCCAGCGGCCGTACGTCGCTGGTGATGTCGGGGGCCAGCAGCAGCGAGGAGTGCCCGCCGGACACCAGCAGCGCCATGGTCGGCTCGGGCAGCGGCCCGTGCTCCAGCTGGTCGACGCAGATGTGGGAGGCGAGGTGGTTGACGCCGTACAGCGGCTTGCCGAGCGCGTACGCGTAGGCCTTCGCCGCCGAGACGCCCACCAGCAGCGCCCCCGCGAGGCCCGGGCCGGCCGTGACGGCGATGCCGTCGAGGTCCCGGGCGCTGACCCCGGCCTCCTTCAGGGCGCGCTCGATGGTGGGGACCATCGCCTCCAGGTGGGCGCGGGAGGCCACTTCGGGCACGACCCCGCCGAAGCGGGCGTGCTCGTCGACGCTCGACGCGATCGCGTCGGCCAGCAGGGTGGTGCCGCGGACGACGCCGACGCCGGTCTCGTCGCAGGAGGTCTCGATGCCGAGGACGAGCGGTTCGTCAGCCATTGCTCTCACTGCTCTCAGGGTTTTCGGTTCTGGTCTGTGCCGGGTCGGTCAGGCGCATCACGAGCGCGTCGACGTTGCCGGGCTGGTAGTAGCCGCGCCGGAAGCCGATCGGTTCGAAGCCGAACCGCTCGTAGAGTCGCTGGGCACGGGTGTTGTCCACCCGTACCTCCAGCAGCACCTCGGCGCATTCGAAGGCGGTCGCGGCGCGCAGCAGCTCGGTGAGCAGCCGGGCGCCGAGGCCCGTGCCCCACTGGTCCCTGGCCGCGGCGATGGTCTGCACGTCGCCCAGGTCGCCCGCGGCGGCCAGTCCGGCGTAGCCGACGACGCGGCCGGTCCCGGGTTCCTCGGCGACGACGTAGCGGCGGGTGGCCCGCGGGCCGCGCGCGTGGGCGAGTTCGGACCAGAACATCCCGGCCGACCAGGCGTCGTCGGGGAACAGCTCGTGTTCCAGTTCCAGCACCGGTTCGATGTCCCACCAGCGCATCTCGCGGAGCACTGCGGTCGGGGCGGTCACTGCGGGGTGACCACCTTGTAGTTCTTGGGCACCTGCGCGTCGGGGCGGCGCAGGTAGAGGGGGGTCGGGGGGAGGAACTCCGCGCCGGCCGCGATGCGCTCGGCGGCCAGGGCCGCCAGGGCGGCGGCCGACTGGTGCTCGGGGCCGCGGGCGTCCGGGAAGACCTCCGGGTACAGCAGGGCGCCCTGGCCGACGGCCGGGAGGCCGGCGACGCGGTCGGCGATGTCGGCCGGGCGGTCGACGGCGGGCCGGCCGACGCGGGTGCGCGGGTCCTCGTAGCGCGCCCAGTAGACCTCCTTGCGCCGCGCGTCGGTGGCGACGGTGAAGGGGCCCTCGATGCCGGCGGCCCCGGCGGCGTACGCGAGCCCGTCGAGGGTGCACAGGCCGTGCACCGGGACCCCGAGGACGGCGGCGAAGGTGGATGCGGTGACGAGGCCGACGCGGAGCCCGGTGTAGGGGCCGGGGCCGACGCCGACGACGACGCCGGTGACGGCCTCGAGCTTCACCCCGGCTTCGGCGAGGACCTCGTCCACGGCGGGCAGCAGGAGCTCCCCGTGGCGGCGGGCGTCGACCTGGTTCGACTCGGCGAGGACGGATTCCCCGTCGTGCAGGGCGACGGTGACGGCGGGCGTGGCGGTATCTACGGCGAGCAAGAGCACGCGAACAGCCTACGACTCCCCGGCCCCAGGGCCTTGCGGCCGGTCGGTGCGGGGCCCGGCTGCTACCTTTCGACCGGGGACACACCCGGGTCGGCCGGGAGTTCGACGACCCATGGCGCGGAGAGGTGGAGCAAGGTGGCACGCAGCAGCTCGGGAATCGTGGCCGGGCTCACCGCGGCGGCGCTCGCCGCGATCGGCTTCCTGGGTTACCAGGCCTCCGCGACCGCGCCCGCGCACCCCGCCAGGACGGGCCCGCAGGCCTCTGCCGCGCCGCAGGGACAGGCCCCCGCGAAGCAGGACCCGGCGAAGCCCGCCGCGGTGCCGGCCGACTCCGGGACGGGGCCGCGGGTCGTGTACTCGGTCTCCCAGAAGCGGGTCTGGCTGGTCACGGAGGACGGCAAGGAGCCGAGGACGTTCACGGTGGTGCCGAGCACGGTGCACCCGGCGCCGGGCAGCTACGTGGTCGGGTCGCGCGCGGGCGCGGTGACCGGCACGGACGGGGTCCCGATCGAGCACGTCGTGCGGTTCGCCAGCACGGACGGCATCGCGATCGGTTTCAGCGCCCGGGTGGACGGTTCGATGCCGGAGCCGGACACCACGAAGAAGACCGGCGGCATCCGCATGGCACGGGCGGACGGTGACGCGGTCTGGGCCTTCGCGACGATCGGCGCGAAGGTCGTCGTCGTCGCCTGACGGCCACGCCGCCGACGTCCTGCCCGGGCCCTCCCGAGGACTCCCGTAGGACCTCCCGTGGGGTTCCCCGTGGCGGGGCGCCTCACACGGTGTGACGCGCCCACGCAGCGTGATTCACCCGAAGGTGGGTATCAGGCCGCTTCCGACTCGGGGGCGGCCCGTTCCGGTTCCGCTCCGGGCGCGGGCTCCTCTTCCGGTTCCGCCGCGCCGCGCGCGGGCGGCGTGGACACCGCCGTGGCGGCCGCGCCCGCCGCGAGCAGGGCCCGCATGGAAACGACGGGCGCTCGCTCTGCTCCTGCTGCCGACATGGCTGCCTCCTGAGACCCGGGACGCGTACTTAGGTAGACCTAACCAGCGCTGGGTACCATGTCATCACGCGAGCCCACGCCAACGCAATATCTTGCCGACGACTTGTCGGTACGTTGTCGCCACGTCGTCGGCCGCGCGGCCGGAACCACGGCGGTACGGCCGCCGGAGGGGCTTCCCGCCGGGCCGTCCCTTCCGGATCTCGGCCCAGGCCGTCTCTTCCGGATCTTGCCTGACCCGCGTCGCGGCAAGATCCAAAGGGACGGCCTAGCGCCGCGCCAGGGCCGCCAGCTCCGCGCCGGCCCATCGCGCGCCGATGCCCCGCACCGCGACCTCGCGCACGTCGTCCAGGACCTCCTCGTGGCCGACCGCACGCCCGATCACCACGTGCAGCCGGTCGTCGGAGAGCTCCTCGACCTTGCCGTCGCCCCACTCCACGACGACCACGGACTCGGGCAGCGAGACGTCGAGGTCCAGGTCCTCCATCTCGTCGAGCCCGCCGCCGAGGCGGTACGCGTCCACGTGCACCAGCGCCGGCCCCCGGCCCAGGGACGGGTGCACCCGGGCGATCACGAAGGTCGGCGAGGTCACGGCCCCGCGCACCCCCAGCCCCTCCCCCAGCCCCCGGGTCAGGGTGGTCTTGCCCGCGCCGAGTTCGCCGGTCAGCAGGACCAGGTCGCCGGGGCGCAGCAGGGCGGCGATCCTGCGGCCCAGGTCCTGCATGGAGGCGGGCGAGTCGACGGTGATCAGGGTTTCGGCGGCGGCGTCGGCCAGGGCCTCAGCGGCCGGGCTGCGCGGCGCTTCCCGCGGTACTTCTTCCATGTCCCCCAACGTTAGCCGTTGCGGGGACGGCTCCGGTGCGCGCCAGCAGGCCGGTGAGCAGCCCGGTCACGAGTTCGGGGCGTTCCAGCATCATCAGGTGCCCGGTGTCCTCCAGCACCACCAGCTCGGCGGCCGGCAGCGCCTCCTTGACGGCCACGCTGTGCCCGGCCGGCGTGATCATGTCCCGGTCCCCGGCGACGACGGTGACCGGGATGTCCGCGAACCGCTGGAGGGCGGCGCTCTTGTCGTGGGTCTGGAAGGCCGGGTAGAACTCCGCGACGACGTCGATCGGGGTGGCCTCGATCAGCCGTTCGGCGAACCGCGCCACGCCGGGGTCCACGTCCCGGGAGCCGAACGAGTACATCTTGATCATGCCGGCGAAGAGGTCGGCGGTGGCCCGGCGCCCCTTCTCCACCAGCTCGACCTGGGAGCCGAGCGCCTTCAGCACCCCGGGCAGGATGCGGCGCACCGCGCCCAGTCCGACGGAGGGCAGCCCGTACGTCACCTCGTCGAGCCGGCCGCTGGAGGTGCCGATCAGGGCCACCCCGCGGACGCGGTCGCGCACCAGCTCGGGGAACTGCTCGGCGAGGGCCATGACGGTCATGCCGCCCATGGAGTGGCCGACGAGGACGAGCGGGCCCTCGGGGGCGGCGGCGTCGATGACGGCCTTCAGGTCGCGGCCGAGCTGGTCGATGGTCACCGGTTCGCCGTCGGCCTGGGCCAGGCCCCGGGCGCTGCGGCCGTGGCTGCGCTGGTCCCAGTAGACGGAGCGGACGACCCCGCGCAGGGCGGCGCGCTGGAAGTGCCAGGAGTCCTGGGAGAGGCAGTAGCCGTGGCAGAAGACGACGGTGGTGCCGGCCGCCGGGTCCTTGCGCCGCAGCCGGCGTTTCGTACCGTCCTCGGGCAGTTCGTCGGTCTCGTAGTAGAGCTCGGTGCCGTCCTCGGCGCGGCACGCGCCCTCGGTCCCGCGCAGGGAGCCGAAGTCCCCGGCGGCGTCGAGGGCGAGGCGCGCCTTCATCCGGATGCCGCGCCCCACGGTGATCCGCTCGACCGCGACACCGGCCGCGGCACCGGCCGCCAGCACACCGATGGCGGCGCCGGCCCAGCCGGCCTTGCGCCAGTTCTCGCTCACGACGTCGCCGTCCTCACTCAGCACTCGCACGCGGCACGCGGCCCGTGAGGGCCGTGTCAGCCGCCGAGGTACACCCGGGGAACCCGGCTTCCGATACGGGTGACGATCTCATACGCGATGGTGTGTGCCGCTTGAGCCCAGTCCTCGGCGGTCGGTTCGCCGCGCCCGGCGTCGCCGAGGAGGACGGCCTCGTCTCCGGCCCGGGCGAGGTCCTCGCCGAGGTCCACGACGAACTGGTCCATGGCGATCCGTCCGGCGGCCCGGCGGACCTTTCCGCCCACGAGCACCGGCCCGCGGCCGGAGGCGCTCCGGGGCAGGCCGTCGGCGTAGCCAGCGGGGACGAGCGCGAGGTGCGTCTCGGTCCCGGTGACGTAGTGGTGGCCGTAGCTGACGCCGTGCCCGGCGGGGACGGTCTTGACCAGCGCGAGGGAGGCCTTGAGGGTCATGGCGGGGCGCAGCCCGAGCTGGGCGGGGGTGCCGAGCTCGGGCGACGGGGAGACGCCGTAGACGGCGAGCCCGGTGCGCACGAGGTCGAAGTGGCTCTCGGGGAGGGTGAGCGTCGCGGGCGAGTTGGCGATGTGCCGGACCTCGGGGTCGACGCCCTCCTTCTCCGCGTAGGCCAGCATGTCGCGGAACGCGTCGAGCTGGAGCCCGATGGAAGGGTGGCCGGGCTCGTCGGCGCAGGCGAAGTGGGACCACACGCCGGTGACCCGCACGGTGCCCTCGGCCTGGGCGGCGACGGCCGCGCCGACCAGTTCGGCCCAGTCGGCGGGCTGGCAGCCGTTGCGGCCGAGGCCGGTGTCGGCCTTGAGCTGGACGCGGGCGGTACGGCCGGCCGCGCGGGCGGCGGCCCGGACCTCCTCCAGGGCCCACATCCCGCTGACGGACACGTCGATACCGGCCTCGACGGCCTCCCGCCAGGGCCCGCCGGGGGTCCAGAGCCAGCACATGACGCGGCCCTCGATGCCGGCGGCGCGCAGGGCGAGCGCCTCCTCGGGGGTGGCGGTGCCGAGCCACGTGGCACCGGCCTCCTGGGCCGCACGGGCGCACTGGACGGCACCGTGCCCGTAGGCGTTCGCCTTGACGACGGCCATCAGCTCGGCCCGGGGTGCCCGCGCGCGCAGGGCGCGTACGTTGTGCCGCACCGCGTCAAGATCGATCTCGGCGTACACGCGCATCGGTGTCTCGTTCATCGCCCACAGTGTCTCAGAACCCTCTCCCGGCCTCCGCTCTGCCCGCCGCGCGCCCCCGCGGCCGGCCCCGCCGGTGCGGGGGCTCGTCCCGGGGAGGACCGCGTCCGGGAGCCCGGCGGCCGGACGGGACGGCTCCGGGTCAGGCCCGTACCGACCGCCACGCGGCCGGCAGGGCCTCGGCCACCTCGTGGGCCGCTGCCGGCGCGCCGGCGGCCGCCGTCCGCCCCGCGAGGCCGTGCAGGTACGCCGCCACCGACCCGGCGTCCATCCCGTCCAGGCCCCCGGCCAGCAGGGCTCCCGCCAGCCCCGACAGGACGTCCCCGCTCCCGGCGGTCGCCAGCCAGGGCGTGCCCGTCGGGTTGGCCCGTACCGCCCCGCCGGAGGCCACCAGCGTCGTCGACCCCTTCAGCAGCGCCGTCGCCCCGTACCGCCCGGCCAGCTCCCGCACGGCGGCCAGCCGCCCCGCCTCCACCGCGTCCCGCGCCGCCCCCAGCAGCGCCGCCGCCTCTCCCGCGTGCGGGGTCAGCAGGGTCGCCGCCCGGCGGGCGCGCACCGCCGCCGGGTCCAGCCCGCGCAGCCCGTCCGCGTCGACCAGCACGGGCACGTCCCGGTCCGCCAGCGCCCGTTCGACCTCGTCGGCCCGCCCGGAGCCGAGCCCCGGGCCGACCACCCAGGCCTGCACCCGGCCCCGCCCCACCAGCACCTCCGGGTAGCGCGCCAGCACCGCGTCCGCGGCCGGCCCGACGTACCGCACCGCGCCCGCACCGCCCCGCAGCGCCCCGGCCACGGCGAGCACGGCAGCGCCCGGGTACTCCTGCGACCCGGCGACGACCCCGACCACGCCCCGCCGGTACTTGTCGCTCGACGCCGTCGGCACCGGGAGTAGCCGGGCCGCGTCGGCGTGCTGGAGCGCCTCCAGCTCCGCCGGGTCCGGCAGTTCCAGCCCGAGGGGGACGAGCCGCACCGCGCCCGCCCGCGAGGCCCCGGGGTCGATCAGCAGCCCCGGCTTGTACGCGCCGAAGGTCACCGTCACGTCGGCCGACACCGCCGGGCCCGCGACCTCCCCGGTGTCGGCGTCGACCCCGCTCGGCAGGTCCACGGCGACCACGAGCGCCCCCGCCGGGATCCGCTCGACCAGCGCGGCCGCCGCGGGCCGCAGCCCGCCCCGGCCGCCGATGCCGACGAGGCCGTCCACTACGAGGTCCGCCCGGGCGGGCACCGACTCCGCGACCCGGCCCCCGGCGGCCCGCAGCGCGGCCAGCCCGCCCGGGTGGATCCGCGCCGGGTCCATCGGCACCGCCGTCACCCCGGCGCCGCGACGGGCCAGCCGGGCGCCCGCGTACAGGGCGTCGCCGCCGTTGTCCCCGGGGCCGGCCAGCAGCACCACCCGGGCCCCGTAGACCCGGCCCCGGCGCCGGGCCAGCGACTCGGCGCACACGGCGGCCAGTCCGGCCGCCGCCCGGGACATCAGTGCGCCTTCCGGCAGCCGCGCCATCAGCTCGCGCTCGGCTGCCCGTACGGTCTCCACGCTGTAAGCAGTACGCATGTCCCCCAGCCTGCCCCACGGCGGGCGCGGACCCCCCGCGGTCACCCCCCGCGGTCACCCCCCGCGGTCACCGCCGGCGGCGCGGCCCCGGCACCCGCGGCCGCTCCGGGCCGACACGGGCCGCCCCGGACCGGCCGCGCCCCCGTCAGCCCTCGGCGATCACCACGGCCGACGCGATGCCGGCGTCGTGGCTCAGCGAGATGTGCCAGGACGTGACGCCGAGCGCCCGCGCCCGCGCCTCGACCGTGCCGGACACCCGCAGCCGGGGCTGCCCGGTGTCCTCCACGTACACCTCGGCGTCGGTCCACAGCAGCCCGGCGGGCGCACCCAGGGCCTTGGCCAGGGCTTCCTTGGCCGCGAACCGGGCGGCGAGCGAGGCGATGCCGCGCCGCTCGCCGCTCGGCAGCGTCAACTCGGAGTCGAGGAAGAGGCGCCGGGCCATCTGCGGCGTCCGCTCCAGCGCCGCGCCGAACCGCTCGATCTCGGCAACGTCAATCCCCACACCGACAATCACAGGAACAACCCGCCCACTCTTCGCTCACTCCACCGTCACCGACTTGGCGAGGTTACGCGGCTGGTCCACCTCGTTCCCGCGCGCCGTCGCCAGCTCGCACGCGAACACCTGGAGCGGCACCGCCGCCACCAGCGGCTGGAGCAGCGTCGGGGTCGCCGGGATGCGGATCAGGTGGTCGGCGTACGGGACCACGGCCTCGTCACCCTCCTCCGCGATGACGATGGTCCGCGCCCCGCGCGCCCGGATCTCCTGGATGTTCGAGACGATCTTGTCGTGCAGGACCGAGCGCCCGCGCGGCGACGGCACGACGACCACCACCGGCAGGTCCTTCTCGATCAGCGCGATCGGCCCGTGCTTGAGTTCGCCCGCCGCGAAGCCCTCGGCGTGCATGTACGCCAGTTCCTTCAGCTTGAGCGCGCCCTCCAGCGCCACCGGGTACCCGACGTGCCGGCCCAGGAAGAGCACGGTGTTCTTGTCGGCGAGGGAACGCGCCAGGGCCCGTACCGGCTCCATGGTCTCCAGTACGGTGTCCACCGCCGCGGCGATGTCCGACAGCTCCCGGATCACCGCCCGGATCTCGTCGCCCCACTTCGTGCCCCGCACCTGCCCCAGGTAGAGCGCGACGAGGTAGCAGGCGACCAGCTGCGTCAGGAACGCCTTCGTGGACGCGACGGCCACCTCCGGACCGGCGTGCGTGTACAGCACGGCGTCCGACTCGCGGGGGATGGTCGAGCCGTTCGTGTTGCAGACGGCCAGCACCTTGGCGCCCTGCTCGCGCGCGTGGCGCAGCGCCATCAGGGTGTCCATGGTCTCCCCGGACTGCGAGATCGCGATCACCAGCGTCCGCTGGTCCAGGATCGGGTCGCGGTAGCGGAACTCGCTGGCCAGCTCCGTCTCGCACGGGATGCGGGTCCAGTGCTCGATGGCCAGCTTCGCGATCATGCCCGCGTGGTACGCCGTACCGCAGGCCACGATGACGACCTTGTCGACCTCCCGGAGCACCGAGGCGGGGATGCGCACCTCGTCGAGGGTCAGCAGGCCGCTCGCGTCGATCCTGCCCAGGAGGGTGTCGGCGACGGCCTTCGGCTGCTCGGCGATCTCCTTGAGCATGAAGTAGTCGTAGCCCCCCTTCTCGGCCGCCGAGGCGTCCCAGTCCACGTGGTACGCCCGCACGGTCGCGGGCGCACCGTCGAAGCCGGTCACCGTGACCCCGTCGCGGCGGAGTTCGACGACCTGGTCCTGCCCCAGCTCGATCGCGGCGCGGGTGTGGGCGATGAACGCGGCCACGTCCGAGGCGAGGAAGTTCTCACCCTCTCCAACGCCCACCACCAGGGGGGAGTTCCGGCGCGCGCCGACCACCACGTCCGGCTCGTCGGCGTGCACCGCCACGAGCGTGAACGCGCCCTCCAGCCGCCGGCACACCCTGCGCATCGCCTCCGCGAGGCCGCCGCCCCCGGCACCGCCGGCCGCCTCGAAGCACTCGGCCAGCAGGTGCGCCACCACCTCGGTGTCCGTCTCGGACTCCAGCCGGTGCCCGCGCTCGGCGAGTTCGGCGCGCAGCGCGGCGAAGTTCTCGATGATGCCGTTGTGGACGACCGCCACCCGGCCGGAGTTGTCCAGGTGGGGGTGGGCGTTGACGTCGGTGGGCCCGCCGTGGGTCGCCCACCGGGTGTGCCCCAGGCCCGTGGAGCCGGCCGGCAGCGGCCGAGTCACCAGTTCCTTCTCCAGGTTGACCAGTTTTCCGGCCTTCTTGACGTTGGCGAGCGCCCCGTCGGCGAGCACGGCGACCCCGGCCGAGTCGTAGCCGCGGTACTCGAGCCGCTTCAGTCCGGCGATGACCACATCGAGCGCTGACTGCGCCCCTACGTAACCCACAATTCCGCACATAGGCGGCAGCGTACGCCGTGGCCCCCCGTCCGCCCCGTACCCGAACAGGACGAAAACCCCGCCCCGGCGAATCCACCGGAGCGGGGTTGACGACGTTTTCGAAGCGGCCGTTCGACGGTCCGGGCCGCCGGCCCGACGGCCGTCGCCCCGCTGCCCTCAGCCGAGCTTGCGCAGCTGCGCCTCGACCACCGGAGCCGCGAGTTCGGCCGCCCCGGAGGAGCGTCCGGCCGCGAGGTTCACGAGGGTGCCACCCTTGCGCACCACCATCAGCTCGGTGGCGTAGCGCTCGCCGTCCCGCTCGGCCTCCACCGTGTACGCGACCGCCTCGTCACCGCCGTGCGCGGCGTGCGGGACGACCCGGGTCACCTTGACGGTCTCCCCGTTCGCCGTCGCGGAGTAGCCGGCGCCGCACGCCTCGCCCGCGGCGCGCACCTCGGCGAAGTGCCCGCCGGCGGTGTTCCCCGCGTACGAACCGAGGGTCACCACCGTGACGGTCGAGCTGGCCGCGTCCAGGGCGGCGGCCCGTTTCTGCCGCTCCGTGGCCTCCTGCGGCAGCGGCGCCGGCTCGGCCACCACCGAGGCCCTGGCCCAGCCGGTCCGCCCGGCCGGCAGGAAACCGGTGGCCGCGTACGCCAGCTCCCGGCACTCGGGCCGGTCCACGCTCACCAGGGCGCTGTCCGCGCCCTCGGGGCTGACCGTGTGGTCCGCCAGGTCCCCCTGCGCCACGATCAGCCGGGCCGGCAACGGCTGCGCCCGCCCCTTCGCGGCGTGGTCGGCCGCCCCGGAGGGCGACTCGTCCGCCGCCGGCACGATCTCCACCACCATGGCGGGCCGGGCGGTCCCGCATCCCGTGGCCAGCAAGGCCAGCGTCAGCCCCGAGAGGGCCGAGGCGCCCCGTGCGGCCGCGCGCCGCGCGCGGGCCGCTCTCATCCGAGCTTCTTGGCCTGCGCCTCCACGACCGCCTTCGGCTGGGCGGCCTCACCGGTCAGGTTCAGTGCGTAGAAGGTGGCCAGGGTGCTGCCCTTGCGCACGACCACGAACTGCATCGTGGCCCTGTCGCCGTCCTTCAGGTCCATCACGGTGCTGTAGGCCAGGGACTCGTCCCCGGCGGTGACCGCCGGGGAGGACCCGACCTTCTCGATCCGGGTGGACTCGGCACCGTCCTGGACCGTGTAGCCGCCCGCGCAGGCCGTGGTGGCGGCCTTCAGCGTGCCGAAGGCCTCCTCGGCGCCCTTGCCGTCGTAGGAGGCGAGGCCGACCGAGGTACGGGTCACGCTCAGGCCGTCCTTGAGGGCGTCGAGCTTGTCCTCCACCGACGCGCCCTCGCCCGGCTTCTTGGGCTTCTGCCGGGCGGCGACGGCCGCCGTGCCGGCGGGCTTGCCCAGGGGCACGAAGGACTGGAGCTGGACCAGCGGCTTGCACTCGGCCTTGTCGGGAGCGGCGCTCTGCCCGCCGCCGGCCTTCGCGGCCGGGTCCGCCTCGACCTCGTACTCGGGCAGGTCGGCCTGGGTGACGAGCAGCGGGGCCAGCTCGGCGGCCGACTTCCCCCTGGCCGCCGCCGGGGCGGACGCGGACCGCTGCGGGTCCGCCCCGCCGCCGGCCTTCGCCCCGGAGTCACCGGAGCCGCAGGCCGTGGCCAGCAGGCCCAGGGACAGTGCCGAAGCGGTCAGGACGGCACGACGGACGACAGTGGTACGCACGAACGATCTCCCCCATGGAACAGAAGCCGTCAGGGCGCAGGTCGGCGCCGCGGCGACGAACAATGTACGGCTCGCGATCGATCACGCGAACGGGTTTTCGGACGACGGCCGGAATCGTGATCCGCACGAGACCGGGTGGGCTCCCTATCGAGACGTGCGCGTGGTCCACCCCGCCATGAGCCCGCCCCGCCGCCGGCCCGCCGCCGGCCCGCCCCGCCCCGATCACCCGGCGTTCCCCCGCCAGCCGTCCGCCACGTGACCGACCCCACCACCCACGAGCGCCCCCGAGCCCCGACAATGGCGGTGTGATCACCTCGCCGACGCGTTGTACGCCGGACCGCGCAACGGAGCGCCCCGGTGCCCGCCGGGCCCAGGACGCCTCTCCGTACGTCGACCTCACGCGGGCCGAGTGGAGCGCCCTGCGCGAGCGGACCCCGCTGCCGCTGACCGCGGAGGAGGTGGAACGGCTGCGGGGCCTGGGCGACGTCATCGACCTCGACGAGGTGCGGGACGTGTACCTGCCGCTCTCCCGTCTGCTCAACCTGTACGTCGGCGCCACCAGCAACCTCCGCGGCACCCTGAACACCTTCCTCGGTGACGCCGGCAACGGCCACGGCGCCCAGCAGGGCACCCCCTTCGTCATAGGCGTCGCCGGTTCCGTCGCCGTCGGCAAGTCCACCGTGGCGCGCCTGCTCCAGGCCCTCCTGGCCCGCTGGCCCGAGCACCCCCGGGTCGAGCTGGTCACCACGGACGGCTTCCTGTACCCGATGAAGGAGCTCCAGCGCCGCGGCCTGACCTCCCGCAAGGGCTTCCCCGAGTCCTACGACCGCCGGGCGCTGACCCGTTTCGTCGCCGACATCAAGGCGGGCAAGGACGAGGTCAGGGCGCCGGTCTACTCGCACCTGATCTACGACATCGTGCCGGGCGAGCAGCTCGTGGTGCGCCGGCCGGACATCCTCATCGTCGAGGGGCTCAACGTCCTGCAGCCCGCCCTGCCCGGCAAGGACGGCCGCACCCGCGTCGGCCTCGCCGACTACTTCGACTTCAGCGTGTACGTGGACGCGCGCCCCGAGGACATCGAGCGCTGGTACCTCAACCGGTTCCGCAAGCTGCGCGAGACGGCGTTCCAGAACCCGTTCTCCTACTTCCGCAAGTACACGCAGGTCTCCGAGGAGGAGGCCCTGGAGTACGCGCAGACGATGTGGCGGACCATCAACAAGCCCAACCTGCTGGAGAACGTGGCCCCCACGCGCGGCCGCGCCACCCTCGTCGTGCGCAAGGGCCCCGACCACAAGGTGCAGAAACTGAGCCTGCGCAAGCTCTAGCACTAGGGTGCGGCCATGCTGCATCTGAGGATGATCACCCCGCACCACCTCACCGAGCAGGTGGTGGAACTGGTCGGGCAGACGGTCGGGACCACCCATCTGGTCGTGCTGAAGGACGCCGCCCGCGATCCCGAGGGCGACCTGGTGCTCTGCGACGTGGCGCGCGAGTCGGCCGACGGGCTGCTCCGGGACATGCGCTCCCTCGGCGTCGACCGGACCGGGTCCATCGCCGTCGAGAACGTCGACCTCTCCCTGTCCCGGCGCGCCGACCAGGCGGAGGAGGAGGCCCCGGGCGAGGGCGCGGACGCGGTGATCTGGGAGCAGCTCTCCGAGTCCACCCACGAGGAGTCGACCCTCACGATCACCTACGTCGCCTTCCTGGTCGTCGCCACGATGATCGCCGCCTGCGGCGTGGTCCTGGACAACGCGATCCTGATCGTCGGCGCGATGGCCGTCGGCCCCGAGTTCGGGCCGCTCGCGGGCATCTGCACGGGCCTCGTGCGGCGCGACCCGAAGGCCGCCTCGCGCTCGCTGGTGGCCCTGCTGGTCGGCTTCGCCTCCGCGATCGTGGCGACGACCCTGTTCAGCCTGGCCATGAACGCGCTCGGACTGTTCCACCCGGGGATACTCGACAGGCCGCGGCCCAACACCAGCTTCATCTGGCAGCCCGACCCGTTCTCCTTCGTCGTGGCGGTGCTCGCCGGCGTGGCCGGGATGCTGTCGCTGACGTCGGCGAAATCGGGGGCGCTGGTGGGCGTGGCCATCTCGGTGACCACGGTGCCGGCCGCCGCGAACGCGGCCGTGGCGCTCGGCTACGGGGAGTTCGCCCAGATGTGGGGCTCGGCCGAGCAGCTGCTGCTGAACCTGCTCGGCATCATCGTCGCCGGCTCCCTGACCCTGATCGGCTGGAAACTGCTGCGGCGCACCCAGCACGCGCGGATGATCCGCCGGCCGGGTGCGCCGAAGGGCGGCGCGAGGGCGTAGTCCGTCTCTTCCGGATCCTGCCCGGCCCGGGCTGCCCGGCGCGATCCGGATGAGACGACCTAGTGACCTGAGTCGGAACTTCTTCGCTAGATACGGTGTTCGAACCAAGCCGCCATGCCCATTGACAGGGAGGCTCCCCTCGACACGGGCGCCCGGAGATCTACCAGCAGATCTCCGACTCAGGTCACTAGCCCAGCGCCGACTTCACCACGTCGGCGAGGCGCCCGGCGACGGTGCGGGCCTGCTCGATGTCGGCGGCCTCCACCATCACCCGTACGAGCGGCTCCGTACCGGAGGAGCGCAGCAGCACCCGGCCGGTGGAACCCAGCTCGCGCTCGGCGTCGGCGACGGCCGCGGCCAGCTCGCCGGAGGTGGCGACCCGGGACTTGTCCACGTCCGGGACGTTGATCAGGATCTGCGGCAGCCGCCGCATGACCCCGGCCAGGTCGGCCAGCGTGCGCCCGGTGGCCGTGACGCGCGCCGCCAGCATCAGGCCGGTCAGCGTGCCGTCGCCGGTCGTCGCGTGGTCGAGGATGATCACGTGGCCGGACTGCTCGCCGCCCAGCGCGTAACCGTGCTCCTTCATGGCCTCCAGCACGTACCGGTCGCCGACGCCGGTCTGCACGACCTGGATGCCCTCGGCCTCCATGGCGAGCTTGAAGCCCAGGTTGGACATGACGGTGCCGACCACGGTGTTCCCGCGCAGCTGCCCGGCCTCGCGCATGGCCAGCGCCAGTACCGCGAGGATCTGGTCGCCGTCGACCTCGGCGCCGGTGCCGTCGACCGCGAGGCAGCGGTCCGCGTCGCCGTCGTGCGCGATGCCGAGGTCGGCGCCGTGCTCGACCACGGCCTGCTTCAGCAGGTCCAGGTGGGTGGAGCCGCAGCCGTCGTTGATGTTCAGGCCGTCGGGCTCGGCGCCGATCGTGACGACCTCCGCGCCGGCCCGGGCGAAGGCCTCGGGCGAGACGTACGCGGCCGCGCCGTGGGCCTCGTCCAGGACGACCTTGAGGCCGTCGAGGCGGTTGGGGAGGACCGCGACGAGGTGGGCGACGTACTTGTCGAAGCCCTCGTCGTAGTCGGAGACGCGGCCGACGCCGGAGCCGGTGGGGCGCTGCCAGGGCGCGCCCGTGCGGTGCTCCTCGTACACGGACTCGATGCGGTCCTCGAGCTCGTCGGCGAGCTTGTGGCCGCCGCGCGCGAAGAACTTGATGCCGTTGTCGGGCATGGCGTTGTGGCTCGCGGAGAGCATCACGCCGAGGTCGGCGCCCAGCGCACCGGTGAGATACGCCACCGCCGGGGTGGGCAGCACACCGACGCGCAGGACGTCCACGCCGGCGCTGGCGAGGCCCGCGACGACCGCGGCCTCCAGGAACTCGCCCGACGCGCGGGGGTCGCGGCCGACCACCGCCGTGGGCCGGTGCCCCTCGAAGGTTCCGGCCTCGGCCAGTACGTGCGCGGCCGCCACGGAGAGGCCGAGCGCGAGCTCAGCCGTCAGATCCGCGTTGGCGACGCCTCGTACACCGTCCGTCCCGAAGAGTCGTCCCACTGTTGTCCTCCCGAGTTCACGCTTCGCTTGTGACCGCTAGTGACAGGTGTTTGCCGCTTATGGCGGTAAACGAACCGCCCCGGCAGCACGGAGAGTGCTGCCGGGGCGGTTTCGTTGCAGAACAGCAGGCGAAGATTAACGCTTGCTGTACTGCGGAGCCTTACGGGCCTTCTTCAGACCGGCCTTCTTGCGCTCGACCGCACGGTCGTCGCGGGAGAGGAAGCCGGCCTTCTTCAGCGCCGGGCGGTTGTTGTCCACGTCCGCCTCGTTCAGCGCGCGGGCCACGCCGAGGCGCAGGGCGCCGGCCTGACCGGAGACGCCGCCACCCGAGATGCGGGCGATGACGTCGTAGCGGCCGTCAAGCTCGAGGAGCTTGAAGGGCTCGTTGACTTCCTGCTGGTGCACCTTGTTGGGGAAGTAGTCCTCAAGGGTGCGACCGTTGATCTTCCACTTGCCGGTGCCCGGAACGATCCGGACGCGGGCGATGGCGTTCTTGCGACGGCCCAGGCCGGCGGCCGGCTGGGGGTCACCGAAGCGACCGGCAAGCGACTCGGAGGTGTAGTCGCCCTCGACGACGACGTCCGACTCGGTGGTGTACTCCTCGACGCCCTCGAACTCGTCGACGGGGGTCTCGGCGGTGGTCTCGGCCACGATGCTCCTCAGAATTCTCTACGTCTTAGGGGGTGGCCGGAACTACTGCGCGACCTGGGTGATCTCGAACGGCACCGGCTGCTGGGCAGCGTGGGGGTGCTGGTCGCCCGAGTAGACCTTCAGCTTCGAGAGCATCTGACGGCCCAGGGTGTTCTTGGGGAGCATGCCCTTGACGGCCTTCTCGACGGCCTTCTCCGGGTTGTTCGCCAGGAGGTCGTCGTAACGCACCGCACGCAGACCGCCCGGGAAACCGGAGTGGCGGTACGCCATCTTCTGCGAGGCCTTGTTGCCGGACAGGTGAACCTTGTCGGCGTTGATGATGATGACGAAGTCGCCCATGTCCATGTGGGGGGCGTAAGTCGGCTTGTGCTTGCCCTTGAGGAGGGCAGCGGCCTGGGTCGCCAGACGGCCGAGGACGACGTCCTGGGCGTCAATGACGAGCCACTGGCGCGAGATGTCGCCGGGCTTGGGGCTGAACGTACGCACGCGTATGCCTTCGCTTCTTCAGTGGTGGGTCATCCCATAGGGCGCGAGCCCTGCGGGAAGGGTCCTGACAGGGTCACCACGGACGATCACGACAGCCCTCGTTCACATCAGGGACGCAACCCGTGTGAACCGCTGGTCATCGGCCCGGTGGACCGGCGTAAGGCCCTCACGTGAGAATGAGCAAGCCAATACGCATAACAAACCAGCAGAGTACCCAAGAGGACCCGTACGGGTCAAAACGCGGTCCGCGATGCCGATGCTGCTGGCGTCGCGGCGCACTCCGGTTCGGTCCTGGGTGGGGACCCCGCAGTTGTTACGGGTTCCAGAGTAACCCGACTGGAGCGCCCCGCACGACGCGCCAGCAGAATCGCGAGCCCGCACAGGGTGGCGCAGTCCTTGAACGCGCGCCTCTTGTGGGCCAGCTCCGACGGCCACGGCACCAGGACCATCTGCGGGGTCAGCGCCAGCCAGAACCAGGGCGAACGCGGCATCGAACCCTCCCGCGCGCCCGTCGCCAGCAGCAGCGGGAGCACCACCAGGAGGTAGTGGTCGAAGGACGGCCGGGACACCAGGAATGCGGCGAGCATCACCATGCACGCCGTCTCCGCGAGCCTCGGCCCGTCCCCCTCGCCCTCCGCGTCCGGCCGCCGCCACCGCGTCCGCGCCGCCCAGAGACCCGCCAGCGCGGCCGCGCCCGCCAGCGCCACCGCCGCCGGCCCGGGCACCCCCAGCCGCGGCAGCACCGCGACCGGCGAGGCGTCCCACGGCAGCGCGTACGCGTCCTGCCCCTGGAACAGGAAGGGCAGGGTCTTGGTGAAGAACAGCGTCGGGCTCGGCATCAGCAGCGCCCCCGCCAGCGACATCCCCACCGGCACCAGCACCGCCACGGCCAGCCCCCGCCACTGCCGGGCGAGGACGAACAGCAGCCCGAGCGGCACCAGCATCGGCTTGCAGGCGATCGCCAGCCCCACCACCAGCCCCGCCGCGGCCCACCGCCGCCGGTGCGCCAGCAGCAGGGCCAGCGGCAGGGCGGCCGCCGAGACCGCCGTCCAGTTGCCGAGCATCACCAGGTTCGCGTACGGCTTGTACACCAGCGCCAGCAGCGCGAGGCCGCCCACCGCCATCCGCGAGCGCAGCGGCACCGAGAGCAGCCGCAGCGAGGCCCACCACCCGGCGGCCAGCAGCCCCGTCATCCCGGCCGGCAACAGCCACCGCAGCACCGCGCGCGGCACCATCGCCTCCGGCACCGCCATGATCACGGCGCTCGGCAGGTACAGGAACCGCTTGTCCTCGTACGGCGAGACCCCGGCCAGCAGCGCGTCGGCCGCCTTGACGACGAAGGCGTTGTCCGAGCCCCACTTCGGGTGCAGCCCCGCGGACACGGCGACCACCACCAGGATCCCCGCGGAGACCGCCCACCACGGCCGCGCGGCCGGAGCGAGCAGCCAGCCGGTCACCCGGCCCGCCGCGGACGGCCGGTCCCCTCGCATGAGCCAGATGCCAGGCCGCAGCCCCACAGCAGTCCTCCTCGCCCCGCCGAGGAGGACCTCGCCCTCAGCGTTTGCGCTCGACCCTACGTTCGTCCCACACCGGCTCCTGAGTTTCGCGCACCACACCGTCGGAACCGAAGACCAGATAGCGGTCGAAGGTCCGGGCGAACCACCGGTCGTGCGTCACGCACAGCACGGTCCCCTCGTACGACTCCAGGCCGTCCTGCAGGGCCTCCGCCGACTCCAGGTCGAGGTTGTCCGTCGGCTCGTCCAGCAGCAGCGCCGTGGTCCCGGCCAGCTCCAGCAGCAGGATCTGAAAACGCGCCTGCTGGCCGCCCGAGAGCTTCTCGAACTTCTGCTCGCCCTGGCGCTCCAGCTCGTAGCGGCGCAGGACGGCCATGGCGGCCCCGAGCGGCTTGGCGGCCTCCGTCCACAGGATGTCGACGAGCGTGCGCCCGAACAGCTCCGGATGGGCGTGCGTCTGCGCGAAATGGCCGGGGAGCACCCGTGCGCCCAGCTTCCAGGTACCCGTGTGCGCGACGTCCTCGCCGGCCAGCAGCCGCAGGAAGTGCGACTTCCCGGAGCCGTTCGAGCCGAGCACCGCGACCCGCTCCCCGTAGAACACCTCCAGCGAGAAGGGCTTCATCAGGCCGGTCAGCTCCAGGTTCTCCACGGTCAGCGCGCGCACCCCCGTCCGGCCGCCCTTGAGCCGCATCCGGATCTCCTGCTCGCGCGGCGGCTCCGGCGGCGGACCGGCCTCCTCGAACTTCTGGAAGCGGGTCTGCATCGCCCGGTACCGCGAGGCCATGTCCGGGCTGCTCGCGGCCTGGTTGCGCAGCCGCAGCACCAGGGCCTTCAGCCGGGCGTGCTCCTCGTCCCAGCGGCGCTTGAGCTCCTCGAAGCGCGCGAAGCGCTCCTTGCGGGCCTGGTGGTAGGTGTCGAAGCCCGCGCCGTGCACCCAGACGTCCGTGCCCGTCGGGCTCGGCTCCAGGCTGATGATCTTCTCGGCGGCCCGCGACAGCAGCTCCCGGTCGTGCGACACGAAGAGCACCGTCTTGCGGGTGGCCTTCAGCTGCTCCTCCAGCCACCGCTTCCCGGGGACGTCGAGGTAGTTGTCCGGCTCGTCGAGCAGCAGCACCTCGTCCGGCCCGCGCAGCAGCGCCTCCAGGACCAGCCGCTTCTGCTCACCGCCCGACAGCGTGCGCACCTCGCGGTACTGGGCCCGGTCGAACGGGATGTCCAGCGCGGCCGTGGTGCAGACGTCCCACAGCGTCTCCGCCTCGTAGCCCTGCACGTCGGCCCAGTCACTGAGGGCCTGCGCGTACGCCATCTGCGCGGCCTCGTCGTCCACCGTGAGGATCAGGTGCTCGGCGCGGTCCACGGCCCTCGCGGCGTCCCGGATCCGCGGCTGCGCCACCGAGACCAGCAGGTCCCGTACGGTCGTCTCGTCCCGGACCGAGCCCACGAACTGCGACATCACCCCCAGGCCGCCGCTGATGGAGACCCCGCCGCCGTGCGGCTGGAGCTCACCGGAGACCAGCTTCAGCAGGGTGGTCTTGCCGGCGCCGTTCGCCCCCACCAGGGCCACCACCGACCCCTCCCCCACGCGGAAGGAGACGTCGGGGAGCAGGACCCGCCCGTCGGGAAGGTAGTACTCCAGATGGCTGGCTTCGAGATGTCCCATGCCGGGCATTGTCCCGGCCCGGCGGCGATCCGCCCAAACCGGTGAGCGGGCCGGTCAGCAGCAGCCCTTGCCGGGGAGGGTGCGCAGGTTCCGCGCCTCCTTGCTGCGGGCGGCCAGCAGCTCGTCGGCCGGGTAGCCGACCTCCTCCAGGGTGAGCCCGTGCGGCTTGACCACGTGCACCGAGGAATCCCGTACGGCGGCGGCCAGCACCTGCCCGGGCCACTCGACCGGCCGGTGCCCGTCGCCGACGTGCAGGAGCGCCCCGACCAGCGACCGGACCATGTTGTGGCAGAACGCGTCCGCCCGGACGGTGGCCGTGACGATCCCGTCCTCGGCCCGCTCCCAGCTGAGCTCCTGCAGGGTACGGATGGTCGTGGCGCCCTCGCGCTTCTTGCAGTACGCGGCGAAGTCGTGCTCGCCCACCAGCGCGGCGGAGGCCTCGTTCATGGCGTCCACGTCCAGCGGCCACTGGTGCCACAGCACGTGCCCGCGGCGCAGCGGGTCCACGCCGGCCGGGTGGTCGCCGACGCGGTAGGCGTAGCGGCGCCAGACGGCCGAGAACCGGGCGTTGAAGCCCTGGGGGGCCTCGGCGGCCCGCCACACCCGCACGTCGTGCGGCAGCCGGCCCGCGAGGCGGCGCAGCAGCTTGTCGTGGTGCTCGGCCCACACCTCCTCGGCCAGGTCGAACTGGGCCACCTGCCCGCGCGCGTGCACCCCGGCGTCGGTGCGCCCGGCCACGGTCAGCTCGACCGGTTCCCTGAGCCGCATCACGGTCCGCAGGGCGCTCTCCAGCTCCCCCTGCACGGTCCGCAGCGTGCGCTGCTTCGCCCAGCCGGAGAAGTCCTTCCCGTCGTACGACAGGTCCAGCCGTACCCGGACGTGCCCGGGCTCCACCTCGTCACTCACGTGACAGATCCTCTCAGACGTGCGGACATGCAGAACGGGCCCGCCCCGGAAGGGGGCGGGCCCGTTCAGAGCCGATCAAGCGGGCTCGATCCCCGGAGGGATCAGGCCTCCTTGGTCTCCTCGGCCGCGGGCGCCTCGGCGGCCTCGGCCTCCTTCACCGCACGCTTGGTGGCGGCCTCGGCCTCACCGGTGGCCTGCTGGGCCACGGTCAGGGCCTCGACCAGCTCGATGACCGCCATCGGGGCGTTGTCGCCACGACGGTTGCCGATCTTGGTGATGCGCGTGTAACCACCGGGGCGGTTCTCGTAGCGCGGGGCGATCTCGGTGAACAGCGTGTGCACGATGCTCTTGTCCGTGATCGTCTGCAGCACCAGGCGACGGTTGTGGATGTCGCCCTTCTTGGCCTTGGTGACCAGACGCTCGGCGTAGGGACGCAGGCGACGGGCCTTGGCCTCGGTGGTGGTGATGCGGCCGTGCTCGAAGAGCGCCTTCGCGAGGTTCGCGAGGAGGTGCTTCTCGTGCGCGGCGGAGCCGCCCAGGCGGGCACCCTTTGCGGGACGCGGCATTGTTACTCCTTCAAATCTGCACCGGCCGTGTCAGGTACCGGAGTCAGTTCCCTCAAGCGGTCGCGAGAGGGGGGTGTGGGGGGCGCGGGCCCCCCACAAGCTCTTCTAGTACTGCTCGGTCTCGACGAAGCCGGCGTCCGCGTCGTCGTCGGCGCCGAAGGCGTCGGCGGCGGCCGTCGGGTCGAATCCGGGCGGGCTGTCCTTGAGGGCCAGGCCCATGCCGGCCAGCTTCGCCTTGACCTCGTCGATCGACTTCGCACCGAAGTTGCGGATGTCGAGCAGGTCGGCCTCGGAGCGGGCGACGAGCTCACCCACGGAGTGGATGCCCTCGCGCTTGAGGCAGTTGTACGAGCGGACCGTGAGCTCGAGCTCCTCGATCGGCAGCGCCAGGTCGGCGGCCAGGGCGGCGTCCGTCGGGGACGGGCCCATGTCGATGCCCTCGGCGTCGATGTTGAGCTCGCGCGCCAGACCGAACAGCTCGACCAGGGTCTTTCCGGCGGACGCCATGGCGTCGCGCGGGCGCATGGCCTGCTTGGTCTCGACGTCGACGATCAGCTTGTCGAAGTCGGTGCGCTGCTCGACTCGGGTCGCCTCGACCTTGTAGGTGACCTTGAGGACCGGGCTGTAGATGGAGTCGACCGGGATGCGGCCGATCTCCTGGCCCAGCTGCTTGTTCTGGACGGCGGAGACGTAGCCGCGACCGCGCTCGACGGTCAGCTCCATCTCCAGCTTGCCCTTGCCGTTGAGCGTGGCGAGGACGAGGTCCGGGTTGTGCACCTCGACACCGGCCGGGGGCGCGATGTCGGCGGCGGTGACCAGGCCGGGACCCTGCTTGCGCAGGTACATCACGACCGGCTCGTCGTGCTCCGAGGAGACGACCAGCTGCTTGATGTTCAGGATGATGTCCGTGACGTCTTCCTTGACGCCCGGCACGGTGGTGAACTCGTGCAGGACGCCGTCCACGCGGATGCTGGTGACAGCGGCACCCGGGATGGAGGACAGGAGGGTACGGCGCAGGGAGTTGCCGAGGGTGTAACCGAAGCCCGGCTCCAGCGGCTCGATCACGAACCGCGAGCGGTACTCGTCGACGACCTCTTCGGTCAGCGAAGGACGCTGAGCGATAAGCATGTCTTTTCCTTCATTCGTGGACGCCCACTATTTGACGCCCGACGGATGCCGTACCGGAGGTACGGCTACTGCAAGGGTACGGGCGGCACGGCCCCCGAAGGGGTCGTACCGCCCGGACACTCAAGAACGCACAGGTGCGTCCGCTGCGTCAGACGCGGCGGCGCTTCGGCGGGCGGCAGCCGTTGTGCGGGGTGGGGGTGACGTCCTGGATCGAGCCGACCTCGAGGCCGGTGGCCTGGAGGGAGCGGATCGCGGTCTCGCGGCCGGAGCCCGGACCCTTCACGAAGACGTCGACCTTGCGCATGCCGTGCTCCTGCGCGCGGCGGGCGGCCGACTCGGCGGCCATCTGCGCGGCGAAGGGGGTGGACTTGCGCGAGCCCTTGAAGCCGACGTGGCCGGCGGAGGCCCAGGAGATCACGTTGCCCGAGGGGTCGGTGATCGAAACGATGGTGTTGTTGAACGTGCTCTTGATGTGGGCGTGCCCGTGAGCGACGTTCTTCTTTTCCTTGCGGCGCACCTTCTTGGCAGCGCCCTGACGACCCTTGGGGGGCATCTAAATCTCCTACGGGAGGTGGTCGGTCCTACAGCGCAAGACCGCTGAACAGGACTACTTCTTGCCCGGCTTCTTCTTACCGGCGATCGCGCGACGCGGGCCCTTGCGGGTACGCGCGTTCGTGCTGGTGCGCTGACCGTGCACCGGCAGGCCACGACGGTGGCGGATGCCCTGGTAGCACTGGATCTCGATCTTGCGGCGAATGTCGCCCTGGATCTCGCGGCGGAGGTCACCCTCGGTACGGAGGTTGGCGTCCACGTACTCGCGGATCTTGACGAGGTCCTCTTCGGCCAGGTCACGAACGCGGGTGTTCGGGTTCACGCCGGTGGAGGCGAGGATCTCCTTGGACCGGGTGCGCCCGATACCGAAGACGTAGGTGAGTGCGATCTCCACACGCTTTTCGCGCGGGATGTCAACACCGGAAACGCGTGCCATTCAATGGCTCCTGTGTGTTCGGGGGTCTTCCGCAGAACCACTCCCGACCGCCGACCACCCTGCTGGGCAGTGGTACGTCCGGGTCCCCGGCCCCCGCCGGAGGTACCGCCGGCCCTGGACCGGGCTGGGCGGGTTCTGCGTATGTACGTTTTCTTACGTCGCGCGAAGAACTGCGGAAGGCAGGTCGGTCGGCGTGCGTCAGCCCTGGCGCTGCTTGTGGCGCAGGTTGTCGCAGATGACCATGACCCGACCGTGGCGGCGGATCACCTTGCACTTGTCGCAGATCTTCTTGACGCTCGGCTTGACCTTCATGTTGGTGAGGTTCTCCGGGTCAGTGCCACCACCCGCACCGGGACAAGACGCCCAGGCAGGAGTGAGGACAAGATCTACTTGTATCGGTAGACGATCCGGCCACGCGTCAGGTCGTACGGAGACAGCTCCACGACAACCCGGTCATCAGGGAGGATGCGGATGTAGTGCATGCGCATCTTGCCGCTGATGTGCGCGAGGACCTTGTGACCGTTCTGGAGTTCCACCTTGAACATGGCGTTCGGGAGGGACTCGATCACGGTGCCCTCGATCTCGATGGCACCTTGCTTCTTGGCCACGCTTCGCCTTTCGAATCGGCTACCTTGATCGGCTCACAGGCATGGAAATGCACGCGAGCCGACGAGTCAGTCTACGTCAGGGCACCCAGAAAGACGAATCCGGAAAGTTTGCCCATGAGTCTAGATCATTAACCGGCGCCGGCCCGAGGGGGCCGGGGCCGCCGGACCGGCTCAGCCCAGCGGGTCGGGGGCCGTCGTGACCCCGTACTCCGCCAGCTTCGCCTTGCCGCAGTCCGGACTGGTCAGGACGATCGGCCCGGCCTCCGTCAGGGCGACCGAGTGCTCCCAGTGCGAGGACCAGGTGCCGTCGGTCGTGATGACCGTCCAGTCGTCCGCCAGGACCTCCGTCTGGGCCGTGCCCAGCGAGACCATCGGCTCGATCGCCAGGCACAGGCCCGGGACGAGCTTGATGCCCTTGCCGCGCTTGCGCGAGACGTAGTTCAGCAGGTGCGGGTCCATGTGCATCTCGGAGCCGATGCCGTGGCCGCCGTAGTCCTCGATGATCCCGAACTTGCCCAGGCTGTGCTCGCCGGTCGCGGGCCGCGGCTGGCGCTTGATGTAGCCCTCGATCGCCTTCGAGATGTCCACCAGGCGGTTGCCGGACCTCATGGCCGCGATGCCGGCCCACATCGACTCCTCGGTCACCCGGGACAGCTCCACCAGCTCCGGCGCGTGACCGGTGCCCACGAAGGCCGTGTAGGCCGCGTCACCGTGCCAGCCGTCCACGATCGCGCCCGCGTCGATGGAGATGATGTCGCCGTCCTTGAGGACCGTCTTGTCGTCCGGGATGCCGTGGACGACGACCTCGTTCACCGAGGTGCAGATGGTCGCGGGGAAGCCCCCGTACCCGAGGAAGTTCGACTTGGCCCCGGCGTCGGCGATCACCTTCCGGGCCACCATGTCCAGGTCCCGCGTCGTGGAGCCCGGCACGGCCGCCTCACGGGTCGCCGCGTGGATCGCGGCGACGACCAGCCCTGCCTCCCGCATCTTCGCGATCTGCTCGGGGGTCTTCAGCTGAACCATGAACGGGGACCTTCCACCTTCGAAAGAACGGGTCTTCTCAACAGTAAGGCCGCGATGCCCGAGGGACACCGCGGCCGTACTGACGGTCACGAACGGAACTGACTACTTCTTCAGGGCGTCCATCGCCCGCTTGGTGATCTCGTGCACCTCGCCGAGGGCGGAGATGGTCACCAGCAGGCCCTGGGACTTGTAGTAGTCGATGATCGGCTCGGTCTGCGTGTGGTAGACCTCCAGCCGGTTGCGCACCGTGGCCTCGGAGTCGTCGGCGCGCTGGTACAGCTCGCCGCCGCAGTGGTCGCAGACCCCCTCGGCCTTCGGAGCCGCGTAGATCACGTGGAAGACGTGCGCGGAGTCCTCGCGGCAGATCCGCCGGCCGGCGATCCGCTTGACGACCTCGTCCTCCTCGACCTCCAGGTCCAGCACGGCGTCGAGCTTCATGCCGGCTTCCCGGAGCATGGCGTCGAGCGCCTCCGCCTGCGAGACGTTCCGCGGGAAGCCGTCGAGCAGGAAACCGCCCGCGGCGTCCGGCTGCTGCATGCGGTCCTTCGCCATGCCGACGGTGATCTCGTCGGGGACGAGGTCGCCCTTGTCCATGAACGCCTTGGCACGCCGGCCCAGCTCGGTGTTCTGGCTGATGTTGGCGCGGAACAGGTCGCCCGTGGAGATGTGCGGGATCGACAGGTTCTTGGCGAGGAACGCGGCCTGCGTTCCCTTGCCCGCCCCGGGGGGTCCGACGAGGACGATTCGCATCAGCGGAGGAACCCTTCGTAGTTGCGCTGCTGGAGCTGGCTCTCGATCTGCTTCACGGTTTCCAGACCCACACCCACGATGATGAGGATGCTCGTCCCGCCGAACGGGAAGTTCTGGTTCGCTCCGAAGCCGGCCAACGCCATTGTCGGCACGAGAGCGATCAGACCCAGGTACAGCGACCCCGGCCAGGTGATGCGGTTGAGTACGTAGCTCAGGTACTCGGCGGTAGGCCGGCCGGCGCGGATGCCCGGGATGAACCCACCATACTTCTTCATGTTGTCGGCAACTTCCTCGGGGTTGAACGAGATCGCCACGTAGAAGAACGCGAAGAACACGATCAGGAGGAAGTAGACGGCGATGTAGTACGGGTGGTCGCCCTTGACGAAGTGCTTCTGGATCCAGGTGGCCCAGCCGGCCGTCGAGCCGCTGAACTGGACGATCAGGGCCGGGATGTACAGCAGCGACGAGGCGAAGATGACCGGGATGACACCGGCCTGGTTCACCTTGAGCGGGATGTAGGTGGACGTACCGCCGTAGGCACGGCGGCCGATCATGCGCTTCGCGTACTGGACCGGGATCCGGCGCTGCGCCTGCTCGACGAAGACCACCAGGGCCACCATCGCGAGGCCCACCAGGATGACGACGGCGAACTCCACCCAGCCATCAGCGATCTTGCCCTGGAGCTTGATCGTCCAGAGGGAGCCGACGAAGCCGGCCGCGATGGAGATGAACATCAGGATGGACATGCCGTTGCCGATGCCGCGGTCGGTGACGAGCTCACCGAGCCACATCACGACACAGGTGCCGGCGGTCATGGTGACCACCATGACGATCGTGGTGAAGATCGAGTGGTTGGGGACGATCTCACGAGCCACCGGGCAGGTGCCGAACAGGGCGCCCGTCCGCGCGGTGGCGACCAGGCCGGTGCCCTGGAGGATCGCGAGTGCGACCGTCAGATAGCGCGTGTACTGAGTGATCTTCGCGGTGCCGGACTGACCCTCTTTCTTGAGGTTCTCCAGCTTCGGGATGACCACGGTCAGCAGCTGCAGGATGATGCTCGCCGTGATGTAGGGCATGATGCCGAGCGCGAAGATCGTGATCTGCAGCAGCGCACCGCCGCTGAACATGTTGACCAGACCGAAGAGACTGTTGCTGCTCCCCATCTGGTCCACACAGATCTGGACGTTCTTGTAGCTCACGCCGGGTACCGGGATGTGGGACCCGAGCCTGTACAGCACGATGATGCCGAGCGTGAAGAGCAGCTTCTTGCGCAGGTCGGGCGTCTTGAACGCCCGGGCGAACGCGGTGAGCACGGTGCCTCCTGCGACCCCCGCGCTACTGCGTCAGAGGTGACGGTCTGAGGGATCGACGAATACGTACGAGCAAAGGTGCAGGCCACCTTACCGGCGACTGCGCCCCCCGTGGAACGACCGACCGGGGATGCCCCATATGTGAGGCATCCCCGGTCGGGTTTTACTCGCTATTCGTCACAAAGTTCGTCTTAGACGAGCTCGGTGACGGAGCCGCCGGCGGCGGCAATCTTCTCCTTGGCGGAGGCGGAGACGGCGTCAACCGCAACCGTCAGCGCCACGGAGATCTCGCCCTGGCCCAGGACCTTGACGAGGCTGTTCTTGCGAACCGCGCCCTTGGCGACCAGGTCGGCCACCGTGACCTCTCCACCCTCGGGGTAGAGGGCACCGAGCTTGTCCAGGTTGACGACCTGGAACTCGGTGCGGAACGGGTTCTTGAAGCCCTTCAGCTTCGGCAGGCGCATGTGGAGGGGCATCTGCCCACCCTCGAAGCGCTGCGGAACCTGGTAGCGGGCCTTCGTGCCCTTGGTACCACGACCGGCCGTCTTACCCTTCGACGCCTCACCACGACCGACACGGGTCTTCGCGGTCTTGGCACCGGGGGCGGGACGGAGGTTGTGGGCCTTCAGCGGGTTGGTCTCAGCCATTAGTCAACCTCCTCTACCGTCACGAGGTGGCGGACGGTGTGCACCATGCCGCGGAACTCGGGGCGGTCCTCCTTGACGACGACGTCGTTCAGGCGCTTGAGCCCGAGCGAACGCAGCGTGTCGCGGTGGTTCTGCTTGCTGCCGATGTACGACTTCGTCTGCGTGATCTTGAGGCGGGCCATCAGACACCCGCCCCAGCACGCGCACGGAGCAGAGCCGCGGGAGCGACGTCCTCGAGCGGCAGACCACGGCGAGCCGCGATCTCCTCGGGACGCTGCAGGCCCTTCAGGGCCTCCACGGTCGCGTGCACGATGTTGATCGCGTTCGAAGAGCCGAGCGACTTCGACAGGATGTCGTGGACGCCCGCGCACTCCAGCACGGCACGCACCGGACCACCGGCGATGACGCCGGTACCCGGGGAAGCCGGCTTGAGCATGACGACGCCCGCAGCCTTCTCGCCCTGGATCGGGTGAGGGATGGTGCCCTGGATGCGGGGAACCTTGAAGAAGTTCTTCTTGGCTTCCTCGACGCCCTTGGCGATGGCCGCGGGAACTTCCTTGGCCTTGCCGTAACCGACACCTACGGTGCCGTCACCGTCGCCCACCACGACCAGCGCGGTGAAGCTGAAGCGGCGACCACCCTTGACAACCTTGGCGACGCGGTTGATCGCGACAACGCGCTCAACGTAAGCGGTCTTCTCGGCGGCAGCGCCACCGTCGCGACCCTTCCGGTCCCGCCGCTCGCCGCCACCGGCACCGCTTCCGCGGCGCTGGGGTCCAGCCATTGGATTACCTCTCTCTGTTACGTCCGTGAGTCCCGGAACCGGGGCTTAGAACTTCAGCCCGGCTTCGCGGGCGGCGTCAGCCAGAGCGGCAATGCGCCCGGCGTATCGGTTGCCACCGCGGTCGAACACGACGGTCTCGACACCCGCGGCCTTGGCGCGCTCGGCGACGAGCGCGCCGACAGCCTGGGCCTGGGCGCTCTTGTCGCCTTCGCCACCGCGGATCGAAGCGTCCAGGGTCGACGCCGACGCAAGGGTGTGACCCTTGAGGTCGTCGATGACCTGGGCAACGATGTTGCGGTTCGAACGCGTCACGACGAGGCGCGGACGCTCCGCCGTACCCGAGACGTTCTTGCGGATGCGGATGTGGCGGCGAGCCTTGGCAGCGCGCTTGTACGCGTCGCCCTTGGCGATCTTCACACCGTATGCCATGGCTACTTACCAGCCTTTCCGACCTTGCGGCGGATGACTTCGCCGGCGTACTTGACACCCTTGGCCTTGTACGGGTCGGGCTTCCGCAGCTTGCGGATGTTGGCGGCGACCTCGCCGACCTTCTGCTTGTCGATGCCCTCGACCGAGAACTTGGTCGGCGACTCGACCTTGAACGAGATGCCCGCGGGCGCCTCGACCAGGATCGGGTGGCTGTAGCCGAGCTGGAACTCCAGGTCGGAGCCCTTCGCGGCAACGCGGTAACCGACACCGCTGATCTCGAGAGCCTTGACGTAACCCTGGGTCACACCGGTGATCATGTTCGCCACCAGCGTGCGGGACAGGCCGTGCAGGGCCTTGTTCTGACGCTCGTCGTTCGGACGGGTGACGTTCAGAACGCCGTCCTCACCCTTGACGATCTCGATCGGCGCGGCGACGGTGTGGGTGAGCAGACCCTTGGGGCCCTTCACCGCAACCGTGCGGCCATCGATGGTGACGTCCACACCGGCGGGAACCTGGATGGGGAGCTTGCCGATTCGCGACATTGCTTTTCCTCCGTTCCCGACTACCAGACGTAGGCGAGGACTTCCCCACCTACGCCCTTCTTGCCTGCCTGCTGGCCGGTCAGGAGACCGTGCGACGTGGAGATGATCGCCACGCCCAGGCCGCCCAGGACCTTCGGCAGGTTGGTGGACTTCGCGTACACGCGCAGACCGGGCTTCGAGATCCGCTTGATGCCCGCGATGGAGCGCTCACGGTTCGGCCCGAACTTCAGCTCGAGGACGAGGTTCTTGCCGACCTCGGCGTCCTCGACCTTCCAGCCGGTGATGAAACCCTCCTGCTTGAGGATCTCCGCGATGTGCGACTTGATCTTGCTGTGCGGCATCACGACGGTGTCGTGGTACGCCGAGTTAGCGTTACGCAGACGCGTGAGCATGTCTGCGATCGGGTCAGTCATGGTCATGAAGTGGCCTTCGGCCTCTCTCGCCGGGGTTTCCTGTATGCGCCATCCCTCTCCCCGCTCAGAGGCGGGACGGGTGCGGTGCGGGGACCTACGGCGTAGTAAGTCGTTATGGGCGGCGGACGCCCAACCACACAAGCCTAAGGCATGCGCGGCCGGGCATCCGCCGACCAGATGCTTACCGAGAGTCTCTGGAACTTCCCAAGTCCTTACGGACGGAAGGGAATTACCAGGAGCTCTTGGTCACGCCCGGCAGCTCGCCACGGTGAGCCATCTCACGAAGGCAGACGCGGCACAGGCCGAACTTGCGGTACACGGAGTGGGGGCGACCGCAGCGCTGGCAGCGGGTGTACGCACGCACACCGAACTTGGGCTTGCGGGCAGCCTTCGCGATGAGAGCCTTCTTCGCCATCTCGCTTACGCCTCCTTGAAGGGGAAGCCGAGGTGACGAAGGAGGGCGCGGCCCTCGTCGTCGTTGGTCGCCGTGGTGACCACGGTGATGTCCATACCCCGGGTACGGTCGATCTTGTCCTGGTCGATCTCGTGGAACATGACCTGCTCCGTGAGACCGAAGGTGTAGTTGCCACGGCCGTCGAACTGCTTCGGCGACAGACCACGGAAGTCACGGATACGCGGCAGCGCGAGCGACAGCGTACGGTCCAGGAACTCCCACATGCGGTCACCACGGAGGGTGACGTGGCAGCCGATCGGCTGACCCTCGCGCAGCTTGAACTGCGCGATGGACTTGCGGGCCTTCGTGACGGCCGGCTTCTGACCGGTGATCGTCGTCAGGTCGCGGATGGCACCGTCGATCAGCTTCGAGTCACGGGCGGCGTCGCCGACACCCATGTTCACGACGATCTTGACGAGGCCGGGGATCTGCATGACGTTCTCGTAGGAGAACTCCTCACGCAGCTTGCCCGCGATGTCCTCGCGGTACTTCGTCTTCAGACGCGGAGTGGTAGCCATCAGATGTCCTCGCCCGTGCGCTTGGCAACGCGGATCTTGTTGCCCTCGTCGTCGAAGCGGAAACCGACGCGGGTGACGACCTTCTTGCCGTCCTTCTCCACGACCAGCTGAACGTTGCTGACGTGGACCGGGGCCTCGGTGATCACGATGCCACCGGCCTGGTTCTGGCCGGCCTTGGTGTGCTTCTTGACCCGGTTGACACCCTCGACCAGGACGCGGTTCTCGCTGGGCATGGCCGCGATGACCTTGCCCTGCTTGCCCTTGTCCTTACCGGTGATGACCTGGACCAGGTCGCCCTTCTTGATCTTCATGCTTACAGCACCTCCGGCGCGAGCGAGATGATCTTCATGAACTTCTTCTCGCGCAGCTCACGGCCGACGGGGCCGAAGATACGGGTGCCGCGAGGGTCGCCGTCGTTCTTCAGAATGACGGCGGCGTTCTCGTCGAAGCGGATGTACGAGCCGTCCTGGCGGCGGCGCTCCTTGACGGTGCGAACGATGACCGCCTTGACGACGTCACCCTTCTTCACGTTGCCACCGGGGATCGCATCCTTGACGGTGGCGACGATGACGTCACCGATGCCCGCGTAGCGGCGACCGGAGCCACCGAGAACACGGATGCAAAGGATCTCCTTGGCACCAGTGTTGTCGGCGACACGCAGTCGCGACTCCTGCTGGATCACGTCTATCTCCTGTTTGTCTGCCGGTTCCCGGCCGGGGCTTCAACGAAGCCCCGGCCGAGCCTGGCGGAACGAACCTGAAGGGTTACCCCTTCAAGCGATTACTTGGCCTTCTCGAGGATCTCGACGATGCGCCAGCGCTTGGTCGCCGACAGCGGACGCGTCTCCATGATGAGGACGCGGTCGCCGACGCCGGCAGCGTTCTGCTCGTCGTGCGCCTTGAGCTTGTTCGTACGGCGGATGACCTTGCCGTACAGCGCGTGCTTGACGCGGTCCTCGACGGCGACGACGACGGTCTTGTCCATCTTGTCGCTGACGACCAGACCCTCACGGGTCTTGCGGAAACCGCGCTCGGTCTTCTCAGTCACGTTGTTCTCGCTCATGCGTTCTCCACCGTCTCGATACCGAGCTCACGCTCGTGCATCAGGGTGTAGATGCGAGCGATGTCCTTACGGACGGACTTGAGCCGGCCGTTGTTCTCCAGCTGGCCGGTGGCCGCCTGGAAACGGAGCTTGAACAGCTCCTCCTTGGCCTCGCGCAGCTTGGCAACGAGCTCCTCGTTGCCGAGCTCGCGGAGCTCGGACGCCTTGGTTCCCGTCGCCATCACGACTCACCTGCCTCGCGCTTGACGATCCGGCACTTCATCGGCAGCTTGTGGGCCGCACGGGTCAGAGCCTCACGCGCAATCTTTTCGTTCGGGTAGGACAGCTCGAACATGACCCGGCCCGGGTGCACGTTCGCGATCCACCACTCGGGGGAACCCTTACCGGAACCCATGCGGGTCTCGGCAGGCTTCTTCGTCAGCGGGCGGTCCGGGTAGATGTTGATCCAGACCTTGCCGCCACGCTTGATGTGGCGGGTCATCGCGATACGAGCCGCCTCGATCTGGCGGTTCGTCACGTAGGCGGGGGTGAGCGCCTGGATGCCGTACTCGCCGAACGAGACCTCAGTACCGCCCTTGGCCATACCGCTGCGCTTCGGGTGGTGCTGCTTGCGGTGCTTGACCCTACGAGGGATCAGCATGTCGGTCAGGCCTCCGTTCCGGTGCTCTCGGCCGGAGCGGCGGCGGGAGCGTCGGCCTTGGGGGCCTCGGCACCAGCAGCCTGCTGCGGCTTGCGGCCACCACGGCCGCCGCGCTCGCCACCACGGCCACCACGGCCGGCGGGACGGTCGCCAGCGCCGGCGCCACGGGCCGGGCGGTTACCCGCACGGGCCGCAGCGTTCTCGGCGCGAACCTCGGCGATGTTCTTGACGTCGCCCTTGTAGATCCAGACCTTCACGCCGATACGGCCGAAGGTGGTCTTGGCCTCGAAGAAGCCGTAGTCCACGTTCGCGCGCAGCGTGTGCAGCGGCACACGACCCTCGCGGTAGAACTCGGAGCGGGACATCTCGGCGCCGCCGAGACGGCCACCGCACTGGATCTTGATGCCCTTGGCGCCGGCCTTCATGGTGCCCTGCATGCTCTTGCGCATGGCACGACGGAAGGAGACGCGGGAGGAGAGCTGCTCGGCAACGGCCTGGGCAACGAGCTGAGCGTCGAGCTCGGGGTTCTTGACCTCGAGGATGTTCAGCTGGACCTGCTTGCCCGTGAGCTTCTCGAGGTCACCGCGGATGCGGTCGGCCTCGGCGCCACGGCGGCCGATGACGATGCCGGGACGGGCGGTGTGGATGTCCACACGCACGCGGTCACGGGTGCGCTCGATCTCAACCTTCGAGATGCCGGCGCGCTCCATGCCGGACGTCATCATCCGACGGATGGCGACGTCTTCCTTGACGTAGTCCTTGTACAGCTTGTCGGCGTACCAACGCGACTTGAAGTCCGTGGTGATGCCGAGTCGGAACCCGTGCGGGTTTACCTTCTGGCCCATTACCGGGAACCTTCCTTGCTGCTGACGACCACGGTGATGTGGCTGGTCCGCTTGCGGATCCGGTAGGCACGGCCCTGGGCACGCGGACGGAACCGCTTCAGGGTCGGGCCCTCGTCCACGTACGCCTCGCTGATGACCAGCGTGGAGGCGTCCGGGTGGTTGTAGTTGTGTGCGGCGTTGGCAATGGCGCTGTCCAGCACCTTGCCGACCGGCACGCTCGCGGCCTGCGGGGCGAAACGCAGGACCGCCTGAGCCTCCGTGGCATCCATGCCACGGATGAGGTCCACCACTCGGCGGGCCTTCATGGGCGTGACGCGGATGTACCGCGCCTGGGCCCTGGCTTCCATGGTTGTCCCTTCGGTGTTAGTCATAGTCGTAACCACCCCGCGTTAGCGGCGCTTCGACTTCCGGTCGTCCTTGACGTGGCCGCGGAAGGTGCGAGTCGGCGAGAACTCGCCGAGCTTGTGGCCGACCATCGACTCGGTGACGAACACCGGGACGTGGGTCTTGCCGTTGTGCACCGCGATCGTGTGACCCAGCATGCTGGGGATGATCATCGAGCGACGGGACCAGGTCTTGATGACGTTCTTGGTGCCGGCTTCGTTCTGGGCGTCCACCTTCTTTACGAGGTGGTCGTCGACGAAGGGCCCCTTCTTGAGACTGCGCGGCATCTAAACCCGCTCCTAGCGCTTCTTGTTCGTCTTGCGGCGGCGGACGATGTACTTGCTCGAAGCCTTCTTCGGCGAGCGAGTACGACCCTCCTTCTGACCCCACGGGGAGACCGGGTGGCGACCACCGCTGGTCTTGCCCTCACCACCACCGTGCGGGTGGTCAACCGGGTTCATCGCGACACCGCGGACGGTCGGGCGGACGCCCTTCCAGCGCATGCGGCCGGCCTTGCCCCAGTTGATGTTCGACTGCTCGGCGTTGCCGACCTCGCCGACCGTGGCGCGGCAGCGCGCGTCGACGAGACGGATCTCGCCCGACGGCATGCGGAGGTGGGCCATGACGCCCTCCTTCGCGAGCAGCTGCACGGAGGCGCCGGCGGAGCGGGCGAACTTCGCGCCGCCACCGGGACGGAGCTCGATCGCGTGGATCGTGGTACCGACCGGGATGTTGCGGAGCGCGAGGTTGTTACCGGGCTTGATGTCGGCCGTGGGGCCGTTCTCGATCCGGTCACCCTGCTGCAGACCGCGCGGCGCGATGATGTAGCGCTTCTCGCCGTCGGCGTAGTGCAGCAGCGCGATGCGCGCGGTGCGGTTGGGGTCGTACTCGATGTGCGCGACCTTGGCCGGCACGCCGTCCTTGTCGTGACGACGGAAGTCGATCACGCGGTAGGCGCGCTTGTGTCCGCCACCCTGGTGGCGAACGGTGATCCGGCCGGTGTTGTTACGGCCGCCCTTGCTGTGCAGAGGGCGAACCAGCGACTTCTCCGGCGTGGACCGCGTGATCTCGACAAAGTCGGCGACGCTGGAGCCACGACGGCCCGGGGTCGTCGGCTTGTACTTGCGGATACCCATTTCTCAGTCCTCGTCCGATTCCGGACGACTAGACCTCCGTTAGGAGGCCTGGCCGCCGAAGATGTCGATACGGTTGCCCTCGGCAAGGGTCACGATGGCGCGCTTGGTGTTGGCGCGCTTGCCGAAACCGGTCTTGGTGCGCTTGCGCTTACCCTGACGGTTGATCGTGTTGACCCCGGTGACCTTGACCGAGAAGACCGCCTCGACGGCCTGCTTGATCTGGGTCTTGTTGGCGCCGGGCGCGACGATGAACGTGTACTTGTTCTCGTCCAGCAGCGCGTAGCTCTTCTCCGAGACGACCGGCTTGATCAGCAGGTCGCGCGGGTCGGTGAAGGTCTTGCTGGTAACGGTCGCCTCAGACATCAGGCCTCGTTCCCTTCGGTCTCATCGGCCTTGGGGCCAGACACGAAGGACTCGAGCGCGGCCTGGGTGAAGACCACGTCGTCAGAGACGATCACGTCGTACGTGTTCAGCTGGCCCGGCTCCAGGATGTGAACCTGGGGCAGGTTGCGGGCGGACAGCCACGCCAGCTCGTCAGAGCGCTCGGCGACCAGGAGCAGGTTCTTGCGCTCCGAGATCTTGCCGAACAGCGTCTTGGCGGCCTTCGTGGAGGCGGCACCCTCGACCACGCCGGTGACGACGTGGATGCGGGAGTGACGCGCACGGTCCGAGAGGGCACCGCGGAGGGCGGCGGCCTTCATCTTCTTGGGGGTCCGCTGCGAGTAGTCACGCGGCTGCGGGCCGTGGACGACGCCACCGCCGGCGAACTGCGGAGCGCGGGTCGAACCCTGACGGGCGCGGCCGGTGCCCTTCTGGCGGTAAGGCTTCTTGCCACCACCACGGACTTCGCCACGGGTCTTGGTCTTGTGCGTGCCCTGACGGGCAGCGGCCAGCTGGGCGACGACGACCTGGTGGATCAGCGGAACGCTGGTCTTCGCGTCGAAGATCTCCGAGGGGAGCTCGACGGTACCGGCCTTGTCGCCTGCCGGCGAAAGGATGTCAATGGTGCTCATTACCTCAAGCCCCCTTGGCCGCGGTACGGACCAGGACGAGGCCGCCGTTCGGACCGGGGACCGCGCCCTTGATGAGGAGCAGACCCTTCTCCGCGTCAACCGCGTGGATGGTCAGGTTCTGGGTGGTGACGCGCTCGTTACCCATGCGACCGGCCATGCGCATGCCCTTGAAGACACGCCCAGGGGTGGCACAGCCACCGATCGAGCCGGGGGAGCGGTGCTTGCGCTGCACACCGTGACCGGCGCCGAGGCCCCGGAAGTTGTGCCGCTTCATGACACCGGCGAAGCCCTTGCCCTTGCTGTTGCCCGTGACGTCAACCTTGACGCCGGACTCGAAGATCTCAGCGGTGATCTCCTGGCCGAGCGTGTACTCGCTGGCGTCGGAGGTGCGGAGCTCCACCAGGTGGCGGCGGGGGGTCACGTCGGCCTTGGCGAAGTGGCCCTTGAGGGGCTTGTTCACCTTGCGCGGGTCGATCTCGCCGAAGGCGATCTGGACCGACTCGTAGCCGTCGGTGTCGTTGGTACGGACCTGGGTCACGACGCAGGGTCCGGCCTTGACGACGGTCACCGGGACGACACGGTTGTTCTCGTCCCAGACCTGGGTCATGCCGAGCTTCTCGCCCAGGACGCCCTTGATCTGCTTTGCCATCTTCTCGACGCCTCTCAGAGCTTGATCTCGATGTCAACGCCGGCCGGAAGGTCCAGGCGCATCAGCGAGTCAACGGTCTTGGGCGTCGGGTCGAGGATGTCGATCAGGCGCTTGTGCGTGCGCATCTCGAAGTGCTCGCGCGAGTCCTTGTACTTGTGCGGCGACTTGATGACGCAGTACACGTTCTTCTCAGTGGGCAGCGGCACCGGGCCCGCGACCGACGCACCAGTGCGCGTCACCGTCTCGACGATCTTCTTCGCCGAGGAGTCGATGACCTCGTGGTCGTAGGCCTTGAGCCGGATGCGGATCTTCTGTCCCGCCATGGCTACTCCGTAGTCCTGTCTGTGTGTGGAACGCTCTGGCTCCCGGTGGGCCGCGGGAGGGACTCCCGCTGCCTTTCCTCCGACCCACGCGGTCGGGCGTGTCGCACTCCCTCTACAGAAAATTCCCATACGGAAATTCCCTCGTCCAAGGGGGTGCGGTCCCTGGGACCGCGCATCGGGGGAAGGACACCCGCCGAGTGCCTGGTGGGCACCGTGCTGACACTTCCCAGAAGATTCCCGTACGTCCGCCCTCATTGCTGCCCCGAAAGGCAGATTAAGGACGACGAGTACTGTGGGACTCGCTTCCGGTCCTCCCGGCGGGAGGCGCACAGCATCGGCACTCAACCGAGCAACTTGAGTAGTCTGCCATACGAGGCACGTACCTGGCCAATCGGGCCGAAGAGAATACCCCGCCGCGCGAACACGTCAAACCGCGGCGCGCGTTTTCGCGGGGGTTCCTCCCAGGTCAGGAGCGGGATGCCGTCGTGCACTCCGCCGGCAGCCCGGCCATGGGCGCGCTCCGGTCGTAGGGGTCGACGACCGGTCCCGACGGGCCCGGCCCGGCCGCCGCGAGCTCGCTGTCGAACCGGGGGTGCAGGAAGCCGGTGCCGTCCCGCGAGCAGTCGTCGTTGCCGGCGCTCTCGAACCACTCCAGGACCTGGAGCCTGCCCGGGGTCGCGACCACCTTGCGGGGGTCGGACAGGGCCACGGTCAGCGTGCGCCGCACCACCGTGCGGGCCACCTCGTCCGAGCCCGGCCGCGCCCGCACCACGGGGTAGACGAAGGTGTAGTCGGCGTGCACCCTCACCTCGCCGTCCCGGCCGCTGTCGAAGCTCATCCGGCCGCGGGTCTTGACCACGTCGCCGTGCACCCTGACCTCCGCCGGGTCGAACCGGCTGAACAGCCACAGCGGGTCCCGGTCCACCGAGGGGCTCGTCAGCGCCCGCTCCATGAGGCCCTTGCCGTCGGCCTGGAGGGGGTCCAGCAGGTCCAGCGCCGCCCCGGGGCGTTCGCCCCGCAGGGTGGCGGGGTCCAGGTTCGACGCGATCAGCAGCTGCTTCGTCATGGCCAGCGCGTCGGCGACCTGCTGCTTCGACAGGCCGCCGGCGGCGGCGGGCTCCGGGGTCTCGATACCGGCCGCGCCATCGGCCCACTGCACGGCCGGCGAGCCCCGGAAGGGCTCCTCGAGCGTGGGGCGGTCCGGGGGAACGGCCCCCGGGGCCGCCGTCGGGCGTACGGACTCCGCGGGCAGCGGACCGGCCGCGCGGGCGGCGTCACGGGCGGCGGCCTCGCCCGTCAGGCGGTCGATGAGCAGCCCGGGCCGCAGGACGACCAGCGCCAGCGCCGCGATGCCCACGACCGCCGCGGCGGCCTTCAGGCCCCGGCGGCGCCGGTGCCCCCGCGTCTCCTGCCAGGCGGGCCCGGTGCGCCAGCCCGGCGGGTCGTGCGGTACCGGCGCGCCCCGGCGCCCGAACGGCCCGCGCCGGCCGGCGGCCCGGGCCCGTTCCTCGTCCTCGCGCCGCAGCCGCTCGGTGACCATCCGTGCCCGCGCCGACGGCTCCTTCGGCGCGTCCGTGCCCACGCCCTCCCGCGCGATCCGTTCGCCGAACCGGGCCCACTCCTCGTCGGAGATCCCCGGCCCGTCGGCCTCCTGCCGTCCCACACTTCCCCCGAACGTCGTGTACATGATGCAAATGCGGAGCCTCTCACAGCTCCGCACGGGCCCCTGCCGGGGGGTACGACGAAGGGCCCCTCCCCCACCGCCGGAGCGGTGGGGAAGGGGCCCTCACGTCGAACAGGGTGCCCGCTGCAGCGAGCTACCGGGTCAGAACACGAATTACTTCGTGATCTTGGTGACCTGGCCGGCGCCCACGGTACGACCACCCTCACGGATGGCGAACTTCAGGCCCTCCTCCATGGCGACCGGCTGGATCAGCTGGACGGACATGTCGGTGTTGTCGCCCGGCATGACCATCTCGGTGCCCTCGGGGAGGGTAACGACGCCGGTCACGTCCGTGGTACGGAAGTAGAACTGCGGGCGGTAGTTGTTGAAGAACGGGGTGTGACGGCCACCCTCGTCCTTCGACAGGATGTACGCGGCGGCCTCGAACTCGGTGTGCGGCGTGACCGAACCGGGCTTGATGATGACCTGGCCGCGCTCGACGTCCTCGCGCTTGATGCCACGGAGGAGCAGACCGACGTTCTCGCCGGCCTGGCCCTCGTCGAGCAGCTTGCGGAACATCTCGATGCCGGTGACCGTGGTGGTGGTCTTCTCGGTCTTGATGCCGATGATGTCGACGGTCTCGTTGACCTTCAGGACACCACGCTCGATACGACCGGTGACGACGGTGCCACGACCGGTGATCGTGAAGACGTCCTCGACGGGCATGAGGAACGGCTTGTCGGTGTCACGCGGCGGGGTCGGGATCGACTCGTCGACGGCCTTCATGAGGCCGAGGAGCTTCTCGCCCCACTCCTTGTCGCCCTCGAGCGCCTTCAGCGCGGAGACCTGGACGACCGGCAGGTCGTCGCCCGGGAAGTCGTACTCGGAGAGCAGCTCACGGACCTCGAGCTCGACGAGCTCCAGGATCTCCTCGTCGTCCACCATGTCGGCCTTGTTCAGGGCGACGACGATGTAGGGAACGCCGACCTGGCGGGCCAGGAGCACGTGCTCCTTGGTCTGCGGCATCGGGCCGTCGGTGGCGGCGACCACGAGGATGGCGCCGTCCATCTGCGCGGCACCGGTGATCATGTTCTTGATGTAGTCCGCGTGACCCGGGCAGTCGACGTGGGCGTAGTGACGCGCCTCGGTCTGGTACTCGACGTGCGCGATGGAGATGGTGATACCGCGCTGGCGCTCCTCAGGAGCCTTGTCGATCTGGTCGAAGGCCGAGGCCTCGTTCAGGTCCGGGTACGCGTCGTGCAGCACCTTGGTAATGGCGGCCGTGAGGGTCGTCTTACCGTGGTCAATGTGACCGATGGTGCCGATGTTGACGTGCGGCTTAGTCCGCTCGAACTTCGCCTTCGCCACGGGGGTCCTCCTGGAGAGTGGTTCTGTACGCCTTACAGATCGGCGCCAGGTGATCTTTGCTGGAAAGCCGGGTTCCCCGGGGCAACGGGAGTTTTGTTCCTGTTGCCCCAGAGGCTCCGGTGACAAGCCTAAAGCGTGTACTCGGAAGAGTTACTCGCCCTTGGCCTTCGCGATGATCTCCTCGGCGACGTTCCGGGGAACCTCGGCGTAGGAGTCGAACTGCATCGAGTAGCTGGCGCGACCCGAGGTCTTGCTGCGGAGGTCTCCGACGTAGCCGAACATCTCCGAAAGCGGCACGAGGCCCTTGACGATCTTGGCTCCGTGACGGTCCTCCATGGCCTGGATCTGGCCACGGCGGGAGTTGATGTCACCGATGACGTCGCCCATGGACTCCTCCGGCGTGGTGACCTCGACGGCCATCATCGGCTCGAGGAGCACGGGAGAAGCCTTGCGCGCGGCCTCCTTGAAGGCCTGCGAACCGGCGATCTTGAAGGCGAGCTCGGAGGAGTCGACCTCGTGGTAGCCACCGTCGAGAAGCGTGACGCGGACGCCCGTCATCTCGTAGCCGGCCAGGATGCCGAACTGCATGGCCTCCTGCGCACCGGCGTCGACCGAAGGGATGTACTCCTTCGGCACGCGGCCACCGGTGACCTTGTTGACGAACTCGTACGCCGGACCATCGGCGTCCGTGATCGGCTCGATCGCGATCTGCACCTTGGCGAACTGACCGGTACCACCGGTCTGCTTCTTGTGGGTGTAGTCGTGACGCTCGACGGCCTTGCGGATCGTCTCACGGTACGCGACCTGCGGCTTACCGACGTTGGCCTCGACCTTGAACTCGCGCTTCATACGGTCGACCAGCACCTCGAGGTGCAGCTCGCCCATACCGCCGAGGATGGTCTGGCCCGTCTCCTCGTCCGAGTGGACGTGGAACGAGGGGTCCTCTTCCGCGAGACGCTGGATGGCGACACCCAGCTTCTCCTGGTCGCCCTTGGACTTGGGCTCGATGGCGACCTGGATGACCGGAGCCGGGAAGTCCATGGACTCCAGGATCACGGGCAGCTTGTCGTCGCACAGCGTCTCACCGGTGGTGGTCTGCTTCAGGCCCATGACGGCGACGATGTCACCGGCGCCCACCGACTCGATCTCCTCACGCTTGTTCGCGTGCATGCGGTAGATCTTGCCGATGCGCTCCTTCTTGCCCTTGACGGAGTTCAGCACCGCGGTGCCGGCCTCCAGGCGGCCCGAGTAAACCCGGACGAAGGTGAGCTTGCCGAGGTGCGGGTCGCTCATGATCTTGAACGCGAGCGCGGCGAGGGGCTCCTCGTCGGACGGCTTGCGCTTCACGACGACCTCGGCGTCACGGACGTCGTGGCCCTCGATGGCCTCGATGTCCAGCGGCGACGGGAGGTAGCGCACGACGGCGTCGAGCAGGGGCTGGACGCCCTTGTTCTTGAACGCCGTACCGCAGAACACCGCGGTGATCGTGGGCTCGCCCTTGCCCTTGCCGGAGCCGAGGATGATGCGGCGCACGGCCGCGTGCAGCTGCTCCTCGGTGGGCTCGGTGCCCTCGAGGAAGAGCTCCATCATCTCTTCGTCGTTCTCGGCGACCTGCTCGACGAGGGTGGCGCGCCACTCCTCGGCCAGCTCGGTGTGCGTGGCCGGGATGTCGACGACGTCGTACATCTCGCCCTTGGTGGCCTCGGCGGACCACACGAGAGCCTTCATGCGGACGAGGTCGACGACGCCCTTGAAGTCCGCCTCGGCACCGATCGGGAGCTGCATGACGATCGGAACCGCACCGAGGCGGTCCTTGATCATGTCGACGCAGCGCATGAACTCGGCGCCGGTACGGTCCAGCTTGTTGACGAAGCAGATGCGCGGGACGCCGTAGCGGTCCGCCTGACGCCAAACGGTCTCGGACTGCGGCTCCACACCGGCGACACCGTCGAACACGGTGACGGCACCGTCGAGGACGCGGAGCGAACGCTCCACCTCGACCGTGAAGTCAACGTGACCCGGGGTGTCGATGATGTTGATGGTGTGGTCGACGTCCTCGAGCGGCCAGTGGCAGGTCGTCGCGGCGGACGTGATCGTGATGCCGCGCTCCTGCTCCTGCTCCATCCAGTCCATCGTGGCAGCGCCGTCGTGGACTTCACCGATCTTGTAAGACACACCGGTGTAGAACAGGATGCGCTCGGTGGTGGTCGTCTTGCCCGCGTCGATGTGGGCCATGATGCCGATGTTGCGCACCTTGGCCAGGTCAAGCGAAGTGGTAGCCATATCGGCTCAGTCTTCTCTCGGTCTCGATGTGGGTTGGGACTACCAGCGGTAGTGCGCGAAGGCCTTGTTGGACTCGGCCATCTTGTGCGTGTCCTCGCGCTTCTTGACAGCAGCGCCAAGACCGTTGGAGGCGTCGAGCAGCTCGTTCATGAGGCGCTCGGTCATGGTCTTCTCGCGACGGGCGCGGGAGTAACCCACGAGCCAGCGGAGGGCCAGGGTCGACTGGCGACCCGGCTTGACCTCGACGGGGACCTGGTAGGTCGCGCCACCGACACGGCGGGACTTGACCTCGAGGGACGGCTTGACGTTCTCCAGCGCGCGCTTCAGCGTGATGACCGGGTCGTTGCCGGTCTTCTCGCGGAGGCCTTCCATGGCGCCGTAGACGATGCGCTCGGCGGTGGAGCGCTTGCCGTTCAGCAGGATCTTGTTGATGAGCGAGGTCACCAGAGGAGATGCGTAGACCGGGTCGATGATGACCGGGCGCTTCGGGGCGGGGCCCTTACGAGGCATTCTTACTTCTCCTTCTTGGCGCCGTAGCGGCTGCGGGCCTGCTTGCGGTTCTTGACAGCCTGGGTGTCAAGCGCACCGCGGATGATCTTGTAACGAACACCCGGCAGGTCCTTCACACGGCCACCACGCACGAGCACGATCGAGTGCTCCTGCAGGTTGTGTCCCTCACCCGGAATGTAAGCGGTGACCTCGATGCCGGAGGTCAGACGCACACGCGCGACCTTACGGAGCGCCGAGTTCGGCTTCTTCGGGGTGGTCGTGAACACACGCGTGCAGACGCCACGACGCTGGGGCGAAGCCTCGAGCGCGGGGGTCTTTGTCTTCTCGACCTTGTCCTGCCGGCCCTTACGGACCAGCTGCTGGATCGTAGGCACTACTTCTCCGGTTTCTGTGTGCCGTGTAGTGAAGCTAACCTGGAACTTTGCCGACCCACGCGGTCGGGTGTGTCGGATCCGGCGGACCCCTCCGCAAGGCGGAAGAACGCATGGATCGCGGTGGCCGTCGACGCTCTCGTGCGGTTGATGGACACGCACGGGAGCCCAGGCACACCCCAGGCACAAGGTCTGAGCGTACCTACCGCATCCACTCCGGTCAAAACATGGGCCTCCCCGCCCCCGCCTCGGCGAGCGCACAGGTCAGGCGCCGCACGGGCGGCGGGGCCCCGGGCCGGGGCGGCCGCGCGGAACGCGGACCGGCGTGGTAGGGAGGGCGAACTACACTGCCCACCGAATCCCGCGAGTCAGTCCAAAACGTACGAGCGCCAGGAGCAGGACATTGGGGACGGTCACACCGGAGCCGGCGACGGCGGAAATCCCGCCCCCAGACGGCGGCCGAACCCCCTCGTCACGGCGGCGCGCCGCGCTCCCGCGGCTGTACGGGCCCCTGCTGGCCTTCCTCGTCACCTCGGGCGCCTTCTGCGCCGCCTGGGTGGGCCGGGGCTCCTTCCCCTTCGGTGACCGGGGCCGGGCCATCAACGACCAGGCCAACCAGTACGTGCCCTTCCACCGCGCCCTGTGGGACCTGGTCCACGGCCACGCCGCCGGCGACCTGCTGTTCACCTGGCGGGGAGGCTTCGGACAGCAGTTCCTGTCCGACTACTACACCTACCTCGGCAATCCGTTCTCCTGGCTCGCCGTACTGGTCCCGCGCGAGCACGTCGACCTCGCCGTCTTCGTGATCACCCCGGTCACCATGGGCACCGCCGCCGCCGTGATGGCCGTCTACCTCGGCAAGCTGCACCCCGGTCCGTGGTGGCAGCGCGGGGTGCTCGGGGCCACGTACGGGCTGTGCGGGTGGGCGCTGAGCGACGCCTCGTACATCCCCATGTGGCTGTGGGGCCTGGTGGCCCTGCCGCTGCTCGGCATCGCCGTCGAGTGGTGCCTGGAGGGGCGCCGCTGGCCGGGGGTGGCGCTGCTGGTCGCCCTGGCCTGGTTCGGGAACTTCTACACGGCGATGATGGCCACGATGGCCGCCTGCGTCCTGCTCGGCATCCGCCTGCTCACCCTCGACATGACCGGCGCCCAGCGCCTGCGCGCCGTGGGGCGGGCGGCCTCCGCGGCCGCGGTGGGCATCCTGCTGACGCTCCCCCTCCTCCTGCCGTCGTTCCTGTCCAGCGGTGCGGCGCAGCCCACCAGGGCCGGCGCCTTCGACCCCGTCCGGATCGAGGTCTTCCTCTCCGGCATGCTCCCGGCGACCCACCTGTGGGGCGGCCGCCCGCGCCTGTACGTGGCCTCCCTGGGGCTGATCCTCGCGGGCTCCTTCCTGCTCAACAGCCGCATCGCGGCGCGCACCCGCCTGGTGTGGGCGGCGGCCACGCTGCTGGTCCTGGTCTCCTTCCAGTTCCCGCCGACGCAGTACGTCTGGCACGGCCTGGCGGTGCCGAACGGCAACCCGTACCGCGAGGCCTTCGTGTTCAGCGGGATGGTCGTCATCCTGGCCTGGCTCGCCCTGGCCCACCGCCCGCGCCCCCTCCACCTCGCCCTGTCGGCGGCCCTCCTCGTGCTGGCCGCCTTCGTGCTGCGCCGCACCGACGACTTCGGCGGCTGGACCTGGCCGGCCGTCCTGGGCGGCGGCGCCGCCTCCCTGCTGGCCCTCACCGTGCTGGCCCTGGGCGCGAAGCGCCGGGTGCTGGTGCCGCTCGCGGCCGTCCTGATGATCGGCGTGGTCTTCGCCGAATCGACGGTCGCGGCGGCCAACGCCGACGCCCGCCGCTCCCGCGAACGCTGGGCGCACCCGGCGGCCACCTCGAACCGCTCGATCACGAACCACTTCGAAGCCGTCCGCGGCGTGGACGGCTGGCCCGCCTACCGGACGGACTCGGGCGCGCCGCAGACCTCGTACAACGACGCCCTCGCCCTGCGGGCGGAGGGCCCGCAGTACTACAGCAGCTACCTCCCCGAGGTCACGTACCGGGCCCTGGAACCCCTCGGCTACGGCTTCAAGAACGACGGCCGGACCTTCTTCGGCGCCGACAACCCGGTGCTCGACGCGATCTTCTCGATCGGCGCCCGGGTCCGTCCCGGGAAGGAACCGGGCAGCTGGACGGCGACGAGGTCCCCCGCCCCGCCCCTGGTCACGCTCCGCACGGCCCCGTACACCTCCCCGAACCCCGCCGGCTCGGTCTACGCCCACCAGGAGACCGTCCTGGGCGCCACCGTCTACGAGGTCCCCCCGGTAACCCGCGGCGGAACGGCCACCGCACAGACGTATGCCGCCCGGTGCGCGCCCGGCTCCGAGGCCTACTGGTACTCCCCCGCCCTGTACGGCACCCTGCGCACCGCCGGCTCCGCCCGCGCCCTGGAGGACCGCATGACCGGCGTCGTCCCCCTGGGCCCCGTCCCGGCCTCGGGCACGGTCACCGCGACGGTGGAGACCCGCACGGAGAACGCCGACGCGGGCTCCCACCCGATCGGCTGCCTGAACCGCGCGGCCCTGGCCTCGGCGGTCGGCCACCTCACCACCACGGGCGCCACCTCGGTGCGCGTCGGCGGCCACACCCTCGAAGCCACCCTCCCCCCGAACGCCACCGGCACCGCGGTCCTCGCCGTCACCAACGTCCCGGGCTGGCAGTGCTCGGCCCCGGTCGGCGACTTCCACGGCCTGCTCTCCCTCCCGGTCACCCCGGACACCCGCCGCCTCTCCTGCACCTTCACCCCGAAGGGCCTCACCCCGGGCCTCGCGGCGGCCACCCTGGCCCTCCTCACCCTCGCCTCGGTCACCACGGCCACCCACCTGAAACGCCGCCGCGAACGCACCTGACGCCCGCCGGCTCCCGCGCCCGGACGCGGCCCTCTTCGCCCCGGCGGGCCCGAGGGAGAGACTGTTCACTTCAAGATCAGTCGAAGCAGCCCGAGGAGTGCGCATGGAGATGCACGACCGGCGGCGGTACCAGGCCGTCGTCCACTGGCACCACCGCCGCGCCGGCGAGGCCCACGCCCTGCTGCGGGCGTCGTACGATCCCGCCACCCGGCACGCCGTGGCCGTCGTCTCCGAGCTCGCCGGCAATCCGGACGACCGCGGCATCACCGACGACTTCGCGAGCGTCGCCGACGCCTCGTTCCCGCTGCTGCGCGCGGGCCTCTCCCCCGACATCGCCTCGGTCACCTGGATCGCGCACTTCGGTGACTTCTCCTACGCCGACCCCGCCGGCCCGGAAACCTTCGTCTCCCTGGCTCTCACCGCCACCGCCGAGGGGTACCAGGACAGCCTCCAGGGCGACCGCCCCCTCACGGCCGAGCAGGTGGCCGCGTTCTTCGGCGGAACGCCGCTCGCGCCGGTCCCCGACGTCCTGGCGGCCCTCGGACACGGTCGGTGACCCAGCCCGTACACGGCCACGACGTCCTGAGGCAGGCACGCGAGCTCTACGGGCACTACCGGGAGATCGTCCGGCCCACGGAGCACAAGGTCGCGATCATCAGGTTCTCCCCGGCCGCGACCGATCCCCCGGACTGGCGCGCCCGGCTGGAGGCCTCACGGGTGTCCGCCGAGCAGAAGGTGAAGGCGTTCGAACACGTCGGCTTCCGTGCCGACCACGTGGTCCTGCCCCCCGGAGTCGACCGTGCCCGCTTCGCCGCCGTCCTGGACCACTACAGCCAGGACCCTGCCACCCGCTCGGTCATCGTGCAGTTCCCGCCGCCCGGTCACCTCCGCCCGCTCGTGCAGCGCATGGACCCGGCGAAGGACATCGATGCCCTGCTCAAGGGGCGCTCCCCCTACCCGGCCTGCGCCACCGCCGAGGGCATCTACCGCGTCACCGAGCCCTTCGCCCGGGACAAGCCCTCCATCGCCGTGGTCGGCGGCAACGGCTTCGTGGGCCAGGGCGTCGTCGGGCTGCTCCGGGACAACGGACACGACCCGGTCACCCTGGAGTACGGCGACGACCTGCGCCGCGTCCGACAGGCCGACATCGTCATCTCCGTGACGGGCAACCCCGGCATCCTCGGCCCCGACCACATCCGGCCCCATCACCGCCTGGTCATCGACTCCGGCTTTGTCCCTCGGGCCGACGGCGGCGTGCGCGGCGACGTACACCCCGAGGCAGCGGTGATCCCGCAGCACATCACTCCCGTCCCCGGGGGCATCGGGCCGGTGGAGATGGCCACGCTCATGGAACGGGTGGTCCGCCAGGAGGTGGACGCGAACGCCACTCCCTGGACGGTGGCCCCGGGCCCGTACCTGGACCGCGCCGCCTTCTCCGCGGCGGCGCCCGCCGCCGCCCCTTCCACGGAGCGGTCTTCCGTCGCCGCCGTCGCCCGCCTGCGCAGCGGCACCAGAAACCCATCGGCGGCACCGACGGTCCCGGCCACGGCCCCTGTGACGGGGCGGCCGCATACGGCACCGGAACAGCGGGGCCGCGGACGTACACGCTGACCCGCAGGGCCGGGGAACGCCGCAGGGCGGTCACCCTCTCGGGTGACCGCCCTGCGGTTGGTGCGTGCCGACTCAGCCGTTGTACGGGCCGTAGTCGTAGTCCTCCAGCGGGACAGCCTGGCCGGAGCCGGTGCCGAAGGGCGAGTAGTCGATGTCGTCGTAGCCGACGGCCGAGTACATCGCGGCCTTCGCCTCCTCGGTCGGCTCCACCCGGATGTTGCGGTAGCGGGACAGACCCGTACCGGCCGGGATGAGCTTACCGATGATGACGTTCTCCTTGAGGCCGATGAGGCTGTCGGACTTGGCGTTGATCGCCGCGTCCGTCAGGACTCGGGTCGTCTCCTGGAAGGAGGCGGCCGACAGCCAGGATTCCGTCGCCAGCGAGGCCTTGGTGATACCCATCAGCTGCGGACGGCCGGAGGCGGGGTGACCGCCCTCGGTGACCACACGACGGTTCTCGGTCTCGAACTTCGAGCGCTCGACGAGCTCGCCCGGCAGGAGCTCCGCGTCGCCGGACTCGATGATCGTCACGCGGCGCAGCATCTGCCGGATGATGATCTCGATGTGCTTGTCGTGGATCGACACGCCCTGCGAGTTGTAGACCTTCTGGACTTCGCCGACCAGGTGGACCTGGACGGCACGCTGGCCGAGGATGCGCAGCACGTCGTGCGGGTTGGTGGCACCCATGGTGAGCTTCTGGCCCACCTCGACGTGGTCGCCCTCGTGCACGATGACCTTGGCGCGCTTGGAGATCGGGAAGGCCGTCTCCTCGCTGCCGTCGTCGGGCGTGATGACGATCTTCTTCGTCTTCTCGGTCTCCTCGATCCGCACGCGGCCGGCGGCCTCGGAGATCGGGGCGACACCCTTCGGGGTACGGGCCTCGAAGAGCTCGACGACACGCGGCAGACCCTGCGTGATGTCGTCACCGGCCACACCACCGGTGTGGAAGGTACGCATCGTCAGCTGGGTACCGGGCTCACCGATGGACTGGGCGGCGATGATGCCGACCGCCTCGCCGATGTCGACGAGCTTGCCGGTGGCCAGCGAGCGGCCGTAGCAGAAGGCACAGGTGCCGACCGCGGACTCGCAGGTCAGGACCGAGCGGGTCTTGACCTCCTCGACGCCGTTCGCGATGAGGGCGTCGATGAGCACGTCACCGAGGTCCACGTTGGCCGGCGCGATGACCTTGCCGTCGATGACGACGTCCTCGGCCAGCATGCGGGCGTACACGGAGGTCTCGACGTCGTCCGCCTTGCGGAGGACACCGGTCTCGTCCTTGACACCGATCTTGAGCTTGAGGCCGCGCTCGGTGCCGCAGTCCTCCTCGCGGATGATGACGTCCTGCGAGACGTCCACCAGACGACGGGTGAGGTAACCCGAGTCGGCGGTACGCAGGGCGGTGTCCGCCAGACCCTTACGGGCACCGTGCGTGGAGATGAAGTACTCCAGAACGGTGAGGCCCTCACGGAAGGACGCCTTGATCGGACGCGGGATGGTCTCGTTCTTCGCGTTCGACACCAGACCACGCATACCGGCGATCTGTCGCATCTGCATCATGTTTCCTCGGGCACCCGAGTCAACCATCATGAAGATGGGGTTCGTCTTGGGGAAGTTCGCGTTCATCGCCTCGGCGACCTCGTTGGTCGCCTTGGTCCAGATCGCGATGAGCTCCTGCGTGCGCTCGTCCTTGGTGATCAGACCGCGCTCGTACTGCTTCTGGACCTTCTCGTCCTGCGCCTCGTAGCCCGCGACGATGGCCTTCTTGGCCTCGGGCACGACGACGTCGGAGATGGCCACGGTGACGCCCGAACGGGTCGCCCAGTGGAAGCCGGCCGCCTTCAGGTTGTCGAGCGTCGCCGCCACGATGACCTTGGGGTAGCGCTCCGCCAGGTCGTTGACGATCTCGGAGAGCTGCTTCTTGCCCACCGAGTAGTCGACGAACGGGTAGTCCTCGGGCAGCAGCTCGTTGAAGAGCGCGCGGCCCAGGGTGGTCCTCAGACGGAAGCTGTCGCCCGGCTGGAACTCCTGCTCGCCCTCCTCGGCGACCGGCGGCACCCAGCCGCGCGGCGGGATGGTGCCCACCGGGAAGCGGATGTCGACGGGCGACTGCAGCGCGAGCTCGCCGGCGTCGAACGCCATGATCGCCTCGGCGGTCGAGCCGAACGCACGGCCCTCGCCCTTGGTGTCACGGAGCTCACCGTCGGTGGTCAGGAAGAACAGACCCAGGACCATGTCCTGCGTCGGCATCGTGACCGGACGGCCGTCGGCCGGCTTGAGGATGTTGTTCGAGGACAGCATCAGGATGCGGGCCTCGGCCTGCGCCTCCGCGGAGAGCGGCAGGTGGACGGCCATCTGGTCACCGTCGAAGTCCGCGTTGAACGCGGTGCAGACGAGCGGGTGGATCTGGATGGCCTTGCCCTCGACCAGCTGCGGCTCGAAGGCCTGGATGCCGAGGCGGTGCAGCGTGGGCGCACGGTTCAGCAGCACCGGGTGCTCGGCGATGACCTCTTCGAGCACGTCGTACACGACCGTGCGGCCGCGCTCGACCATGCGCTTGGCGCTCTTGATGTTCTGCGCGTGGTTCAGGTCGACCAGGCGCTTCATCACGAACGGCTTGAAGAGCTCCAGCGCCATGGCCTTGGGCAGGCCGCACTGGTGCAGCTTCAGCTGCGGACCGACGACGATCACGGAACGCGCGGAGTAGTCCACGCGCTTGCCGAGGAGGTTCTGACGGAATCGACCCTGCTTGCCCTTCAGCATGTCGCTGAGGGACTTCAGCGGACGGTTGCCGGGGCCCGTCACCGGGCGGCCGCGACGGCCGTTGTCGAAGAGGGCGTCGACCGCCTCCTGGAGCATGCGCTTCTCGTTGTTCACGATGATCTCGGGGGCACCGAGGTCGAGAAGGCGCTTCAGGCGGTTGTTGCGGTTGATCACGCGGCGGTACAGGTCGTTCAGGTCGGAGGTCGCGAAGCGGCCACCGTCCAGCTGCACCATCGGACGCAGGTCCGGCGGGATGACCGGGACGCAGTCCAGCACCATGCCCTTGGGGCTGTTGCTGGTCTGCAGGAACGCGGAGACGACCTTGAGGCGCTTGAGCGCGCGGGTCTTCTTCTGGCCCTTGCCGGTACGGATGATCTCGCGGAGGCGCTCGGCCTCCTCCTCCAGGTCGAAGGACTCCAGGCGCTTCTGCAGCGCCGCGGCACCCATCGAACCGTCGAAGTACGTACCGAAGCGGTCGCGCAGCTCGCGGTAGAGCAGCTCGTCGCCCTCGAGGTCCTGGACCTTGAGGTTCTTGAAGCGGTTCCACACCTCGTCGAGGCGGTCGATCTCGCGCTGGGCGCGGTCGCGGAGCTGCTTCATCTCGCGCTCGGCGCCTTCGCGCACCTTGCGGCGCACGTCGGCCTTGGCGCCCTCGGCCTCGAGCTCGCCCAGGTCGCTCTCGAGCTTCTTGGCGCGGCCTTCGAGGTCCGCGTCACGGCGGTTCTCGATCTGCTGGCGCTCGACGGAGACGTGGGCCTCCAGCGACGGCAGGTCGCGCTGGCGGCGCTCGTCGTCGACGAACGTGATCATGTACGCGGCGAAGTAGATGACCTTCTCGAGGTCCTTCGGCGCGAGGTCCAGCAGGTAGCCGAGGCGCGACGGGACGCCCTTGAAGTACCAGATGTGGGTGACGGGAGCGGCGAGCTCGATGTGGCCCATCCGCTCACGGCGCACCTTGGCGCGCGTGACCTCGACGCCACAGCGCTCACAGATGATGCCCTTGAAGCGGACACGCTTGTACTTGCCGCAGTAGCACTCCCAGTCCCGGGTGGGGCCGAAGATCTTCTCGCAGAAGAGTCCGTCCTTCTCGGGCTTGAGGGTGCGGTAGTTGATGGTCTCCGGCTTCTTGACCTCGCCGTGCGACCAGGTTCGGATGTCGTCCGCGGTGGCAAGGCCGATCCGCAGCTCGTCGAAGAAGTTGACGTCGAGCACTGTGCGTCAATCCCTCTTTCGGGGTCGAGTCTCAATCATGGTCTGAACGGTCCCGGGGGCGGCCGGGGGATCGTGGTGCGATCCCCCGGCCAGGCCCGTCAGACCTCTTCGACGCTGCTCGGCTCGCGCCGGGACAGGTCGATACCGAGCTCCTCCGCCGCGCGGAAGACGTCCTCGTCGGTGTCGCGCATCTCGATGGACATGCCGTCCGAGGACAGCACCTCCACGTTGAGGCAGAGCGACTGCATTTCCTTGATGAGCACCTTGAAGGACTCGGGAATGCCCGGCTCGGGGATGTTCTCGCCCTTGACGATGGCCTCGTAGACCTTCACGCGGCCGGTCACGTCGTCGGACTTGATCGTCAGGAGTTCCTGGAGGGCGTAAGCGGCGCCGTACGCCTCGAGCGCCCACACCTCCATCTCACCGAATCGCTGACCACCGAACTGCGCCTTACCACCCAGCGGCTGCTGCGTGATCATCGAGTACGGACCGGTCGAACGGGCGTGGAGCTTGTCGTCGACCAGGTGGTGCAGCTTGAGGATGTACATGTACCCGACCGAGATCGGGTCCGGGAACGGCTCGCCGGAGCGGCCGTCGAACAGGCGCGCCTTACCGGTCGGGAGCACCATGCGCTCGCCGTCGCGGTTCGGGATGGTGTGCTGGAGCAGACCGGCCAGCTCGTCCTCGCGGGCGCCGTCGAACACCGGGGTGGCGACGTTGGTGCCGGGGGCGACCTGGTCGGCGCCGATCGCCTGGAGGCGCTGCGCCCACTCGTCCGCGAGGCCGGAGACGTCCCAGCCGCGGCTGGCGAGCCAGCCGAGGTGGATCTCCAGGACCTGTCCCGGGTTCATTCGGGACGGGACACCCAGCGGGTTCAGGATGATGTCGACCGGAGTTCCGTCCTCGAGGAACGGCATGTCCTCGATCGGAAGGATCTTCGAGATAACACCCTTGTTGCCGTGGCGGCCGGCGAGCTTGTCACCGTCGGTGATCTTGCGCTTCTGGGCGACGTAGACGCGGACCAGCTGGTTCACGCCCGGAGGGAGCTCGTCGCCCTCCTCGCGGTCGAAGACGCGGACACCGATGACCTTGCCGATCTCACCGTGGGGGACCTTGAGCGAGGTGTCACGCACCTCGCGGGCCTTCTCACCGAAGATCGCGCGGAGCAGGCGCTCCTCGGGGGTCAGCTCGGTCTCGCCCTTGGGCGTGACCTTGCCGACGAGGATGTCGCCGGCGACGACGTCCGCACCGATGCGGATGATGCCGCGCTCGTCGAGGTCGGCGAGGACCTCCTCGGAGACGTTCGGGATGTCCCGGGTGATCTCCTCGGGGCCCAGCTTGGTGTCACGGGCGTCGACCTCGTGCTCCTCGATGTGGATCGAGGAGAGGACGTCGTCCTGCACGAGGCGCTGCGACAGGATGATCGCGTCCTCGTAGTTGTGGCCTTCCCACGGCATGAACGCGACGAGCAGGTTCTTGCCGAGGGCCATCTCGCCCTCTTCGGTGGCCGGGCCGTCGGCGAGGACCTGGGCCTCGACGATCCGGTCGCCCTCGTTAACGATCACCTTCTGGTTGACCGAGGTGCCCTGGTTCGAGCGGGAGAACTTGGCGACGCGGTACGTGGTGTACGTGCCGTCGTCGTTGGCGACGGTGATGTAGTCGGCCGAGACCTCCTGGACGACACCGTCCTTCTCCGCCTTGATCGAGTCGCCGGCGTCGACCGCGCAGCGGTACTCCATGCCGGTGCCGACGAGCGGGGCCTCCGCCTTGATGAGCGGAACGGCCTGGCGCATCATGTTCGCGCCCATGAGGGCACGGTTGGCGTCGTCGTGCTCGAGGAAGGGGATCATCGCGGTGGCGACGGACACCATCTGGCGCGGCGAGACGTCCATGTAGTCCACGTCGGACGGCTCGACGTAGTCGACCTCGCCGCCACGCTTGCGGACCAGGACGCGGTTCTCGGTGAAGCGCAGCTCGTCGTCCAGGCGGGCGTTCGCCTGGGCGATGACGAAGCGGTCCTCCTCGTCGGCGGTGACGTAGTCGACCTCGTCGGTGACGGCGCCGTCGACGACCTTGCGGTACGGGGTCTCGATGAAACCGAACGCGTTGACGCGGCCGTAGGAGGCGAGCGAGCCGATCAGACCGATGTTCGGGCCTTCAGGGGTCTCGATCGGGCACATGCGGCCGTAGTGGGACGGGTGCACGTCGCGGACCTCGAAGCCGGCCCGCTCACGGGAGAGACCGCCGGGACCCAGCGCCGAGAGACGACGCTTGTGCGTCAGACCCGACAGCGGGTTGTTCTGGTCCATGAACTGCGACAGCTGGCTGGTGCCGAAGAACTCCTTGATGGAGGCGACGACCGGCCGGATGTTGATCAGGGTCTGCGGCGTGATCGCCTCGACGTCCTGGGTGGTCATGCGCTCGCGCACGACGCGCTCCATACGAGCCAGACCCGTGCGGACCTGGTTCTGGATGAGCTCGCCGACGTTGCGCAGACGACGGTTGCCGAAGTGGTCGATGTCGTCGGTCTCGACGACGATCGAACGGCCCGACTCGCCGATGGTCTCGGTCTCGCCCGCGTGGAGCTTCACGAGGTACTTGATCGTGGCGATGATGTCGTCGGTGGTGAGCACACCGGCGTCGAGCGGCTCGTCGGCGCCGAGCTTCTTGTTCACCTTGTAGCGGCCGACCTTCGCGAGGTCGTAGCGCTTCGGGTTGAAGTAGAGGTTCTCGAGCAGCGTCTGAGCGGCCTCGCGGGTCGGCGGCTCGCCCGGGCGGAGCTTGCGGTAGATGTCGAGCAGCGCGTCGTCCTGGCCCTGGGTGTGGTCCTTCTCCAGGGTGGCGCGCATGGACTCGTACTCGCCGAACTCCTCGAGGATCTGCTCGGTGGTCCAGCCGAGGGCCTTCAGGAGGACGGTGACGGACTGCTTGCGCTTGCGGTCGATGCGGACGCCGACCATGTCGCGCTTGTCGACCTCCATCTCCAGCCAGGCACCCCGGGACGGGATGATCTTGGCGGAGAAGATGTCCTTGTCGGAGGTCTTGTCGATGGAGGAATCGAAGTAGACACCCGGGGAACGGACGAGCTGCGACACGACGACGCGCTCGGTGCCGTTGATGACGAAGGTGCCCTTGTTGGTCATGAGCGGGAAGTCGCCCATGAAGACCGTCTGAGACTTGATCTCACCGGTCTCGTTGTTCGTGAACTCGGCGGTGACGAAGAGCGGCGCCGCGTACGTGAAGTCGCGCTCCTTGCACTCGTCGACAGAGTTCTTCGCCGGCTCGAACCGGTGGTCGCGGAACGTCAGCGACATCGACCCGGAGAAGTCCTCGATCGGCGAGATCTCCTCGAAGATCTCTTCCAGACCGGACTTGGTGGGGACGTCCTGTCCACTCTCAAGCGCCGACTCGACGCGGGACTTCCAGGCGGCGTTGCCGAGCAGCCAGTCAAAGCTCTCGGTCTGCAGCGCCAGGAGGTTCGGAACCTCGAGGGGCTCCTTGATCTTTGCAAAGGAGATGCGCAGCGGGGCGGTGCTGGCACCGTTGTTCGTATTGGTCGAGGCGTTGCGCGAGGCGGCCAAGAGGGGGTCCTTCCGAGGGCTCGGACTCACTACGCGCGTACCGGTCCCAGCCGACACAGAAGACAAGATGCTTCCGATCTGGCTAAAAGGCCAGGTCAGAGGCGGTCAGTCAGATGTGCTCTAGCGTGGGCATGCCCCTGGCGACGGGCAGGGGGCAGCTAACAGGCAGCGCAAAGGGTCAGTGTAGCCACTCGGCTCACTGATGTCCAGACCAGGTTTCCGGAAACCGGCAACAGGCCCTTCCCTACTCGTTCAACCAACACGCCGCGTCCCTGCGTACACAGAGCGCGTATGAGTACTGCCCTCTTCGTAGTCGATCCATGCCTCGGATCTCGGATCGAGCCGGCCGACCTCACGACGGGACTGAGAATTGCGCGCCGTCGGCCGTTCGTCAAGGCCCCGTGCTCCGAGCGGATCATCTCCGGACCCTGCGTCGGAACAACGAAGATCACCCTACTCCCCAACGAGACCAGGGCAAGTCAGGCACTGCGGATACGCCAAAGGGCGACCACCCTTACGGGTGATCGCCCTTTGCAGAGGCCGTCAGACGGCCTCAGAGGTGTTACTTGACCTCGACGCCCGCACCGGCGGCCTTGAGGGCCTCGGCGGCCTTGTCAGCGGCCTCCTTGTTGACCTTCTCGAGAACCGGCTTCGGGGTGCCGTCGACGAGGTCCTTGGCCTCCTTCAGACCCAGGGAGGTCAGCTCGCGCACGACCTTGATGACCTGGATCTTCTTGTCGCCGGCGCCGGTGAGGATGACGTCGAACTCGTCCTTCTCCTCGACGGCCTCGACCGGGGCGCCCGGGGCACCCGGGGCGGCGACGGCGACGGCCGCGGCGGCGGTGACGTCGAACTTCTCCTCGAAGGCCTTCACGAACTCGGAGAGCTCGATGAGGGTCATCTCCTCGAACTGGGCGAGGAGGTCGTCCTGAGAGAGCTTCGCCATGATGGGCGATCCTTCCACTAATTCGGCAGGTGCCGGATGTATAGAGAGGCGGGCGTAACGGCCCGCTACGACCCACGCACTAGGCGGCGTGGATCAGTGCGCGAGCCGAATTACTCGGCACCGCCCTGCTCGGCGAGCTTGGCGCGCAGCGCGTCCGCAGTGCGGACGAACTTCGACGGCAGCGCCTGGAAGAGCGAGGCAGCCTGGGACTGCTTGCCCTTGAACGCGCCGGCCAGCTTGCTGAGCAGAACCTCGCGGGACTCGAGGTCCGCGAGCTGCTTGATCTCATCGGCGGTCAGCGCCTTGCCGTCAAGGACACCGCCCTTGATGATGAGATTCGGGTTCTCCTTGGCGAAGTCACGAAGACCCTTGGCCGACTCCACCGGGTCACCGGTGATGAAGGCGGCACCCGTCGGACCAGTGAACTGGTCGTCGAGCGAGGTGATCCCGGCGTTGTTAGCCGCAATCTTGGTCAGCGTGTTCTTCACCACGGCGTACTGGGCGTTCTCACCGAGCGAACGACGCAGCGTCTTGAGCTGCGCGACGGTGAGACCCCGGTACTCGGTCAGCACAACGGCGTTCGAGCTGCGGAACTTGTCCTCAAGCTCGGCTACGTCGGCAGCCTTGTCGGGCCTTGCCATAGAGCGTCGGCCTCCTTCCGGGTGATGAGGACCGCTCAGAAGGGCCGTACATACAAAACGCCCCGGCGCAGGCGCCAGGGCGTAGCTCGACCGGATGAAATCCGGGAACATTCCACAGTCACCTGCGCGGGTCGTCCGCAGTAGCGGATCCTTCGGCCACCGCACCCTTCCGGGCACGGCAACGACCAGCGGTCTTTGGCTTCTGGTGAAGCGTACGCGAACCAGCCGTTGCAGAGCAAATCCGCCCGTACGGCGGATTCGCTCCACGCGTTCTGCCTGGTCAGCCCTGGTCGGTCCCGGGGCCGGTGCCCGAGTCCTTCGCCATCTCGGCGAGGTCCACGACCTGGTCGGCCGGCGGGGCGGTGACGTCGACCGGCTTGTTGTAGTCCACGAACGTGATCGTGATGTCCATCGGACCCCGGGCGCCCTGACCGCGGGTGCGGACCCGCTTCGTGTGGTCGCTCTCATCGATCCACATGTCCACGTCCAGGCTCTTGATGCCCTCGTCCTCCAGCTTCCGGACGGACTTCTCCCGGCGCTCCCTGGCCTCGGGCGCCTCGGACCCGAGCGAGGCCCGCATCTGCTCCGTGGTGACGGTCCCGCGGACGTGCTTGGTCTTCACGCCCTCGACGGTCTCGTCGCCGACGGTCTGGAGGTCCTTGGCCGCCAGCAGCTGGTCGGCCCGGTCCCCCGGGTTCTCGCCGGATTCGCTCACCCCGCCGCCCGCGCCCCCCAGCTTCTTGGCGGTGGCCGGGTCCATGGCCTTCATGTCGAACTTCAGGTACCTGCCCTCGGAGCCGATGAACACGGCCCCGTCGACCATCCGCAGGTCCATCGACCCGCTCTCGGCACCCTGCGTGGTCATCTTCATCGACATGGCCACGGACGGCTTCATCCGCATGGAGACCTCGCCGGAGAGCTGCTGTCCGGCCGTGGTCCCGGTCATGGTGTAGCGGACGGAGGTGAGTTCCTCGGACTTCTTCTTCGCCTTCTCCAGGTACGCGGCCGGGGTCGCGTCCGCCGCCCCCCGGGCCGCCGGGCCGGACGGGGAGGCCTGCGCGGCCGGCGTGGCCGCGGCCTTGCCGCCGTCCGCCTTCTTGCCGTCCTCGCAGGCCGTCGTGGCCCCGCCCACGAGCAGTACGGCGGCCAGCGCGGCCCCTGCGGTCTTCTTGCGGTACGTCAGCATGGAGTCCCCACCCCTGGTGTGATCGATAACCGTATGACCATACGGCCTCCATGCCGTGGACGCTCCTGGATATGGGGCGTCCGGCCGCTACCGGTCCCGTGGCAGACGGAAACGGGCCCTCCGCTCCCCGGAAGGGAGCGGAGGGCCCGTTCAGCCACTCAGGCGAGCCGTGAGGCTCAGACAGCAGCCGGGTCTTCCTCGACGAGGAGGTTCCGGGTGCGGTTGGAGTCCAGCTGGATGCCGGGGCCCATCGTGGTGCTGAGGGCGGCCTTCTTGATGTAGCGGCCCTTGGCGGCGGACGGCTTCAGACGGATGATCTCGTCCAGAGCGGCGCCGTAGTTCTCGACCAGCTGCTCATCGGTGAAGGAGACCTTGCCGATGATGAAGTGCAGGTTCGAGTGCTTGTCGACGCGGAACTCGATCTTGCCACCCTTGATGTCGGTGACGGCCTTGGCGACGTCCATGGTGACGGTGCCGGTCTTCGGGTTCGGCATGAGACCACGCGGACCGAGCACGCGGCCGAGGCGGCCGACCTTGCCCATGAGGTCCGGGGTCGCCACGACGGCGTCGAACTCGTTGAGGCGGTTGCCCTTGGCGATCTCGTTGATCAGCTCGTCGTCGCCGACGATGTCGGCGCCGGCGGCTTCCGCGGCCGCAGCACGGTCACCGGTCGCGAAGACCAGGACCCGGGCGGTCTTACCGGTGCCGTGCGGGAGGTTCACGGTGCCGCGGACCATCTGGTCGGCCTTGCGCGGGTCGACACCCAGGCGGAAGGCAACCTCGACGGTGGCGTCGAACTTGGTGGTGCTGGTGTCCTTGGCGAGACGGACGGCCTCGAGGGGAGCGTAGAGCTTCTCCCGGTCGACCTTGGCGTCCGCAGCGCGGAGAGTCTTGCTGCGCTTCACTTCTGCTCCTGTGTAAGTGCTTCAGGCATGGAGTCGTGGTTCGGGCCAGCGCTTGGCCCTACCACTGGGGAACTGCGAGGGGCTGGATCAGCCCTCGATCGTGATACCCATCGAACGGGCGGTGCCGGCGATGATCTTCTCGGCGGCGTCGATGTCGTTCGCGTTGAGGTCGGGCATCTTGATCGTGGCGATCTCACGGACCTGGTCACGCGTGAGCTTCGCGACCTTGGTCTTGTGCGGCTCGCCGGAGCCCTTCTCGATGCCGGCGCTCTTCAGGATGAGGCGCGCGGCCGGCGGGGTCTTGGTGATGAAGGTGAAGGAACGGTCCTCGTAGACCGTGATCTCCACCGGCACGACCATGCCACGCTGCGACTCGGTCGCGGCGTTGTAGGCCTTGCAGAACTCCATGATGTTGACGCCGTGCTGACCGAGCGCGGGGCCGACCGGCGGAGCCGGGTTGGCCGCACCGGCCTTGATCTGGAGCTTGATAAGCCCCGTGACCTTCTTCTTCTTGGGAGGCATTGCTCTCTCCGGGTCCTAGTGAGAGTTTTCAGCCGTCCTTCCGGTCATCCGGATGGAGGCATACCGCACCACGATAACGGGTATCAGTGCGGGGCTAAAAACCGAGCAGGTCAGACCGCCCTTCAGGGGCTGGTCTGACCTGTTTCGGAAGCGTTGAATCCGAAGATCAGTTCTTCTGGATCTGGTCGAAGCTCAGCTCGACCGGGGTCTCGCGGCCGAAGATCTCGACGAGGCCCTTGACCTTCTTCGAGTCCGGGTTGATCTCGTTGATCGTCGCCTGGAGCGTGGCGAACGGGCCGTCGGTGACGGTGACCGAGTCGCCGACCTCGAAGTCCAGGACCTCGATGGTGCGCTTGACGGCGGGCGCGGGCAGACCGGCCTCTTCGGCGGCCTGCTTGGCGGCCTTCTCCTGCGCCTCGGGGGCGAGCATCTTGACGATCTCGTCGAGGGTCAGCGGGTACGGGTCGTACGCGTTGCCGACGAAGCCGGTGACGCCCGGGGTGTTGCGGACGACGCCCCAGGACTCGTTCGTCAGATCCATGCGGACGAGAACGTAACCGGGCAGCTTGTTCTGCCGGACGTTCTTGCGCTCGCCGTTCTTGATCTGGACGATCTCTTCCTCGGGCACCTCGGCCTGGTAGATGAACTCCTCGACGTTCAGCGAGACGGCGCGCTGCTCGAGGTTCGCCTTCACGCGCTTCTCGTAGCCCGCGTAGGTGTGGATCACGTACCACTCGCCGGGCAGCAGGCGCAGCTCCTCGCGGAGGGCCTGGATGGGGTCGACGGGCTCGGCGGGCTCCGCCGGAGCGGCGTCCTCGGCCTCGGTCCCGGCCTCTGCGTCGCCCTCGTCCTCGGCGTCTTCGTCGGTCGCGGCGTCTTCGTCGGCCTCGTCGGTGTCGGCTTCGGCGTCGACCTCGTCCTCGACGTGCAGCGCGGCTTCCTCGGCGGCGATGCCGGCCTCGGCATCGGCGAGCTCGACCTCGTCGGGGTCCACAGCGTCCGCCGCCTCGACGATGTCGAGCTCGTCCTCGACGGACTCGACGGAGTCGTGGCTCACGTTCAGGTTCGGGTCAGACACGGTGGCTGCTTCTTCCTGGATACAAAAGGTGGTCGAACATGCGAAAACGGGCGGCACCCATCAAGGCGCCGCCCTCCGCGGGGATCAGCCGAAGACGAACTTGATGGCTTCCTGGAACCCATAGTCAATCACGGTCACCAGACCGATCATGATGACGACGAAGACAATCACCACGGTGGTGTACGTCGAGAGCTGGTTACGGGTGGGCCAGACGACCTTGCGGAGCTCCGCGACGATCTGGCGGTAGAACAGCCCGAGGCGCCCGAGGGGGCCCTTCTTTCCGCGCTTGCCGCCCTTGCGGGCCTTCTTCTCGCGAGAGTCGCTGTCGGCGTCAGGCATGTCGATGGAGCCCAGGGCGTCCGTCACGTCTCTCACCTGAATCCGGGTCGTGGCCGTTGCCGCGCCCGGTTGCGCCGCACGGCGTTGCATCGAAGTACGTACCTGCGCACACATCCGAGAAGGAGTGTGAAGCAGGGCCGGAGGGACTCGAACCCCCAACCGCTGGTTTTGGAGACCAGTGCTCTACCAATTGAGCTACGACCCTTTGTTGCGTGCCCCAACCTACCGCATCCGGGCGAGTGCACGGAGTGCTCACGCTCTGGGGCGGCTGGTGAGGACCAACGACAGGTGAGTGTACGTGGTCCGGGCCCTGACGTCGAACAGAAGACATCCGGATCTGCTCCGTCCGGTGACTGAAACGGTGTGCCGCCCCTCTCGCACGTCTGGGACGATTGGCCCCATGACCTCTGCAACGCCTTCCTCCGAGCGCCGGGTCTCCGCCCGTATCGGCGCCATTTCCGAGTCCGCCACCCTCGCCGTCGACGCCAAGGCCAAGGCCCTCAAGGCCGCCGGCCGCCCGGTGATCGGCTTCGGCGCGGGCGAGCCCGACTTCCCGACGCCGGACTACATCGTCGAGGCGGCTGTCGAGGCCTGCCGCGACCCCAAGTTCCACCGCTACACCCCGGCCGGCGGCCTGCCCGAGCTGAAGAAGGCCATCGCCGCCAAGACGCTGCGCGACTCCGGTTACGAGGTCGACGCCTCCCAGGTCCTCGTCACCAACGGCGGCAAGCAGGCCATCTACGAGGCCTTCGCCGCGATCCTCGACCCGGGCGACGAGGTCATCGTCCCGGCCCCGTACTGGACCACCTACCCGGAGTCGATCCGCCTCGCCGGCGGTGTCCCGGTCGAGGTCGTCGCCGACGAGACCACCGGCTACCGCGTCTCCGTCGAGCAGCTCGAGGCCGCGCGCACCGAGCGCACCAAGGTCGTCCTGTTCGTCTCCCCCTCCAACCCGACCGGGGCGGTCTACAGCGAGGAGGACGCCCGCGCGATCGGCGAGTGGGCCGCCGAGCACGGCCTTTGGGTGCTGACCGACGAGATCTACGAGCACCTCGTGTACGGCGACGCGAAGTTCACCTCGCTGCCCGTGCTGGTGCCGGCGCTGCGGGACAAGTGCATCATCGTCAACGGCGTCGCCAAGACGTACGCCATGACCGGCTGGCGCGTGGGCTGGGTGATCGCCCCGCAGGACGTCATCAAGGCCGCGACCAACCTCCAGTCGCACGCCACCTCCAACGTCTCCAACGTGGCCCAGATCGCCGCGCTGGCCGCCGTCTCGGGGAACCTGGACGCCGTCGCCGAGATGCGCAAGGCCTTCGACCGCCGCCGCCAGACGATGGTGCGGATGCTCAACGAGATCGACGGCGTCTTCTGCCCGACCCCCGAGGGCGCGTTCTACGCGTACCCGTCGGTCAAGGAGCTGCTCGGCAAGGAGATCCGCGGCAAGCGCCCGCAGACCTCCGTCGAGCTGGCCGCGCTGATCCTCGACGAGGCCGAGGTCGCGGTCGTCCCGGGCGAGGCCTTCGGCACCCCCGGCTACCTGCGCCTGTCGTACGCCCTGGGCGACGAGGACCTGGTCGAGGGCGTTTCCCGCGTCCAGAAGCTCCTCGCGGAGGCCAAGGCCTAGGACCGGCGGCGATTCCGCGGCCAGGCCCCGAGCGGCGGCTCCCCCGGCAGGGGGGCCGCCGCTCGGCGTTTCCGCCGCACCGGGGCCCCGTTCTCGCGTTCGGGCAAGCCCCCGAAAGGTAAAACCCCCTCCCGCCGGGCGCCGCGGTGCGGCAGGATCACCGGATGGAGCACGTACGCGACCTCACGCTTCTGCCGAAGGCCCACCTCCACCTGCACTTCACGGGCTCGATGCGTCCGTCGACCCTGCTGGAGCTCGCCGACAAGTACGGCGTCCGTCTTCCCGACGCCCTGACGGCCGGGGAGCCGCCGAAGCTGCGGGCCACCGACGAACGCGGCTGGTTCCGTTTCCAGCGGCTCTACGACGCCGCCCGCAGCTGCCTGCGCGAGCCCGAGGACATCCAGCGGCTGGTCCGCGAAGCGGCCGAGGAGGACGTACGGGACGGCAGCGGCTGGCTGGAGATCCAGGTGGACCCCACCTCCTACGCGCCCCTCCTCGGCGGGATGATCCCGGCCGTCGAGATCATCCTCGACGCCGTCGACCGCGCCTCCCGCGAGACCGGTCTCGGCATGCGGGTCCTCATCGCCGCCAACCGCATGAAGCACCCCCTCGACGCCCGCACCCTCGCCCGCCTCGCCGTCCGCTACGCCGACCGCGGCATCGTCGGCTTCGGGCTCTCCAACGACGAGCGCCGCGGCATGGCCCGCGACTTCGACCGGGCCTTCGCCATCGCCCGCGACGGCGGCCTGCTCGCGGCCCCGCACGGCGGCGAGCTGACCGGCCCGGCCTCCGTCCGCGACTGCCTCGACGACCTGCACGCCTCCCGCATCGGGCACGGCGTCCGCGCCGCCGAGGACCCCCGGCTGCTCAAGCGGCTCGCCGACCGGCAGGTCACCTGCGAGGTCTGCCCCGCCTCCAACGTGGCGCTCGGGGTCTACGAACGGCCCGAGGACGTGCCGCTGCGCACCCTCTTCGAGGCCGGGGTGCCGATGGCGCTGGGCGCGGACGACCCGCTGCTCTTCGGGTCCCGGCTGGCGGCCCAGTACGAGATCGCCCGCCGCCACCACGCCTTCACGGACGCGGAGCTCGCCGAGCTGGCCCGCCAGTCGGTGCGCGGGTCGGCCGCGCCGGAGGAGGTCAAGAACAAGCTGCTGGACGGGATCGGGCACTGGCTCAACGGGTGAGCCGCAGGTCCCCTTCGTGACAGTCGGCCCGTACGCGGTGGCCGTCGGGGAAGCCGATCTCCAGGTGGGTGCGCCCCTGCTCGGGCAGCGCGAACTCGGCGACCGATTCGACGGTCTGGCCGAGGTGGCGCAGGAAGGGGTGCTCGCCGAGGTCCTCGCCGACCTCGACGCGGCCCCATTCGCCCAGGTCGTACGGCTCGTGGGGCTCCGCGCACTCGACGATGAGGCACTGGTCGGACCCGGTGGTGATGCGGGTGCACTCGCCGGCGCTGTCGATCAGCCAGACGTCGAGCGGAGCCTCGGAGCGCTCTCCCTCGCAGATGTGCCAGGACGCGACGACCCGGCGGATCTCGCGCCCCACCAGGCGTGTGGGGTCCGTACCGGCCCCGTGCTGGGGGCAGCGCATGTCAGATGCTGACGCCGACCGTCACCGGCTCGTTGACGAGGGTGACGCCGAAGGCCGCGTGGACGCCGGCGACGACCTCGCGGGCGAGGGTCAGCAGGTCCTCGGTGGTGGCTCCGCCCCGGTTGGTGAGGGCGAGGGTGTGCTTGGTCGAGATGCGGGCGGGGCCGCTGCCGTAGCCCTTGGTGAAGCCGGCCTTGTCGATCAGCCAGGCCGCGCTGGTCTTCGTACGGCCCTCGCCGGCCGGGTAGGCGGGCGGGGCGGTGTCGGCGCCGAGGCGGTCCTGGACGCGGGCCAGGAAGGCGGCGTAGGCCTCGTCGGTCAGGATCGGGTTGTGGAAGAAGGAGCCGGCGGACCAGGTGTCGTGGTCGGCGGGGTCCAGGACCATGCCCTTGCCCGCGCGCAGGCGCAGGACGGTCTCGCGGGCGCGGGCGGCCGGGACGCGGTCGCCGGCCTCGACGCCGAGGGCGCGGGCCGTCTCGGGGTACTTGATCGGCGCGGAGAGGCCGCCGGCGTCCTCCAGCGCGAACCGCACGCGCAGTACGACGTAGCGGTCGGGCTGGTCCTTGAAGGTGCTGTTGCGGTACCGGAAGGCGCACTCGGCGGCGCTGAGGGTGACGGTCTCACCGGTGGTGCGGTCGTAGGCGACGACCTCGGTGATGGTGTCGCAGACCTCCTGGCCGTAGGCGCCGACGTTCTGGATCGGGGTGGCGCCGGCCGAGCCGGGGATCCCGGCGAGGCACTCGATGCCGGCGAGCCCGGCCTCGACGGTGCGGGCGACGGCGTCGCTCCAGTTCTCGCCGGCCGCCAGTTCGAGGGTGCTGCCCTCGAGGGTGAAGCCGGTGGTGGCGATGCGCAGGGCCGTTCCGGCGAAGCCCTGGTCGCCGATGACCAGGTTGCTGCCGCCGCCGATGACCAGGAGCGGGGTGCCGCTCTCGTCCGCGGCACGGACGGTTTCGATCACCTCGGCGTCGGTGGTCGCGGTGACCAGCCGGGCCGCGGGGCCGCCGAGGCGGAAGGTGGTCAGCGGGGCGAGGGGGGCGTCGTGGAGTTCCTGCACGTGGACAAGAGTACGGTCCGTCCCCCTCGCGTTCCGGCGGGGCACTCAGTGGCCCTGCTCCCGCTCCGCCAGACGGCGCTCGGCCTCGGCCCAGGTGACGGGCAGTTCCGAGGCGGGGACGGTCCAGAAGGTGAAGGCCGATTCCTTCATGTACGCGCTGGCCGCGCGGGCACTGGAGCGGTGCGGCTCGCTGCCGGCGAAGCGGTACAGGGCGTCCCGGCCCTCCCAGGCGGAAAGGGTGAGGAAGGTCCGGCCGAGGACGCGGGCACGGAGGGCCACGCCGTGGGCGCCGGGGGCCTTGCGGATCTGGCGGACGATGCCGGGCGACTTGAGGAAGAACCTGAGGGCGCCGGAGAGGGTGGCCGTCTCGAACCGGGAGGCCATGACGTAGACCTCGGCGTCGGGGGCCGCCGGGGTGGGCGTGGACCAGGGGATGTCGGGCATGACGGGGACTCCTTCGCGCGGTTCAGCCGGCCGAGGCCCGGACGGGGGCCGGTGCGGGGACGGTGACGGTCGCCGGGCCGGCGGCGGGGGCGGCCTTCGCGCGGCGCGGCAGCAGCAGGGCGAGCACGGCGGCCAGGGCGACCGCGGTGGCGCCGATCCACAGGGCGGGGACGGTGCCGTCGGTGAAGGCCTGCGGGGTCTCGTAACCGCCACGGGCGGCGAAGACGGAGGCCAGCACCGCCACTCCGAGGGCGCCGCCGACCTCGCGCAGGGCGCTGTTGGCGCCGGAGGCCCTGCCCTGGTCGGCGGGGGCGACGGTGGACATGAGCACGTGGCCGGCGGGGGCGAAGTACAGCGCCATGCCGATGCCGCTCAGGACGAGCGCCGGGAGCTGGGCGGCGTACGAGACGTCCGTGCTCAGGATCACCGCGAACCAGCCGAGCCCGAGCGCCTGCAGGGCCAGCCCGGCCACGACGACGGGCCGGCCGCCGAGCCGGTCGGACAGCATCCCCGCGATCGGCGCGACGACGACCGCCATCCCGGTCCAGGGGAGCATGCGCAGGCCGGCCTGGGTGGGCGAGTAGCCGGCGACGCCCTGGAGGAACTGGCTGAGCAGGAAGATCGACCCGAACATGCCCAGGTACATCAGCAGGCCGGCGAAGTTGATGCCGAAGAAACCGCGGTCGCGGAAGAGCCGCATGGGGAGGACGGGGTCCGCGCTCCGGAAGCCGTGCCAGACGAAGCCGGCGAGGAGGACGCCGCCCGCGATCAGGGCGGTCAGGACGGGGGCGCTGGTCCAGCCGTGGGCGTTGGCGTTGACCAGGCCGTAGACGATGCCGAAGAGCCCGCCGCTGATCAGGAGGGTGCCCGGGAGGTCGAGGCGGGCGTGCGGGACGGAGGACTCGGCCAGGCGCAGCCGGGCGAGCGGGATCAGGGCGAGGCCGATGGGGACGTTGAGCCAGAAGATCCACTGCCAGGAGATGTGCTCGGTGAGGCTGCCTCCGACGAGGGGACCGCCGGCGACGGCCAGCCCGCTCACGGCTCCGTAGATCCCCAGGGCCATGCCCCGCCGCGCGGCCGGGACGGCGGCGGTGAGCAGGGTGAGGCTGAGCGGCATCATCACCGCCGCTCCCACGCCCTGGACGGCGCGGGCGGCGATGAGCTGGTCGATCCCGGGCGAGAGGGCGGCCGCGGCGGAGGCGCCGGTGAAGACCACGAGTCCGGCGATGAACAGCCGCCGCCGGCCGAAGCGGTCGCCGAGGGCGGAGCCGAACATCAGCAGGACGGCGAAGGTGAGCGTGTAGGCGTTCACCGTCCACTCCAGGTCCTCCAGCCCGCCGCCGAGGTCGGCGCGGATCGCGGGGAGGGCGGTGGTGACGACGAGGTTGTCGAGGGCGGCCATGAAGCTGGCGGCCCCGGTGAGCACGAGGGCCCAGACGGCGGGCCCGCGTAGCTTCGTCTCGGCGGCTTGCTGGGTCACGGTTCCCCCTGAGGTTGTTGTTAGTTATTGCTGACTAACTTTCATGGGCAGAAAGAGACGCCCGAGCCGCGAGGAGCGGCACTACGCCTCGGCGCGGGCCTCGGGCCGCCCGTCGGGCCGCCCGTCGGCGTGCCCGTCGGGGTGGCCTTCGGGGTGGTCGCAGGAGCGGAGCCCCTCCCAGATGCGATGACCGGGCGGGAAGCCCATCGCGGTGAGGGTGTTGATGAGCATTCCGTAGGCCATGAAGCTGGTCGTCTCCTTGACGTCCCCGCCGAGCGGCACCCGCACGGTGTCCCACAGCTCCAGCCAGCCGGCCCGTACGAGCTCCCCGAACTCCCGGTCGCCGGCCGCCTCGGCGGCGGCGACGGTGACGTACATCTGGAGCTGCATCTGAACGACCTGCGGGTCTTCGGTGATGTGCCGCTGATAGGCGTCGGCCATGGCCTGCAACGCCTCGGCACCCCCGAGCCCCTCCGCCGCCCGGGCGAAGATCTCCCGGGTCCGCTCCATGCAGCGGGCGGCCGCTGCGAGGAAGATGGCCTGCTTCCCGGGGAAGAGCCGGAAGAGGTACGGCTGCGACACCCCGACCCGCTTGGCGATCGCCTCGGTGGAGGTCCCGTAGTAACCACCGCGCGCGAACTCGTGGATCGCCGCGCGAATGACGCTCTCACGCCGCTCGTCCGCACTCATCCTGGCCATGGCAATAAGTTAGTACTCAATCACTAACTAGGTCAAGGGGGCGGGGGTGGGGGTGGGGCCGAGCGGGCGGGTGACGTATGGACGGGCGGGGGTTCGGGGGGCGGGGTTTCTGCTGGGCGGTGTCACAGTCGGTTTGGGGGTTTCCCGTCAGTCCCATCGTCCTTCCGGTTCGGGCCGGTCCCTCAAGGGCGCTCCTTCGTCGCGTCGCTACGCGATGGCCTTCGGCCACCCTTGACCGACCGTCCCGCCCCGGAAAGACAAGGA